>JBEKFQ010000005.1:0-99036 GCA_050013235.1 Beijerinckiaceae bacterium
CGCCTTGCGCTCCTGGAGCGAATCTTCGTCGATCATCCCGCAACGCTACGACGCCGCGCACTCGCCGGGAATCCCATATCCGTTCCCTTAAAGAACCGATTCAGCTATTTCCTGACGGGCCCAAAGGGCGCGCTGCCCTGCTTGACCTTTTGATCGTAAAGCGAATCGCCCTCGAGCTTGCCGGTCACTGGCTTGATCGTGCCGGTCGTACCGACGGGACTCGACTCCGTCATGCCCCAGGAGTGGAACACATCCACGCCGAAATCGCGCTCGAACCGGACGATCATGGCCCGTGGGCAAGCGGCGCCGCCGACGGCGACCTGCCTCAACGTGCTGGGCTTCTTTCCGTTGGTGGTCATGTAGTCCAACAGCATGAGCCAGACGGTCGGCACGCCGGCGCTGATGGTGACCCCCTCGGACTCGATCAATTCATAGACCGAGGCGCCGTCGAGCCGGGGGCCCGGCATCACCATTTTAGCGCCGCACATCGGCAAGGCGAAGGGCAAGGCCCAGGCATTGGCGTGGAACATCGGCACGACGCAGAGAGCGGAATCATTGGCACTGGGGCCAATCGATCCTTTCACGCAAACCTGCATGGCGTGCAGCACATTGGATCGGTGGGTATAGAGCACGCCTTTGGGATTTCCCGTCGTGCCCGAGGTATAACACAGGCCCGCGGCGGCGCGCTCGTCGACGGCGGCCCAGACGAAATCGTCATCGGCCTCGGCAAGCCAATCCTCATAGGCGACGGCATTGCGCAAACTGGTTTGCGGCATATGCGCCGCATCGGTCAGCACGATATAGCGCTCGATGGAGGGGAGTTCCGGAGCCAGCTTTTCCATCAGCGGCACGAAACAGGCATCGAGCATCAAGAGCCGGTCTTCGGCGTGGTTGACGATCCAGACGATCTGCTCGGCAAAAAGGCGCGGGTTGATGGTGTGACAAATCGCGCCCACGCCGGCAATGGCATACCAAGCTTCGAGATGACGCCAGCTATTCCAAGCCATCGTCGCGACCCGGTCGCCGGGCTTGATCCCTTCACGCGCAAGGCGCTTGGCCCCGCGCAAAGCGCGCTGGCGCACCGTGGCGTAATCGGTGCGATGGATTGGCCCTTCGAGCGAACGCGACACGACCTCTTGCGAGCCATGCTGGGTCGCCGCATGATCGATAATCCGGTGAATCAACAACGGCCAATCTTGCATCAAGCCTTGCATGAATGCCCTCTCCCTGTCTTCAGCCACCGGTCTTTTTGTTATTTGCAGGCCCTAAAGATACCGGCCGTTTAAGCCGGCATTATGCCCACCGGATCCGCCAAAAGGCATGCGGCCTGTGGATATGTTTCATGGCGGAACATATTTCGCGCCTCGCCGGTTTTTCGTTTAGCGGCACGTTAACCCCGGTGCGGGATGTTCGGCATGCGGAGGCGATAAACTCTTCCCGCGTGTATTTCTAGCGTTAAGTGAGCTTCACCATGGATACCACCCCGTCGAACGCCGCGAAGACCGCCCCGAATGGACAGCACGATCTCTTGGCCCGCCTTTACCGGGAAATCGGCATTGCAGCCGTGGCCGCCGCGCTCGAACCCGCTGCTTTGGCGGAATTGGCGGTGGGCGAGGATGCAAAGCCCAAACGCGCCACGCGCGCGCGCCGTAACGCCAAAGCCGCCTAAGCAGGCTTGCGTGGGCTGTCCCACGCCGTAATCCGCTTAAATCTTATTTTAGAGCATTCACCACGAAAGTTGCAGACTTTCTTGATCGGCGAATTGCTCTAACTTCTTGGTAAAAGAGCGACTTTTATCGAAAGACCAAGAAAACGTTTCCGGACTCGGCCGAGGCCCAGCAGCCTGGCCGGCTTTCCCTCGAGGCCTGGTGACAACCTCCCTCAGCTTGGGATCAAACTCACCTTTAGACATATTGCCGGAGACGGCCGCCATAAGACACAGGGATCGCCCATGTTTTCTTCTGCCGCGGCGCTTATCTCTTTGTAAGGGTCCTCGAGACTCCAGAGTCGCGCTTTATTGAGGGCCTTGCTAGACTTTCCCGGCACGGGCATCCTCCGGTCTCGACGGTAAGGCTGTCATGAGTGCCAGAAACGAGGATGCCCCCGTGACCACGCTATTCCTATCGCATCCCGTGAGCCTCGATCACGACACGGGGCCGAACCATCCCGAACGCCCGGACCGGATGCGGGCGATCCAGGCGGCGATGGCGGATCCGCGTTTCGACGGGCTCGTGCGCGAGGATACGCCCTGGGGTGAATCGCGGGCGATCACGCGGGTCCACCCCGCGAGCTATTTTGCCGCCATCGAGAAAGCCGCGCCCAAGCAAGGCACGATCGCGCTCGATCATGGGGATACCCTGATGAGCCCCGGCACCTGGTCGGCAATCATGCATGCGGTGGGCGGCGCCACCTATGCGGTCGATCAGGTGCTGAGCGGCATGCATAAGAACGCCTTCGTCGCGGTGCGCCCGCCGGGACACCATGCCGAAATCGATACGCCCATGGGCTTTTGTTTCTTCAACACGGCGGCGATCGCGGCGCGCCATGCGCAACGCCTCCACGGTGCCAAGCGCGTCGCCATTGTCGATTTCGACGTGCATCACGGCAATGGGACGCAGGCGATCTTTTGGGCCGACCCCACTGTCCTTTACGCCTCGACGCATCAGATGCCGCTATTTCCTGGCACCGGCGCCGTGGACGAGCGCGGCCTCTACGATCAAATCGTCAATGCGCCGCTGCGCGAAGGCGATGGCGGGGCCGAGTTCCGCGACGCGATGGAAAGCCGGATCTTGCCCGCGCTGGAAGATTTCGCCCCCGACGTCTTGATCATCTCGGCCGGCTTCGACGCCCACCGGCTCGACCCGCTCGGCGGCCTCCGGCTGGAGGAAGAGGATTACGTCTGGATCACGGAAAAACTGATCGGCGTCGCAAAACGCCATTCCGGCGGCCGCATCATTTCGATCCTGGAAGGCGGCTACGATTTGGAAGGGCTGTCAAAGTCGGTAGCCGCTCACGTCGGGGCGTTGATGGAGGCTTGAGGGGCACCGCCATTGCGAGTGCAGCGAAGCACATTTTGCTTCGTTGCACTCGCAAGAACGTGCCCTCCTCCCGCCGAGGCGGGAGAAGGGTAAGATACCTAATGCACCCCGATATGCGCCAGGATCGCGAGCAGCAGCAGCGCCACGATGTTGGTGATCTTGATCGCGGGGTTCACCGCCGGGCCGGCGGTGTCCTTGTAGGGGTCACCGACGGTATCGCCGGTCACCGACGCCTTGTGGGCCTCGCTGCCTTTGAAATGCTTGACGCCGTCCTTGTCGATGAAGCCGTCCTCGAAGCTCTTCTTGGCATTGTCCCAAGCGCCGCCGCCAGACGTCATCGAGATCGCGACGAACAGGCCGTTGACGATCACGCCGAGCAGCGAAGCGCCGAGAGCGGAGAAGGCCGAGCCCTTCGAACCGGAGATCGCCAGCACGCCGAAATAGACCACGGCGGGGGCCAGCACGGGGAGCAGCGAGGGGATGATCATCTCCTTGATCGCCGCCTTGGTCAGCAAGTCGACCGCGCGGGCATAATCGGGACGCGAGGTGCCCGCCATAATGCCGGGATCGTCCCGGAACTGGCGCCGCACTTCTTCCACCACCGACCCCGCCGCCCGGCCCACCGCCGTCATGGCGATCCCGGCGAACAGGTAGGGGATGAGACCGCCGAAGATCAGACCGGCGACGACATAGGGGTTTGAAAGATCGAAGGCGATGTCGCCGATCCCCTTGAAGTAAGGGAACTTGTCGGAATTGGCGATGAAGAAGTGCAAATCGTAGCTATAGGCCGCGAAAAGCACGAGGGCGCCGAGACCGGCCGAGCCGATCGCATAGCCCTTGGTGATGGCCTTCGTGGTGTTGCCGACCGCGTCCAATGCATCGGTGGACTGGCGGACTTCCTTCGGCAGGCCCGCCATTTCGGCGATCCCGCCGGCATTATCCGTGACCGGCCCGAAGGCATCGAGCGCCACGATCATGCCGGCAAGGCCGAGCATGGTCGTGACCGAAATCGCCAAGCCGAACAGGCCCGCGAGCTGGAAGGTCGAGACGATGCCGCCGATGATCACCAGCGCCGGCAGCGCGGTGGATTCCAGCGAGATCGCGAGACCCTGGATCACGTTGGTGCCATGGCCGGTGACGGAGGCCTGGGCAATCGACACCACCGGGCGTTTGCCGGTGCCGGTATAATATTCCGTGATGACGACGATGAGCGCGGTGACGATCAGGCCGATGATGCCGCAATAGAAGAGATTGAGGCCGGTGATCGTGACGCCGCCGCCCTGCCCCAGCGAGCCAAAACCGACCGTAGCATAGGTCGCGAGGGCGAGGCCGCCGATCGACAGAACGCCGGTGGCGATCAGGCCCTTGTACAACGCGCCCATGATCGAATTATTGGCCCCGAGCTTGACGAAAAACGTGCCCGCGATCGAGGTGACGATGCAAGTGGCGCAGATCGCCAAGGGATAGAGCATCGCCGATTTGAGGATGGGCGCGCCGCCGAAGAAGATCGCGGCCAGCACCATGGTGGCGACCACCGTGACGGCATAGGTCTCGAAGAGATCGGCCGCCATGCCCGCGCAATCGCCGACATTGTCGCCGACGTTATCCGCGATGGTCGCGGGATTGCGGGGATCGTCCTCGGGGATGCCCGCCTCGACCTTGCCGACGAGATCGGCGCCGACATCGGCCCCCTTGGTGAAAATGCCGCCGCCGAGACGGGCGAAGATCGAAATGAGCGAGGCGCCGAAACCGAGCGCCACCAACGCGTCGATGACTTCGCGGCTGTTCGATTCATGCCCCAGAGGACCGGTCAGCACATAGTAATATCCGGCGACGCCGAGCAGCGCCAAGCCGGCGACCAGCATGCCCGTGATGGCGCCGGCCTTGAAGGAAATGTCGAGGCCCCTGCTGAGGGACAGCGAGGCCGCTTGCGCTGTGCGGACATTGGCCCGGACGGAGACGTTCATCCCAATGAACCCCGCCGCGCCCGACAGGATCGCGCCAATGGCGAAACCGATCGCGACCGGCCAGGTCAGGAGGTAACCGATGGCCACGAAAATGACGACGCCGACTCCGGCGATGGTCAGATATTGGCGGCGAAGATAGGCTTGCGCGCCCTCGGCGATCGCGGCGGCGATCTCCTGCATCCGCGGATTGCCGGCATCGGCCGCCAAAAGTTGCGACGCGGTGACCACGCCATAGACTATCGAAAGAAGGCCACCAAGAAGGACCAGCCAAATCGGATTCATCGTCCACACTCTCCCTGGAATGATCGCATTTTCAGAGAGCCTGCCCCTGGGCACAGACCCCAGGCGGCAAAAACCGCTCTCTTTTGAGGATGTTATGGCATTTTCCCGGCCACGCGAGCCAGCAGCTCTCGCGGAAAATACTCGTTATTGTTGGGCGGACCATAGGCGGAAAGCGCCGCCTTTCGCAAATGGCCGAAATACCTATGGATTTGTGCTGGCAAGATGCGCAAAGCGAGGGCAGACCCCGGCAGAGCCGCTAGCCATGACGGGATGCAAACTGTAAAATGAAGAATCACGGACCGGGCGCTGGCCGGATCCGGGCGCCGGCCCCGTCTTAGAAATGGCTGAAGCTTCGCACGGCCAAGGCAAGCGCGGCGCCGTCCGAATCGTTGAACCGGGGCGCGGCCTCGCCGGGGCGCGACGACCCGATACGCGTGACGGCAATGCCCGCTTCTTTCGCGCTGGCCTCGAACGCCTTGGCGCTCGAGGGCGGCACGGCGCAGAGAACTTCATAATCGTCGCCGCCAGTGAGGATGGTTTCAATCAGCGCGGGGCTCAATTTGAGGGCGGCCCAGGCGGCCTCGGAAAGCGGCACGCCGTCCACGGATATGTCCGCGGTCAGGCCCGCGAGGCCCAGCATCTTGCCGAGATCGCCGGCGAGCCCGTCGGACACATCCATGGCCGCGGAGGCATGGGCCTGCAAGGCGGCACGCAAGGCGAGACGCGGACGCGGCAGGAGATAACGATCTCGCAAATAAGCCGCCGCTTTCTCGCCGAGTACCGCGATCCAAGGCGCATCCAGCCGGTCTTGCAGACGCAGGCGCAAGCCAATCGCGGCATCGCCAATCGTGCCGGAGACATAGAGAAGATCGCCCGCCCGGGCGCCCGTTCGCGGCACCATGCGGCCCGAGGGCACCAAACCGAGAACGGTGATCGAGAGGCTCAAAGGCCCCGGCGTCCTAACGGTATCGCCACCGAGCAGCGGGCAGCCGAAATCCTGCGCATCCGCGCCCAAGCCGTGAGCGAAAGCCTTGAGCCATTCGCCGGTCCAGTCCGTGGGCAGGCCGAGTCCCAGGAGAAAACCCAGCGGCGTCGCGCCCTTGGCCGCGAGATCGGAAAGATTGACGCGTAAAGCCTTACGCGCAATCGCATCGGGAGGATCGGCGGCAAAGAAATGCACACCCGCGATCAGCATATCCTTCGATATCACGAGATCGTGGCCGGGCCTCGGCGCAATCACCGCCGCATCGTCGCGCAGCCCCAAGCCGCCGGGACCCGCGAGCGGCGCGAACAAGGTGGCGATGAGTTCGTCTTCGGAAAGGCGGGTCATGAAATGGATCCAACTTCGGACGTCTATCCTCACCCGTGAAGTGAGGAGGATAAGTCCAACACGCTCACCCCTGCCCCTTCAGCCTTTTCGCCACCTTCACGGCAAAATAAGTCAAGATGCCGTCGCATCCGGCCCGTTTGAAACCGGTGAGGCTTTCCATCATCGCGCGGTCGCCATCGATCCAGCCGTTTTGCGCGGCGGCCATGATCATCGCATATTCGCCGCTGACCTGGTAGGCGAAGGTGGGGACGGCAAAGCTCTCCTTCACGCGGCGGATGATGTCGAGATAGGGCATGCCGGGTTTCACCATGACCATATCGGCGCCCTCCTCGATATCGAGCGCCACCTCGCGCAGGGCCTCCTCGGCATTGCCGGGATCCATCTGATAGGTGCGCTTGTCGCCCACCAGCGTCGCGTTGGTGCCGATGGCATCGCGGAACGGGCCGTAAAAGGCCGAGGCATATTTGGCCGCGTAAGACATGATTTGCACGGATTCGAACCCGGCGAAATCGAGCGCGGCGCGGATCGCGGCCACCCGGCCGTCCATCATGTCGGAGGGGGAAATTACATCCGCCCCGGCATAGGCCTGGTTGACCGCCTGACGCGCGAGAATCCGGACCGTGGGGTCGTTGACGATCTCGTCGCCGCGCATCACGCCGTCATGGCCGTGGCTGGTATAGGGATCGAGCGCGACATCGGTAATGAGACCGATCTCCGGCACCTCGGCCTTGATCGCGCGGCAGGTGCGGCAGACGAGATTGCCAGGATTCAGCGCCTCCTTGCCCAGGGGATCCCGCAAGGACGGATCGGTAAAGGGGAAGAGCGCTATGGCGGGCACGCCGGCCTCCGCCGCCTCGTGCGCCGCCCGCACCGCCTCGTCGACGGAATAACGCTCGACGCCGGGCATGGAGGGCACGGGAACCCGCTGCTTCTCGCCGTCGATGATAAAAATCGGCCAGATCAGGTCGTTGGAGGTCACGACATGCTCGCGCACGAGACGCCGCGCCCATTCGCTCTTGCGATTGCGCCGGGGCCGGTGGACGAGGCCAAGAGATTCGGAAAGATCGGGCGGCAGGCCGTGGGTCATGGTTTCATCTCCTCGATCGCGCGTGACGCAATTTCCCGACCGGGACTTACACGGTCCCACGTTTGACCGGGATAGGCCGATTTTCAACTTATCCCAACTTCATTTGCCCGCGAAGCGCGGAAGCGGTTAAAACCGTCGCCATTAGAGCGCGTTCCGCTTAGCTGGAATCATATGCTCGAGGGATCGCGAAAGGCCAGACCATGGGTGTACTCGTCGAAGGCATCTGGCACGACCGTGGGTACGCGCAGGATAAGCATGACGGCCGATTCGAGCGGGATGCCGCGAAGTTCCGCAATTGGGTGACGGCCGACGGCTCGGCCGGGCCGAGCGGCCGCGCGGGGTTCAAGGCAGAGGCCGGGCGCTACCATCTCTATGCCGCCTATTTCTGCCCCTGGGCCCATCGCACCTTGATCATGCGCAAGCTGAAAGGCCTCGAAAACCTCGTCACCCTCTCCATCGCGCATTGGCTGATGCGGGAAAACGGCATCACCTTCAAACAAGAGGACGATGTCATCCCCGATACCGTCAATGGCGCGGACTATCTCTATCAGGTCTATGCCTTGGCGGATCCGGGCTACGTCGGCCGGGTGACCGTGCCCGTGCTATGGGACAAACAGACCAAGACCATCGTCTCCAACGAATCCTCGGAAATCATCCGGATGTTCAATTCGGCCTTCGATGGGCTTGGCGCGGCGCCCGGCGATTATTACCCGGAATCCCAACGGCCCGAGATCGATGCGATCAATGCCCGCGTCTATGACACGATCAACAATGGTGTCTATAAAGCGGGCTTCGCCACCAGCCAGGCGGCCTACGAGATGGCGGTGTACCCGCTGTTCGACAGTCTGGACTGGCTGGAACGGCACCTTTTTTCCCGCCGCTATCTCCTAGGGGACGAAATCACCGAGGCCGACATCCGGCTTGCCACCACGCTTCTGCGCTTCGACATTGTTTACGTCGGCCATTTCAAGTGCAACATCCGCCGCATCATGGATTATCCCGCGCTCTCGGCCTATCTCACGGACCTTTCGTCCCTGGAGGCCGTCGCCTCCACGACCAGGACCGATCACATCAAAAACCATTATTATCGCAGCCATCCCTGGATCAATCCGACCGGCATCGTGCCCGTGGGGCCGGCCGCGGCGAATTCCTTCCCGACGCATTCTTTCCTGGCGAGACCCCGCGCATGAGTCACACGAACGCGAGCAGCGAACGGATCAAGCCCGAGGCCTTCGAGGCCGTGCCCGCCATTCGCTTGGGGATCACGCCCCATGAAGCCAATCAAACGCGCTGGGGCCTGATCCTCGTCGTCTTCATGCGCCTGCTCGCGGGCCTCTGGATCCTTCAGGGCATGGCGCAATGGGCGATGTTTCTGCTGCCGCCAGACGCGATTTTCGACCGCCAATCGGCCGCGCGCACGGCGGCCATGATCTTCTTTTCGGTCCTCGATCTCCTCGCGGCGGTAGGTCTATGGCTGGCGACGCCCTGGGGCGGCGTGCTCTGGCTCTTCGCGGCCGTGTCGCAAATCTTCATCAGTTTCACGCTCCCGCATTTTTTTTCCCGGAGCTGGGTCGCCGCCGATGGATTTTTGATCCTTGTCTATTTCGCTTTGACCTGGCAGGCGGGAAAAGCCACCCGCCCGTGAAAATATTTCGCGGCTTTTCCGCGCATGGTTGGCAAAAGCTGAAGAATCCGGCCCGCCTAACCCGTGATTCCGGGCGATGGACCCTATCGCCGCCGATCCCAGCATAGCGCCTGGCGTAACATCTGGATAACCACGGCTTTCTGATATTTATTGAATCTTCCAACTAAAGGCACAATAAATATTACGTATTTTGCGATCGATAAATGTTTAAGTAATCAATTGACACGTTCCGTTTACAATTATCATTGGTTTAATTCACAGCTTATTTACGCAATCAGGTAAACTTTCGATTCAGACTGTTGTTTAAACTCGTTTTCATTCGTGGCGCTTATCAATCAATCCATCGTGAAGCCAAGGCCTTCCGGCGACGGCGGACATTCCAAGGAGCAAACACAATGAGCGCAGCGCTGAAAATCGAGACAGCCAGCCATTCCAAAGGCGAGACGATCGAGGTCCGCCCGGTCTATCTCGAAGCCTTGACCCTGGTCGAGCGGCTGCACCGCCGCCTGCTCGATGTGATCAAGGATGAATTCGACCGCCGTGGCCGCAGCGACGTGAACTCGGTCCAAGCGCTGCTGCTCTATAATATCGGCGACAAGGAACTCACCGCCAGCGAGCTGCGCACGCGGGGCTATTATCTCGGTTCGAACGTGTCCTACAATGTCAAGAAGCTGGTCGAGATGGGTTATCTCCATCATTCCCGCTCGCGCTTGGACCGCCGCTCCGTGCGCATCAGCCTGACGGAAACGGGCCGCGAGGTTCACCAGATCGTCAGCGGTCTCTACGACAAGCATAGCGCGACGGTCGAGCAGATCGGCGGCATTTCCAGCGGCGAATTCGCCAACCTCAATCAGGCGCTGGTTCGCCTCGAGCGTTTCTGGACCGATCAAATCCGCTTCCGGCTCTGATAAATCCACCCCGGCCTCAGTACCGGGGTGACGAAAGACTTATTTTTCAACGGATGAGCGCGTTTCGCTAGGGCTTCCAGCTCTCCCAGGACGCGCTCCAGGCATTTTTCGAGAACGTTGGACCTGACCGGAATTCGGGTTCCACGCGCGGAAGGCGTAAAGCCTCTTCCGCATTGAACGTCCGGCCAGCTTATCCCTGTGAGCTGCGCTGGACGTTTGTTTGAAAAGCTCCAGCAGAGCTGTGCCATCATGGCAACAGACCGGCAAATGCCGCCTTATTTATCCGCTCCGGCCTTGGTTGCCACAAAATGGCCGTGCGTTTGCGGCTTGTTAAATGCCGTTGAGTATCCCTAAACAATCGCTGAAAAGGGCGCGTGCCAGTGTCATGCGCCAATTGTCCTGTCCCTTGTGACGGGAATCTGGAGTCCATGGTGGCAAATCAATCGCAGCTTTTTTCGCGCGCGTCCCTGCGTGCCCTTTCGATGGCCAGTGTCCTGGCCATTTTTGGTGTAGCGGGCGGTCACACTGCGGCGGCCGCGCCAAACGAACAATTCGCCGATCAAGCAGAATGGGCGCAGGGCTACGATGCCGATGCTCGCTTGTCCGTGACGCGTTCGACCGTCCCGGTCTTGTCGCTCGAAACCTTCTCCGCCACCGAGCAGGCGATTGAAACCTACCGCCGCATCGTCCAAAACGGCGGCTGGAACACCGTGCCATCGGGTGCCAAGCTCAAGCTCGGCTCGAACGGCGCCGCCGTCGTCGCCTTGCGCAAGCGCCTCGCGGCCTCGGGCGATCTCGATACTTCGGCCGGCGCCTCGCCCGTGTTCGATTCGTATGTCGAAGCCGGCGTGAAGCATTTTCAGGGCCGCCACGGTCTGATCGAGAATGGGATCGTCGGGCCGGAGGTCTTCGCCGCCCTCAACATTCCCGCCGACATGCGGCTGCATCAGCTCGAGATCAATCTCGTCCGCCTCAAAGCCTTTTCGGGCAATCTCGGCGAGCGGTTCGTGATGGCGAATATCCCGGCCGAAGCGGTGGAGACGGTCGAGAACGGCATTGTCATGACGCATCACCGCGCGGGCGTCGGCAAGATCGACCGCCAGTCGCCGGTCATGCAGACCAAGGCGATCGACATCAATTTCAACCCGTTTTGGACCGTGCCGGCCTCGATCATCAAGAAAGATCTGATCCCGCGCATGCAGGGCGATCCGAACTATCTCAGCGACCATCACATCCGCATCTACAACAAGGACAATCAGGAGGTCGCGTCGTCCGCGATCAACTGGCATTCCATGGAGGCGACGAATTACCGGTTCCGCGAAGATCCCGGCACCGAGAATTCGCTCGGCGTGGTGCGAATCAATATCAACAATCCCTATGGCGTCTATATGCACGACACGTCTGACAAGGGCGTGTTCGGCGATGACAACCGTTTCGTCTCGTCGGGCTGTATCCGCGTTCAAAACGTCCGGGATTACGTGACCTGGCTGTTGAAGGACACGCCCGGTTGGGATCGCGCGCATATCGACGAGGCGATTCGCTCGGGCGAACGCGTCGATGCGAAGCTCGCGACCCAGGTGCCGGTCTATTGGGTCTACATCACCGCCTGGGCGACGCCGGATGGAATCACCCAGTTCCGCGAGGATATCTATCAGCGCGACGGCTTCACCCCGGTGGCGACGGGATCGATCGGCCACCCCGTCGATCAACCGCAAGGTCCGGTCAGTCCGGCGAGCTATAGCCAGGGACAGCCGCCCTACTACCCACAGGCGCAACCCTATAATCAGCCCTACCGGACGCCAGCCGGTCAAAATAGCAGCCGCGTGCTGGAGCCGATGGATGACGAACGGTAAGAGGAAATGCGCGAGCGCCGGAAAGAGCTTGGTCTTTCCGCGCCGCGCTGATTCATCCGCGATGGATTATCCTCTGTCATAGCCACAATGACATTGTGGTTCAGCAGGTTAGCTGTTTCAGGTAGTTGAACGAATACGCCAGCGTCTTGCCCGCGCGACCGGACCTCAATTTTCCTGAAGCGCCGCGAATTAAAAGTGCGTTTAGTCCACCTTCCCCCGGCTTCGACGGCTGTGATAGAGACTCCGCGATAGAACGAACAACAAGCGGTCCGCTCGAGCGCCGCAGATGTCCCAAGGGGTTCACAATGACAAAGTCTGGCGAAACGGCCGCTTTTTTTAGCACCAACCTGCACGAGGCCGATCCCGACATGGCCAAGGCCATCGATCAGGAGCTGGGCCGCCAGCGCGACGAAATCGAGCTGATCGCGTCGGAAAACATCGTCTCCCGCGCGGTTCTCGAAGCCCAGGGCTCGATCCTCACGAACAAATACGCGGAAGGCTACCCCGGCCGTCGCTATTACGGCGGATGTCAGTTCGTCGATATCGCGGAACGTCTGGCCATCGAGCGCGCCACCAAGCTGTTTGGCGTGGGCTTCGCGAATGTGCAGCCGAATTCCGGCAGCCAAGCGAATCAAGCGGTATTCCTGGCTTTGCTCCAGCCCGGCGACACCTTCATGGGTCTCGATCTCGCGGCCGGTGGTCACTTGACCCATGGTTCGCCCGTCAACATGTCGGGCAAATGGTTCAAGCCGATCCCTTATGGCGTGCGCCCCTCCGATCACCTGATCGATATGGAAAGCGTGGCCAAGCTCGCGCAAGAGCATAAGCCCAAACTGATCATCGCGGGCGGCTCGGCCTATCCCCGCCATTGGGATTTCGCCAAATTCCGGGAAATCGCCGATTCCGTCGGCGCTTATTTCATGGTCGACATGGCCCATTTCGCCGGGCTCGTCGCGGCCGGGCTGCATCCGTCGCCCTTCCCCCATGCCCATGTCGCGACCACCACGACGCATAAGACCCTGCGCGGACCGCGCGGCGGCTTGATCGTGACCAACGATGCCGATCTCGCGAAAAAGTTCAATTCCGCGATTTTCCCCGGTCTTCAGGGCGGCCCGCTGATGCATGTGATCGCCGCCAAGGGCGTTGCCTTCGGCGAGGCGCTGCAACCCTCGTTCAAGGTCTACATTCAGCAAGTGCTCGACAACGCCAAGGCTTTGGCGGCGACGCTCGCCGAACAAGGCTTTGCCATCTCCTCGGGCGGCACCGACAACCACCTCCTCTTGGTCGATCTGCGCAAGCAGGGCCTGACCGGCAAGGCGGCGGAAGCCTCGTTGGGCCGTGCGCATATCACCTGCAACAAGAACGGAGTGCCCTTCGACACCGCGAGCCCGATGGTGACGTCGGGCATCCGCCTCGGATCGCCTGCCGCGACATCGCGCGGCTTCGGCACGGCCGAGTTCAAGAAGGTGGGCGAATTGATCGCGACCACGCTGCTTGGCCTTGCCGCCCATGGGGAAGAAGGTAATGTGGCGACCGAAGCCGCCATTCGCGCCGAAGTGGCCGAACTGACGAAACGATTCCCGATCTACTAAAGCATGTCCCGAAAAAGTTGCAGACTTTTTCGATCGAGGACATGCTCTAACCCCTTGGTAAAAGAGCGAGTTCTTATCGCTTTGGTGATTCTACCAAAGCGGAACGCGCTCTAGGACCGGAGATATTGAGGTCGCATGCGCTGTCCCTATTGCGGCAGCCTTGAAACGCAGGTGAAGGACTCACGGCCGGCGGAGGATGCCTCATCCATCCGCCGGCGCCGCGTTTGTCCGGACTGCGGCGGTCGCTTCACGACATTCGAGCGTGTGCAGTTGCGCGAACTGACGGTCGTCAAAAAGACCGGACGGCGCGTGCCCTTCGATCGCGACAAGCTGATGCGCTCGCTCGAAATCGCGCTGCGCAAACGTCCCGTGGAACCTGACCGCGTCGACCGGATGGTCAATGGCATCGTGCGCCAGCTCGAAAGCCAGGGCGACGGCGATATCCCCAGCGAAAAAATTGGCGAACTCGTGATGGAGGGCCTGCGCGCCCTCGATAGCGTGGCCTATGTCCGCTTTGCCTCGGTCTATCGTAACTTTCGCGAAACGCGCGACTTCAATATGCTGATTGACGAACTCGCCAATCCCCCGGAAGGGGAGAGTGAGACTCCCGATCCAAAGTCCGCGCCGGCCGAGAAGGTCTGACGTGGCGCCGCCACGCTAGACCCCCATGACAGCTCCGCCCATCGACCTCGAAAACGATCAGCGTTTTATGAACGCGGCCCTGGCCCTGGGGCGGCGAAGTCTTGGCCTCGCCGCGCCCAATCCCAGCGTTGGCGCGCTCGTGGTGAAGGACGGCATCGTTTTGGGCCGCGGCTGGACGGCGCCGGGCGGACGCCCGCATGCGGAAACCGCCGCTTTGGCGGAAGCCGGCGCCGCCGCCAAGGGCGCGACAATTTACGTGACCCTGGAGCCTTGCTCGCACCACGGCGGCACGCCGCCTTGCTGCGAGGCGATCGTGGCGGCGGGGATCACGCGGCTCGTCTACACCATCGAAGACCCCAACCCCGACGTCGCTGGGCGCGGCACCGCCTATTGCCGCGCGCAAGGCCTCGACGTCACCGGCGGCATCTGCACGGCGCAAGCCAAGCGCGATCATCGCGGTCATATCCTGCGCATGACGGAAAAGCGCCCGATGGTGACGCTGAAGCTTTCCGAGACCGCCGACGGCTATGTCGCCGGCGGCACGCACGATCCCCGGCTGTCGATTACCGGCGCTCCCGCCAATGGGCTCGTCCACATCATGCGCGCCATGCACGACGCGATCATGATCGGGATCGGCACGGCTTTGGCCGACGATCCCCTGATGACCGTGCGTTTGCCCGGCGTGAGCGCCAAGCCTCTGCGCGTGGTGCTCGACAGCCATTTGCGGCTGCCTGCGGCGTCCCGCCTCGCCCGGACCGCGCGCGATGTGCCCGTGCTTTTGCTGACGAGCGCGGACAGCCTCGCGGGCGGCGACGCGTTGCGAGCAACGGGGATCGAGATCGCGGCGGTGCCCATGATGGCTTCAGGTCAAATCGACCTTGGCGCCGCGCTGCGGTTTCTCGGCACGCGCGGCTTGACCCGCATTTTCAGCGAGGGTGGCCCCCGGATCGGCTCGGCGCTGATCGCGGCCGGGCTCGCGGACGAGGTCGCGCTGTTCACCGCGCCCAAGCCCTTGGCGCGCAAGGGCGTCGCGACGCTCGATTCCCTCGCCCGCGCCAAGCTGAGCGACCCCGCTTTTTACCTCCCTGTCGAGACCCGCGAGGTCGGCTCCGATCGCCTCCAGCTTTTCGAAAGGCGCGCGCTATGTTCACAGGCCTGATCAGCGATACCGGACGTGTCGAACGCGTCGAAGTCGCGGGCGCCTTGCGCCGTCTGCGTATTGCCTCCTCCTACCGGCCGGACACGATCGCGCTCGGCGCATCCATCGCTTGCAACGGCCCCTGCCTCACGGTCGTGGCCAGCGGGGCGCGGGACGGCGGAAGCTGGTTCGACGTCGAGGTGGGCGCGGAGACCTTGGCGCGCACGACGGCCGGCACCTGGCGCGAAGGGACGCGGCTCAATCTCGAACGCTCGCTCAAGATCGGCGACGAACTCGGCGGCCATATCGTGACCGGCCATGTCGACGGCGTAGCCGAGATTCTTGCCGTGGAGCCGTTCGACGGCATGAGCCGCTTCACGATCCGCGCGCCGGCCTCGCTGGCCCGTTTCATCGCGGAAAAAGGCTCGGTCTCGCTGGACGGCACGTCGCTCACGGTAAACAGCGTGGAGGGCACGGATTTCTCCGTGCTGCTCATCCCGCATACGTTGGCGGTGACCACGTGGGGCGAACGGGTGGCGGGCGACCGGCTGAACCTCGAAGCCGATCTGATGGCCCGCTACGCCGCGCGGCTCGGCGCGTTCGAGGGGCGCTAGCCGCACCCCGCCACCCGCCTGCCTGGGCAGCTCCACGTCCCCAGCCGTCTCGACGCCGCTTGCATGCACCGGGCTAGCGCGTTAGTCGAATGCACGACTCCCCCGAAGACACTGGCAAAGCCCATGGCGCATCGCACCTCCATCGTTCCCTCGTCCGACGTGATCATTCCCGAAGGCGGACGCTTTCTGATCGTGGAAGCGCGGTTCTACGAGGAGATCGGCGCCATGCTGCATGACGGCGCGGTGCGGGCCTTCACGGCGGCGGGCGTCCGCGCCGAGACGGTCAGCGTGCCCGGCGCGCTGGAAATTCCGATCGCGCTCGCCATGCATCTCGATCGCGGCGGCGTGCCTTACGATGGCTATATCGTGCTCGGCTGCGTCATTCGCGGCGAGACCTTTCATTTCGAGATCGTCTCGCTGGAAAGCGCGCGCGCCGTCACGGCTCTGGCGGTCGCTCACCGGCTTTGCTTCGGCAATGGCATTCTGACGGTCGAAAACGAACAACAGGCGATAGCGCGGGCCGATCCCGCGCAAGGCGACAAGGGCGGAGATGCCGCCCGCGCCGCATTGGCGCTGTACCGTATCAAACACGAGAAGGATTAAAGATGGCCCGCGCGATCGAACGATCCGCCGCGCGGCTTGCCGCTGTGCAGGCGCTCTACCAGATGGACGTCACGGGCAAGACGCTGCCCGATATTTTCACGGAATTCGAGACATTCTGGATCGGCCACGAAATCGAGGGCGACCAGTATAACAATGCCGAACTCGCCTTTTTTCGCGATATCCTGTCCGGCGTCCTGGCCGATCAAGGCCCGCTCGACCGCGCCATCGATGCGACATTGATCGATGGCTGGCCCTTGGCCCGCGTCGATTCCGTCATGCGCGCGACCCTGCGCGGGGGCGCCTATGAGCTAAAAAAACGCAAGGACGTCCCGGCTCGCGTCATCATCAAGGAATATGTCGATGTCGCCGGCGCCTTTTTCGGCCCCGACGAATCCGGCATGATCAATGCCGTGCTCGACGGCATGGCCCGCCAGTTCCGCGCGGACGAATTTGCCACGCAGGCTTGAGGGGCGAAAGCCCGGGCAGGCCCTCCTCCCCCGCTGAAGGGGAGGAGATAAGCCGCGTCAATCCAGCTTGTACAGCACCACCAGCGACTGCTCGTCCTGATCCTTGTAGGGCGAGACCTGGTAATAGAACACGCCCTCGCCGGAGGCTTCGAGCTTACCGAACGCGACCTTCACGTTGGGGGATTGCGTGGTGTCTTCCGAGACACGGGCCCATTCCGCGCCATTCCAGACGCCGAAGGGCGCATTGGCATCGTGTTGGTGGATTTCATTGAAAATCGCGAGCTTGCCGAAGGGCGACTCGGCCACCTTCTCGCCCTCGAGGAAACGCGTCCCCTTGAGGTTGGCGGCGACGGGATCGCTCGATTCGAAGCTCACGGTGCCGTCGGCGGCGCGATTGAGCTTGATCTCGACGGTCCCCTTTTCCTTGAACTCGGCCTTCATGTGAAGCAGCTGGGTGTACTGTGCCTCGGTAATGCCCATGTGCGCATTGTAAGGTAGCGGCTCGCCCGGCTTGCTGGATTTCACATAGTTCTTGAACCAGTCCATATTGCCTTGAACGGCCACTTGGAAGCGCTTGGAAATCGCCTGATCTTCCGGTGCGACGCGCAGTTCGACGACGCGGCCTTTGATCGCGCCGCTTGCGGGGAGATACGCATCGAGCGGGCCAGCGGCCAAAGCCAGGCCTGGGGCGCTCACGCAAGCCAAAACGAGCACGGCGGCGGCTTGCAGGCGGCGGACCGAGACGACGCTCCGGAAAGAGTTATCCAGACCACGAAACAGAAATACCATTCGAAACTCCCTTGGATTATTATCGGCCTCCCATTGCCACGGACGTTCCAGGGGAGCAAGACGCCTTTCGTTCGTGTGCCGCATGCACCGGCTCGACAGAATCACGCATGTGGCTGAAAAGTTGATAGACTTTTCCTCGATAGAGCCGGCCTAATCGGCCTGGGCGCGTCACCATGCCCTCTGGTGATTCTCGCGCACCCGGATTTGAAACTTGGGAGACCACCATGAAAGCCCTGATCATCGTCGACATGCTCAACGACTTCGTCACGGGTGTCCTCCCCAACGAGAGCCGGGCTTTGCCCATCGTGCCGGCGATCCGGCGGCTGATCGATCACGCCCGCAAGGATCCGGATTGGCTGGTGGTCTACGCCAATGACGCGCACCGGGCCGATGACCGCGAGGTCTCGATTTGGGGCCGCCATGCCATGGCCGGCACCCATGGCGCGATGGTGATCGATGCGCTGGCCCCCGTTGGCGAGGAGCGCGAGATCGTCACGACGAAGCGGTTCTACGGCGCCTTCGACGATACCGATCTCGAGGACACGTTCATCGATTACGACGTGACCGATGTGGTGATCACCGGGCAGCACACCGATGGCGCCGTGCGCCACACCGCCTATGGCGCTTTTTTCCGGGGCTATGGAATCCAGGTGCCAACCGACGCCGTCTGCGTTCTGGGCGACGGCGACAGCGAAGCGGCGCTGAACTATCTCGTCGAAATGTATGGTGTGGTCACGACCACGAGCGCCGCCTTGACCGGACGCCAGCCGCTCAAGACAGCCTATTCGAAACCGGGCTTGTAGCCGCGCCCAAGCAGAACCATATCTTGCCGGTATGAGAGCCCGGCTGTGACGGGCGCTCGAGGAATCCTCGCATGAGCCAGACCGGACCTTATCAAAACCAAACCGGCGTCCCCCTTTTCGCGGGACCCAATCTGCCGGCCGCGGCCTTTTCTGGGGTTCGGAGCCGGCGAATTTTCGCCTTTTGTTTGGATTTGGTGCTGGTCTCGATTCTCGTCGGCCTGCTCTGGACGGGGCTTTTTATCGTGACCCTCGGCCTTTCCGCGCTGCTTCTCCCCCCGCTCTTTCCCTTCGTGGCTTTTTTCTACAATGGCTTCACGGTTTCGGGATCGCGGATGGCGACCCCTGGCATGCGGGCCATGGATCTCGAAATCCGCACGGTCGACGGCTTCCGGGTTCCGTTCGTCGTGGCCGCCGTGCATGCGGTTTTGCTCTATGTCAGCTGGATGTTCCCGCCGGTCTTCCTGGTCTCGCTCTTCACCTGCGACAAACGCTGCCTGCATGACATCGCCGCCGGGGTTATCGTCGTGCGGCGCCCGGTCTAGGCACGCGGCTAGAAAGCTGTAATTTGATGCGGGCGTGCCGGGCGAATGATCTTGCGGGTTTCCGCAAGCGCGCTAAGCTAAAGCGCCGTCACGAGATGAAAAGCTCTAGGTCACGGGATAGGAGCGAGAGTGTCGAGAGAGCCGCGCGATGCCCCGCAATTCTATCTGACGGCCCCTTCGCCTTGCCCGTATCTGCCACGCCGCGAGGAGCGGAAGGTATTCACCCATCTCATCGGCAAGCGCGCCATTGCCCTGAACGACTCGCTGACCCAATCCGGCTTCCGCCGCTCGCAGACCATCGCTTATCGCCCCGCCTGCGAATCCTGCCGCGCCTGCGTTTCCGTGCGCGTCAAAGTCCATAAATTCGACATGTCGCGCGGGATGCGCCGGGTCATGGAACGCAATGCCGATGTCACCGGTAACATCTTGGCGGCGGAACCGACCTCGGAACAATATTCGCTGTTTCGCGGCTATCTCGATGCCCGCCATGGCGACGGGGGCATGGCCGACATGACGGTGCTCGATTATTCCATGATGATCGAAGACAGCCATGTGGAAAGCCGCGTCATCGAATACCGGCTCGCCGAACCGTCCGGCTCCCCCGGCGCGCTGATCGCGGTCTGCCTCACCGACATTCTCGCCGACGGGCTCTCGATGGTCTATTCCTTCTACGAACCGGAGGAAAAGACCCGCTCGCTCGGTACGTTCATGATCCTCGACCATATCGAACGCGCCCGCCAGCTCGATCTGCCCCACCTTTATCTCGGCTATTGGGTCGAGGGCTCGAAGAAAATGGCCTATAAAGCCCGCTTCTTGCCGCAAGAACGGCTCGGCCTCAGCGGTTGGGACTTGGTGCGGGGCTAAACTCTATCTACGCTCTTGCAGGTCGATCAAAGCCGACAAAAGCGCCGGCGCGATGCGCTCGTCCGGCGAGCCGGAAATCGCCATGCGCTGAGGGCGCCGCTTCGGCCGGCCGTCCTTAAGATCCTGCTCTCGCTCTTCGACCAGCACGTCCTCCTCCGCATGCCGCGCACGCGCGACTTTCGACAGCCGCGGAACCGTGGGCACCTCGTAGACGGTGACGAACTTGGAAACAGGATTGATACGCATGACGAAAGCCCTGTACGGATACAATCCGCCTAAGCTAATGCCATCGCCTTAAGAAGATGTGCATTTTCGATTTTAAGTATTTGTAAATGCAATCTTGCATTTATTAAGAAATCATTAAGTTCAATATTTGGCGCCGTGCGCCAAGATGGCACGGATTAGCTGTCTCGCGGGATCAGCAATCCGGCTCGTAGCTCCATCAATTCCAAAAAGATGAATGGTCGGAGTGGCGGGATTCGAACCCACGACCCCTAGTCCCCCAGACTAGTGCGCTAACCGGGCTGCGCTACACTCCGACTCCGGCTTCTTATAAAGAAGGTTTCGCCCCATGCAATCCCGAACCGGGCGGTGTGGGCCGCAACGGGCAGTTTTCTCGGAATTAATTGCCGGAAAGCTCAAACCGCCGGGCGCCGCGCCGCTTGCAAGATCGCTTCGCACTCCGTGATCATGGTCAGGACCGCCCGCAGACGCTCTGGATTTTCCGCTGGCTCCAAAGAGGCGGCCGGCGCCGCGGGCTCTTCCCCGGCCCCGTCTTCGAGCGGCTCGTTGGCCTCGGCCAACAGGTCTGGCGCCGGCGCGGAGAAGCCCTCTTGCAGCACCTTGACGCCCTGCTCTTTCAACAGGCGCTGGACGCCCTTGATCGTATAGCCTTCGTCGTAAAGAAGCTTGCGGATCACCGCGAGTAACCGCACATCGGCGGGCCGGTAGAAGCGTCGCCCGCCGGCGCGCTTCAGCGGCTTGATTTGGGGAAACCTCGTCTCCCAAAAACGCAAGACATGCTGCGGGAGATCGAGATTCTCGGCGGCTTCGCTAATGGTCCTGAACGCGTCAGCGCTTTTTTCCATCGATCCGCACCTCCAGGCCAGCAGCGTGGCCATCTATCGTAACCACCCCGATTCAGGCGCGGTGTTTTCCTCTCACCCATGCGGGCAGGGAGATCCCGGCGTCGAAAGCATCTCTTTTGTTTGGCCCGGAGCGGACCGGCCTTTGCGGACCAACTGGCCCGGCCATCCGCGAATGGCAGCGTCAGAGTGGCCCTCATGTCCTCGATCGAAAAAGTCCGCGACTTTTTCGGGACGGTCTCTAGTTCTCTTCGTTCGGCGGCTCTTCCCCGTTCATCAAGGCCTTGAGAACATTGGAGGGTTTGAACACGAGAACACGGCGCTGCAAGATCGGGACTTCGACGCCGGTCTTGGGATTGCGCCCAATCCGCTCGCCTTTGTCGCGCACGACAAAGGAGCCGAAGGACGAGAGCTTCACGGTCTCTCCGACCGCGAGCCGGTCCGTGATCTCGCTCAGCACCATTTCGACGAGAACAGCGGATTCCTTTCGAGAAAGCCCGACCCGGCGGTAAACCGCTTCCGCGAGATCGACCCGTGTGACGGTTTGCGGGGCCGCGACCGGAGGTGTCGAGGCCTTTGGGCGGGCAATAGATGGCTCATCCAATTTATTCATCGACACATCCGAAATCATTTTCGATCACAACTCACTAACGCCATTTTAGCGAAAGAGAGGTGACGAATTTTAGGGCCGCGCGAACTTTTTTGTGAAGTGTATGCTCCCGCTGCCCGTCCGGCAAGACGTTCAACCCCGCGCCGGCGCCAAACCTAAGACCATAAGTATTTAAAAAGAACAGGTCTTTTGACCAATACGCGATTTTTTTGCGTAATCCGGCGAGCCAGCGGCCAGGCCCGCGAGACAATATCTAGCGATCTGATTTTCCACAATTTTCTTGTGTTTACCAACGAATGAGAGCGGAACCCCAGGTAAACCCACCGCCCATGGCTTCGATCATGACGAGATCGCCGCGTTTGATTCGCCCATCGTCACGCGCCACGCAAAGCGCGAGGGGGATGGAGGCCGCCGATGTATTGGCATGCCGGTCGACCGTGACCACGACTTTGGCCGGCGCGATCCCCAGCTTCTCCGCCGAGGTGTCGATGATGCGGCGATTGGCTTGATGGGGCACGAACCAATCGAGATCCGCGGCACTCGTCCCCGTCGCGGCAAAAGCATCGGTCACCACATCCGTGACCATGCCCACGGCATGCCGGAAGACCTCCTTCCCGATCATGCGCAAGTGACCTGTCGTCTGCGTGGTGGAAGGGCCGCCATCGACGTAAAGCTTGTCGCGATGGCGCCCATCCGAGCGCAGATGCGAGGTTAGGACGCCGCGGTCCAAGACGGTCCCTTCGCCGGGCCGCGCCTCGAGGACGATCGCCCCCGCGCCATCGCCGAAGAGCACGCAGGTCGTGCGGTCTTCCCAATCGACGATTCTCGAAAAGGTCTCGGCGCCGATGACGAGCGCGCGGCGATGCGATCCAGAGGTCAGGAATTTATCCGCCGTGGCGACGGCAAAAACGAAGCCCGAGCAAACCGCTTGGAGGTCGAACGCAACGCCCCCCGTCATCCCCAACCCGAATTGAATTTGGGTTGCGACGGAGGGAAAGGTGAAGTCCGGCGTCGAGGTCGCGACGATGACGAGATCGATGTCTTTCGCCTCGAGACCGGCATCCCGGAGCGCCGCCTGCGCCGCGCGAAGACCCAGGGTCGATGTCGTCTCGTCCGGCGCGGCGATATGACGGCGGGTGATCCCCGTGCGTTGGACAATCCATTCGTCCGATGTCGCCAACTTCTCTTCGAGGTCGCGATTGGTAACGATGGTTTCCGGGAGGTAGGAACCGGCTCCCGCCACCACCGACCGGAGGCGGCCTCTCTGAACGTCAATCACAATTCATCCATCCTTGCGGCTTCGAGGGCGGCGGGGCCGGGCTCCAAAGCCGTCCGGCTCCCGGCGCCATCCGTCAACTCGCTTAATGCAATCGCAAGTGTATCACGAATCTTCCGCAACAACTCATGGTGTACCATGGCATAAGCCAGGTCGATTGCGCTAGCCGTCGCGGCAGCATCCGCTCCGCCATGACTTTTTATCACCACACCGTCGAGACCGAGGAACACGCCACCATTCGGCGGTGTGATCTTGACCCGCAATTTCGCCAAGGCGCCGCGCGCCAAGAGGTAGCCGAGCTTGGAAAGAATCGTTCCGGTCATGGCCTCGCGCAAATATTGCCCGATCTGCTTGGCCGTGCCCTCCGCCGTCTTCAGGGCGATATTTCCGGTAAACCCCTCGGTGACCACGACATCGACAGTGCCCTTGCCGATATCGTCGCCCTCGACGAAGCCTTGATAGGATAACGACGGCAGGGACGCGTCGCGAAGCATGCGCGAGGCGGCCTTGACCTCCTCGATCCCCTTGACCTCCTCGACCCCGACATTGAGCAGGCCAACGCTGGGTTTTCCGATCGAGAGCACAATATTGGCCATCGCCGCGCCCATGATCGCAAGATTGACCAGCGTGCGGGCATCCGCGCCAATGGTCGCGCCGACATCGAGAACAATCGACCGGCCCCGCAAAGTCGGCCAGATCGCGGCAATGGCCGGCCGGTCGATGTGCGGCATCGTGCGCAGGCAGATTTTCGCCATGGCCATCAAGGCGCCGGTATTGCCGGCGGAAAAGGCGGCATCCGCCTCGCCCTTCTTCACGGCCTCGATGGCGAGCCACATCGACGAATTCCGCCGTCCGTAGCGCAAAGCCTGGCTCGGCTTATCGTCCATGCGGATGGCGACGGCGGTATGAACGATTTTGGAAACCTTGGCCAAGGCCGGCCGCGCGGACAACAAAAGCTGGATTTCGCTTTGCTCGCCAAAAAAGATGAAGGCAAGCTGCGGCCGCCGGGCCAAAGCCAGGGCCGCCCCTTCCACGATCACTGGCGGCCCATGGTCGCCGCCCATGGCGTCGATCGCTATTCGCACGGATCTCGTCATGAGGGACAACGTGCCTGTAAGAGTATGGCTTGGATCACGGCTTTTCCCTAAAGCGCTCCAGGGCCGCAAACGTGGACGGCTCCGGCTTGTCATCCTCGCCGGCTAAGGCACCGGCGAAATGAACTCCCGGCTTCTTAGGATAGAAATCCCGCGCCAGCGTCAAGAATTCCAAAGCCACAGCGCCCAAATCAATCGTATTATCGACGATCAGGTCGGGGGGGTCGTCCGCACCGGCAATATCGATGACCTCAACCTGCTTCCCCCGGGCGCCGTGATCGCTGCGCGCGGGCAAGACAAAGGAAATCGAGACCTCTTGGCTTAGGATGGAGTCGAACGGCTCGAGCGTCACCACGCAGATTTGCGTGACCGCGGCTTCGACGTGGCCGGTGACGTCGAACCGCCCGCTGGCGCGCCGCGCAATATGGAAATCCGCCACCAGGGACGCCACCGCGGGCAAACCGGCATCCAGAGCGATGGCCGCGCATTCGGCGGGGCTCGCCTCGATCCGCCGGGCCAGGCCGGTTTTTTCCGGCACGTCATGGACGCGCAACGGCCGTGAAAAGGGCCCGCGCGGCGCGGCGGGGCGGTCACTGCTGGTTTTTGTCATGACACCAGCTCCTCCGGCATGAAAGCGGCGGGATCGGGAAACGGAACCGCGCCGTCGATAAAGATTTGCGCGGGCAGGCCACTCAAACCTGCCGCGACGGCCTCGGCATAGCGGGTCAGCGCCGCCAAAGCTCCGTCCGCCGGACCGGCACCGGATTCGTCTTTCGCGGGATAAAGGATATTGCGCGACAAGGCCTGGGCGAGACGCTCGTGACCCTCGCGCAAGGCTTCGTCATAGGCGGCGCTACGCCCCAGAAAAGCCCCGGCCAACGCCTTCATGCGCTTTGGCACCACCGTATCGCCCACGCCCATTTCGCGCAGGGTGCGATCGAAATGCCGGAAAATCGCATCGACGAGGTCTTGCGCGAGATCGGGGCCAGGGGCCGGCAGCGCGTTGAGCGCACGCAGCACGAGCGCGGCATGCAAGGTCAGGCTCTCGAACCGGCCCTCGAACGTGTCGGCCATGCCAAGACCGGTGAACAGCGCCGGTTGCCGCGACGCCGCGACGAGGACGGTATAAAGCCGCTCGATCACTGCCTGATTGGCGGAACGGCGAAAAAGCCCGAAAAACATCACGTCACGCCTTAAACCACCGCCAAGATTGGCCCAGAATTAACCATATCCATACATTGTGGCGAACAATCCTGGCACAAGCAGGTTTTTCAAAAACCGCCCGTTTCCTGCCACTGAAACAAGCCCCGCGCCTTGAAAAGCGAGCGGTTTCCCGTCGCCGGGTCAACCGCGCCCGGGCGGCAAGCACTTGCCGGAAAATGTCGCGAAGCTCAGCTTGGCGCAGACCTTACCTTGCTTTCGTCACAAGCTGGGGGTAGGCATCGCGAGCCCGGAAGGCAAGTGAAACTTGCCGTGGAGGGTGCTCTTGGCCGGAGACAGATAATAGCTATGCAGTTCAACGCCGCCGCATCGCACGCCGCGCAATATATGTCTTTTTGGCGGAAGCCCTTGAAATGGCTAGCGGCCGGGTTGCTCGGGGCCTCGCTCGGCGGCTGTCTTGGCTACGACGGTGAAATTCAGCACGGCTTCCAGGCCGATGCGTCGGTCTTGGCGGACGTGAAACCGGGATCTTCCGCCGAGCAAGTTCTCGTGCTCCTGGGCACGCCCTCGACCACGTCGACCGTCGGCGGCGATGCCTGGTATTATTTCTCGCAAAAGACCAAGCACGAACTCGCCTTCTTGGCACCGAAAGTCGTCGATCAACGGATTTACGCGGTCTATTTCGACAAATCGAAAAAAGTCACGCGGATCGCGAACTACGGACTGGAAGACGGCAAAGTCGTCAATTTCTCAAGCAGTACGACGCCCACCAGCGGTTCGGAAAACACCTTCCTCAAGAATATGATGCTCAATATGATGCATTTTGGATAAGCGGGAAAATGCCGCGAAGCCTTCTTCCGCTCACGGGAGAAGGACTGCGGGCCCCTCAATCCAACGGCTCGTAAGCCGTGATCTCGATACCGAAGCCGGACAGACCGACGTAGTGGCACGGTGAATTGGTCCGCAGCCTGATTGAGCTGATCCCGAGATCCTTCAAAATTTGCGCGCCAAGGCCGACTTCACGCCATTGCTTCGTGCGCAGGCTCTCGGAATCCTCCTCGTCGCGATGCGAGGTCCGCGCGGGGACCCCCGCGGCGCCGTCTCGCAAATAGATGAAAACGCCCCTGCCTTCTTCGCTGAAGCGGGCCAGAATTTTGCGGATATGTTCCCCGCCGGTGATCACATCGGCGATAATATCCACCCGGTGCAGCCGCGCCGGCATATTTTCCCCGCTGCCGATTTCGCCATGGACGAAAGCGAAATGCTGGACGGGATCGAACGGCGTGACATAGGAATAGCACATCAAAGCGCCGCTGGTTCCCACGACGGGAAAGGACGCGACCCGTTCGACGAGCTTTTCCCGCGCTTGGCGGTACGAGATGAGATCGGCGACGGAAATCCGCTTGAGCCTATGCTTATCCGCGAATTCGCTGATCTGCGGCCCGGCCATCACCGTGCCGTCGTCATTGACCAACTCACAAATCACGCCGACGGCCGGCAAGCCGGCGAGACGGCACAGATCGACCGCCGCCTCGGTATGACCCGACCGCATGAGCACCCCGCCCTCGCGCGCGATCAACGGAAACACATGGCCCGGCCGCACGAAATCGCCGGCCCCCATGTTGCCATTGGCAAGCGCCCGCACCGTATTGGTCCGCTGCTCCGCGGAAATCCCCGTGGTCAGGCCGTGCCGGACATCGACCGTGACGGTGAAGGCCGTGCCGAGCGGCGCATCGTTGGACCCGACCATCGGCGCCAGATGAAGCCGCCGCGCATCCTCCGCCGTGACCGGCGCGCAGACGATGCCGCAGCCATTGCGGATGATGAAAGCCATTTTCTCCGGCGTGCAGAGAGAGGCCGCGCAGACGAGATCGCCTTCGTTCTCGCGGTCGTCGTCATCGGTGACGATCACGATTTCACCCCGGCCAATGGCCTCGATCGCCTGGGTCACGGAGGTCTGGCTTTCGGAATGATAGATGGGCGACAAGAAATCTCTCCGCGATGCGCGCGCCCGGCACGGGGCTGCGTGTAAGAATGGGGCTGCGTGTAAGATAGGGTTAGGGCCCGGACGGTACCAGCCTCGCGGCGGACGATTGAGAATGATTGATCCGCCGATCACGCGCCGCGCGGCCTACCCCATCTGCCCCCGGTGCCGCAGAAACTGGTCGGCCAACACGCAGGCCATCATGGCTTCGCCCACAGGGACCGCCCTTATGCCGACACAGGGATCGTGGCGACCCTTGGTGACGATCTCGGTCTCGGCGCCGGACTTGTCGATCGTGAGGCGCGGCTTGAGGATCGAGGAGGTCGGCTTGACGGCGAAACGGGCGACGATGGACTGACCGGTGGATATGCCGCCGAGAATGCCGCCGGCGTGGTTCGATAAAAATCGAGGCTGGCCGTCGTTGCCGTTGCGCATTTCGTCGGCGTTTTCCTCGCCCGTCAGCGCCGCCGCGGCGAAGCCCTCGCCGATTTCCACGCCCTTGACGGCATTGATCGACATCAGCGCGCTCGCGAGTTCGGCATCGAGCTTGCCGTAGAGCGGCGCGCCCCAGCCCGCCGGCACGCCCTCGGCGACGATTTCCAGCACCGCGCCGATCGAGGATCCGTCCTTGCGGATCGCGTCGAGATAAGTCTCGAAAGCGGCGGCCGCCGCCGCGTCGGGGCAGAAGAAGGGATTGCGCTCCACCTCGTCCCAGTCCCAGTTCTTCCGGTCGATGAGCCGCGCGCCCATCTGCACCAGGGCGCCCCGGATCGCGACGCCGGGGATGATTTTGCGCGCAATGGCACCCGCGGCGACCCGTGCCGCGGTTTCTCGCGCGGAGGAACGCCCACCGCCGCGATGATCGCGGATGCCGTATTTAGCCTGATAGGTGAAATCGGCGTGACCGGGGCGAAACTTGTCCTTGATCGCGCCGTAATCCCCCGAGCGCTGATCCTCGTTGGCGATGAGCAGCATGATGGGTGTGCCGGTGGTCACCGTCTGGCCATCGGGCCCCTCCATCGTGCCGGAGAGAATGCGCACCGTGTCGGATTCCCGCCGCTGCGTGGTGAACCGCGATTGGCCGGGCTTCCGCTTGTCGAGAAAGCCTTGGATATCCGCCTCGACGAGGGGAATCAGCGGCGGGCAGCCATCGACCACGCAGCCAATCGCGGGCCCATGACTCTCGCCGAAGGTCGTCACGCGGAACAGATGGCCGAAGGTATTGTGCGACATGGGTTTCGAAAAGCCGGGATCTTTCCCCTCCCCTTGCGGGGAGGGGGATCAGGTTGCAAAAGCGCCAACTAATCCTTCAACAACGCGCCCATATCCGGCGCGGCGGGGTTTTTCATCCCGACGATATGATAACCGGCATCGACATGCAGGATCTCGCCGGTGATGCCGCGCGCCATGGGCGACAGCAGGAAGGCGGCGCTTTCGCCGACCTCTTCCGTCGACACCGAGCGGCGCAGCGGCGCGTTATATTCGTTCCAGCGCAGGATATAGCGGAAATCGCCAATGCCGGAGGCGGCGAGCGTCTTGATGGGGCCGGCCGAAATGGCATTGACCCGGATATTCTTTTCCCCGAGATCGGCCGCGAGATAGCGCACGCTGGATTCCAGGGCGGCCTTGGCGACGCCCATCACATTATAGTGTGGCATCCACTTTTCGGCGCCGTAATAGGTGAGCGTGAGCAAGGATCCGCCATTGGTCATCAGCTTTTCCGCGCGCTGGGCGACAGCCGTGAAGGAATAGCAGGAGATCAACAGGGTATTGCAGAAATTCTCGGCGCTCGTATCGACATACCGGCCGGTCAACTGGTCCCTGTCGGAAAACGCGACGCAGTGGACGACGAAATCGAGACCGCCCCATTCGTCCTCCACGGCCTTGAACACCGCGTCGATCGAGGCCTCGTCGGTGACGTCGCAATGGCCAAACACCTTGGCGCCCAATTCGGCGGCCAAGGGCCGGACCCGCTTTTCCAGCGATTCCCCCTGATAAGTGAAGGCAAGCTCCGCGCCGGCCTCGTGAGCGGATTTCGCGATCCCCCAAGCAATCGAGCGATTATTGGCGACACCAAGCACCAAGCCGCGCTTTCCCGCCAAGATTCCCGCACTTTTCGCCGTTTCGGGCGTGGTTCCCGGTTGAGTCATTCGATTTCCGGTTCAAGATATGACATCGCGGCCAAGCTTTTGGCGCAACCGCATGCCGCCTTTAAGCCTAGAGACCTCGGAAGCGCAAGGCCATCCGCAAAACGAAAGTGCTGGCTAAACCGAAAAGGGAATTGGCAGCACATGGCAGCGTTGTTAATCTAAGGTTAACGAGACGTTGTCAAAGGCGAGTCTTCGTGACGGCAGCGGCGAGGATCCAGGTGTGAAACTGCGCGAAGATCTCAACGCTATGACGCCGCGGCTCCGCCGCTATGCCCGCGCCCTCATGAGCGGACATCCCGGCGGCTCGGACAGCGCCGACGATCTCGTGCGCGCGACACTGACGCGAGCGCTCGGGTTTCGCAACCACGGCACGCATGCCGACCTCACGGTCCGGCTCTACGCGACCTTGATCCAGCTTAACCGCGACATTTTGGCCGGCGCGAGCAAAACCGCTCCCGTGCCGCAGCCCTCGCAGCCCCTGGGGATGCCGGCCGCGCCTCTTGCCGTCCGGCCGGGCAAACTCGCGACGAGCCTGATGAGTCTGGCGCTCGAGGAGCGCGAGGCGCTTCTTCTTGTCGCGCTCGACAATTTCGACCACGGGGAAGCCGCGCGGATTTTGCGAATCTCGCGTGCCGCGTTTCTGACCCGTCTCACTCGCGCGCGGCTCGCACTCGAATCCCAACTGCGCACCCAGCCCGGGCGGGCGCCTGACGACCACGATCGTCATCACTCTCATCTCCGTCTCGTCAAATGAGCACCAGCGGCGGCCCTTTCTCGTCTTCTTTCAGCGAGGCCGATCTCCATAATTTCGTCGATGGGCGTCTGGAGCCCAGCCGGCAAGCGGAAATGGCACGGCGCCTGAAGTCCCATCCGGCGGATCACGCGCGGACCAGCGCTTGGCGCGAACAAAATGAGCTGATCCGGGCTACTTTTTCGGAAGTCGAAGGCGAAGCGTTGCCGGTGTCGCTCTGCCTTGCGGCGCCCGCCCGGCTGAGATGCGTGGCGAGCGACGGCCTGCCCTTGAACGGACAGGCCTCGTCCATCCTCGAAAGACCGCGCTTCGCCAGCGAATCCAACCGGAGGCGCGCGCGGCTCCTGGCGATCACCGCGCTCATGATCTGCGCCGGCCTGACCGGCGCCGGGATCCTGCTGGCCCATCCGCCCGCGGCGATGAATAGCCCCACCTTGCCCACCGTCGACGGCTTGGAAGAATCGCTTGCCGGGAGGACGGCCGAGGCCATGGCCGGCGCGGCGGCCCCTGGCCACCGGCAGGCGCGCGGTCTGCCCGCGATCACCATTCCGGATCTCACGGCGAGCGGCTTCAGCTTCACCGGCGCCTCGGCCGATCAGGCGGATCCCCCTGCCCTGCTGCTTTTCTACGAAGACCGGAGCGCCCAGAGCATCGCGATCGGCATTGCGAATGCAAGCCCGGCCGGCCAACCCGCGGCCTCCAAACCCCTTCCGTCGCAGCATGCCGTGACCTGGCATAAATATGGAAAAACCTTCGCGCTCACCGGCACGATCGACCAGCGCCGCCTGAACGATATCGCGGCGGCGCTGCAATCCAGCTTGGGCGCCAACGGCAACTAGCGCGAATAAAATTGTCATCGGTCGTTGGCGCTCCGAGCTGGCATGCGGCGGCCGAAGTGGATGATGTTCTGGCATCCGAAGAATTGACCGCAGTTTCCCGGAAAGTATCGAGAATGACCCATGACCTCTTTGGCGCGCTTTGATTTCGATTTTTTCGCGATGGGCTCTCTATGTAGTATATCGCTCTATTCCGATGGCCCCGATCATGCCGCAAGAATCGCCGGCGCTGCCATCGCGGAAGTCCGCCGGATCGAACACCGTTATTCCCGCTATCTCGCGGACAGTCTCCTCAGCAAGATCAACCGTGCCGCGACAGCGGGCGAAAGCATCCATGTCGATGACGAAACAGGCCACCTAATCGATCACGCTTTCGTGGCGTACAAGCAATCAGATGGCTTGTTCGATATCAGCTCTGGCCTTTTGCGGAAAATCTGGAACGACGACACCGTCCGCATTCCGGGTCAGGCCGACATCCGCGCTATTCTCAACCGGATCGGCCTTGAAAAGGTCTCTTGGAAACGGCCCACGCTGAGCTTTGATGTTGCTGGTATGGAGCTCGATTTTGGCGGTCTCGCCAAAGAATACGCGGCGGACCGCGCGGCGGACGCTTGCCGATCGAACGGCGCGTGTCATGGTCTCGTCAACTTAGGCGGAGATGTCGCCGTATTCGCGCCTCATCCGGACGGATCGCCTTGGCACATCGGCATCCAGAATCCCTTGGGTGGCGAAATAGCGGTCGCCACACTTTTCGTTCCTCGGGGGGGCGTGGCGACTAGCGGTGATTACGCGCGATATTTTATGGTCGAGGGACGGCGATTCAGCCACGCCCTCGATCCGCGAACCGGCTGGCCCATCGACGGCTTGCCTTCGGTCACGGCTGCCGGAGACAGCTGTCTAGCGGCTGGGTTGATGGCGACTTCCGCACTCCTGAGGGGAAACGATGGTCCCCGATGGCTGGAGTCGATGGGAGTTCAGCATTTGTACGTCCACGCCAATGGAACATTAGGCGGCTCATTGGTGTCCTAAGGCTTGGGGTGGCGAATCTCAGCTTCCAGATGCATTCCCCGAGCGTACTTGCGCCATCAGTTGGGTCATGCCCTGAACGAAGTTTTGTTGCGAAACGGTTCCGGAGCTGCTTGGATTCAGCGATTGAAAAACGGCACTTGCGCCCATGGCGCGGAAACCCGCCGGCGGGTTCGTGGATTGGAATGCCTGATTGAACTGACTTTGTGTGATCGATCCGGTACCTGCCGTGTCGATCTGCGAGAAAAGTGTCGCCATTTTCCGCGCCGGAGGCATGGGCATACTTGCTCCGGACATGGACTGCGGTCCCCGGCTTCCCCCAACACCTGAAATTCCCATGCTCATGACAAATTCTCCGAATCATCCCTTTTCAGTAAGGTTGATATAACTTTGAGCATGCGAACCTTTCACAAGGCTTATCTTTTCCTTTAGTCTAGACAATATTTTTTGAGCGGGGCAATATTCATTGGTGCTTGATTTAAAATGCAGCAACGCATCCGTCTCTTACTCATCGTTCATCTAAGATATATTCCGAAGAATATCGATTATCAAATAGCTGAACTGACTTTTCTGCAAATGAATCGATAGTCATTGCCGCGACGCGCTTGTGGCTCCGAACATGGTGACGGAGCTTGGCGAGGCAAATAGCGACAACGCATTCGAAGCCGAATTAATCCTGGAATACGTCGTCGCTTCGGCAAATAAGCATTGGAAGAGCACGCCCGGCTCGCAAGGCGTACTACTGTCTTTGCTCGCTTGGTTTCGCACAAATCTCAGAACGCGACCCACGCATAGAGCAATACGGTGCTGTTGCCGGAAGCGTCATGGCCAGCCCCATCGAAATTCGTGGTGCCGCCATAGACCTGTAGATATTGCGTATAGGATACGCCGATCCGGGCGTTGGCATAGGGCCAGAAGGACGGACCGCCATGGCTGAAGGGCAAATAGGCCGCGTCGAAGATCAGGCCATTTCCATTCGGGCTGTTGACCAGCGAATTGGCGCCATAGAGCCCGGCATCGGACGAGCCCGTCACATTGAAATAGCCCGCCGAGAGGCTGTAGGTATGATCGTAGACCCAGGAGCCGTTGGCCTTAAAACTGTTCAGCCAATTGCTGGCATTCGTGGAACCGCTTTGCGCAAAGGTCGAGTTCAGCCGCTGCGTTTCATAAATATCGGTTAGCTTCAGCGTGAAGCTCTGTTTGTCGCCGGCGTATTGATACTGCGAATCAAACCCGACATCGGTAATATGATCGACCCCGAAACCCGAGACGCGCCCCGGCAGGATGTTCATATCCATGCCGAATGTTCCGACTTCGAGATAATGATCGCCCCAATGCGGCTCGATCGCGAGGCGCCAATAGGGCGCGACACCATCGATCGCGCTCGATGAATCGACATCCGGCTCACCCAGTGCATTGAGCGCCCCCTTCGACAAGGTGCGATAGCCCGACACCTCGGCATAGACCATGTCGTTCCAGAACACATAGACGCCGGCCCCCGCGACCTGCCCTGCAAAACCGCCCTCGATCGTCGTGGCGGGAATCGGGAATTGCGGCGCTAGGGTCGAGCTGACTTGGGGGAACCCCCAGGCAGGGGTCGTGTTCCAAACATCTTGAACCGTCGGATTATTATTGACGGAGACCCCGTAGATCATGTCCTTATCGAAAATCGTGGTCGTATCGGCGTAGCGGATATCGGTATTGTCGAGCATCACATGCCCGGAAGCCCGGTCGTAGGTGCCTTGGATGAAGGCGCCCACATTGCCGTAGATCTGGCCACCATAGAAAAGACTGGCCTGCTGGAGGATGAAATTGTCATTGACGCTCGTCCCAGGTGACGGCGGCGAATCTTGGTTCACGCCGGTATGTGTGAAGGTCGGGAGTAACATGACCGCGATAGGTGGGAGCTTGCTGTCCCCGCCGCCCAGCGTGTAACCGCTCAGCTTGAAGCGCCGGCCGAAAGGTGTCAGTTCCGGAAAGGCCGTGTGGCAGGTCGCGCAGGGTTGCCCCGTCTGCCGGGCGTAGCTCGGAACCGCCTGGGCACGTTTGACTGTCGCGGTCATCGCCAAGACAGCCACCACGGAGGCCCCGGCCAAGGCCAAGCCTAGAATGGCGTAATCCTTGATGGTTTTCCGGCGCTTGGAATTGCGCATTTGATGCCCCCCGGCGGTAGTTGACGTACCAATAGAATCTTTTCTCGGCGTCAATTATCATGAAATAGCGTAAAAAAAGCGTTCATTTTAGTCACACTTCATAAATTTCAATCACTTGCACACGATCTAATTTGTGCAATTTATCTTGGAATTGACCATCTTAAGCTTTGATTTTCGTCAATGGCGCGCCCATCGATTCGCGTTACTCCTTCGCTTGATCCACACGGGGTGGAGACAAAGCCAGAGGATGCGCCATGTCCATTTCAGATTTCAAAACGCCTGACGGGATGTCCCGGCGTGCGCTTTTGCGGGCGGGTGTTTCCGCAGCAGGCGCGGCCGCCCTGATCGGCACAGCGACAGGCCCCGCCAGCGCGAAAATGGCGCCGGGAGCCGTCGGATATCAGGATTCGCCGCACGGCAGCCAAGACTGCTCGAGTTGCAATCTGTTCGAGGCGCCGTCGTCGTGCAAAAGCGTCTCGGGCAAGATCAGCCCGAACGGCTGGTGCAAAATCTACGTCAAGAAAGCCGGTTGAGTTCAAACGAGCGAGCCCGGCGGAAAGGGCTGGGGTCAGCCCAGCCCTTTCCGGGGATCGTAAGCGTGGTTCGCCGCCAGCGTGCGCGCGAAGGACTCGAGATCGTCCTTGGCGTGGTCTGGCAAGACGATCTTGAGAGACACCAACAAATCGCCGCGCCCCGATTTGCCGTCGGGTAATCCCTTGCCGCGAAGCCTCAGCGTGCGGGCGCCGTTGGAGCCAGCGGGAATCCCGAGCTCGACCGGGTTTTCGAGCGTCGGCACGTTCACCTTGGCGCCGAGCACGGCCTCGTAAAGGGTGATCGGCAGATCGAGCCGGAGGTCGCGGCCTTCGACCCGGAAAAACGGATGTTTGGCGATATGCACGGTCACGATGGCATCGCCCGGCGGGCCGCCTTGCGGGCTGGGCTGACCCTGGCCTTTGAGACGAATCTGCTTGCCCTCCTCGATCCCGGCTGGCACCGAGATTTCGAGATCGCGGCCTGTCGGCAGGCTGACACGGACGTTGGCGCCATGCACGCTGTCCGCGAGCCCGACGCTCACACTGGCCTGAACGTCTTCACCCCTGACCGGCGCATGAGCCTGCCCGCCCGGATGGCGCGTGCCAGCCCGGCCGCCAAAGAGATCAGCGAAAATATCGCCGGGATCAAAGCCTTGCGCACCGCCGCGGCCCGGACGGCCGCCGAAATTGAATTCGAAATGTTCGGCGCCCGCCCCCGCGTGGCGCGGACCGGTTCCGCCCGAAAAGCCTTCGAAGCCTTGAAACTTCGGTTTGCCCTCGGCATCGATTTCCCCGCGATCGAAAGCGCCGCGCTTTTTCTCGTCGCCGAGAATTTCATAAGCGGCGCTCGCCTCGGAGAATTTCTCTTTGGCCCTGGCTTCGGTGCTTTGGTCGGGGTGATATTTCTTGGCCAGCCTGCGAAAGGCTTTTTTGATATCGGCCGCCGTTGCGCCCTTGGGAACGCCCAAAATTAAATAAGGATCACGCATTTCTAAAGAGCCCACTCCACCGCCTGCCCACCTTCGCCCGGATTACCCAGCGCGAAACACCCATCGAGGCGCAGGCGTATGTCTCGGCTATCATGTGGGAAGTCATACGAAAGCCGCAAGACGGCAGGCCTCGCTTGCTCAACTCTTACCCAGCTCTTTGCGATCGGTCACGATCCAATTGGCGCTGCCCGTCGCCGTGCAAGCTTTGCCCTGACTTTCCGTCGCCACGCCATCGTGGACCATCGTCTCGACGAAGGGGCGGCAAATCCTGGCATCGGCGGGATAGGCGGGCCCCGAAGGCTTAAACGTGCCTTTGTCGCCGCTGGCAGGGTCGTCCCACGTTACCGCCGTTCCCGCGCCCTGGAGATCGAGAGCCGTCGCCAAGGCGGCTTTCGCGCGGCGCTGATCCTCCTCGTCCCGCAAGAGGCCCGGCCGTGGCTTGACCGACCCCGTGACATCTTCGCTTTGCGGCACCATGGACGCGATCGGATAGGAAACGGCGCAGCCGCCAACCGGCAAAGCAAGGGCGGCGCAACCCGCCAGTGCGGCGCAACGGCACAAGCGCAAAGAGCCACTTACCCCTACCAGGACGCCTCCTGCTGCGCTATGTTGAGTGGACTGTTGCACAAACGCACCGGGCCAGAAAAAACTCTCAGCGGGATACTAACGTGAACCAGTTAAAGAGCCGTGACTTCGAGCTGGCCGAGGATCCGTTTATCTTATTTGACGCATGGCTGGACGAGGCCACCGCAAGCGAACCGAACGATCCCATCGCCATGGCCCTTGCCACCGTCGATGCCACCGGCTTGCCGGACGTCCGCATCGTCCTGATGAAGGGCGTGGACGAGCGAGGGTTCGTCTTCTACACGAATTTCGAGAGCAAGAAGGCCGAGGAGTTGCGGGGCTCGATGAAGGCAGCCGCGCTGTTTCATTGGAAAAGCCTCCGGCGGCAAGTCCGCATCCGCGGGCCGATCGAACAGGTGACGGAGGCGGAAGGCGACGCTTATTTCGCCAGCCGCCCGAGGCCGAGCCGGCTCGGCGCCTGGGCCAGCCGGCAGTCGCGCCCCCTGGAAAGCCGGGCGGTCCTGGAACAGTCCTTCGCGGAAGCCAATGCGCGCTTTCCCGGCCCGGACATTCCCCGTCCGCCTTATTGGAGCGGGTACCGGATCAAGCCGCTTTCCATTGAATTCTGGCGCGATGGAGCGCACAGGCTGCACGACCGCATCCAATTTTCACGATCGGGGGTCGAGGAAAATTGGAGGAAGCAGCGGCTTTATCCGTGAGCGACAACCGGCTTTATCCCGTCCGCCCGCTGCTCGCCGCAAGCCTCGCGGTGTTCCGCGACAATCGCGTGTTGCTGGCGCAGCGCTTCGTGCCGCCGATGGAAAACCGCTTCACCTTACCCGGAGGTCTCGTCGAGCCCGGCGAGAGCTTGAGCGAGGCCGCCTTGCGCGAAATGCGCGAGGAAGTCGAGGTCGAGGCGCGGATCCTCGGCTTCAACCGTCATGTGGAGATCGTCGAGCGCGATCCCGATGGCGCGGTGAAACGCCATTATGTCATTGCCTCGTTCGTGGGGGCTTGGCTCGCCGGCGAAGGCGTCACCGGGCCTGAAGCTCAGGCCGTCGCCTGGGTGGACCGCGAAGGCCTGCGCGATTTCCCAGTCTCGGACCATCTCCTCCCGCTGCTCGATGCCGCCTGGGTGATCGCGGAACGCGCCGGGTTGATCACCGCCACGCCAAGCCCCAGGAGCGCCGCGTGATGCGGAGACGCGCTCTTGGAAATAATTTACTTTCAAGCCATTGCGGAAATATTCCGGGATCTGATTCCCTTCCCCCTTGTGGGGAAGGGTTAGGGATGGGGGTTCTCTCCATCTGCTTCAATACGGAAGAGCACCACGAACCCCCACGCCCGACCTCTCCCCACAAGGGGGAGAGGAGCAGATCGCGGCGATCCATCGCTGCTCCAGCTTTCGCGGCAGTCTTCTGCCTCATGGCTCTCATGCCCGCCGCGCGGGCCGACCCTGCCCCTCCGCCGGCGGCCGTGATCGAAACCAAACCCTATGATCCGAGCTTGATGCGGCTTGCCGAAGTATTAGGCGCGCTCAGCTATTTGCGCGGCCTCTGCCGGGAGAAGGATGCCGCGGCATGGCACGCCCGGATGCAGGCTCTGCTCGAGGCCGAAGGCACGACGCCAGCCCGTAAGGACCATCTCGCCGGCGCCTTCAACAGCGGCCTACAGGGTTATGCGCTCTCATACCGGACCTGCACGCCCAACGCGCGCGTGATCATCGACCGTTTTTTGAGCGAAGCCTCGCGCATCACCAAGTCACTCGAAAACCAATTTGGGCCGGGCTAAGATACACCCTCCCTCGGCAGCGCCTCGGCAAAGCGCACGGCCTCGCCGCTGGAGGGCGCGGTCAACTCGCCCTCCCACATCACGCGGCGGCCCCGGACGAACGTGCCGACCGGCCAGCCCGTCACGCACTTGCCATCGTAAGGGGTCCAGGCCGAGCGCGAGGCGATCCAGCCATTGGTGATCGTGGCCTGACGCTTGAGATCGACGACGGTGAGATCGGCATCGTAGCCCACCGCGACCCGTCCCTTGCCCGCGATTTGAAACAGCCGCGCCGGCCCGGCGCTGGTCATGTCGACGAAACGCGCCAGACTGAGACGTCCCGCCGCGACGTGATCGAGCATGATCGGCACGAGCGTCTGCACGCCGGTCATGCCCGAAGGGCTTTGCGGATAGGGCTTGGACTTTTCCTCCAACGTATGGGGCGCATGATCGGACCCCAGAATATCGGCGACTCCCTCCGCCAGCCCTTGCCAAATCCGCGCGCGATGCGTCTCGTCCCGCACCGGCGGATTCATCTGCAACAAGGTGCCGAGCCTGACGTAATCGGCGGCCGTCAGCGTCAGATGGTGCGGCGTGACCTCGCAGCTCGCGATATCCTTGTGATCCGCCAGAAACGCCATTTCCTCGCCCGTCGAAATATGCAGGACGTGAATGCGGGCGCCCTGCTCGCGCGCGACGCGCACCAGGCGTTGCGTGCAAAGCAAGGCCGCGAGCTCGTCGCGCCAGACCGGATGGCTCGAGGGATCCCCCGGCACGCGAAAATCCCGGCGTTCGCCCAGGCGGGCCTCATCCTCGGAATGAAACGCCGCGCGCCGCCGCGTGTTGGCGAGGATCGAGGCGACGCCGGCATCGTCCTCGACCAGTAGCGAGCCGGTCGACGAGCCCATGAACACTTTGATGCCGGCAGCGCCTGGCAGACGCTCCAGCTCCGCCACGGCATGGGCATTCTCGCGCGTGCCGCCGACCCAAAAGGCGAAATCGCAATGCATGCGGTGATGGCCGCGCCGCACTTTCTCCGCCAGCTCCGCCTCGCCGGTGGTCAGCGGATTGGTGTTGGGCATTTCGAATACCGCCGTGACGCCCCCCATGACCGCCGCGCGCGATCCCGTTTCCAGATCCTCCTTGTGTTCGAGGCCCGGCTCGCGAAAATGCACCTGCGTGTCGATCACGCCCGGCAGGATATGCAGGCCAGTCGCGTCGATCACCTCGCCCGCGCTCGCGGCCGAAAGCTGCCCGAGGGCCACGATCTTTCCGCCGGCGATGCCGATATCCCGCGGCCCCGTTCCATCGTGATTGACGAGGATTCCGCCTTTGAGAAGAACATCAAAAATCTGAGACACCGGGCTCTCCTGCGGCGGCAGCGTGGATCGACTCTTGCCTGTCTAAAGTGCTTTCCACTTGGATCGCTCTCTTTATTAGCAGTTGCCGTATTTCCTCAATCACAAAAGTCTGCAACCGTCGTCGGCCATGCCGATGGAGTGCGTCATCCTGCCTTCGCCAGTTGATGTGCCGTCCAAAATCCTCCACATCGTGAGAAAACCAACAGAGAAAGTCGAGATCACGACATGACCCAGTGCCTGCTGAGCGATCGCGGCGTGATTGCCGTGACGGGCGAGGACGCGGAAAGCTTTTTGAACCGCATGTTCACGAATAGCGTGCTCGACATGCGGCCGGGCTCCGCGCGCTTTGCCGCTTTGCTCTCCCCGCAAGGCAAGCTCTTGTTCGATTTCTTCGTCCTTCGCCAAGCCGATGGATTTCTCTTGGATTGCGTGAAGGACCAAGCGGCGGAGCTGGCCAAAAGACTCACGATGTTCAAGCTGCGGGCGAAGGTAGCGATCATTGATCGCTCGCCCGAGCTTGGCGTGGCCGCGGTTTGGGACAGCGTCTTGATGGAAGCGCCAGGGCCGGCCTTTCGCGATCCCCGCCATAATGGGCTGGGCTATCGCATCGTCGCCGGGCACGAGGCGCTCAGCACCCTCGAAGATGCGGGCGGGGACTACGAGGACCATCGGATCGCGCTCGGGATTCCCAAAGGCGGCGTGGATTTCCCTTATGGGGACACATTCGTGCATGACGCCAATATGGACCTGCTGCATGGCGTCGATTTCAACAAGGGCTGCTATGTCGGCCAAGAAGTCGTCTCGCGCGTGCATCACCGCAATTCAGCGCGAAAGCGCGTGGCGCGGCTGCAATTTTCCGGTAAAGTTCCGGCGCCCGGGGCGAATGTCCAAGCCGGCGAGACAGCGCTCGGCACGCTGACTTCCGTGAGCGGCGAGACCGGTCTCGCCACTCTGCGGATCGACCGCTTGGCGGAGGCCGGGACAGCGGGTATTCCTGTTACCGTGGAAGACGTACGCGTCGCGGCCATTGCCCTGCCCAGCGTCAGCGAAATCGAACCGCCCGCCTATGCCCAAGATCTCTATTGATTCGACACCCTGCCGCTGCGCCTGGTGCGGCACGGACCCGCTCTATGTCGCCTATCACGACGAGGAATGGGGCGTGCCGGAATATGATGGCCGCGCTCTGTTCGAAAAGCTGGTCCTCGACGGGTTTCAGGCCGGGCTTTCCTGGATCACGATTTTGCGCAAGCGCGAAGCCTTCCGGACGGCCTTCGATCAATTCGATCCCGAAATCATCGCCCGCTACGACGCGGACAAACTGGCCGCTCTCATGGGCAATGCCGGGATCGTGCGCAACCGGGCGAAAATCGAGGGCGCGGTCGCCTCGGCCCGCGCCTATCTCGCGCTCAGCGGCGCGGAGCCTTTTTCGGATTTGATCTGGGGCTTTTTCGACGGCGTGCCCCTGCGCAACAAATTCGCCAGCCATGCCGAGATCCCCGCGGCCACGCCGCTCTCCACGGCGCTTTCGAAAGAGCTGAAACGCCGTGGCTTCGGCTTCTGCGGCCCAACAATCGTCTATGCCTTCGCCCAGGCCTGCGGGTTGATCAACGATCACGTCGAGACGTGTTTTCGCGGCGAGGAATGCGCCGGGATGGCGCGGCGATAATGTAGGCCGTCCTTGCGAGCGAAGCGCGGATTGCTTCGCTTCGCTCGCAAGGACGGCCTCGGTACAACGGGAAAAGGGACAGCTACGTCCCTTTCCCTGGTCTCGGTAAATCTCAGTGCTTCAGCGGAAAATCCGGAACGATACGGCCTGATTTGGCCGGCTCCTCGGTCTCGGCGACGGCTTCGGTGGGCTCGCCCACCTCGTCGTCGTCCGCATCGGCTGGGGCCACGAGATCGTCGTCGAGCTCGGGGTCGTCGCCGCCATCCTCGCCCTTCAAGCGGCGCGCCTTGGCGCGGCGCACTTCGGGCTCCGCGCGGACGCGCTTCTTGCCGGCCTCGACAATATCGCGCTCGGGACGCGGCAAAACCGGGCCTTCGGGGAAGACGAAGCCGAGTTTCTTCACGCCCTCGTCGTCCGTCGTCACCATCACGCGGACGGTGCCGCCGTTTTTCAGGCGGCCGAAGAGAACTTCGTCGGCGAGAGGCGTCTTGATCGTCTGCTGGATCACGCGGGCCATCGGGCGGGCGCCCATATGCTCGTCGTAACCATGCTCGACGAGCCAAGCGCGCGCCTCGTCGGTCAGTTCGATCGTCACGTTGCGGTCGGCGAGTTGCGCCTCGAGCTGCATGATGAACTTATCGACGACCTTGACGATCACTTCCGGCGGCAGGTGGCTGAAGGAAACGATCGAATCCAGCCGGTTGCGGAATTCCGGCGTGAACAGCTTGTTGATCGCCTCCTTATCCTCGCCTTCCCGCTTGTTGCGGGTGAACCCGAAGGCGGATTTGGCCATGTCGGCCGCGCCCGCATTGGTGGTCATGATGAGGATCACATTGCGGAAATCGATCTGCTTGCCATTGTGATCGGTCAGCTTGCCGTGATCCATGACCTGCAGAAGGATATTATAGAGATCGGGATGCGCCTTCTCGATCTCGTCGAGCAGCAACACGCAATGGGGATGCTGATCGATGGCATCGGTGAGCAAGCCACCCTGATCGAAACCGACATAGCCGGGCGGCGCGCCGATGAGCCTCGAGATCGTGTGCCGCTCCATATATTCCGACATGTCGAAGCGCACGAGTTCGACGCCGAGGCTGACGGCGAGTTGACGCGCCACTTCGGTCTTGCCGACGCCGGTCGGACCGGAGAAGAGATAGCTGCCGATCGGCTTTTCGCCATCGCGCAAACCCGCCCGGGCCAGCTTGATCGCCGAGGTGAGAGCCTCGATGGCCTTGTTTTGACCGTAGACCACGCGCTCCAAGGTCTCGGTCAGATGCTGAAGCACCTCGACATCGTCCTTCGAGACGGTTTTGGGCGGAATCCGCGCCATGGTCGCGATGGTCGCCTCGATCTCCTTGATGCCGATCGTCTTCTTGCGCTTGGGCTCGGGCAGCAGCATTTGACTGGCGCCGGTCTCGTCGATCACGTCGATCGCCTTGTCCGGCAGCTTGCGGTCGTGGATATAGCGGGCGGACAGTTCGACAGCCGCCTTCACCGCCTCGTTGGTATATTTGACCTTATGGAATTCCTCGAAATAGGGCTTGAGACCCTTGAGGATTTCAATCGCATCCGGCACCGACGGCTCGTTGACGTCGATCTTCTGAAAGCGCCGGACCAAGGCCCGGTCCTTTTCGAAATATTGGCGATATTCCTTGTAGGTCGTCGAGCCGATACAGCGCAGGGTGCCCTGCGCCAGCGCCGGCTTCAAAAGGTTCGAGGCATCCATCGCTCCGCCGGACGTTGCGCCCGCGCCGATCACCGTGTGGATTTCGTCGATGAAGAGAATCGCTTTTTTGTGGTTCTCGATTTCCTTCATGACCTGCTTGAGGCGCTCCTCGAAATCGCCGCGATAGCGGGTGCCCGCCAGCAACGTACCCATGTCGAGCGCGAAGACGGTCGCCTCCGCCAGAACTTCCGGCACTTCGTTCCTGACGATCTTGCGCGCCAAACCTTCCGCTATCGCGGTCTTGCCGACGCCAGGATCGCCGACCAGCAGCGGGTTGTTCTTGTGGCGGCGGCAGAGCACTTGGATCGTGCGCTGCACCTCGTTCTCGCGGCCGATCAGAGGATCGATCCGCCCATCCCGCGCCTTCTTGTTGAGATTGACGCAATACGCGTCGAGCGCGCCCTCTTTCTTCTTGGCCTCGCCCGGTTCCTTGCCGTCCTTCCCCTCGCGGCCCTCGTTCTCGTCCTCGGCGCCGCGCGGCCCCTTGGAGGGGTCGGAGAGGCCCGGCCGCTTGGCAATGCCGTGGCTGATGTAATTGACCGCGTCGTAGCGGGTCATGTCCTGCTCTTGCAGGAAATAGGCGGCATGGCTCTCGCGCTCGGCGAAAATGGCGACCAGCACGTTGGCGCCCGTCACTTCCTCGCGGCCGGAGGATTGCACGTGAATCACGGCACGTTGAATGACGCGCTGAAAGCCCGCCGTCGGCTTGGCGTCCTCGCGGCCATCGCTCACGAGATTATCGAGTTCTTGATCGATATATTCGCGGAGATTCTTCTTGAGCAGATCGAGATCGATCGAACAGGCCCGCAAGACCGCCGCCGCTTCCGCATCGTCCGTCAGACTGAGAAGCAAATGCTCCAAGGTCGCGTATTCGTGGTGCCGCTCATTGGCGACAGCCAGCGCCCGGTGCAGGGATTGCTCGAGATTGCGGGAGAAGGACGGCATGGCTTCTACCTCTATTTCTTTTCCATGATGCATTGCAGCGGATGCTGATGCTTGCGGGCATAATCCATCACTTGCGTGACTTTGGTCTCGGCGACTTCATAGGTGAAGATTCCGCACTCCCCGACGCCATGCTGATGCACATGCAACATGATTTGGGTCGCTTCCTCAGGACCTTTACTGAAATATTTACGCAGCACGGCCACGACGAATTCCATCGGCGTGTAATCATCGTTCAGCAGCAGCACCCGGTACATGCCCGGGCGGCGGGCTTGAGTCTTCGTGCGGGTAATGACAGCCGTCCCGGTTCCGCGGCCATCGTCACCGCCGCCCCCGTCCTTTTGCGGCTCCTTGGCCATCGAGACCGGCATGACCGTCACATAACTCATCGGCACCACGGCAACCATCGTCTCCCCGGTCTTATGATTCGTGTCCGGGCGCCTCCCAGGCGCGCCGTCAATATCGGCGCGCGCATCACCGGGACGCACGACACCGGCAAGCACAACGCCGGGAAGCGAGCCGCCAACCGGGCCCCGCCGGGACTCGAAGGCGCGTTTGAAAAATCTTGCCGTCAAATCAACCCATCCTCATCCTGTCTGGAATATGCGGCGAGAAAGGCGTCATTGCTAGACCTGCGGATTCATTTACCTCGCGGCAAATGGCCCATGGCCTGTCCAAAACTCGAAAACTCCTGTTCGCGGCGGTCCCTCGCAAGGATGCTGCCAATCCAGCAACGAAAAAAGGCCCGACTGAGGTCGAGCCTTTCAAATACGCGGGCGCTTGTAAAGACGGGTGCCAAAACGGCACCCTGCTTTATCGAATTACTGCTGGATGGAGCTCTTGGCTTGCGCGAAAGCGGTCTCGACCGGCTTGATAGCTTCCTTGGCGAGTTCCTTGTAGAGTTCGCTCAGCTTGGTCGCCTGAGCGACGAAACCTTCGAGCTGGGACTTGGCAAATTCGGTCTGAATCTGGATCGCGCTCTCGAGCGTCTTAGCGGTGAAAAGCTTCTCGATGTAAGAAGAGGTGCTTTCCAACGAACGCTTGGAATAATCGGTCGTTTCCGTGGCGATCGCCTGGAAACCACGCGTAAGGGTCGCCGCAGCGGCCGCAGCATGCTCGAGCTGTTCTTTGCTGGCCTTCTGGAATTCGTCGAATTGCGTAGCCATTGGTCCTACTCCCGTTTGTCTGATCGCGTGCTCCCGAAGTCGCTTCTGGATCACGGCGGGATCATTTCAACCGCAAAATAAACATAGTGCACCGCACAAAATCCGTCAATGAGTCTTTTGTTGCGCCGCAACATTTTTCTTATGCCGGCAGCCGGAGCATGCGCTCGCCGGCCTGGAGATTCCGCTTCGTGGAAATGCACTTCAAGACGAATGGTTCCTTAACCCTAGAGTAACTCAAGGGGGCTAGTGTGGCCTACGAGACACATTGTCTTGAGGCCGCGCCGGAGCCGCCTCGTGGATCGAGGTGGGGGATTAACGCGTATGGTCGAGTTGCCGCCGGAGAAACGCCGCCTTGTTCGCCGGGCGGTCCTTCGAGGGTTAAGCCTCACCTTTCTTCTCACGGCGTCCGCGCTGGGACCCGCCGAGGCGCATCACAGCCATCATGGCCACCATCACGGCCGCGCGGTTTTGGCGCACCGCATCATTTTCCGCATTCGCCACACGGCTCACATGCATGCCCCGCTCCACGTGCGGCCAGGATCCTATAATCCGCCCTTCTCGGCCTATGCCGTGGACGGCAATTCCGGGCACGTGCTTTATGGGCGCGACGAAAACGAAGTGCGGCATCCCGCCTCGCTCACCAAGGTGATGACGCTTTATCTCCTGTTCGAGCAGCTCGAGAAAAAGCGCCTGACCCTCGACAGCGAACTGACCGTGTCGCAACACGCGGCGGCCCAGGAGCCGACCAAGCTCGGCTTGCGGCCGGGCTCGACGATCCGCGTCGAGGATGCGATCAAGGCGATCGTCACGAAATCGGCGAACGACATGGCCGTCGCGGTCGCCGAGAGGATCGGCGGCGACGAAGATAATTTTGCCCGCCTGATGACGCGCAAAGCGCACATGCTCGGCATGTCGCGCACGCTTTACCGCAATGCCTCGGGCCTGCCCAACGACGAGCAACTGACCACGGCGAAAGATCTGGTGACGCTGGGACGGGCGATCCACGATCATTTCCCGGGATATTACCGCTACTTCTCGACCCCGTCGTTCCGCTACGCCGGCCAGTTCATGCCCAACCACAACCACCTGATGGAACATGTGGAGGGCATGGACGGGATCAAGACCGGCTATACCCGCGCCTCCGGCTTCAACCTGCTGACATCGGTCAAACGCAACGGACATTATCTCGTCGCGGTGGTCCTCGGCGGAAAGACGCGCCTCGGGCGCGACCGCATCATGTCCGACATGATCGAGTCCCTCGTCGACAAATGCGCGACGGTGCGAACCGCAAGCGTGATCGAGGAAAATCCGGCCCTCGAACAAGTCGCCGAAGCCATCCCCGTCGTGCAACATACGGGCGAGGCCGCGCCCGACGTCGAAGCCGTCAACGAAGAGGATGCCGAAGAACAGAGCGGCCCGGCGCCGGTCAAGGTCAAGCCCGAACCCATCAAGACGGTTCCCACCCCCGTTCAGGTCGCGTCTCTCCCGAGCGATAGCGCCCCGGCCCGCGCGCGCCCGGCCTTCGTTCCGGGCATGCCGAGCGACCGGATGGCGACCGGTTCGATCAAGCCGCGCGACAACTCGGATGATGGATCGACTTCGCATGCCGCCGGGGATGCCGCGCTCTCGAGGCGGGCGCTGCGCGAGGCCGCGAAACAAGCAAAAGACAACGAAGCCAAAGGGAAGAACGCGCCGGTCAAACTCGCCAAGGCCGAGCCAGACCATGCGGAAGAACCGGCCCGGCCCGCGATCGCCCATGAGGGTTGGATGATTCAAATCGGCGCGACGGACAATATCGAAAAAGCCAACGAGTTGTTGTCGTGCGCGAAAGGCCAGAGCCAAGGGACTCTTGGCGCCGCCAAGCCGTTTACGGAAAAAGTGCAGAAGGGGCAGGCGACCCTCTACCGCGCCCGCTTCGCCGGCCTCGAGGCAAACTCCGCGGAGAAGGCCTGCAAAGCGCTAAAACGCTCGGGTTTCGCCTGCTTCGCCACGAAGAATTAGAGAGGAACGGGAAGCGCTTTCCACAGTCGCGGAAATCGTTTTTGAAACAAGTGTTTATGCCGATTTGCGTATGCGTAGCGTGAGTGGAGTGTTTAGGTATGCCGGCGCATCAAGACCTCTTTGGCCTCGTTCACCCGGGCGGCAAGATCCGTCGATCCCCCTTGATCGGGATGCAACTTCTTCATCAGCGAGCGATGCGAGCGGACCACGTCGTCCCGCGCCGCCCCTCGTCGAAGACCGAGGACTTCATAAGCTTCATCCTCGGACATCCGGTTCGAATGCCGCGGCCGGTCCCGCCGCGCGTTAGGGTCACCCTGACCTGTCTGACGCCAGCTCGCAAACCGGCGGTCGAAATAAGCTTCGAGTAGCCGCGCGCCCTCGGGATCGGCGGTCCGGCACAGGGCATAGACCCCGTCGCATTGCGCCCGGTCCATTTGATCGAGAAGCCGCCCCTCGTCGGGGCCGGCGAGAACAAGGCCGCGCATCACCCCCGTGACGGAATCGAATTCCATCTCGATCATCGCCGAGCGCACGCGCGACACTCTGACACGAGTCGAGGAGCCGGCCGCGGGCGCGACCTTTTTATTGGTCAGGCTGTAGAGCCAGACACCGCCGCCCGCCAAAACCAACGCCAGTTCGAAATGGCCCCGCAAGAGAACCGCGATGGCCGCGAGAACGGCAAAAGCGGCGCCTGCGCGTTTCAAGGCACGCGCGCCCATCTTGGCATCCAGGCGCGCCAAGCTTCCTGGGCGCGCGAGAAGGAACCAGAGAACGATAAGGGCGGCGGCGATAAAAATCATGGGATGTCGTGAGAACCGGAAGAGCTATGTTAATGCACTTTAAACCGTAATTGATAGTATTTTGTGGCCGCTCCAAAAGTGCAATCTTCCCACCGGCGAGCCTGTCTTCTGTCAAAGCAGGCAAAGCTCGCGCAAGGCATGGCGCAAATGCTCGGGCATCGCGGCCGCGCCCGCGAGATCGCCATCGAGATCGGGCGGACAGCTTTCCGCATCGAGATAGCGCCAGCCTTGAAAGGCCCGGAAAGGGCGCGGCAGAACCGGGACGACGACCGGCTCCAGCACGAGATCGCAGCGGCCGATACCCTGCGCATCGGTAAACGGCCGGATCGCGATCAGGCGCTGACGCGCGCAAAGCTGGCCCTTGATGACCCAGAATAACGAGCCGCCATCGAGAAGCTCGTCCGCGCGCTTCGGCACCATCCGCGTCGTATGCACCTGCTCGAGCGGCAGCTTGGCCACGCCCTGAAGATGCAGCCGCGCGGCAATGCGGGCTTCGAGATCGGCGATCGAGTCGACGCCGACACAGAGCTTGAGGAGATGCAGGGTCATGGCACTAGGTTAAGGGGTGCTACGCTTGCCGCCAAGGTGGGGCAGACAAACTATCCCGGAATAACGGCCCAATCCGTCTAAACCGCGTCGATCCGCGCGAGATGCCAGGTCTCGGCATCCGCCCCGCTCTGCCAGTCGCGCCAAGCCGGCAAGGCCTTGATCGCGCCCGTATAGGCCTTCGTGTCCCCGGCCCCGGCGAGATCGTAAATCTCGAACCGGTTCACCACCGGCGCGAACATGGCATCGGCCGCGCTGAAGCCGCCGAAGAGAAATGGCCCGCTGGCGCCAAAGCGCCGGCGCGCGTCGCGCCAAGCGTCCTCGATCCGCGCCACGTCGGCCGCGACTGCCGTCCGCGTCTCCGGGTCGAACGGCAAAGCGGCCGGCGCGCGGCGCATGTTCATGGGGCAATTGCGCCGCAGCGGCAAAAACCCCGAATGCATTTCCGCGGCCAACGAACGCGCCACCGCGCGGGCGCTGGGATCGCGCGGCCAGACCGGCACCTCGGGATGACGCTCCGCCAGATATTCGATGATGGCGAGCGAATCCCAAACCACGAGATCTCCCTCGCGAAGCGACGGGCATTTACCGGTTGGCGCATGACGCAGCATGTCGGCTTTGGAGGAGACCTGATCCATCGGGATCACGATTTCCTCGAAGGCGATCTCGAAATGGCGCAGCAGCAGCCAAGGCCGCATCGACCAGGAGGAATAGGCCTTATTGGCGATAACCAGCGTCAGGCTCATTCAACTCTCCGGTGCCATCGCCGAGCGGATCTTCGTATCCCGCATCGTGAGATAGACGAGAAGGGAAAGGAAAATCACGCTGGCGAGATAGGTGTAAAACCAACTTTCGTGGCCAAGATTTTTACATTGCAGCGCAATGACCGGCGCCGTGCCGCCGAAAATGGAGACGGTGACGGCATAGGGGATGGCGACCCCGGACGCCCGGATCGCGGCCGGAAACAGCTCTGCCTTCACAACGGCATTGATCGACGTATAGCCCGCCGTGAAGACCCAAGCGGCGCAGATCAGCAAAAACACCACAAAAGGCGATTTCGCATCCTTCATCACCGTCAGGATCGGGACCGTCGCGATGGATCCCACGACACCGAAGAAAATCAATAGCGGCTTACGGCCGATTCTGTCGGACAAAGCGCCATAGAGTGGCTGCAAGGCGGCGGCGAAGACGAGCGAGAAGAAAATCACCATCGTCGTCGTATCCGGCGACAGGCCGACGGAAAGCCGGACATAGGTCTGCATATACGTGGTGAACGTGTAGAACGCCGCCGTGCCGCCGGCGGTCAGGCCCACCACGAGCAAAAGCTCGCGGGGATAAGTGAGCAATGTCCGCAGGAGACCGAGGCCGGAAACCTTGTTCTTGGCCTGTTTGAACGCCTCGGTCTCGTAGAGATTGCGCCGCATGACCAGCGTGAACAAGGCGAGGAACGCGCCGATGACAAAGGGAATGCGCCATCCCCAAGCCTTCAGCTCCGCCTCGCTCAGAAATATTTTCTGCAACAGAAGCAGAACGACAATGGCCGTGAGCTGGCCGCCGATCAGGGTCACATATTGAAAGCTCGTATGAAACCCGCGCCGCTTCGGGTCGGCGATTTCGGCGAGATAGGTGGCGCTGGCGCCATATTCGCCGCCAAGGCTGAGCCCCTCGATGATCCGCGCAAGGGCGAGGACCAAGGGCGCGGCGAAACCAATCGTGGCATAGACGGGCGTCACCGCGATGAGCAGCGAACCGAAGCACATAGCGCCGACGGAAATGGTGAGCGACAGCCGCCGGCCGTGGCGGTCCGCGAGATAGCCGAAAAGCCAGCCGCCGAGAGGCCGGGCGAGAAAGGTCGCGGCGAAAATAACGGCGGCATTCAGCTGCTGAACGACAGGATTGCTATTGGGAAAGAACGCCGGGGCAAAATAAAGCGAGAAAGCCGTGAAGGCATAAAAATCGTACCATTCGACGAGATTGCCGAGCGAGCCGATCAAAATATCGCGCATCCGGTGAGGAGGGGCGTGGAGAATGACAGGGCTGCCAGTGCCCGCCACTGGCTCGATGATCGCAGTCATATACGCGCCACCCCAAAGCTCCTTTGGTCCAGGTCTCACTTGTTCATGCTGAGCGCCGCCCGGCCATCCCGCCAAGCAAGACTTTGGGCATCCCGCAACTCGGCGGGCCAGACCGCCGAACCGCCCTCGCGGCGGTGCGCCAAGGCGGCGGTTTCGCCGAATGCGGAGAGATCCACCACAGGACGTTCGCAGGCGAGCGGCGCGGGCAGCGTGAAAGCGGCGGGAGACACAAATCGCGACAAGAGGATCAGGGACGCATCGCCACGCGTCAGCCCGGCCTCGTGCAGCACCGGCGCGATCGCGGCGGGCGCGGCCAGATGCGCGCCGGGTTCCGCGTCGCAAGCCCGAAGAAACTCCGCCGCATCGAACGGGCCATGCAAGGTCAGGCTCGCCGCGGCCGTCAGCGCGGCATAAGGCCCCGCCACCAAGCCGGCAAAGGTGGCGGGAACGAGCGTGGAAAGCAAAGGCCGCGACGGATTGAGTTGGGCCTCGCTCGCAAGCTGCAAGACGGCGGAAAAAATCGCGGATTGGCGATGCGAAACCAAAGCCGCCCCGCTCGCCGGGGCCGGATGGGCCGGGCGCTCGAAGGTGACGACGACCTCGCCCTCTGGGCCGGCAGGATCAAGACTGGACGCGGCGGCACCGGTGCCCGGCACGATGGCGGAGGCTTGAAAATCCGCGGCGCCATCGACGCACCCCGGTCCGAGCGTCGCGATCAGACGGATCGTCTCGGACAAAGCGGCGGCGGAAAGGTAGGAATCGCCGTAGTCCTGATGGCCAAGATGGGCCGGGCCAACCAGCGCGGCGGCGGCGCTGGCCTTGGCGTAACCGGCAAGCTCGACCGGCCCAAGCCCGCAGGGCAGCAAGACCGGCACGAGCCCCGCGCGCAAGGCGCCGGCAAGCGCGAGCACGGCAATCGTGCGCGCCGACATGATCAGCAACACTTTTTCGCCTGGCCGCAAGCCACATTGCCGGAACTGTTCCGCCAGCGCCGCGCTATATAAAGCCGCCTGTTCCGCCGTCGTCGCGCCCTCGCCGTCGCGAAACAAAATCGCCGCCGGGCAAACGCGCGCCGCGGTTTGGAGCAGCCCATCAAGCCCGGCGTGAACTTGTTCATCGCCGGCGTGAACTTGTTCGCCGCCGGCACGATTGTGCTGCGGTTGATCCACCGGTCCCATCCCCGTCACGGTCCCGTCCTCCACCACGAATCGAAAGTTGCCGTCGCGGGCGCGCCATAATGCGGCGAAGCCTCGGGATGCGCGAGCGTGATCTTCGAGGCCACCCATTCATCCGGCGCATGAAACAGCGGCACGATATAAAAACCCGACAGCAGCACGCGATCGTAGGCGCGCACGGCCTCGAAAAAATCCTCGTTCGTTTTGGCGGCCAGCATATCGTCGATCAACCCGTCGACCGCCGGATTTTTGACGCCCGCGAGGTTGAACGAGGCTTCTTGGGCAGCACTTGCCGAGCCCCAGCGCGAGCGCTGCTCGTTGCCCGGCGACGCCGACGCGAGCCAGGAGCCTAGCATCATATCGAAATCGAATTTCTGGCGCCGCCGCTGGTATTGGACCTCGTCGACAAGACGGATCGTGGCGTCGACGCCGATCCGGCGCAGCCCCGCCTGATAGCTCAGCGCGAGACGCTCCTGGTTGCGATCCTTGAGCAAGATCTCGAACGCGAGGGGCACGCCGTCTTTTTTCAAAACGCCGTCATCGAGCCGGTAGCCCGCTTGGGCCAACAGGGCCAGCGCCTTTTTCGCGCCGGACCGGTCCTCGCCGGAGCCGTCGGTGACAAAGGGCACGCGCGTGCCCGCCATCGCATCGGGCGCGACCGCGCCGGGATAGGGCGCGAGAAGCGCGCGCTCCGCGGCATCGGCGGGATGTCCTACCGAGGACAATTCCGAGTCGTCGAAAAAGCTCTTGCTGCGGCTGTAGAGACCGCTGAACAATTTGGCGTCGATCCATTCGAAATCGAAGACGAGACCGAGCGCCTCGCGCAGCCTGATATCCCGGAACAAGGGCCGGCGCAGGTTGAAGACGAAGCCCTCCATGCCCTTCGGGCCGCCCACGGGCAGCGATTCGCGCCGCACCCTGCCCTCGCGCACCGCGGGAAAATCATAGCCGCTAGCCCAGCGCTGCGGATTGGTCTCGATTCGCGCATCAATCAGTCCGGCCTTGAACGCTTCGAACAAGGCATTGGTATCCCTGAAATATTCGATATCGATTTCATCGAAATTATAAAGCCCGCGCTGACTCGGAAGATCCTTGCCCCAATAATCTGGGTCCCGCGTCAGCACGAACCGCGTCCCCGGCTTGACCGAGGTAATGCGGTAAGGGCCGGTCCCAATAGGAATCTTCAGGCTCGTCTGATCGAACGCGCCGGGATCGACAGCTTTGTGCGACAGCACCGGCATCAGCGCCAGGACCAGCGGAAGTTCGCGATCCTTCGAGCCCGTGAGATCGAAATGGATCGCCCCCGGTCCCGGCACGTCCACGCCCTTCACCTGGGCATAAGCGGCACGCTGCTGCGGCCGGCCCTTTGTCTTCAAGAGGTTGAAGGTAAAAACGATATCCTCGGCCGTGACCGGCGTGCCATCGGAAAACCGCGCGTGGGGATCGAGATGAAAGGTGACGGAGGTTCGGTCCTCATTCGTCTCGATCGTCTGAGCGACGAGACCGTAGAGCGTGAAGGGCTCGTCGAGCGAGCGGTTCATCAGGGGCTGATAGACATTGCCATTGATGCCCTGCGCCGTCGAGCCGGCCTTCAGGTTGAACGGATTGAGACTGTCGAACGTGCCCTCGAAGCCCAACGTCAGCTTGCCGCCCTTGGGAGCATCGGGATTCACATAGGGGAAATGCGTGAAATCCGGCGGGAGCGCGGGGGCGCCATGCATTGCAATCGCCACGGAGGATCCCGCGCGAGCCGATGCGGCCGGCATGAGGGCAGCACCCAAAATGACCGCCGCGCAACCGGCAAAAACCCCAATCGTCTTGAACATGCCCATTCTTATAACGGAGACCGGCGCGATTCGCTGGCCCTCTTCGAGCCAAGCCCTTCTAACTTTTTCCCGAGCCAACCGGGAGCCGAAGCGCCGGACTTCCGGTAAAGATCATCAGATTTAAATCCTGTCTCGGCTTCCCCTCGGCGAAGACCTCGACTATAGAAACCCGGCCTTGCCAACTTGTCGCCCCAATATCCGTTGATGAGCATGCGTGATCTGGAAGCCGGTTCGTTGCGTTGCGCTCGTCCCGTTCTCTCCGCTCGACGCTCTTGAACGGCGAACCCCCTTAACGGCCAGGGCGAGCGCCCGATGAAAGGAATTTCTATGCTGTTTCAGTCCAAGCGGTTGGTCTCCCTTGCCGTGATCGCGTCCTGCCTGCTGGCCGGGCCGCTTCTCGCCGCCCCGAAGAAAAAACCGGCAGCCACCGACACCGACACGCCCGCCGCGGCAGCGCCGGCAGCCCCCGCACCGGCAGCCCCCGCGGCACCAGCCCCGGAAGGCCAGCAACCAAGCGCCGCCCCGCTGTTGCTCGTGCCGACGCAGACCGATTGGACCAAGGTTTGCGACAAGGATCCTTCAAACGGCAAGGATATCTGCTACACCACGCGCGATTTCAGCGCCGAGGCGAACAAGCCGCCGGTGTTGGCTTTGGCCGTTTATGATGTCGCGGGCGAGGATGTCAAAATCGTTCGCATGCTGATGCCGGTCGGCTTGCTGCTGCGCCCCGGCTTCCGCTTCTCCGTGGATAAGGGGCCAACCGCCGATGGCAGCTTCGAAATCTGCTTCCCCAACGGCTGTTTCGCTCAAGCGACCGTCAAAACGGCAACCACCGATTCGATGAAGAAGGCGACCGTGCTGAACGTGAGCGTCCGCAACAAGAGCAACCAACAGGTCGATTTCGCCGTGCCACTGGCCGGCTTCGGCAAGGCCTTCGATGGTCCGGCGATCGATCCCAAGGTGCTGCAAGAGCAGCAGCAGAAGTTGCAGGCCGAGTTGCAAAAGCGCGCCGAAGACGAGCGGAAGAAGCTCGAAGCGCAAAAGGGCGCCGCCAGCCCGGCCGGTGGCGCAAGCATCACCCCGGCGCCAGCCGCTCCGGCTCCGGCAAGCAAGTAAGTAAGTCCCAAAAGGCCGGATGGAAACATCCGGCCTTTTGTTTTGGGGCGGCTCGACATCCGAAAATGCTCCGCCGGGCCACGCATACGTTTCAAATTTTGCGTATATTGAAAAGACTTAACAGACCTGCCCTGTCATCGGACGCGACATCCCGCGCCGGGCTTGGAATGTAGCTCCGCGAGGTGAGAGCCCGTGTTTGCTTTCGCTGAGGCGATGTCTGCTTTCGCTGACGAATCAGAGCCGTGCGAATGCTTTTGCAACGCGGCCAAGGCCGCCCCCGCTCTCGAACATCCACGCCAGCTCTAATGCATCCGCGCGGGTTTCACCTGGTAAGCGCCGTCATGCGCCCGGGTGAACATTTCATCCACCTGCGGGTGACGTATGGGGTCGCCTGACGTATCGGCCAGCAGATTCTGCTCCGACACATAGGCCACATATTCGGTCTCGTCGTTTTCGGCGTAGAGATGATAGAAAGGCTGATCCTTCTGGGGACGAATGTCCTCGGGGATGGATTCCCACCATTCGTCGGTATTCGAGAAGACGGGATCGACGTCATAGACGATGCCCCGGAAAGCATATCTGCGATGCTTTACGATCTGTCCGATGCCGAATTTCGCGGTACGAGCCTTCATTGAACTCACGACGCGCCACAATCTCGCGATCACGGCAATTTATTCAAACTGACAACGTAATTCGGTAGCCAGGGTATAATTTCTTGTCAACATGGTCAGGCTCATCCGCCGATCCCCAAGAGCGTGTTTTTGAAATGACGTTAACGTCCCCCGGTATTCCTCTCAAGCGGCAAGGTTTCCCCGTCGAACTGTTGCTGCCCGCCGAAATGAGCGAGGCCGACCGGCTCTCCGCCCAGCATGGCGAAAAAGGCTCCGTCTTGATGGAGCGGGCCGGCCGCGCGGTGGCTCAGGCGGCGCTCCGCCTCCTGGGCGAGGACCGGGGCCGGGTGATCATCCTCTGTGGCCCCGGCAATAATGGCGGAGATGGATTCGTCGCCGCGCGGGTGTTGCGGGAATATGGGCTCGAAGCCGTCATCGGCCTCCTCGGCCCCCGCGAGAAGCTGACAGGCGATGCCGCCAGCGCCTCGGCACACTGGACCGGCGCCGTCGAACCGCTCGCCTCCCTCGATTTCGAGGAAGCCGGCCTCGTCATCGACGCTTTGTTCGGCGCTGGCCTGTCCCGCGATATCGAGGGCGAAGCCAAAGATGCGATCCTTCGCCTGAACGAATGGAGCAAACGCCTGTCGCGGCCAGTTTTGGCGATCGATGTCCCCTCGGGGATCGATGGCGCGAGCGGGCTCGTCCGGGGCGTGGCGGTCGAGGCCAGTGCCTGCGTCACCTTTTTCCGGTTGAAGCCCGGTCATTTTCTCTTGCCCGGCCGCTTATATTGCGGCGCGTTGACCCTCGCCGATATCGGGATCGATCCACGGTTGCTCGCAACGATCAAACCGCAAGCGAGCCTCAACGTCCCGGCCCTTTGGGCCGCGGCGCTGCCGGTGCCGCGCACGGCGGGTCATAAATATAATCGCGGCCATGCGCTGGTCGTGTCCGGGCCGCTCGCCTATACCGGCGCGGCCCGGCTGGCGGCGCGCGGCGCCCTGCGCGCGGGGGCGGGTCTCGTGACGGTGGCGACGCCGGCCGATGCGCTCGCCGTCCATGCCAGCGCGCTCACGGCGATCATGGCCCGCGTCTGCGACACCCCCGGCGATCTCGAGGACATTCTGAACGACCGGCGTAAAAACGCCGTGGTGCTCGGACCGGGGCTTGGCGTGGGCCAAAGGACGCGGGACTTCGTCTTGGCCGCTTTGGCAGGGATCGAGATCGACGGCGACGAGGGCGAGCCACGGCGGGCCGTGGTTCTGGACGCGGACGCCCTCGCCAGTTTTGCCCGCGAACCCCAGGCTTTGTTTGCCGCGATCAAGGCCAGCTTGCACGCCGCCGTCCTGACCCCGCACGATGGCGAATTCGCCAAATTATTCGGCACCTTGATCGATCCCGCCGCCTCCAAGCTCGACCGCACCCGCCAGGCCGCGGCCTTAAGCGGCGCGACCGTGCTTTTGAAAGGCGCCGATACGGTCGTCGCCACTCCGGACGGACGGGCTTCGATCGCGGCAAGCGATGCGCCTTGGCTCGCCACCGCTGGCTCCGGCGATGTCCTTTCGGGCATGATCGCCGGCCTGTTAGCCCAATCCATGCCCGTCTTCGAGGCAGCCTCGGCGGCTGTCTGGATGCATGCCGATGCCGCCCAAAGATTCGGTCCGGGCCTCGTTTCCGAGGATATTTCCGAGATGCTCCCCAAAGTCTTCAGACAACTTTTCGAGAGCGGCTTATTCAGCGGGTCCGAGGAACGGCGATGACAGCCGGAATTCCCCAATAATGAGAAGGCATTGCCTCGATATCCGGCAGGCCTCGCGCCCTCGCGGGAGCGGTGCCGGCCGATGCGTCTCTTCCGGCAACGCTCGAAACGGCCGCAATTTTGCCCTTTACTAATTTCGGCTGACTGGCCCATCATAAATGAGATGATCGCAAGCTAACCATGCGCAAACCCAACGAAATCGATTTTTGGCGCGGCTTCGCGCTCATTTCGATATTCATCAATCATATCCCTGGGAACTTCATCGAGCGATTTAGCTATCGCAACATCTCGCTATCGGATTCGGCCGAACTTTTCGTTCTGCTGGCGGGCTGGTCCATGCGGCTGATGATCGAAAATCCGAAGCGTCCGCTCACGACGGGCGGCGTGGTCTATAAATTATGGAGCCGCGCCGTTACGCTTTACATCGCCCAAACCTTTACCACCGAACTCGCGATTTTCATCCTGGCGGCGGGGTCCGTCTGGCTCGACGCGCCGTTCTTGCTCGATTGGCATAATGCCGGCGCCGTCTTTCACGAACCGGTCGAAGCGCATATCGGCTTGGTTTTACTGACCCATCAGCTCGGCTATTTCAACATTTTGCCGTTATATGTCGTCCTGATGGTGGCTGCACCCATTATCGCATTGATTTATCGTACCTTTCCGCAATTGCTCCTGCCGCTGTCCCTGGGGCTTTACATCCTCACCCTCGCGTTCAGCATCAACCTGCCCTCCTGGCCCATCGAGGGAACTTGGTTCTTCTCGCCGACGGCTTGGCAGTTGATTTACGTGATTGGATTCTTGCTCGCCGGACACAAAACCGACCTCGGCGCTTTCGCCCGGCGTCACATCCGCCTTCTCCGCTGGATCGCGGTGCCGATTGTCGTGGCCGGCGTGGCGATCGCCTCGACTCGGTATTTCCCCGAACTTGCCGATCTTCCAAAATCCGGCCGGTTCTTCGTCATCTTCGACAAGACGTTCCTGTCGCCCGACCGGCTCATCCACATGCTGGCGCTTTGCGCGCTTTTTGCCGGAGCCTACACCTCCGTCCATAAGTGGATGCCGCGATTTGCTGGCTTTCTTGCCTTGCTCGGACGAAACGCGCTTAACGTGTTTTGCGCGGGATCTCTCTTAAGTCTTTGCGGACAAATCGTTCGCTATATGTATGGAGGCCAGATTGTCACCGACGTCTTTTTATTCGCGGGCGGCGTCGCTATCATGGCGTTCGTCGCATGGATAAGCGAATGGCATTCAAGATCGCAAAAGGAACAGGAAGCCTTGGCGCCAGCCTTGCCTTCGCCTTTTCACTCCTCCTGACAAGTGCCGCGCTCCCCATGGAGCCCGCGCAACCGGCCCCGCAGCCGGTGCCAGGCGCGTCCGGCCAGACCCCGCCGGCCTTCAGCCCGCAATGCGAGGTTCCCGCCACCGATCTTGCCGCGCCGGCCCCTCTGCCGAACCTGACCAAGGCGCTGGACGAACACCGCCCTCTTTATATTCTCTCCGTCGGTTCCGCCGCGAGCGCCAGCCTCGGGGAGTCCTCGGGCGTCAAGAGTTTCCCGGTCCAAGTGACCGATATCCTCGAAGCGGCCCTCAAGGGCGTCAGCGTGGAAATCACCAATCGCGGCGTCGATGGCGAGGTGGCGGAGACCGCGGCCGACCAGATTCGTAGCGAAGCCGCCATCAAGAAACCGGATCTCGTGCTCTGGCAGCTCGGGACCAACGACGCCTTGGCCCGGGTCGGGCCCGGCGAATTCACGGATGTCGTCAAAAGCACCATCGATTGGCTGCACGAGAACCAGATCGACGTGGTTCTCGTCGGCCTGCAATATACGTCGCGCTTCGCCAAGGATGAAAATTACGCCGCGATCCGCGACGCTCTTCTGCAGATCGCCACGGACGAGAAGGTTCTCTACATCAGGCGCTACGATGCCATGCGCTACATCGCGCGGACGCGCGCCAACCTGCATCTGATGGAGAGCGACAATTTCCACCTGAGCGATCTCGGCACCCAATGCATGGCCGAACACATCGCCCGCGCCATGATCGCAAGCTTGTTCGTGAAGAGGTTCCGGCCGAGTCCGAATTGAAAGGGGGCACGTAGGCTTACCGGCCAAGCGCGCAACAATTGTCCCTATCCCACCTCGAACCACCCCGCCAGCCCCGTGACTTGCCGCTCGAGGACCAGCGATTCAATCGCCCATTTACCCGGATTATCGGCGATGAAGGCGACATGCTTGGTCCGGCCGGGGGCGACGAGGACAGCGTCGCGCCAATAGGGCTCCCAGCCATCGTCGAGATCGTGCAACAGCCGGAGCGCATGACCCCGGACCTGCATTTGCTGAGGAAACGCGCTTTTGTTGATGAAAGCCAGCGAGACCGCACCGCCTCGTTTCACCCTAAACAACGGCTTGCCGGAAAAGCCATCGGAGGCGACGCCATTGATCGTCCAGAGTTTTGCCGGGCCGGGCGCGGGCTCTGAAGCCGCCCTAGCCGGTGGCGGAGGCTTGGCGCCGCCGTCGATCACTAAATCCATCTTGAAAGCGCGTTCCAGTGGAATGGCGGCGGGCAAGGCGGGATTGGCGGGCAGGCCGGCGGCAGGCTCGCGCGGCTTTCGCGGCTCGCCTTCCGTCTTGAGGACGAGGAGAGGCTGGTCCGGCTCGCCCTCCCAGCGCGAAATCAGACTGGCCTCTTTCCCGGCCTCGGACGGCAAGTCGATCATCACATCGAACCGCGCGCCGGGTCCGACCGGCAGCGTTTGGCGCACCGGCTCGAAAATTTCGCAGGGTTGGCCGTCGATCGCCTGAACCTGGGGATGGGTTCCGGCAAAGGTCACGGCCAGAATGCGCGCGTTACACGCGTTGAGAAGCCGCAACCTCACCCGCGACCCCGGCCGCATGGAGGAAACGAGCGGCGCGGCATGCGAATTGACCGTGATCAGAGGCCCGGTCCGTCCGCCATGCCGGGCTTGTTCGACATCGCCAAAATCGCCCTTGATCTGGGTTTGCGCGTCGAGGCTCCAATCGTCGAGGACAATCAGCACCTCCTCGTCGGACGGCGGCGGCTCCGGCTCGTCGACGATCAAGACGCCATAAAGACCCCGGCCGGTCTGCTCCGCCGTATGGGGCCAGACATGGGAATGATACCAGAACATCCCGCTGTCGGGCGGCGTGAAGCCGGTCTCGAAACTCTCGCCGGGCTTGACCGGGGCTTGGGTGAGGCCCGCGACGCCATCCATCGCATTGGGGCCGCGCACCCCCTGCCAGCTCAACGTGACCGGCTGATCCAACTTATTCACGAGCCGGACCTTCAGCTCCGTTCCTTTTTTCAACCGCAGCAAGGGCCCTGGCACCTGCCCGTCATATCCCCAGATGGCGGTTTCGCGGGCGGGGTCCGGCGCCAGCCGAATCGCACCTTGCTTGGCCTCGAGCACGGTGAACCCATCGGCGGCGAGGGAAGGAGCGGCAGGGCTGGCCGGCAAGTTTTGCTTCGGCAATGCGGGAGCTCGATCCCCGCCCAGAGCCCGCGACGGCCAGATCGTGGCGCTCAAAAGCCCGAGTACGGCACGCCGGTGGAAAGGCATAGGGACTCCCGCGCCGGCGCATCCCCCAAACGGCCCATATGCGCCGGCGCGGAAGAAACGCGATAGGCTCTTGAAAATAAAAGCCTTCCACCGCATCCAGGCGTGATTTGCCGGGATAGTGGCCAGGCTTTGCGTACACGATGAATCAGCTTTCCCGCAACCAACGCCGGATTAGCTCTTTTTTTTGCTGCATGCCGCGCCGGGCATTGATATAGACGCCAATCTTAATCGGTAGGATGGCGAAAAGACGGTAGCGCGTCCAATCGCGGGCGTGGCGGAACTGGTAGACGCGCCGGATTTAGGTTCCGGTGATGCAAATCGTGGGGGTTCGAGTCCCTCCGCCCGCACCATATCGGCTTCTACCGCAACCGTAATCTCGCGGAACTCCTCCGCAGTCCAACAGGCGTTTTTCCATGCAAGTGACCGAAACCCATTCCGAGGGGCTCAAGCGCGAGTTCAAGGTCGTTCTCCCCGCGCAGGATCTCGCGAGCCGCGTGGAAGGGCAATTAGCCGAAATGCGCTCCAAGGCGAAGATCAACGGCTTCCGCCCCGGCAAAGTCCCCGTCGCGCATCTGAAGCGCCTTTATGGGCGCTCGATCGTCGCCGAGGTGGTGCAAGAAGCGATCAGCGAAGCCAACCGCAAGATCATCGAGGACAACAAGCTCCGCTTGGCGGGCGAACCCAAGCTGGAACTCGAAGGCGGCCCCGATTCGCTGGAAAAAGCCTTCGAATCCAAGGGCGACATCGAGTTTAAGATCGCGCTGGAGATTCTCCCCAAGGTCGAGCTCGGCACGCTGGACGACATCGTCGTCGAAAAGCTCGTGGCCGACGTGGCCGAGGAAGAAGTCGAGCGCATCGTCTCTCTTCTCGGCGAACAGAACCGCACCTACGAGCCCAAGGCCGAGGGCGCGGCCGCCGAAAAGGGCGACAAGGTCACCATCGATTTCGTCGGCAAGATGGGCGACGAAGCTTTCGAGGGAGGCACGGGCAGCGGTGTCGATCTGATCCTGGGCTCGAACTCCTTCATTCCCGGCTTCGAGGATCAGTTGATCGGGCTCACGGTTGGCGAGCACAAGACCGTCTCGGTCGAATTCCCCGCCGATTACGGCGCCAAGGAACTGGCGGGCAAGCCCGCCAATTTCGGGGTCGAAATCAAGGCGATCGCGGCGCCCGGCCCGCTTCAACTCGACGACGAATTCGCCAAGGGTTTCGGGTTCGAGGATCTCGCGACAATGCGTTCCTCCGTGCGCGCGAACATCGAAAACGATTACAGCCAAGCCTCGCGGGCCAAATGGAAGCGCTCCTTGCTGGATTCGCTCGACAAGAAATATTCCTTCGAACTGCCCCAGGGCTTGGTCGAACAGGAATTTCAAGCGATCTGGAACCAGGTTCAGACCGAGCAGAAGCGCACCGGCAAGACCTTCGAGGATGAGAACACCACCGAGGAAGCCGCATTGGCCGAATACCGCGGCATCGCGGAACGCCGGGTGCGTCTCGGCCTTGTCCTGGCCGAGATCGGCGAAGCGGCCGGCGTCAAGGTGACCGAGGAAGAAATGAATCGCGCCTTGATGGAGCGGGCGCGCCAATATCCCGGTCAAGAACAAAAAGTGTGGGAATTCTTCCGCTCGAATCCGCAGGCGCTCGCCCAGATCCAGGCGCCGCTGTTCGAGGACAAGGTAATCGACCACGTCGTCTCCCAAGCGAAGGTCACCGAACGGAAGGTTTCCAAGGAGGAACTGACCGCCGAGGACGAGGACGACGCGGCCGGCTCGAAGAATGCGGCGTAACCGCCTGGGTTATATGCTATTTTCATAGCTGGAGAAGACGGAAAGCCACCGCGCTTTCCGTCTCCCGCTCGAGGGAGGAGATGGCCCTTGCTTCTGCAAGGATTCCATCGCGACACCTTCTCTCGCCAACGGGGGAAGGAGACTGCCGCTCCATATTTCCTTTGTTTTCCAACCGCTTCGCGTAAAATTCGAGACTTTCCCGGCAAGGGCTTTGCGGAATCGCTGGAAATGCCTATCTTTAGGAAAGGCGGACGGACGCCCCTAGGTTTCATGACATTTGCTTAGGCTTAATCAACGAAGCCGCCTTGATTTGGCGCTCAAAAGGCCAAATCAATACAGCTTGGCGTCAACAGACAGAAAGACCATTCCCATGCGCGATCGCAGTCCAGTCGAAATTTACGACAACTATCTGATCCCGCAGGTGATCGAGAATACCGCGCGCGGCGAACGCGGATTCGATATTTACTCCCGCCTGCTGCGCGAGCGCATCATCTTCCTCACCGGCCCGGTCGAAGACAATATGGCCTCGGTGATCATCGCCCAATTGCTCTTTCTGGAGGCCGAGAACCCGAAGAAAGAGATTTCCATGTATATCAACTCGCCGGGCGGGGTGGTGACGGCGGGATTGGCGATTTACGACACGATGCAATTCATCCGCCCGAAGGTCTCGACGCTCTGCACCGGCCAAGCGGCCTCGATGGGTTCGCTTCTGCTCTGCGCCGGCGAAGCGGAGATGCGCTATGCCCTGCCCAACGCCCGGATCATGGTCCACCAGCCCTCCGGCGGCTTCCAAGGCCAGGCCTCGGACATCCTGCGCCACGCCGAAGACATTATGAAGGTCAAGCGCCGGTTGAACGACATCTATGTCAAACACACCGGCCGCGATTACGACACGATCGAGCGGACGCTCGACCGCGATCATTTCATGTCCTCGGACGAAGCCAAGGACTTCGGCCTTGTCGATCAGGTGATCGAGAAGCGGCCGGAAGAAAAGACCGAACAAAAGAGCTGAGGTGGATGGAGCTTCGCGCAACGCGGTATATTTGTGAAGGCAATCGCCGCAACGCTCTGGAGTGGCGGATGAATTTTGGCCAGCGTCGATGAGATGCAAGGCCTCGTTCGTCAACCCCCTCTATGGAACATGTCCTACGAAAGTTGTAAGCTTTTGTGGTCGGGGACTGCCCTAACTTCTTATAAAGAATGCGATTTCTTATCGTTTGGGTGATTTCCGCCAAACGATAAGAGCTCTACAATTAAAAGATAGTTTGAGAAGCGAGGGACGGCCCGAACCGTCATATGAAAACGGGCCCCGCTCTCTCGGAGAAACCCCGGTCCCCGCAAGGGCCGTGTTCAACCGGTTTCTTCAAGGCGCTTCTTAACCTTTTCTGCGGCAAACTCTATCTGCCGAAGCGTGGTTGGGTATGATGGGACATCTGGGCTGAGGCGAGAGCTACCTCCAGCATTGCGTGTGTCCGGCGGGCGCTTTAAGATTAAGTTAAGTGATTTGCCGCGAGAGTGGCATAATATAGCCTAAAACTGTTGCATCGATGTGACGCATAGCCGCCACGATGGTCACAGGCTGTTATAAGATTCCAATCCGCTTCAACCTATGGATCGGATCGGCGAAGATAGCTCCACGGCAAACTTCCAAAAGTTTGCTTCCTCGTAGAGGATGGAGCAGCATTGTTCTTGCTTGAAAAAGCAAAAGCGACCTTGGCTTAGCCACGCCGGCTGCCCAGGAGGTTTTAAGAAGGTGGCGGGAATAGCGGATTCGCGTGCAGCGCCGCCATTCTCGAGGGCTAGGGGCCGGCGCGGCACCCGGCTTTGACATAACGCACCGCTAGAGTGCACGCTCTGGCGGCATGGAGACGAGCCATGACCAAGGTCGGCGGCAGCGATTCGAAGAACACGCTTTATTGCTCCTTCTGCGGCAAGAGCCAGCATGAAGTGCGCAAGCTTATTGCCGGGCCGACGGTGTTCATCTGCGACGAATGTGTCGAACTCTGCATGGACATCATTCGCGAGGAGAACAAGTCTTCCCTCGTCAAAAGCCGGGATGGCATCCCCACCCCGAAAGAGATTTGCAAGGTCCTCGACGATTACGTGATCGGCCAATCCCAGGCCAAGCGCGTTCTCTCGGTCGCGGTCCACAACCATTACAAGCGCCTCAACCACGCGACGAAGCACACCGACGTCGAGCTGGCGAAATCCAACATTCTACTGATCGGTCCGACCGGATCGGGCAAGACCCTGCTTGCGCAGACGCTGGCCCGCATTCTCGACGTGCCCTTCACCATGGCGGATGCAACCACGCTGACCGAGGCCGGTTATGTCGGCGAGGATGTCGAAAACATCATCCTGAAGCTCCTGCAAGCCTCCGACTATAACGTCGAACGGGCGCAGCGCGGCATCGTCTATATCGACGAAATCGACAAGATTTCCCGCAAGTCGGACAATCCGTCGATCACCCGCGACGTCTCCGGCGAGGGTGTGCAGCAGGCGCTCCTCAAGATCATGGAAGGCACGGTGGCCTCGGTTCCCCCGCAAGGCGGCCGCAAGCATCCCCAGCAGGAGTTTCTGCAGGTCGATACGACCAACATCCTGTTCATCTGCGGTGGCGCCTTCGCCGGGCTCGAGAAGATCATCTCGACCCGCGGCAAGAGCACATCGATCGGCTTCGGCGCGTCCGTCTCGTCGCCGGACGACCGGCGCATGGGCGATGTGCTGCGCAAGGTCGAACCCGAGGATCTCCTGAAATTCGGTCTCATTCCCGAATTCGTCGGCCGTCTCCCGGTCATCGCGACCTTGGAAGATTTGGACGAAAGCGCGCTGAAGAAGATTCTGACGGAACCGAAAAATGCGCTCGTCAAGCAATACCAACGCTTGTTCGAGATGGAAAATACGTCGCTGACCTTCCAAGACGAGGCGCTGAACGTCGTCGCGAAGCGTGCGATTGAACGACGCACCGGCGCGCGGGGCTTGCGCTCCATTTTGGAAGCGATCTTGCTCGATACGATGTTCGATCTTCCCGGACTGGACAACGTGGAGCAGGTCGTCATCGGCCCGGACGTCGTCGATGGCAAGTCGCGTCCGCTCTATATCTATTCCGAGCGGAACGAAAAAACGAACACTGGCACGTAGGCCAGAGCGAACGAGACCCCGCGCCAAAATACTGGCGCGGGCCTTGCTGGTCCGATGCCGATTTTGATCGCACCAAGGCGGACCCTGTTGAAACCCGGCCGCCGCATCGCCATCTGATTTTCCGAAGCTGATAAAGTTCCCGGCCGCCGAAGCTTTCTAAAAAGGGCTGGCCGGAGATAGGAAAAACAAAAATGCCCAGCCAAAAGCGAGCACCCTCCCTACCCGGCGTGATTGAGAACTTTCCGGTCCTGCCGCTCCGCGATATTGTTGTTTTCCCCCATATGATCGTGCCGCTTTTCGTCGGCCGCGAAAAATCCATTCGCGCGCTCGAGGAAGTCATGAAGGCCGATAAGCTCATCCTCCTCGCCACGCAGGTGAATGCGACGGATGACGACCCCGCGGTCGACTCCATCTACCGGACCGGCACGCTGGCCTCGGTGCTCCAATTGCTCAAGCTCCCCGACGGCACCGTGAAGGTGCTGGTGGAGGGGCAGGCTCGCGCCAAGGTTCACGGCTATACCAGTACGGACGATTTCTACGAGGCCGATGCCGAGACCATCGCGGACGATGAAGTCGACGAGGTCGAAGTCGAGGCTCTGGCCCGTTCCGTCGTCGCGGAATTCGAAGGCTATGTGAAGCTCAACAAGAAGATCTCGCCCGAAGTCGTCTCGGCGGTCACGCAGATCGAGGATTATTCCAAGCTCGCCGACACCGTCGCCTCGCATCTCGCGGTCAAGATCGCGGACAAGCAGGCCGTGCTGGAGATGACCTCCATCGCCAAGCGGCTGGAAAAGTGCCTCGCTCTGATGGAGAGCGAAATCTCGGTTCTCCAGGTCGAGAAGCGCATCCGCACGCGCGTCAAGCGCCAGATGGAGAAGACGCAACGCGAGTACTATCTCAACGAGCAGATGAAAGCGATCCAGAAGGAACTCGGCGACGAGGACGGGAAGGACGACCTTTCGGAGATCGAGGAGAAGATCAAGACCACCAAGCTCTCCAAGGAAGCGCGCGACAAGGCCAATGCCGAGCTGAAGAAGCTGCGGCAAATGTCGCCGATGTCCGCCGAGGCGACCGTGGTGCGCAATTATCTCGACTGGATCGTTTCGATCCCGTGGAACAAGCGCTCGAAGGTCAAGAAGGACCTGAATATCGCGGAAGAGCTGCTCAATACCGAGCATTTCGGCCTCGACAAGGTCAAGGAACGGATCGTCGAATATCTCGCGGTTCAAAGCCGCGCGAATAAACTCACCGGTCCGATCCTCTGCCTCGTCGGACCTCCTGGCGTCGGCAAGACGTCGCTCGGCAAGTCGATCGCGAAAGCGACGGGGCGCGAGTTCGTGCGGATGTCGCTCGGCGGCGTGCGCGACGAGGCGGAGATCCGCGGGCATCGCCGGACCTATATCGGGTCGATGCCCGGCAAGATCATTCAGTCGATGCGCAAGGCGAAAACCTCGAATCCTCTCTTCCTGCTCGATGAAATCGACAAGATGGGCCAGGATTTCCGTGGCGATCCGTCCTCTGCTCTTCTCGAGGTTCTCGACCCCGAGCAGAACAAGGCGTTCAACGACCATTACCTCGAAGTCGATTACGACCTTTCGAACGTGATGTTCGTGACCACGGCGAACACCTTGAACATCTCGCCGCCGCTGATGGACCGCATGGAGATCATCCGGATCGCGGGCTATACCGAGGACGAGAAGGTCGAAATCGCCAAGCGCCATCTCATCCCGGCCGCGATCAAGAAGCACGGCCTCGACGAGGCGGAATTTTCGATTGGGGACAGCGGGCTTCTGGCGCTTGTCCGGCGCTACACTCGCGAAGCCGGCGTGCGGAATCTCGAACGTGAAATCTCCAACCTCGCCCGCAAGGCGGTGAAGGCGATCCTCACGGGCAAGGCGAAAACCGTTCACGTCACGGAGGAGAACGTCGCCGATTATCTCGGCGTGTTCAGATACCGCTACGGCGAGGCCGAGACGGAGGATCAGGTCGGCGTGGTCACAGGGTTGGCTTGGACCGAAGTCGGCGGCGAACTCCTGACGATCGAAGGCGTGATGATGCCCGGCAAGGGCCGCATGACGGTCACCGGAAATCTGAAGGATGTGATGAAGGAATCGATTTCGGCGGCGGCCTCCTATGTCCGCTCCCGCGCCGTCGATTTCGGCATCGAGCCGCCGCTCTTCGACCGGCGCGACATCCACGTCCATGTGCCGGAAGGGGCGACCCCGAAGGACGGACCGTCGGCCGGTGTCGCCATGGCGACCGTGATCGTCTCGACGCTCACGGGCATTCCGATCCGCAGGGATATCGCCATGACCGGCGAGATCACGTTGCGCGGCCGGGTGCTCCCGATTGGCGGCTTGAAGGAAAAACTGCTGGCCGCGCTTCGCGGCGGGCTGAAGAAGGTGCTGATCCCCGAGGATAACGCGAAAGATCTCGCCGATCTCCCCGACAATGTGAAGAACGCGCTGGAAATCGTGCCGGTCGCGCGGATGGAAGAAGTCCTGAAGCACGCGCTCGTCCGCCAGCCCGTCCCGATCATCTGGGATGAGGAGGCCAAGCCCGTCACCGCCTCCGCGCCGCTCCCGGGCGACGAGGAAGGCCCGGGACTGGTCGCGCACTGAAAGGTGTGAAGGCTCGAATGCAAACGCCGCGTCCCGACAAAGGACGCGGCGTTTTTCTTTTTGCGGAAGCCGCTTCATTTCAACGGTGAAACCGGCTATGCGGATGTTGGTCCGGAGGATTGAGCCGGTCCGGGGCGGTTAGCTCAGTTGGTAGAGCATCTCGTTTACACCGAGAGGGTCGGCGGTTCGAGCCCGTCACCGCCCACCATTTTTCAAAGTAATTTCGAAATGTTGTTTTCGCGCCGCCGGTGGCTGTTGGGGGTCCTGAATAAATCCAGAATGAAACTCTCGTGCTTTGTTCTATCGTGATAGCCGCAGCCTCGAACGTCGACGCGGAAGAACGCGCCCACGCGCAGGATTTTGGTGAACGAATCGCCGTCCGCCCGGCCAGATTTGAACCGGGCAACCCGCCCCTCGCTCAAGCCGGAAAATCCAGCCCCATCATGCGGTAGCGTTCGGGATCGTCGCCCCAATTGGCGCGGACCTTGACGAAGAGGAAGAGGTGGACCGTCTGTTCGGCGATCTCCATGATTTCCTTCCGCGCGGCGCTGCCAATGGACTTGATCGTCCGGCCGCCTTCGCCGATCACGATTTTCTTATGGCCTTCGCGGGTGACGAAAATGGTCTGCTCGACCCGGACGGACCCATTGGGCTGCTCTTTCCAAAGCTCGGTCTCGACGGTGGATTGATAGGGCAATTCGTCGTGCAGGCGCTCGAACAGCTTTTCGCGCGTGATCTCGGCCGCGAGCGCGCGGATCGGCGCGTCGGAGACCTGATCCTCGGGGTAGAGCCAAGGACCGGGCGGCATCATTTCGGCCAAGCGCTCGACGACCCGGCGCACGCCATGGCCTTTCAAGGCGGAAATCATGAACGTATCGGCGAACAGGCCGGTCTTGTTCAATTGAGCGGACAGTTCGAGGAGCTTTTCGGCCTCGATCGTGTCGATCTTGTTGAGAATCAGAACCTTCGGCCCCTTCATCTTGGCCAGGCCCTCGATGATCGCCTGCGTCTCCTCGTCCTCGCCCTTGCGGGCATCGACGAGCAAGGCGGCGACATCGGCATCCCCTGCCCCGCTCCAGGCCGTGGAGACCATCGCCCGGTCGAGCCGCCGCTTCGGCGCGAAAATGCCCGGCGTATCCACGAAGATGATCTGCGAGGCGCCATTGAGCGCGATCCCACGAACCAGGGCCCGCGTGGTCTGCACTTTGCGCGAGACAATCGAAACCTTGGTGCCCACGGCTTTGTTGATGAGCGTCGACTTCCCGGCATTGGGCGCACCGATCAGCGCGACGAAACCGCAGCGCGTGGCGGCATCCGCCGGCACAACTTCCGGCGGCCCGGCCTCATCGGGGCTATGATCTTCGGTCGTCATGTCTATCCTTCCGCGCTCTCATTATTAGAGATAGCGCAATATCTCACGAGGGCGACGTAATATTTTCGCGCTTGATGAATGCAGCCGCCGCGCTTTGTTCCGCGAACCGCTTGGACGGCCCCTTGGCTTCCTGAGAGGCATGGCCCGCGACATCGACGGCGACGGTAAATTCCGGCGCATGGTCTGGCCCGCTGCGCGTCAACTCGCGATAGACCGGCGCGGGCAGCGCACGTGCCTGCGCCCATTCTTGCAGCATGGTCTTGGGATCGCGCAAGGGACGGCCGGGCTTGCGCATGCGCTCCTCGAAGCCGCGCCGCACCAGATCCGCCGTGGCCTCATAGCCGCCATCGAGAAACACCGCCCCGATAATCGACTCGCAGATATCGCCAAGAATGGCCTGTTTGAGCGCGGCGATCCCCTTCTCGCCCGCCCCCAGCCGGATATAGGGCTCGACATCCCAAGCCAGCGCGACCTCGGCGCAGGTCTCGCGCCGGACGAGATCGGCGAGCCGGCGCGAAAGCTGGCCCTCGTCGGCCTCTGGGAAAGCCTCATACAGCATGGCCGAAACGCACAGGCCCAACACCCGGTCGCCTAAGAATTCCAGGCGCTGATACGTCGCCTGGCGCCCCGATGCCGCCCCGACATGGGTCAAAGCGAGCGTCAAGAGATGACGATCCCGGAAGACATAGCCCAGGTTGGCTTCGAGAGTCGCGAGATCGGCGCTCCGTCCAGAAACGCTGGAAGAAGATGCCCGGATCAATGGACCGGCTTGAAGATGCGATTCCAGCGAACGGTCCAAGGCCAACGCCAGAATTGCCAAGCCGGATCGCCTTCGCGGTTCGAGAAGAAGATCAATTCGGCGCGGCCTTCGAGATTTTCGGCCGGGACGTAACCGACGCCGCCCTGATCCGGCGGCACGCGGCTGTCGGTCGAATTATCGCGGTTGTCGCCCATCATGAAATAACTGTTCGGCGGCACCGTGAACAAATCGGTATTGTCGTTGAAACCGGTGTCGCCCTGGATTTCGATGATCGTATGCGAGACCCCGCCCGGCAGCGTCTCTTTGTAGGCGGGGACATCGGCCTGATGGCCGTAAAAATCCTCGGTATGGTATTTGGCGATCGGCTCGCGCGGGACGATCACGCCGTTGATGTAAAGACGGCCTTCCTTCATCTGCAGCGTATCGCCCGGCAGGCCGATCAGACGCTTGATGTAATCGGTCTTGTTGTCATGCGGCGTCTTGAATACGATGACATCGCCACGCTTGGGCGGCGAGGCCAGGAAGCGGCCGTGAATGAAATCGAGATCGATGGGGAAGGAATATTTGGAAAAGCCATAGGCGTATTTCGACACGAATAGGAAATCGCCGATCAGCAGAGTCGGGATCATCGATCCCGAGGGAATGTTGAAAGGCTGGAACAGGAAGGTCCGCACCACCCCCGCGATGATCAAAGCCTGGACGATGACCTTGACCAGCTCCCACGCGCCGCCTTGCTGCTTCGTGCCCTTGCCGGCATCCGCGCGTTTGCTATCCAATCGAACTGGTTCCGTCATTGTGTTTCAGTCTCTATTCCCTGGAGAGGGTGCCGTCTGGGACGCCGAGGAAAGGCGGTGCATATCACGCTGAATTCGCGGGGTACAGCGCGGCGCCTCATCGGCAATGGCGCAGATCAACGGCCTTTTCGAGGCGAGGCGAGAAAAATTTAGCATTTCACCGCCCCGGCATCCGGAACGGCCTCGATCACCACGAACGCCTGCGCCATTGGATGCTCATCCGTTATCGCGAGGTGAATCAGCACCTTATGGCCGGGAGGCACGAGCGAAGCGAGCCGTTTCGCGGCCCCGCCCGTCAAGGCCATCGTGGGTTGGCCCGAGGGCAGGTTGACGACCCCCATGTCGCGCCAGGCGACACCATCGCGAATCCCCGTGCCGAGCGCTTTGGCGCAAGCCTCCTTGGCCGCGAAACGCTTGGCATAGGAGGCGGCCCGGCCTGCCCGTTCCTCGGAGCGCTGGCGCTCGGTCTCCGTAAACAGCCGATGGATGAACCGCTCGCCATACCGCTCCAGCGACTGCTGAATGCGATCGATATCGCAGAGATCGGTGCCGATGCCGATGATCATGACGGCGAGACTTCGCCGTTGCGGCCCGCCACGATGGCCGCGCGCATGGTTGCGATCGCGGTCGCCAGGCCGGTGAAAATGGCCTCGCCGATCAGAAAATGGCCAATGTTCAATTCCACGATCTGCGGCAGCGTGGAAATGATCCGGGCGGTCTCGAAATCCAAGCCATGCCCGGCGTGACACTCGATCCCCGCCGCCTCGGCGGCCGCCGCGGCAATCGCCAAGCGCTCGAATTCATGGCGCGCGCGCGCCGTCTCGCCATAGGTCAGCGCGTCGCACCACGATCCCGTGTGAAGCTCGACGACGGGCGCGCCGATGGATCGCGCGGCCTCGATGGCGCGCGGCGCAGGTTCGATGAATAGCGAGACCCGGATGCCGGCGCGGGTCAATTCCGCCGTGGTGCGCTGCAAATGATCGTGGCCGCCGATGACGTCGAGCCCGCCCTCGGTCGTGCGCTCGCTGCGCTTTTCCGGGACGAGACAGCAGGCATGTGGCCGGGTCTGGAGCGCGATTCCCACCATTTCATCGGTCGCCGCCATTTCGAAATTGAGCGGGACGCCGATCTCCGCCTTGAGACGGTGCATATCCTCGTCCCGGATGTGCCGCCGGTCCTCGCGCAAATGCGCGGTGATCCCATCGGCCCCGGCGGCAATGGCCAATTGCGCCGCGCGCACCGGATCTGGCACAAAACCGCCCCGCGCGTTTCGAACCGTCGCGACATGATCGATGTTCACGCCAAGGCGTGGAACTGAACCTCTGGTCATTTAGCCATTCACCCGTTCGACCTTGCTGACGACCGGCCGCGCCCGGAGCTGCGAAATGATCGTGCTAAGGTGCTTCAGATCGCTTACCTCGACATCCACCGTCAAGGACCGGAAATCCGGCGAAAGAACCTCGATCACGACATTGGCGATATTGGCGCCGTTTTCACCAATGACAGTCGCGATGGCGCCCAAGGTTCCCGGCTCGTTGATGGCGGTGATCAGCAGCCTCGAAGCGAAAACCGGACCTCTGTCTTCCTCGATATCCCAGCGCGCATCGAACCAAAGTTCGGGCTTGTCGTCGAAGAACGTCAGCTCCTGCGATTGAATGGGATAGACGGTGAGGGATTCGTTGCGGGCGAGAATGGCGACGATCCGGTCGCCCGGCACCGCGCCGCCATTGGGCGCGAAAACGACCGGCAAGCCGAAGTGGAACCCCTCGATGGGGTTGAGTTTCAAATCGGCCTCGTCGCTGATACCCGGCACGCGGAAGACGACGGGCGGATTGGATTTCATGCGGAACCAGCCGGCCTCGTTGCCCAATCGCGGCATCACCACTTTGCGGTCGTCGGCGATTTCGGGATGGACGGCTTTGAGAACGTCGCCCGAGAACATTTCGCCACGCCCGACGGCGGCCAGGACATCCTCGACGCTCAAGCGGGCAAAGCGCGGCAAGGCGCTCTTGATCTTGTCTTCCGCGAAAGGCTTGCCCGCCCGCTCGAAGGCACGTGTGACGATTTGCCGGCCAAGCCCGGCATATTGCGCGCGCATGGCGTCACGCGTCGCCCGCCTGATCGCGGAACGCGCCTTTCCGGTCAACACGAGGGTCTCCCAGACGGATGGCGGCACTTGGCCTTCCGAACAGGCAATCTCGACCTCGTCGCCATTGCGCAGCTCGGTCAAAAGCGGCGCGGGAAGACCGTTGATCTTGGCGCCGGCCGCCGTATTCCCGACATCGGTATGGACCGCATAAGCGAAATCGATCGCGGTCGCGCCCCTGGGAAGCGCAATCAACCGGCCGTTTGGCGTAAAACAAAAAACCTGATCGAGAAAAAGTTCGAGTTTGGTATGTTCGAGAAATTCCTCGGGCGAACTTCCATCGGCCAAGGATTCGATCGTGCGGCGCAACCATTGAAACGCCTTGCTCTCGTTATTGAGCCCTTCGTTGGCGCGAACATGCCCTTCCTTGTAAAGCACATGCGCGGCAATGCCGTTGCTGGCGATGTCGTGCATGGCGTTGGTGCGCACTTGCAGCTCGACGCGCTGACGCCCAGGGCCGACCACCGTCGTATGAATCGAGCGGTAATCGTTAGGCTTGGGCGTCGAAATATAATCCTTGAACCGGCCGGGAACGGCGGGCCATCGCATGTGCACGACGCCAATCGCGCGGTAACAGGCCTCATCGCTATCGACGATGACGCGAAACCCGAAAATATCCGACAATTGCTCGAAGGAGATCGACTTGCGCTCCATCTTCCGCCAGACCGAATAGGGCTGCTTCTGGCGCCCCTTGACCTCCGCCTTGATGCCGGCTGCCAAAAGCGCCTCCGCCAGCTCCTTTTCGATCGCCGAGATCCGCAGATCGTTCTTGCGGCCGATATCGTTCAGCCGCTCTTCGATAGTGGCATAGGCATCCGGCATCAGGTGACGAAATGCGAGATCCTCCAATTCGTCCCGCAGCCGTTGCATCCCCATGCGCCCGGCGAGCGGCGCATAGATGTCGAGCGTTTCCTCGGCGATCCGCGCGCGCTTATGCGCGGCCATATGATGCAAGGTCCGCATATTGTGCAGACGGTCGGCCAGCTTGACCAGAAGTACCCGGACATCGGCGGCGATCGCCAGCAGCAGTTTGCGGAAATTCTCCGCCTGCACGGCGCGCTTCGAGACGAGATCAAGACGTTTGAGCTTGGTCAGCCCATCGACGAGCCCGCCAATTTCGGGGCCGAACACACGATCGATCTCTTCGCGAGTCGAGTCCGTATCTTCGATCGTATCGTGCAGCACGGCGGCGACGATGGTCGCGTCGTCGAGCCGGTATTCCGTCAGAATAGCCGCGACTTCAAGCGGATGCGAGAAGAACGGATCGCCGGAGGCGCGGACCTGCGCGCCATGCGCCTTCATCGCATAGACGTAAGCGCGATTCAGCAGCACCTCATCGGTTTGCGGATTGTACCGGCGAACGCGATCGACAAGCTCGTATTGCCGCATCATCGATAGGGGAACTCACATCTGGGGCCAAAACCCCATTAGAGCATAAGCTCGGATGGCCTCCACGGCTTTTCCGCACAAATCTCAGTGCGGACGACGCCGCCTTACTGCCGCGCGCCCTGGCGCGGCAGACGCCAGGTTCACTCGCCTTCGTCATCCGTCGCGGCCGGCGGCACAAGCCCTTCAAGCCCGCGCAGCAAATCTTCTTCCGTCATGCGATCGAACTGGACATCGGACTGCGCATCTGGGCGCATGGTCGCGGGACCGGAGGAAAGCGCCGGCACGGCTTCCGCCTCGGGCTCGTCGACCTCGACATGGTTTTGAAGAGAATGAATGAAATCTTCCTTCAAATCTTCGGGAGCTTGAGTGGACTCCGCGATTTCGCGAAGCGCGACGACAGGGTTCTTGTCATTGTCACGGTCGACCGTGATCGGCGAGCCGGCAGCGATCATCCGGGCACGGTGACTTGCGATCAGGACCAAGTCGAAGCGGTTTTCGACCTTGTCGACGCAATCTTCCACTGTAACGCGAGCCATTCAATCAATTCCTATGTTTACAACCGTAGTTTGGCGCATTCGTACACAATCGCCGCGCCTATTGGCAAGTTAATTCATTATACTAACAGATGGCCCGCCGGCCGCGGGAAAAAACCGCCCTTTTTTTTACCATTCGGAACCGCCTAGCTTGACGAACCACGCCGCACGCTCCATCTCTGAGAAATTGAGGTTCGGCTTGTTGCTGGTCGCAATTAAAGTTTACAATAAACACTTAATTATGATCTGTTTAGCTCCCGGACAAGACGACTAAAGACAAAATAACAAGAAAGATAAGAGACAGACTATGGCTGATCAAGAAAGAATAGCGCTATTTATAGACGGTGCGAACCTCTACGCTACCGCTAAATCTCTCGGGTTCGATATTGACTACAAACGGCTGCTTAAAGAATTCCAAAGCAGAGGTAAGCTTATTCGCGCGTTCTATTACACCGCCCTGATCGAAGACCAAGAGTATTCGTCGATTCGTCCTCTAATAGATTGGCTCGATTATAATGGTTTTGCAGTCGTAACGAAGCCGACGAAAGAATTCGTGGATGCTTTGGGGCGGCGCAAGGTCAAGGGAAACATGGATATCGAGCTCGCTGTCGATGCGATGGAGATGGCCGATCATCTCGATCACATTGTTTTATTCTCCGGCGATGGCGACTTCCGGTCCTTGGTCGAAGCTGTTCAACGCAAAGGCGTGCGCGTCTCCGTCGTCTCGACGAACACGACTCAGCCCGCCATGATCGCCGACGAACTGCGCCGGCAAGCCGATGAGTTCATTGATCTTGTTTCGCTAGCCTCGAAGATCGGCCGCGATCCCGGCGAACGCGTTCAGCGCTACCAAGCCCGTGTTCCCGGCGGACCCGGCTTCGACCCGGCCGATGGTCAGGAATAAAAGGCTTGTCCAAAACAAAGGGATAAGCGTTTATTCGCGGCACGGACGGCATCCCTTGCGCCTCTCCGTCACACGGGGAGGCGCGAGATGACGTGTGGCAATTTGCAGCAGCTGGCGCTTGATCCGCCAAAAGATTGCTCGCTTTGCCCACGCCTTGCGGCGTTCCGGGCCGATGCGCGGACGAAAGAACCTGGCTGGTTCAACGCGCCTGTTCCAACTTTTGGGGCTTCGGACGCGCGCCTGCTCGTGGTGGGGCTGGCGCCAGGCCTGCGCGGCGCGAATCGCACGGGACGCCCCTTCACGGGGGATTATGCCGGCGACCTGCTTTATGCGACCCTGTTGAAATTCGGTTTTGCATCAGGTGTTTACGACAGGCGGCCAGACGATGGCCTGGCGCTCGAGGACTGCGCCATCACCAATGCGGTGCGCTGCGTGCCGCCGCAAAACAAGCCGCTGCCGGAAGAGATTAGAACCTGCCGGGTCTTTCTCGAGGCAACGCTGACGTATTTTGCCAAACTCGACGTGATTATCGCCCTTGGACGAATCGCCCATGACACGGTGGTCCGGGCCTGTGGAGCCAGGCTCGCGGCTCATCCCTTCGGCCATGCCCGCCAACACCGTCTCGAAAGTCCCGCCGGACGCCACCTAACCCTTTTCGATTCCTATCATTGCTCCCGTTACAACACGAACACGGGCGTTCTCACCGGGGAGATGTTCGAGGCGATATTTCAAGCCGCGCGCAATCATATCGGCATCGATGTCGCTGGGTAATTTAAGTACAGACGAAACAATTGATTTTCCGCATGATGCGATAAGCGATTCTAATCAACAAAGCTGGGGATAAGACGTATATTTGATCTCAGCCCCGGTCCTTCATCAGCCGGCTTTTTTCGCGGTTCCAGTCCCGCTGCTTCTCGGTTTCCCGCTTATCGTGTAATTGCTTGCCCTTCGCCAAGGCGATTTCCACCTTGGCCCGGCCCTGATCGTTGAAATAGATTTTCAACGGCACGATCGTCATGCCTTCGCGTTCGACGCCATGCGCGAGCTTGGCGATTTCCTTCGCATGAAGCAGCAACTTGCGGTGCCGCTTCGGCTCGTGATTGAATCGGTTACCCTGAAGATATTCCGGGATCGTCGCATTGATGAGAAAGACCTCGCCGCCGCGGTCGACGGAGGCGTAGCTTTCCGCGATCGTCGCCTTGCCCGCCCGCAACGCCTTCACCTCGGTCCCGGCCAACATCAGGCCCGCCTCGAACGTTTCGCCAATTTCGTAGTGATAACGCGCCCGCCGGTTATCCGCGGCGATCTTAAACAAACGTTCGGGTTTTGGCGCCACCTCTGGAGTTCCTAACTTTTACGCAAATCGAGCACAATTACGCGATACCGGCATGGGCCAAGGCCGCGCGGATCGCCTGCTCCGCCGCCGGGCTCGCTGTCAACATAGGGAGCCGCACCTCGTTTTGCATCTTGCCGAGAAGCGAAAGCGCATATTTCGGACCGGCCGGATTGGGGTCGGCGAACAAGGCGTGATGCAACGGCGTCAACCGGTCCTGAATGGACAAAGCCTTGCGGAAATCCCCGGCGAGACAGGCTTCTTGCATGTCGGCACAGAGACGCGGCGCGACATTGGAGGTCACGGATATGCAGCCATGGCCGCCATGCGCCATCACGCCGAGCGCGGTGATATCCTCGCCCGAAAACTGGAGGAAATCCGGCCCGAGCACGCTACGCTGCAGCGCCGTGCGCGCAAGCGAGGCCGTCGCATCCTTGACGCCGGCGATATTCTTCAACTCGAACAGGCGGCGCATCGTGTCGACCGACATGTCGACGACCGAGCGCGGCGGGATATTGTAGATAATGACCGGGATGCCAATGGCATCGTTGATCGCCTTGAAATGCTGGTACATCCCTTCTTGGGAGGGCTTGTTGTAATAAGGCGTGACGACAAGCACGCCATCGGCGCCGGTCTTTTCCGCGAAGATCGCAAGCTCCAGCGCCTCGGCCGTATTGTTCGATCCCGCGCCGGCGATGACGAAAGCGCGTCCCTTCGACTGCTCGACGGTGATCTCGACGACACGGCGGTGCTCGGCATGAGTCAGGGTCGGCCCCTCGCCCGTCGTTCCCACGGGAACGAAGCCATGCGTCCCGTTTTCGATCTGCCATTCGACGAGGCTACGCAACGCATCCTCGTCGACCGCTCCGGACCGGAAGGGCGTCACCAACGCCGTGATCGATCCCGCAAACTTTGCCCTTGTCGCCATACCCTATCCTTCCGGCAAAACGCCCGGCCGCCTAGAAATCACCCATCCATTGAGCAAGAGACATAGCGGCTCGGCCGCGGAACGCAACATCCCGGCCATGTCATGGATCGAAACAATGCTGTAGGATTTGCGTAACCAAGTTGCGCGAAGCTTCAGCGAGAGGCCGCAAGGACACAATGGCGACAAGCCGCACCGCTATTTCTCCTTAAAATGGCACCGTTTCCCGGTACCTGATAAAATTTGAAGTTAGTGCGGACGGCGGAGTTCGAACCAACGGGCGAGGCATGACAAACAAACGGCGCAGCCTGATGCTCCTGAGCGCAAGCGTGTTGTGCTTGTGCGCGATCGCGCCGGCCGAAGTCGCGGACGGCCGCCTTCCACGCTGGACCAATATCCTCTGGGATCTTCGCCAAGGTGCGGAACAGGCTGCCGGACTAACGCGGACACTTGCCGCCAACCTGCATTGGCCGCGCCTCGAGCTGACACAGCCGCCGGAAGGCCCCGTGAAGACGGCGGCGAAAGCGGAGGCCACCCCTGCCGGACCCGCCACATCCGCGCCTTTCCCGGGAGAAACAAGTGCAGCTGCCTCGATCGCGGAACGGATGCGCGACCTCGGCATCGATCCCACCGGCATTCAAGAAGCCCTGGACTTTTATCGCGCGGGCAACCTCGAGGCCGGCGATGGAACCGCGCGCAACATCGCCAATCCGATCGTCAGAACGGCTCTCGAATGGATGGCGCTTCACGATGAACCGGAGAAGGCCGGCCTGAAGCGGCTGAATGCCTTTATGTCGGCCCATCCCGATTGGCCCGCGCGAAACTGGCTCCGGACGCAGGTCGAGGCCAGTCTGTTCCGGACCCAAGACGTGGCGGCGATCCGGGCGGCTTTTGCCGGGGCCCTGCCCCATACGCCAACAGGCAAGCTCGCCTTGGCACGGGCCCTGCGAGCCCAAGGACAGAACGGCGAGGCCACGCAAACCGTGCGCGCGCTCTACCGGGACGCCGATTTGACTCCCTTCCTCGAGGGCCGCATCCGGGCCGATTTCGGCGGCGACCTGCAAAAATCCGATTATAAATACCGCGCCGACCGCCTTCTTTATAAAGAAGACACAAGCGCGGCCCTGCGCACCGCGGCTTTTGCCGGTCCCGATGTCTTGGCGCTGGAGCGGGCGCGGGCAGCCGTCACGCCAGGCGCCACCAGCGATAAGGCGATCGCCGCCAGCGATAAAGCCTTCGCGGCTGTTCCTCCGGACCTTCGCGGCGACCCCGGCCTGCTTTTGGCGCAAATCCAAAAGCTGCGCCATGCGGATAAACCTAGGGAAGCCGCGAGCCTCATGCTCGCCGCGCCTCGCGATCCCAGCCTGCTGATCGATCCCGACGAATGGTGGACGGAACGCCGCGTTCTCGCGCGCAAAATGCTCGACATCGGCGATACCCAGACCGCCTATCAAATCTGCGCCGGCCATTCCGCAAGCTCCCCCGAGGCGCGGGTCGAGGCGGAATTCCATGCCGGTTGGATCGCGTTGCGCTTCCTGAACAGGCCCGCCGCCGCGGCCCAGCACTTCGGCGCCGCCGCGCGGATCGCCACGACACCGGCCTCCATCGCGCGCGTCGCCTATTGGCAAGGCCGCGCGGCGGAAAACACCTTGGGCAAGGATGCGCTCGTTCAAGCCAAGAGTTTTTACGAAAAGGCCGCCGCCTATCCCTCGACTTACTATGGCCAAGCCGCCCGCGCGGCGCTCGGACTGAAGTCCAGCCCGATGCGCATGGCCACCGGGGCGGCCACCGGCGCAAGCCGGGCGGAGGCGACCAGCGTTATCGAGATCCTGTTTGCCGCGGGCGAAAAGGATGCCGCCACGCAGCTTGCGGCCGATGCGGCGCGAACCTTGACGGACGAAACCCAAATTGCCGCTCTGGCCAATGTCATCAAGCGCCAGCGGGATGCGCATCTTTCGCTGATCACCGGCAAGCTCATGAGTCAGCGGGGCTTTGCCGTGGATGACCTGGCCTTCCCGACCTTCGGAATTCCGCGTTTCGAACCCTTGGGAAATTCCGCCCCCGTTTCCGTGGTCTATTCCGTGGCGATGCAGGAAAGCGCGTTTAACCCGGCGGCGCAGTCCAGCGCGGGCGCCAAGGGCTTGATGCAGATGATCGATTCAACGGCGCGCCAGACCGCCGCGAAGGCTGGCCTTCCCTTCAACGAATCCCGCCTTCTCAGCGATGCCGCCTTCAATGCCCAGCTTGGCGCGGCCCATCTCGGCGCGCTCCTGGCCGGGCAAGGCGGTTCCTATATCCTGACCTTCGCCGCCTACAACGCGGGGGGCGGTCACGTCCGGGACTGGATCGCCGCCTATGGCGACCCGCGCGATCCCGGCGTCGATCCAATCGATTGGGTCGAGCGCATTCCGTTCACCGAGACGCGGAATTACGTGCAGCGCGTGATGGCCAATGTCACGATGTATCGAGCGCGTTTCGCGGAAGACGAGCCGGTGCCAAACGGGACCACGGATCCAAAGAAACTGGCACAGGCGAAGTTTTAAAGACGGAGCGATGCCTCTCCGTTTCTCACAAAACTCGCGGACTTTTGTGATCGAGGAAACGCTCTAAGTCTTGTTCAGCGCCTCGCCGATGGCCCGCACGACGTGATCGAGCGAATAGGGTTTGGGCAGAAAGCATTGCATCTTGCCATTGAGAGCCGACGCGGGACACCGGCGGCCCGACGTCACGACGACGCCAATCTCCGGCCATTGCCGTTCGATCCGGCCCGCCAGCGCAAAGCCGTCGATCAAGCCTGGCATTTCGACATCGGTGAAGACAACTCGCACGTCTCGATGGGATTGGAGCAGTTCGAGCGCCTCGTCCCCGTTGGCCGCTTGAATCACGGCAAAGCCGGCGTCGGTGAGCACGTCGGCATTGACCCACCGGATCAAAGGCTCATCATCGACGACGAGAACGAGCGGATGTTTCGCAGCCAAGGCGGTGTTCATATCCAAACCCCCACGGCCGGGAGCACTCGTCCGGGCGGACTCCCCAGGCGACGGAAATCACTCTCGTTTCAGAATGTTGAGCATGTTCTTGTCGCGCAAGCCAAACTGGCTTTCATCGAACCATGCGCCATAGCCGCAAAGAGGAGCCTCCGCCGATTAGGTTAAGAGATCGTTAATATTTAGAGCCGAAGACCGTATTCATGCCGCGCGAGCCGAGGGAGATCAGTTTGGAAACCGCAACCCCTGAGGGTGAGAGCCTTTTTTACGCCGCGCCGGACGGACTTCGCCTGCATCTGCGCGATTATGATCCCGGCCCGGCAGACCGCCTGCCGGCCGTCTGCCTCCCCGGCCTCACGCGCAATGCCGATGATTTCGCCCCGCTCGCGCGAGCCCTGGCCTGCGATCCGGCCACCCCCCGGCGGGTCGTCGCATTCGATTATCGCGGCCGGGGGCTTTCCGCCTACGATCCGGATTGGCGCAACTATAATCTTACCGTCGAGCGCGGCGACATTTTAGCCGGCCTCGCCTTGCTTGGATTCGACAAAGCACATTTCATAGGCACCTCACGCGGCGGGCTCCAAATCTTGAGCATGTCCGCGGAATATCGCACGATGTTCCAATCAATTGTACTCAATGACATCGGCCCCGTGCTGGAAATCGGCGGGCTGGCCCGCATCAAATCCTATATCGGTTCGACGGCGCGGCCGCGCGATTGCGCCGAAGCAATCGCGCTACTGAAAGCCGGCCCGGCCCCCGATTTCCCCGGCTTGAGCCCGGCGGAGTGGCGGATGTTCGCCGCGGCGGTGTTCGGACCGGACGAGGCGAATTTGGCTCCGCGTTACGACCCGGAACTGGCGCATGCGCTCGACAGCTTCGATCTGGAAAAGCCGCTTCCGGATCTGTGGCCCCAATTCGATGCCTTGAGCGGCCTGCCGCTCCTGACCATTCGCGGCGAGACGTCGGACCTCCTCTCCCCGCAAACCTTCGGCGCCATGGGCACGCGATGGCCGGGTTGCGAAATGCTCGAGGTGCCCGGTCAGGGCCACGCCCCGCTCCTAGCGGATTCCCGTTCGATCTCAACAATCGCGGCTTTTCTCGCCAGGGCGGACTAGAGTCTCCTACGAAAGTTGCCAAAGTTTGTGATCGAGAAAGTGCCGTAAGCTCTTGTCAGGAAGTTGATTTCCTGTCGCTTTGGAGAGCCCGCCGAGGTGATGAGACCACCTAGCTGGTTCGAGATGCCCGCTCGATCTGCTCCACCGCGTCGACGGTCGCCTCGAATGTCAGAAGCGTCGAGGCATGGCGCGCCTTATAGTCGCGGACGGGCTCCAGGACAGCCGCCTCGGCCCAAGCGCCATCGGGCGGCGGACCGTTTTCTTTCAACATGGCGCGGACGCGGTCGCGCACGGCGCGAAGCTCCTCGCCGGTCGCGCCAATGACATGCCGGCCCATGATCGAAGCCGCCGCCTGCCCCAGCGCGCAAGCCTTCACATCTTGAGCAAAATCAACGACCTTTCCATCGCGCATGGCGAGATCGACAATGATCGTGGAACCGCAGAGCTTGGAATGCGCCTTGGCGCTGGCTTGGGGTGCGTCAAGGCGCCCCTGGCGCGGGATATTGCCAGCAAGCTCGAGAATGCGTTGATTGTAAATGTCGTTCAGCATGGTTTTTTTAAAAGATCTGTCCCGATGACGCGCGGCCTCACTTCCTATATAGGAAGAACGATCCGCGTGACGAGACCCATTCGCGTGGCGCAGTCGCCAGCACAACTCAGGAAAGGCTTGGCGTTTGGCGATAAACCCTAACTTGGAGGCGCCACATGGATGATGTGGTTAAGTCCTTGCTGAATCGTGCGAAGGCTCGTCCGAGCCGCGAGGAAGCCGAGGCAGCAGTACGTACTCTCATTGCCTATACCGGTGACGACCCGGACCGCGAAGGTCTGCTCGACACGCCGGGCCGGGTGGTGAAGGCCTACGACGAGTTTTATAGCGGCTATCGCACGGATGCCGCCGAGGCCCTCTCGAGGGTCTTCGAGGATGTGCATGGCTACGACGATCTCGTGCTAGTGCGCGACATCCCCTTCGCCTCGCATTGCGAGCACCATATGGTGCCCTTCACCGGCCTGGCGCAAATCGCTTATTATCCCAGCGAGGAAGGGGTCGTCGGCCTTTCCAAACTCGCCCGCGTGATCGATATTTTCGCGAAACGGCTGCAAACGCAGGAAGCGATGACGGCGCAAATCCTCAATGCGATCGAACTGAACCTGCGGCCGCGCGGCTGCGCCGTCATGATCGAGGCCGAACATATGTGCATGTCGATGCGCGGCGTGGGCAAGCACGGCACGTCGACGTTGACGACGCAATTCTCCGGCCTGTTCAAAACCGACCCGTCGGCGCAAATGCGTTTCTTCACCCTCGTGCGGCAGGGCGCGTCGCGTTGACGCCTCGATAATCGCCGGGACCGGCTTGAGCATGACCGCCTCGATCTCCAAGGCAGACCTCGAAGAGGGGACGGTTTTTCGTCCCCGCTTCGACCGCGACGGGCTCATCGCCTGCATCACGCTCGATGCCAGCGACGGCACCGTTTTGATGCTCGCGCATATGAACGCGGAGGCCTTGCGGCTCACGCTGGAAACCGGAATCGCTCATTATTGGTCACGCTCGCGGCAAAGCCTTTGGCGCAAGGGCGACACCTCCGGCCAGACCCAGGCCGTCGTCGAGATCCGGACCGATTGCGACCAGGATGCTTTGTTGATGCGCGTCAAACCCGGCGGGGACGGCGGGGCCTGCCATACCGGCCGGCGCTCCTGCTTCTATCGTATTCTGCGCCCCGGCGATGGCGAGACGCAGCTCGCGCTCGATCCAATTTAGAGTATGCCCCGAAAAAGTTGCAGACTTTTTCGATCGAGGACATGCTCTAACTCCCTCGAAAGAAAGCAAGTTCCTGTCGCTTTGGTGACTCCACCAAAGCGGAAAGCGCTCGAGCGTGTCCCGAAAAAGTAACAGACTTTTTCGATCGAGGACACGCTCTAACTCCTTGGTAAGAGAGCGAGTTCCTGTCGCTTTGGTGGTTTCACCAAAGCGGAACGCGCTCTAGAAAAACGGCATCGCCCAACTTGTCCGAGCGCAATCTATTTTCGAAAAGCTAATCATGTTCTGAAGGAAATCGCCGGCCGGCCTCTGCCGTCCGGCGCTTTAGCGCCTTATTTAGGCAGACGGTCCTAGCCTGACTCTCCCGGCTCGCGTATTGATACCGGGGAGATCGCGGAACATCTGCCATGACGATGCCTCTCAACCCACATCACTTGCATGATCACGCCACCGCCGTGACCGCCTCGCCGCGGCGGATTGGGATTGCGCTCGGCGGGGGAGCGGCGCGCGGATGGGCCCATATCGGCGTGATCCGCGAATTGCTGGCCCAAGGCATCGTCCCCAGCGTCGTGGCCGGCACATCCATTGGCGCGATCGTCGGCGCATCCTACGCCGCCGACAGACTCGACCGGCTGGAAGATTTCGCCCGCTCGCTCAGCGTTCGCCGAGTCTTGACCTTGATGGATTTCTCCTTCGCGGGCACCGGACTGGTGAAGGGCGACCGGTTGCGCCAACAGTTGCAGCACGATCTCGGCGGCTTCTCGGTCGAGACACTTCCGCTGCCCTTCACCGCGGTCGCGGCGGAAATGGCAACCGGCCACGAGGTTTGGCTCAGCAAAGGCGACCTCGTGGAGTCGTTGCGGGCGTCTTATGCGCTGCCCGGCCTTTTCGAGCCCGTCCACATTGGGGGCCGCTGGCTCTTCGATGGCGCCGTCGTCAATCCGATTCCAGTCTCTGTCTGCCGGGCCATGGGGGCCGACCTCGTCATCGCGATCAATGTCAGCGGCGATTGCGACCCCCATCCTGCACCGGCCCCGAGCCTGGATTCGATGTTGACGGGAACGGCAAGTCCCAATGCCTTGGCCGCGGCAACCGCGATCGACGCAGCCTCTCAAATCCAGCAAAAGCGGCGCCTTCAGAGGCCTAGCTTTTTCATGAAACAGAATAAGGACGCTCCCAGCATCGCCAACGTCATGATGGAGGCGTTCAACATCGCGCAAGAGCGGATCTCGCGCTCGCGCCTTGCCGAAAACCCGCCGGATATCATGATCAACGCCAAGCTTAGAAGCTGTGGCATGTTCGATTTTCACCGGGCCGCGGACCTCATCAGCCACGGCCGCTTGGCCGTCCACCAGGCCATGCCGGAAATCGAGGCCCATCTCACGGGAAGCTTGAGCAATCGGATATAGTGGGATGTTTCGCGCCGGTAGAACGGGGATGGCGCGGCCGCTCCGGCAAGCGGCGCCCCCTTCCCTTCCCGCAGCGGGGAAGGGAGTGAAGCGCCGGACCCGCATGACCCCAAAAGATCACGCCGTTGCGATATATTCCTTCAGAGCGGAATGCTCTTTCTCGATCTGGGCCAAGCGGTGTTTGATGGCGTCGCCGATCGACACGATCCCGACGAGCTCGCCATCCTTGATAACCGGCATGTGCCGGAACCGGCCGTTACTCATTTTGGTAACGACGCCGAGGACGGTTTCGTCCTCGGCCGCGGTCACGACATCGGCTGTCATGTAATGCGATATGGGGTCTTCCAGAGAGTCGGCGCCGTGGAGCGCGATGGCCCGGACGACGTCACGCTCGGAAAGGATACCCTGCATCTTGCCATCGGAACCGGCGATAACGAGCGCGCCAATGCGCTTCGCGGCAAGCACGTCGATGACATCCCGGAGTGTGTTCTGCGGCATCATGGTGACGACGTCTCGTCCCTTGGTCCGCAGGATACGGGCAACGGTCATAAAGGCCTCCCTTTAATCCAGTGTCATAAAGACATCTTCAAATTAGGTCTTAAGATGCACCTCCAAGGCTAGGACGGCAACAGGCGGCTAGGCGTGGCCTATCCCTCAATGGTATGGTCCGGCCTTTCAAATGGTCCGGAGTCTCGTGGGCGCGCGCCGCGCGTTTCCCCCTGTACAGGATCGAGGAAGCACATATGAGCAATGACGACACCATGAGCACCGACGCGAACGAACTTATTTCGAGGTCCGCGACGGATGCACCCGTCAGCACCGGATGCGGCACCGTGAACGGCGAATCTTCGCCCGCCGCCGCTATTGCTCTCATGGACCAAATCGGCGATCTCGCGGACCGGCCGGCCGAGCTTTCCCAATCGCCCCACCGGTTCATCAACCGGGAATTGTCCTGGCTCGAATTTAATCGCCGGGTCTTGCAGGAAGCGTCGAACCGCAACCATCCGTTGCTGGAGCAGCTCCGCTTCCTGTCCATCTCCGCCAATAATCTCGATGAATTCTTCATGGTGCGGGTCGCGGGTCTCCGCGGTCAGATGCGCGAAGGCGTGACCGAGGTCTCCGACGATGGGCTCTCGCCCGCGGAACAATTGGTTAAAATTCGCGAGGGCGTGACCCATCTAGCCGCGGAGCAGCAGCGCCGCTGGCAGGAGCTTCGCGGCGAGATCGCCAAGACTGGAATCGTCCTCGTCGATCCCGCCGATCTCACGGCAAGCGAAGTCGAGTGGCTCGAACATCATTTCACCACCCACGTCTTCCCGGTCTTGACACCGCTGGCGATCGATCCGGCTCACCCCTTCCCCTTCATCCCAAACCTCGGCTTTTCCATTGCTTTGGAACTGGTGCGGCCAGGCGACCGGAAGCAATTGCGTGCGCTGATCCGCTTGCCCGCCAAGATCGACCGCTTCGTCCATCTGCCTTCGGCCGAAAGCGGCCCCCAGCGTTTCGTCTCGAACGAGACCATGGTCGGCATGTTCACCCAGATGCTGTTTCCCGGCTATCTCCTCAAAGGCTCCGGCGCCTTCCGGGTGATCCGCGACAGCGATCTCGAAATCGAGGAAGAAGCCGAGGATCTCGTGCTTCTGTTTGAATCCGCGCTCAAGCGCCGGCGCCGAGGATCGGTCATCAAGCTCGAATTCGACAGCTTGATGCCCGATAGTTTGCGCAGATTCGTGGCCGACGAGCTGGACGTGATCCCCGACGAAAGCTTCGTGCTCGATGGCATGCTCGCGCTGAACGAATTATCGGAAATCGTTTCGCTGGACCGGCCAGACCTCAAATTCAAGCCGTACAATCCGCGCTTTCCCGAGCGCGTGCGCGACAATGGCGGCGACTGTTTCCTAGCCATCCGCCAGAAAGACCTCGTGGTCCATCACCCCTATGAGTCCTTCGATGTGGTGGTGCAATATCTGAATCAAGCGGCGCGCGACCCCAATGTCGTGGCGATCAAGCAAACGCTTTACCGGACCTCTTCGGATAGTCCGATCGTCAAAGCCCTGATCGAGGCGGCGGAATCCGGCAAATCCGTGACGGCCTTGGTCGAGTTGAAAGCGCGGTTCGACGAAGCCGCGAATATCCGCTGGGCCCGCGATCTCGAACGGGCCGGGGCCCAGGTGGTTTTCGGCTTTATCGAGCTGAAGACGCACGGCAAGCTTTCGATGGTCGTGCGGCGGGAAGGCGGCGCCCTGATCACCTATTGCCATATCGGCACCGGCAATTATCACCCGACCACGGCGAAGATTTATACCGACGTCTCGTTCTTCACGGCCGATCCCGCCATCGGGCGCGACGTCTCCCGCATCTTCAATTTCATCACCGGCTATGCGGAGCCCGTCGGCCTCGAACGTCTCGCGGTCTCGCCGATTTCGCTGCGCGCGAAATTCATGCAAAATCTCGAAGCGGAAATCGAGCACGCTAAGGAAGGCCGCAAGGCCTCGGTTTGGATCAAATGCAATTCGCTCGTCGATGCCGATATTATCGATGCCCTCTACCGCGCCAGTCAGGCGGGGGTGCAAGTCGATTGCGTGGTGCGCGGCATTTGCTGCCTGCGGCCCGGCCTTCCCGGCCTGTCCGAAAACATCCGGGTCAAATCGATCATCGGGCGTTTTCTGGAACATGCCCGCATCTATTGCTTTGGCAACGGACATGCGTTGCCCCATCCCAAGGCGTTGGTCTATGTCTCCTCGGCCGATTTGATGGCCCGCAATCTCAACCGGCGTGTCGAGATCATGGCGCCGATCCTCAATCCGACGGTTCACGAACAAGTTCTCGATCAAATCATGGTCGCCAATATGCTCGACAATCAGCAGTCCTACCGGGTATTGCCAGATGGTTCGAGCACGCGGATCAGTCTGCGGCCGGGTGAGGAAGCCTTCAATGCCCATTCGTATTTCATGACGAATCCGAGCCTGTCCGGCCGTGGGCAGAGTCTGAAGGAATCAAGTCCCCGTCAGCTCTTCAAGCGCCTGGAGAACCGCGGCCCCGCATGACGATCAATTCGCCAAGTCTTCATGCTGTTTCGGCCCGGCGGCCAGTTGCCATCGTCGATATCGGCTCCAATTCGGTCCGGCTCGTCGCCTATGACGAACTGGACCGGGCGCCTTTGCCGATGTTCAATGAAAAAGCGCTCTGCGCTTTGGGCAATGGCGTGGTGACGACCGGCAAATTATCCAAGCCCGGCATCGAAAAAGCCCTGGTGGCGCTCCGGCGCTTCCGGGTCATGACGGAAATCCTCGGGATCACCCAAGTCTACGTGATCGCCACGGCGGCCGCGCGCGATGCAACCAATGGGGCGGAATTCCTGAAGGCCGCCCATGAGGCTCTCGGCGGTGAAACCGTGATGCTTCTTTCCGGCCCCCGCGAAGCCGAGCTGAGCGCGCTCGGCGTGATCTCCGGGGTTTACAAGCCGGATGGAATCGTTGGCGATCTCGGCGGGGGCTCGCTAGAACTGATCGACGTGCGAAATGGACAGGTTGGCGCCGGCGTAACGCTACCGCTCGGCGGTCTCGCGCTGATGGATGCGTCGGGGCGGTCGCCCAAAGCCGCGGTCAAAATTGTGCGGGACGCCTTTACGCGATGCGAAATGCTCAGCGCATTGCACGGCCGCACTTTCTATGCCGTGGGCGGGACATGGCGTGCGCTCGCCAAACTGCATATGATGCAAACGAAATATCCCGTGCGCGTGATGCATGGTTATACATTAAGCACGCGCCAATGCGCCGAGCTGGCCGACCTCATCGCACGCTCGGAGCCAAGCGTGTTGCCGTCGATCGAAGTGGTCAATTCGGCGCGGCGCCCCTTGCTGGCCTATGGCGCGATCGTGCTCGACGAATTACTGCGGCGCGCCCGGCCAAAAGAGATTGTGATCTCGACGTTCGGGGTCCGCGAAGGGCTGCTTTACGAGGCGCTCGATGCCGAAAAGAGAAAGCAGGATCCGCTTCTCCTCGCCGCCACGAAGCTCAACCGGCTATTGTCCCGCTCGGCGCATTTCGGCGACGAGCTGGTCCGCTGGACCGGTCATTTCATCGACTCCACCGACCTCACGGAGACACCCGAGGAACGGCGCTTGCGCGATGCCGCTTGCCTCTTGTCGGAAATCAATTGGCGGGCCCATCCCGACTATCGCGGCCACGATAGCGGCAATGCCGTCATCAGCGCCCAATTGCCGGGGATCGATCATGCCGGACGCATGTTCCTGTCGCGGGTGGCCTCGCTCCGCTATCTCGGCATCGACGAGAGCCTGCCCGTGACGCCAGGCGGTCTCTTGTCGCCGCGCTCGCTCGAACGCGCCAATATCTTGGCTGCCATCATGCGGGTTGCTTCGATCTTGGCTGCCGGCATGCCCGGCGTACTCCCGCGCACGCCCATGCTTTGCGCCAAGGGCCGGATCACGGTCACTCTGCCGAAGGAATTCGCCGGCCTGATGAACGACCGGCTGCTGTCGCGCGTGAAGCAGGTCGCGAAGCTCTTGACGCTGGACGTGGAGGTCAAGATCGGGAGCTAGTGGCGACCCGTCGCGTCGGACCAACGGCCAATGGCGGCTTGCGGGAAACGGGTCTTGCCTAGAGTCCGCCTGTTGCAAGCAACGCCCTGATAACACCGGCGAAGGCACCGGCAACCAGCACCACCAAAATCACCCCCTGGATCGCGAATCCCGCGCCGCGCTTTTTGGGATCGTTGACATAGCTCAGCATGTAGATCGTCCGGCCGATGATCCAGACGGCCCCGAGTCCCGCGGCGACATATTCGCCCCAGTAGAATGTGAACAGCCACAGCGAACCGAGGAAGACCGGCAGGCTCTCCAACGTGTTCATCTGGACGCGGTAGTGGCGCTCGAACGTCTGATCGCCAACCACCGCCGGGGCTTTAAGGCCCGACTTCCCGCGTGCGCCGGCCACGCGAAACACCATTGACATATAAAGCAGCAGCGCCAGCAACGTCACCAACGCGGTCAGATTGATCGGATGCATTTCAAGGCCCTCAGCGGAACCGGCTTCGTATAGCACCCGCGCCCGTGAAAGGGCAGCTGTGGACCGTCGCGATTTTCAAACTCACACGTCGCAAGGCGCGGACGTTACCCTGCGGGCTCAGCGTTGTCCTGCCATTCCAGCGTCACCACCTTGCCGCGCTCCAAGGTGAGCGCGAGACGGCCGTGTTTCAGTTCGAGCGCCTTGATGCCGAACAGCTCGCGCCGCCAGCCCGACAGCGCCGCGACATCGGCATTGTCGGTGCTGGCGATGGCTTCGAGATCGTCCACCGTCGCGATCATCTTGGCGGCGACGCCGTGGCTTTCGCTGACTTGGCGCAGCAAGACTTTCAACAGTTCCACGGTCGCGCCGCCGCCCGCCGAGCGGCGGTCGCGCTCGATCTTGGGCAGGGTTTTGGGGTCCCGCTCCAACCCGCGTTCGATGGCCGCGACAATGTCGGCGCCGGCTTTCGAGCGCTCCATCCCGCGTGGAAAAGCCCGGAGATCGGCCAGCGCCTCGGCGGTGCGCGGCGCGGCCAACGCGACCTCGATCATGATGTCGTCCTTGAGCACTCGCGAGCGCGGCACGTCGCGCCCCTGTGCCTCGGCCTCGCGCCAGGCGGCCAATTCCATCAACACCGCGAGATCGCGCGGCTTGCGGGCGCGGGCGCGGTAGCGCTCCCAGGCACGCTCTGGATGCTGCTCGTAGGTGGCGGGCGCCGTGAGGGTCGCCATCTCGTCCTCGAGCCAGGACAAGCGGTCGCTGGCGCTCAGCTTGGCCACCAGAAAGTTATAGATATCGCGGAGATAGGTCACATCCGCGATGGCATAGGTGATCTGCGCCTCCGACAACGGGCGGCGCGCCCAATCGGTAAAGCGCGAGGACTTGTCCAGCCCCACCTTGGCGACCGTCTGCACGAGATCGCTGTAGGAAATCTGATCCCCGAACCCGCAGACCATGGCCGCGACCTGGGTGTCGAACAAAGGGGCGGGAACCATTTTGGCGAGATTCCAGAAAATTTCGACGTCCTGGCGGGCGGCATGGAACACCTTGACGATCTTGGGATCGGCCATGAGGGCGAACAGCGGCGAAAGATCGATCCCCTCCGCAAGCGCGTCCACCGCGGCGGCCTCGTCCACCGAGGCGAGCTGCACCACGCAAAGCTTCGGCCAAAACGTGGTTTCGCGCAGGAATTCCGTATCGACGGTCACATATGGATGGGTAGCAAGGCGCTGGCAGAGTTCGGCAAGGTCTTGCGTGGTCGCGACGAGGGTCATTTAGGCTTTCAACGGAGACAAGAGGCTCCACTCGTTAGGTTTCGGGCACGATTGTGCGACGGGCGGACCGCTGCCGCAAGCAAGGTTCTAACTCGCCTTTGGCAAGCGGGATGGTCAAGGGGAAAACGTGCTCCCGAGGTGCAAGGCTATTAAAAAGGCAGCGCCCGCTTTATCCTCATCCGCGAAACGCGCGTGCTCCCTGCTCCGCCACCGGCGGTCCCCCGCCCCCGCTTCGCGGAGAGGATACGCCCTCCTCCCTTGACAGACGCCGCCTCGCATGCGGTTCTCCCGCCGCTCTGGCCCTTGGCCGGAACCGCGCCTGAGCGCATAATTCATCTCGCTTGAACCTGACGGTTGGACCCATGCATCGTTACCGCTCGCATACCTGTGGCGCCCTGCGCGAGGCGCAGGCTGGGGAGGCCACACGGATTTCCGGCTGGTGCCACCGCATCCGCGACCATGGCGGCGTCCTCTTCATCGATCTGCGCGACCACTACGGCATGACCCAATGCGTGGTGGACCCGGATTCGCCGGCCTTCGCATCGGCTGAAAAGCTGCGCTCGGAATGGGTCGTGCGGATCGACGGCTCGGTGCGCATCCGCCCGGCCGGCACCGAAAACGCCGACATGCCGACCGGCGGCATCGAGGTCTACGTCACCGCCATCGAAGTGCTCGGCCCCGCCGCCGAACTGCCTTTGCCCGTGTTCGGCGATCAAAACTATCCCGAGGACATCCGCCTCAAATACCGCTTCTTGGATCTGCGCCGCGACAAGCTGCACCAGAACATAATGCTGCGCGGCCGCGTCATCGATTCGATGCGCGCGCGGATGAAGTCGCAAGGCTTCTTCGAATTCCAGACGCCGATTCTCACCGCCTCAAGCCCGGAAGGCGCGCGCGACTATCTCGTGCCCTCGCGGATTCATCCCGGCAAGTTCTACGCGCTGCCGCAGGCGCCGCAGCAGTTCAAACAGCTCATCATGGTCGCGGGCTTCGACCGCTATTTCCAGATCGCGCCATGCTTTCGTGACGAGGACGCGCGCGCCGACCGCAGCCCCGGCGAATTCTATCAGCTCGATATCGAGATGAGCTTCGTCACGCAGGACGACGTGTTCGACGCCGTCGAGCCGGTGCTGCGCGGTCTGTTCGAGGAATTCGGCGGGGGCAAACCGGTCACGCAAAAATTCCCGCTTATTACTTATGCCGACGCCATGTTGAAATATGGGTCGGACAAGCCGGATCTGCGCAACCCCATTCTCATCACCGATGTCACGGATGAATTTTTCCGCGAGGACGTCACCTTCAACGCCTTCAAGAGCGTCATCAAAAAAGGCGGCGTGGTGCGCGCGATCCCCGCGCCGGGCGCGGGCGCCCAGCCGCGCTCGTTCTTCGACAAGCTCAACGATTGGGCGCGCGGCGCAGGCGCGCCAGGCCTCGGCTATGTGATCTTCGAAGGCGAAGCCGGCGCGCTGACGGGCAAGGGCCCCATCGCGAAATTCTTGCCGCCTGAAGTCCAAGCCGCGATCGCCGCCAAGGCCGGATTGAAGAGCGGCGATGCCGTCTTCTTCGCGTGCGACATGCCGGACAAGGCCGCCAAGCTCGCGGGGGCCGCGCGTCTGCGCATCGGCAACGACCTCGGCCTGACCAAAATCGGCGGGTTCGAGCTCTGCTGGATCGTCGATTTCCCGATGTATGAATGGAACGAGGACGACAAGAAGATCGACTTCTCGCACAATCCCTTCTCGATGCCGCAGTTCGAGCACGATGCGTTTCTGGCGCTCGACCCCGCGGATCACGAGACGATCCTCGGCATCAAGGCCTTCCAATACGACATCGTCTGCAATGGCGTGGAGCTGTCGTCGGGCGCGATCCGGAACCATCGTCCCGACGTCATGAAGAAGGCCTTCGGGCTGGCGGGCTATGAGGAAGAGGTGTTGGAAACGCGCTTCGGCGGCATGTACCGCGCCTTCCAATACGGCGCCCCGCCGCATGGCGGCATCGCGCCCGGCGTCGACCGGATCGTCATGCTGCTCGCGGGCGAAGAGAACCTTCGCGAGATCGTGCTCTTCCCGATGAACCAACGCGCCGAGGACTTGCTGATGAGCGCGCCCTCGCCGGTGACGCCAAAACAGTTGCGCGAATTGCATATCCGGTTGAATCTGCCGGAAGCGAAGAGCTAGTCTTCGAAAGACGATCAGAAATAGACGCGCGCGCGCGGATGCGATTCCCTTTCCCCTTGTGGGGAAGGGTTAGGGATGGGGTCTCTCATCCCACTTCAACGAAAAACGCGCGGCACGCCCCCCACTCCCAACCTCTCCCCGCAAGGGGGAGAGGAGCAGATTGCGGGCCTATCGGATAGGCCCTACGCATGAGGCCAGCCATGACCGCACATATCAAACCCCAAAACCTCATCAAGGGCGCCACGGGTGACTGGGAGGTCATCGTGGGCCTCGAAATCCATGCCCAGGTGACATCACGCTCGAAGTTGTTTTCGGGCGCCTCGACAACCTTCGGCAACGAGCCGAACTCCAACGTCTCGCTGGTCGATGCGGCCATGCCGGGCATGCTGCCGGTCATCAACGAGGAATGCGTCGCGCAGGCCGTGCGCACCGGCCTCGGGCTCAATGCCAAGATCAACAAGCGCTCGGTGTTCGACCGCAAGAACTATTTCTATCCCGATCTGCCGCAGGGCTATCAGATCTCGCAGTATAAGGATCCGATCGTCGGCGAGGGCGTGGTGACCGTCGATCTCACGCCGACCGAACAGTTCGAAGTCGGGATCGAGCGGCTGCATCTCGAGCAGGATGCCGGCAAGTCGCTGCACGATCAGTCCGCGACCGATTCCTTCGTCGACCTCAACCGTTCCGGCGTCGCGCTGATGGAAATCGTGTCCAAGCCCGACATGCGCTCGGCCGACGAAGCCAAGGCCTATGTCACCAAGCTGCGCACGATCCTGCGTTATCTCGGCACCTGCGACGGCAATATGGAACAGGGCTCGCTGCGCGCCGACGTCAACGTCTCCGTGCGCAAGCCCGGCGATCCGCTCGGCACGCGTTGCGAGATCAAGAACGTCAATTCCATCCGCTTCATCGGCCAGGCCATCGATGTCGAGGCGCGGCGCCAGATCGGCATCTTGGAAGACGGCGGAAAGATCGATCAGGAAACGAGGTTGTTCGATCCCTCGCGCGGTGAAACCCGCTCCATGCGCTCCAAGGAAGAGGCGCATGACTACCGCTATTTCCCCGACCCGGACTTGCTCCCGCTGGAATTTAGTCAGGACTTCGTCGACGGGCTCAAGGCGGCCTTGCCCGAGCTTCCCGACGCCAAGAAAGCCCGCTTCATGTCCGCCTATGGTCTGCTGCCCTACGATGCCGGCGTGCTCGTCGCGGACAAGGAGACCGCCGACTTCTTCGAGGCCTGCGTCGCCTATGGCGGGACCAAGCGCGACGCCAAGATCGTGGCCAATTGGGTGAACGGCGACATCGCCGCCTTCGCCAATTCGCAAGGCGTGAGCGTGCCACAGACCCATATCACGCCGGCCCAAATCGCGGGCCTGGTCGATCTCATCGCAAATGGAACGATCTCCGGCAAGATCGCCAAGGATGTGCTTGCCATTCTGATCAACGAAGAACGAGACGGCGATCCCAAGACGATCGTCGAAACGCGCGGCCTGAAACAAGTCACCGACACCGGCGCCATCGAAGCCGCCGTGGATGCGATCATCGCGGCTAATCCGGATAAGGTGGAACAGGCGAAAGCCAAACCCAGCATGCTCGGATGGTTTGTCGGACAAGTCATGAAACAGACCGGCGGCCGCGCGAACCCGCAAGGCGTCAACAATATTTTGAAGCGAAAGCTCGGCATCTGACACAACGCATTTCGCGAATCACTTTGCACTGCGATGCCGGATTTCGCGCGAAAAACAAGCGCCGGAGGCCTCCGGTGCAAATTTTTTGTTTTGTTCACATGATTATTTGGGCGAATGGTTAGAGGTTCGTCTCCATCCGTTTTCCAAGGCCGGCGAAGGTGCGGCAAAGCCGAGGGGGCGCCGGGAAACTTCGCCGGATTTTGTATGAGACCCTACGAATAGGCCGGAACCTTCACAACCCACATCGTTTTCAACTAAACTTTTATTTTAATATAAGCTTTTGTTTAAAATGCTCATTTTTTCATTAAACCTTCATTAACTCTCAAAATGCCCGATGTATTCGCGGTAAATAACAGGGAATGGCGCGGGCGCTGTTGCACGGACGATTGCATGAAAAGGGATGCGTCCGGAAATCCCTATTCCGGGCCGATGCACTCTGTCCGGCGGCCCGGAAAAGCGTTGTTTTTCAGCGCCGCGCCCGCATTGCGCCGCACGGCCTCTTGCACGGCTTTACAAGCGCGCTACCCTTTATTCGCCTCGTCTCGGCAAGAATAGACAAACTGCGGATCAATACAGGGGATCAGCGATGGTGAAGGCGACTACGAAGAAGACACCCGCGGCGAAACCCGCCGCCAAGACGACCGCCAAGAAAGCGGCGCCAAAGACAGCAGCAGCGAAAACCGCTGCGACAAAGAAGGCTGCGCCGGCCAAGGCCGTAAAGCCAAAAGCAACGGCGGCGAAAGCCCCCGCCAAGACCGCCGCGCCGAAAGCCGTGGCAAAGAAGACGGCAACGCGCGCGGCCGCCACCAAGGCCAAAGCCGCACCGGCCAGGAAGACGGCGGCTAAAGCCGCCGCGCCAAAGACCACCGCACGCAAAACCGCTGTAAAGGCGGCAGCGCCCAAGGCCACGGCCAGGAAGACCGTTGCTGCGAAACCCGCGGTCGTGAAGGCAACCAGAGCCAAGGCTCCCGCCAAAGCCGTCGCGAAGGCCCCGGCTAAGAAGACAGCCCCCAAGGCCGTCGCGAAAAAGACCGTCGCAACCAAACCAAAGGCAAAAGCTGCCGCGGTTAAAGTTGCTGCGCCGAAGGCCGCCGCAAAGCGCACGCCCAAGGCTGCGGCACCCAAGGCTGCGGCTCCGAAAGCTGCGGCACCGAAAGCTGCGGCACCGAAAGCTGCGGCACCCAAGGCTGCGGCTCCGAAAGCTGCGGCACCGAAAGCTGCGGCACCCAAGGCTGCTTCTGCCAAGGCCGCCGTTCCCAAAGCGAAGGCACCGCGCGCTAAAAAGGTCGCGGCTCCTGCTCCAGAGCCAGCTCCGGCGCCTGCTCCGGAACAAGCTTAGATCATGGTCCGTAAGAGCCCAGCCGGCTTTTACGGGTGGCGCATGCCTAGGTTTGATAAAAAGACCAGTTTCATCGCCTCGATGAGTCCGTCGAGGTGGAAATTGCTCTTCATCAAAGATGTGATCGATAACCGGCGATGATTCCTGGATGCCGCCATTTTGGGGGTGTCCTTCGTTTTATTCGCCGGTTAGATCTCGTCCGCCAGAGCGCCTTCCGCTTTGGTGGACTCACCAAAGCGACGGGAAATCGCTCTCTGGCTAGAGAGCTGGAGCATCGTCGGCAAAGGCCGGAGCGGATTTTACGCGCCGGGCGCGTGCGGCCTTTTCAGAAACGGAACGTTGATCGCCTCGGCGAATTTCGAGCATTTGCTTACGCTTCGAAAACGGCGCTTCATTTTTTCGCATCTGGCGCATTTGCGCCTGGCGAACCTCCGGATTTGACGTCCGGCGCTGTGAGACAGCCTGTGGCAAAGACCCGCCACGTGAGATTATCCGCACCGCCCGACAACTTCATGTGCTGCCACGCGAGCGCGCATTCATGCATCCGCGCGCGGGAGGCCGAGGGCAGATAATAGGGGTGCCCAAGGTCTCCCTGCATCGGGCCAAGCGGCGCGCGAGCACCAGCGTCTTTCGGAAGTGCGGCGGGCCCTGGCTGCGCCGCTTCGCCGCCGGCCGCTTTCGCGCCGCCGGACCAGCCCCCACCGGCCGTCAGAACAATCAGCGGCACCATCGCGAATATCGCCGGAGCGCGAAGGCAAACGAGTCTTTTCAGACTTCGAGGCGCAACGAGGACATGCGGCATGAGGCGATCCCTGCGAAACAAGAGAAGCACTGCCACCCCGCGCTACTTGAGCGCGCCATCCTTTTTCACGGCATGCGTCTTCACGGGCTTGCTGGCGGCGACCAATGTGGGATCTCCGCCGGGCACTTCGGAAGCGCGTGTAAACGTTTCGGTCTGGCAAAGGATCTTCAGAATGCAGCCGCGCAGATCCGCCTGATCGTTGTGCACCTTATCCGTTTTGATCTTGAAGGTAATATCGTAAAATTTCCCATCGTCCGGATTGTAGGCCTGCCCGGTCCAATGATCGGCAACGGCCACCAGACCGAGTAAAATATCGAGGCCGATGACCGGCTTGTTCTTCTTGTCCGGATCGCTGTTGAGATCATCGATCTTGGGCTTGCCGTTGGCGTCGACGGGCTCCTTCAGCCAAACGACCGTGCCGCAATAGGTCGGGGCCGGCGGCGAGGCCTGCGCCTTATTCGGGTCCGCCGGCGGTTCCGCGCAAGGGTGAATCCTGACGATCGATTCGCTGTCCTTTGTCAGCCAAATCCCTTCCGGCGTGACGGGACCGCTCTGGGAAAACGCAGGGGCGCCGGTCGCGACCATGGCGGCAAGCGCCGCCGCAATCGCAAAAGCCCGGCCCTGGCATGGCAGGAAGGTCTGAGACATCTACGTCCTCCGAAGGGCCTGGAGGTGCCCTACACGCTGAAAAAAACGAGCCATGTGAGCCGGTCTGGCGGAGACGGAGTCCGCCCATACATCATCCAGCTCAGTCCGGGTTTGTTTAATTTGTCTCATTAAAACAAGGTGTTGTCTCCAAGTGTTGTCCAGCCAAGTTCCTTGCAGTCCAGCCTAATCCCACATAAAGTGTGGGGTAGAATGTGGGGTAGAAAAGCTAGGAAAAGGTTTTGAAAAACTCAGGCAAACATCCCAGCAAGGTTCTAAGCGCCTTACGAATGAAGTCAATAACCAAGCCAGGTCGCTATGCAGATGGCGAGGGCTTGTATCTGGTTGTGGATCCTTCCGGAGCGAAACGCTGGTTGCTGCGCATAATGGTTCAAGGACGTCGACGGGATATCGGTCTGGGTGGATTGAGTTTGACGACATTGGCAGAAGCACGAGAAAAAGCAGTTTCATTTCGCAAAATTGCTCGTGAAGGTGGTGATTGTAAAACAGCGTGCAAAACTTTCCAGATTCCGGGGGTAAACAGCGTCCAATAGTTTCCACCCTGGGTCATGCGATCATCCGGCGTTTAAGCTGGAGAATCTGGGGTGTTGCTCATGGATAT
>JBEKFQ010000006.1:0-98849 GCA_050013235.1 Beijerinckiaceae bacterium
GATCTGCTTGAGGCGTTCGCCGTCGCGGGCGTTCAGTAGGATGCTGACTGTCTGGGCCATGGCTCCAGACTCGCACGCCTCCACGACTTTGTGAATCCTATGTCTGGCTCAATGCACTAGAGGACAAAATCTGACGCTTGGTGCCCGACAGCGAATGGCCCAAAACGGCGGAAAGTTGCCAACGGGCTTTGGCCCAATTATGATCCTTTACGGACGGTTGAATAAAAAAATTGATCGCAGACGTATTGATCGGCAACACCTTGTTGTCAATAAGGATTCAACAAAAATGACGATAAGTCATCACCTAGCCAATCGTCAGAACGTTTTGCAAGCACCCTTAATTGAACTTGAGGCGCGATTGGAGGCGGTCGCCGCTAGCTTTCATGACGAGTGGCTATCGGCCGGCGTTCATCCAATGCAAATATTATGGTCTCGGCGAGATGTTCTTGCGACGAATCAACTAATCTGGTTCGGCGATGCTATTCTCAATATGCGAGCGATCGATACAAGCTGGACACAGCGGGAACTAAGCAAAGTCAAATCCCAACCTGCAAATGTGCGCAAAGGTGCCGCTTTTGAATTGCTGGGGTTGAATATGCTCAGCCAACATCAGCGAGTCGTCCCGACGGCCGCAGGTACGCCTGGCTACGACGGTATCGCGTATTTGCCCGACGGCGGTAGAATGGCGCTCTCATTGAAAAATTATGGCACCTCGACACATGAGCAAGTTGTACAGCAACATGGTGCTGCCTTAGAAACTATTCTGACTAATGTTCTTCGAACACTTGGAAAGAATGGTGTCGATCTTCGCGTCATCGCGCGACAAAATCCGTCCAGCGCAGATTGGGAGAGACTAAAAACCTGCTTGCCAGAAATTATCGCGAGCGACCCACAGATACCGGGGAACGCCTATCAAGACACGAATTGGACGGTTATCGTCCGGCGGTTAGCTGGCGTTGACGCCCGACCATCGGCGTCACTGTCTTACCAAATCACGATCTTGGCTCCCCTTCACGCCAACGAACATCAAAACTTGATAAGCAAACTTGACGAGGCTTCAGCAAATGCGGAAAGGCATGCGCGCGGCGAAGCCGATCTTTGTCACGCCGTAATGGTTCACTTGCCTGAAAACGCGTCCTTGGACGGTTGCAATCAATGGGCTCAAACTTACTTCGCAGAACGACCTGACGGACCGATCGATCTCGTCATTTTGTACCAGCCATCAGTGGCTAGCCTAAATGGAAGTCAGGCTTCAGCGATTGTCCATGCGATGCAGTGCGTTGAGGGTCCCCGATACAATACATGGTCGAAGCCTCACGGTGGTAAACGGCGTCGCGTCGGAATTAGTTTTTATGTCGGTATAGTATCCGGTAGCTCCAGCCGATTAATTCTTAAGAATGACCTGGGCCAGTCCTTGGCTGGCGATCAATGGTATCTGTTCCAGTCAGGGCATCTGTACCAAGTGGTTGAGCCGGGGCCAAATGGTGTTGTCGATATCAAGTTAAGCAATCCAGCCCCCGGACTTTTTCGACATGCATTAGGCCCTGACGGCACAGAACTACGCGGCATTTTTCCACCAAGCTCAGACCTGCTGATTTTCACTTAAGCTCTGTTTAAAAAGACGTCGTTGTGCAACTGGTTGCGGAATCGCTTCCGTGTTGTCCAGTTGAAAGAATGAAGGTCTGCTTTTTAACCCATCCGAGTTCTTCGTCGCCTGCCTGCGAAGGTCTGTTTCGAGCCGAAACCCGTCATCGCGCCTGGCCCGTAAACACACGCCCAGAAGTCTTAATTTTTGCAACATGGCGAACGGCCGCGATACTTAATTTAAGGGAGCCGTTTTTTTGCGCAGCAGCGGTGGGCATGATAGGCATGATGGGCATGATGGCGGCTTCAGCAAGTGAGGGTGGTTCCTGGGAACTACCCTCATTGCTATGTTGATTAGCCCCAACCGGCCGCTTTGCCAATCGAGCCGTGACACGCGCAATGTCAACATTGTCCATGTGACGGCGGAAACGATTTTTACTCAGAGAAAATAAAATAGGGTCGCCTTCGAAGGTAACGGTCACAGGCTCAACGCCAGCGATTTCACAAGCAATTGCACGATTGCGACCGTCGAGTAAAAAGCCGCCTGGCGTGAGGGTAAGCGGCTCGTGCAAGCCATTAACGGAAATATCTTCCGCAAGGGCGGCAAGCTCTTTTTGAGGCAGTTCGGGCCACGCGGAGCAAGCGGGGTGAAGCTGATATGGGTCGGCCATGGTCATGCCCTCTTCGCTGTGTGCGGGACGTGCCCCGCCCGCAATTGTTCAAGCGTTGGCGGCCAACACTCGACCCATGCGAAGAAATCCGGCTCGCTGCCATAAGCGGCGCGACACAGGCTATCGATCTCGTCACTCTCGATCCGGCCTTTCGTTAGCAATGCGCCCGCCAGCGACAGGATCGCGGCCCAACCCTTTGTGGACCTGATAAGGGCGCTAGCGCGGCGATGGGCCGCGACGAACGCCTCACGGCGGCTGGGCAGCCATGTATCGGCAAGGGCGGCTGCCCTCTTGTAGTCGTCAGCGCCTCCGCCAAGGACGTGGCCGAGCCGAGATTTCTTGGTGTGCCTTGACTCGCCGGAAACGCCAGCCACAAGGACAATCAATGAGATTTCCGCGAGCGTGATGCCCTCCCAAAGGTATCGCTCGCGAGTCGCTTCGTTTTCGAAAGTTATCTCGGCCGGTCCGTGGGGAAGATGAATGTCTATTCCACGCACGAGCCCCATGACCGTGCCGACCGGAGCGCTGCGCCGCGTGTGAAATACCACTGCAAAATCGGCAGGAAAGCCAAAATACCAGGCGGCGAAGGCGTGGCTGCCCTCATGGATGCAAGCGTGATATCGGCGTGTCATGCCGTTTTCGCCTCGATGTGGCGTTCGGCGATTGATTTTTCGACAAGAGCCCGCATCGATTCTTCTGGAATCAGAGTCCGGCCTGCGATTCTAACCGCGATCAGATCGCCTGAGGTGATCAGCTCATAAAGCGAAGTCCGGCCAAGCCCCAGCCGCTCGCAGGCGCGATTGACTGAATTGCATAGTGGTCCACTAGTGTCCGGTGTTTCGTACAGTTTTCGCATTTGAATTTCCTTGTCCGTACCCTCGATATGAGCAAGGTAGGACTTAAATTTGCAATGTAAAGCTCCAAACTGCGGAAACTAAAGAGTAAACAGAATGTCAAATACAGAAGAGTAAATAAAACGTGGCTAGCTTATTGTTTTGTATGCTTTATTCGCGCTTGGAATGCTACGATTCTGCGCGGAAATTATTTTTCACTCCCAGCGAAGTCCCCCCAAGCGTTCATCAGTTCGATGCGTTTTTGGAACAAGTTGCCACGCCTGTAAGCGGCTTCGACCTTGTTTGCTATGGTGTGCGCCAGGGCCATCTCGGCGGCGTCAGACGGGAATGCGGTTTTCTCCGAAATCCAATCTCTAAATGTGCTTCGGAAGCCGTGCACCGTCACGTCGACACCCATCCTGCGCAGGGTCATGGCCAAGCTCATGTTTGAAAGAGGCGCATCATGTTTGGCGCCGGGAAAGATGAAATCGTTGACGCGGATGGCCTCTTGCCCTGCGATGATATCGAGCGCCCGCGCGGATAGTGGGACCCGGTGCGCCCTATTCGCCTTCATTCTTTCGGCCGGAATGGTCCAGGTAGTGCTTGCCTTGTCGATTTCATCCCAACGCGCGCCAAGCGCCTCACCCGACCGCACCGCCGTCAAGATTACGAGTTCTAACGCTCGCGCTGAAGCCCCGGCTTGCTCCCGCAACTTCGCAATGAAGGGCGGCAGATCATCGATTGCCATGGCGGCATGATGGCCGCGCTTAAGCTTTGACCGCCTCGGAAGAACGTTGTCGAGAAGTCCCTTCCATGCGGCCGGATTCTCGCCTGATCGGAGTCCTCGGGCCTTCGCCGCATTCAAGACCGACTCGATCCGGCCGCGCAGGCGGGAGGCTGTTTCAGGCTTGGTCGACCATATCGGCGTCAAGACTTTCAAGACATCGGCCGTGCTCACGTCTTGGACCGGAATTGCCCGCAGACTCGCCGCGTAGACGGTTAGGGTCATTTTCCATTGGTCCCGATGTTTCGAGTTACGCCAACCGGCTTCCATGGTCATGAGGAAGTCGTCGGCACATTCTCCGAACGTCTTTGGCTTGGCCTCGGGCCCCTCAGGCTTCGGCGGCAAGCCTGCCGCGAGCCGCTCACGGTACAGCGCCGCCTTTTCGCGGGCGGCAGTTAGGGACACGTCCCTAACCGGCCCTAGCCCAAGCTCGCGGAGACGCCCGTCTCGCCTAAAGAAGAAAACCCAGGACTTCCCGCCGGTCTTCGAAATGTTAAGGTACAGGTTGCCGCCGTCGGCATGCCTGCCCGGTTCTTTGAGATTCCGAACCGAAACCGCCGTCAATTTATGCTGAGCCATCCCAACTTCTCCCTAACTCCTTCCCTAACATGGAACGCGGTTGCGGGGGAATAGGGCCGAACAAGGGTGAACGCCAACTAGCTGTTTTGTGAGGGAAAACAAGGGATTAGCGGACGGGGGCGGACGGGGGTGAACAGCGTTCTGGCGGAAAGGGTGGGATTCGAACCCACGGTGGGCTTGCACCCACGGCGGTTTTCAAGACCGCTGCCTTAAACCACTCGGCCACCTTTCCAAGCACTTGAAAAGTCTAATTTTTGTAGCTTGACAAAAGCGACTCGCAAATCGCTTTGCGCACCAATCGCCCAGGGCTTGTTTATGGCAGTCCTGATAGCGAGGTCAACCCGCGCGGCGGCGTCTTCCGGCAAGCCGGACAAACATGACTGTCAGGATCGAGCGTGATGCCGGCGCTGGAACGCCCTCACCGCTCCGGAACAATTTTGGCGGCACGCCGCTTGCCGCAAGCCGGGTTGCATGGCGGTGACCGAGGCCATGAAAGCGGATGCGCGGCATGTCGCGCAAGCGCCGCGGCCGCGAAGTCTACACGCACGCGTTATTTGCGGTTCCCCGGTCGCCACGCGTCATAATATCGTCTTTTGAAAAGGCTTATTCAAAATAAGACACCTACCTTTTGACGCGAGCAGACCTCACCGGTCCAGCGTCTCCGCGCAACGTACGGGTCTTCCGCGCGTTGACTATGACGAAATGCAAGGAGTGCAGATGAAGACGCAGGTTCTAGCCGCGATCGGCGAGACCGGATTGCAGCCCGCGGCGTCTCTCAACGCGGCGTTGGCGGCCAATGATCGCGTGAAATACATCTTCTCGCTGCTTCAGATGGCCCTGGCCCATGCCGAACATCCAGAGCAGGCAGTGGCGACGCTCAAGCGCGAGCGTATCGCCTGCGGGATCGAAGATTCGGGCCTCGACACCGTCACCAGCGGCTCGCGCATGACGGGAAAATCGTGTTTCATTCCCGGCGCGGCGCAGCTCGTCGCACGGATCGCGGACGACATGCGCGTGATGGCGGCGCCCGTGCTCGCGGCCAAGCCCGATGGACTCGCCGCGCGCCTCGATGCCTTGCTGGGCAGCCTGCCCGCGGCGCCCGATAACCTGCTCGACCCCGCCACCATTTCCGCAATCACCCAAGCCGGCCATGGCAACGCCGACAGCCTGCATCGCTTGGTGATGGATTTGCACAAGCAGCTCAACGCCATGCAGGCGGCGCTCGCCGAGGAATCCTTGGACGGCGCCGCGGTTTACAATCTCACGCCGCCGGATCGCCCCTTGGTGAGCGCCTTCATGGCCGGCCTCAACCGCACCGCCAAGTTGAAATTCGATCATCCCGGTCTTGCCACCACGGCCACGCACTCCGAAGGCCGGCTGGTCATCCAGAACGACATCGGCACGACCGACGCGCATGTGATCGTGATCCATGTGCAAGACCTATCCGCCACCATCACCTATGCGGACGTGCATCCCGAGAGACTGGCGTTCCTGCAAGACATGCTGAAGCCCTATGCCGTGACCTGGGAGAAAGAGCGCACCGGCGCGCTCGCCACCGGCTCCGCGTTCTATCTCGCGACCGGCGAGTTCAAAGCAAATGATGACGAAGCTTGCCGCGCTTATCTCGAATTTCTCGGCTCGCGCCTGGTGTTCCTGATCGACTGGAACCGCGCGCGAAAACAATTGCGGGGGTTCCTACGGGGGAAAGATCGCCTCGCTCTGTTGCTCTTGGCGGCGGAGACCGGGATTGGACATCGCGGCTTCTTGGAATTGGGTGGCGCGCGGCTCGTCAATCAAGCCATCGAAGCCACCGCAGGCTCGTCCATGCACTTCGGCGATCGGCTGTGCGACGTTCTCGGCGATGCGGAGACGCTGGAATGTCTGTCCTTCGTCTTCCGCGCGGCGACAGAAGGACTGCTCTCCGGGCAGTCGCACGCGCTGATTCATGACCGCATCCGTGTGAGCCTCGCGGCCCATTTCAGCAACGAGGAACGGCAGCTCCTGCGTATTGCGGCCGGCCACGCGGGCCTGATTTTCGAAATTGCAAGCCTGGTTCTCGACGGGCTGCAAGCCGGCGCGGACGGGGCGGGCAAACGCGCCCGGCATGCCCAGCAGTTCGAACACGACGCGGACCAATTGGTCATCGATACGCGTAGCGCCATCCATCGCCGCCCGGAATATGCTGTATTCCAACCGTTGTTGGAGACCGCGGACGATGCGGCGGACGCGCTGGAGGACGCGGTCTTCTTCCTCGATCTCGATAGGCTCCGGGGCAAGCCCATGGACGCCTTGCGGAGCCTCGCGGGCTTGCTGATGGACGCATCGCAGGAATGGATCAAGGCGCTCGGCCACGCCGAACGGATCGGTCTCGAGGAAAGCCAAGCCGAAACAGACGATTTCCTCAGCGCCATCGACCGCATCGCCGCGCTCGAGCATATGGCCGACGACGCCGAGCGCACATTGGCGGCGGCCGCCTTCGAACACGCCCCGGACTTTCGCCAACTGCATCTGTTCACGACCATCGGCGGGAGGCTCGAGGCGGCGGCGGATGCGCTCAAGCACGCCAGCTCGATCCTGCGTCAGCACGTGCTGGAGGCGATGATCGATGGCTGACCTCTATTCCATCCTGCCCGGAGCTCCACTGGCGAACGGCGGCGCGCAAGAGGTCGGCAACAAAGCCTGGAACTTGATGTGCATGGCGCGAGCCAGGCTTCCCGTGCCCCCTGCTTTCGTCCTTCCCACGAGCTGGTGCGGGCGCTCGCAGCTGGACCGTCAATCAGCGTTGAACGCGGCCTTGAAGGAGGGTATAGCACGGCTGGCGGCCGCGACCGGCCTTCGATTTGGCGCGGCCCGGCGGCCATTGATCGTTTCGGTCCGCTCGGGCGGCGCCGTTTCCATGCCCGGAATGATGGAAACCGTGTTGGACGTCGGCCTCAATGCGGAGACCGTCGAAGCCCTCATCCGGTTGACCGGGAACCCGCGGCTGGCGTGGGACAGCTACCGCAGGCTGGTCCAGGGTTACGCGGAGGTGGTGGCGAACCTGCCGGTGGCGCCGTTCGACGCGCTCGTGACGGCGGCGCTGGCGCGGGCCGAAGTGGAGAACGAGCGGAGGCTCGACCATCGCGCCCTCAAGGCGCTGACGTTGGCGATGCTGGATTGTTACCGCGCGCTCACCGGCGCCGGCTTCCCCAGCGATCCCTACGAGCAGCTCACCCGAGCGGCCGAGGCCGTGTTCCGCTCCTGGGATGCCGAAAAGGCCGTGACCTACCGCCGGCTGAATGGCATCAGCGACGACGCCGGCACGGCGGTAACGGTGCAAACCATGGTCTATGGAAACGCTGGCGGCAATTCGGGCGCCGGCGTCGGCTTCACCCGCAATCCCGCGACCGGCGCCAAGGAGCTTTATTTCGACTTCCAGTTCAACGCGCAGGGCGAGGACGTGGTGGCCGGACGCCACCTGATGCACGACAATTCCCGGTTCCGCGCGGTGCTGCCATCCGTCTGGGCGCGGCTGAACGACATCGCGCACGAACTGGAGGCCTTGTTCGGCGACATGCAAGATTTCGAATTTACCGTTCAATCCGGTGAGCTCTTTCTGCTCCAGACGCGGCGAGCCAAACGCACGGATTGGGCGGCGCTGGCGATTGCCGTCGACATGGTCGAGGAAGGGATGCTGAAGCCGGCGGATGCGCTTAGCCGGCTCGCCGGAATCGACGTGGACAACGTGGTCCGCACCTGTTTTCCGTCGCCGCTCCCCGAGCCCCTGGCCATAGCGCAGGTCGCGGGCATCGGCGTGGCGAGCGGCGTGATCGCCCTCGATCCCGAAGCGGTCAAGCAGCTTGCGAAAACAGGCGTCAATGTCATTCTCGTCCGGCGCGAGACGGTGACGACGGATATCGAGGGCATGGCGCTCGCCGCCGGAATCCTGACCGCCACGGGCGGGCGCACATCCCATGCCGCGGTCGTCGCCCGACAGCTCGGCAAGGTCTGCCTCGTCGCCTGCCCGGACCTCGACATCGACCTCCAACGCCGCCAGTGCCGCATCGGGACGGCCTTACTGAACGAGGGCGATTTTCTGTCCTTGGACGGCAATACGGGCGCCGTCTACCCCGGCCACCTCTCTCCATTCGGCGAGCGGCCGGATCAAGCCCTGGCCGTCATCGCCGCCTGGCGCCGCTCCGAGGCGGCATAGCGCTTTTGGCTCAAACTATTCCGTAAAGCGCCATGCTTCAAGTGGATTGCGCGGTAATGGACCGGAACCGCCACAGAGCGAGCCCCAAGAACAAGCCCCCGACGACCGCGACCACCAGGAAGTGCGGCCATACGACATCCAGACCGCCGCCGCGATAAAGGATGGACTGCGCAAACGAAACAAACTGCGTGGACGGCGAGACTTGCACGGCCTTCGCGAGCCACGGCGGCATGCTTTCGAGCGGCGTGTTACTCCCCGAAAGCAAGTTCATGGGCAAATAGACCAGCATGAAAAGCAGACCCAACTGCGGCATCGATCGTGCGACCGTTCCAAGGAAAATGCCGATGGAAGTCGCGAAGAACAGATAGATCACGACACCACTTAAAAACAACGGTATCGATCCGGCGATCGGAATACCGAGCAGCGTCCGCACCACGACATAGAGCGAGAAGGCGGCCGCCAAGGTGATGACGAGACCGTTCGCCCAAATCTTGGATATCGCGATTTCGAACGGCGACACCGGCATGGCGAGAAGATGGTCCATCGTTCCGTGCTCCCGTTCACGGACGACGGCCGCGCCCGCCATGATGATCGCCAGCATGGTCACGTTATTGAGGATTATCATCACGCTCGTGAACCATGCGGTCGTCACGTTAGGGTTGAAGGCGATGCGGACATTCAGATTGACTGGAGCAAGCGGAACATTTTCGGTCTTGGCGAGAAACCCGGTGATCTCGTCCGTGATGATCTGCTGCGCATCGCCAGACCCGAGGCCAGCCTGCACCATCGCGGTCGCATCGACGTCGATTTGAAGGCCGGTGTAGTGGCCGGCAAGAACGTCCATCTCGAAATTAGCGGGGATATCGATCACGAAGGTGAACCGTCCCGCATTCATCGAAGGCACGATATCGCGGACCGCAATGCTCTGTGGCTCCTGAAACAACGGCGGCATGAACGCATGCGCAATGCGGCGCGAGAGCTCGGAATGATCTTCGTCGGCTATGGCGATCGAGGCGTGGCGAAGCTCCTGCGAATTGCTCTGCGCCGCAATCATCACGTTGAGGGAGAACGCATAAATGACAAGCCCGATCAGCACATAGTCGTTCAGGAAGCTCCGCAGCTCCTTGGTTCCGAGCCAGAAGATGGTGGAGAGACTGCGCATCGTTCCCGGTCCCGTCAACGCTCTTGCTTACGCAGCAATACAAGGCTCAGCAGGATCAGCGCCGGCACGAAAAGGGCGAGTTCGGCAATGTCAGCCTCAAGATCGTAAAAGCCGAGGCCCTTGGTAAACGTCCCGACGCAGACCGGCACGAAATAGGTCATTGGGAACGCCTCCCCGATGTAACGAGCCATCCCGGTTAGGGAAGAGACGGGGGTCATCATGCCGGATAATTGGGTGGCCGGAAGAACGGTCAAGATCGCCGTCCCGAACAACGCCGCGATCTGTGTGCTCGTGAACGCCGAAATCACCATTCCATAAGCGGTCGTCGTGGTCACGTAAATGAGAACGCCCAGCAACAAAGCCGGGAAACTTCCGCGTAAAGGCACCTGGAAAATGAACAATGCCATCAAAAACAGCAGACCGAAGTTGATCATCGCAATAGCAACGTAGGGGATCTGTTTGCCGATCAAGAATTCCAGACGCGTCACGGGTGTGACGTAGAGATTGGTTATCGATCCGAGTTCTTTTTCCCGCACAATGGCGAGCGCCATCAGAATGGCGGGGAAAAGCGCTAGCATTAAACTCATGTCCGCGGGCACCATGGCATAGATGCTTTCAAAATCCTGATTGTATTTGAAGCGCAGCTCGATATGCACCGGTGAAAAGGTCGCGGGCTTTGTCGTCGGGACAGCGGGATCCGTGAGATACAATTGGTGCATCGCCTGCAGATAGCCGCGGATGGTCTGCGCGCGAAACGGCATGGCGCCATCGACCGTCGCCAAAACCCAGGCGGGCCTGCCGCGCTGGATGTCCCTGCCGAAGCCGGGCGGAATCTCGACCGCGGCATCCAAGTCTCCGCTCTGCATCCGCTTCAGGAGCTCGTCGTAGTTCCGGACGGGCGCCTTTTCGACGAAATAGGCGGAACCCCGAAGTTCCTCGAGATAGGCCCGGCTTTCCGTGCTCTGGTCACGGTCGAGGGCGGCGAAGGTGAGATTGTTGACATCGGTCGAAATGCCGAAACCGAACACCAGCATCAGAAGGGCGGTCCCAAACAGGCCGTAACCGAGCCGGACCGGATCGCGCAGCAGCTCCAGGGTTTCGCGAATCGTATAAGCAAGCAACCGTTGCGGGCTGAACCACGGCCGTTTGCCCGGCACCCTGTTGCCTTCCTCCACCGCCTTGCCCAGGACGATGGAACCGGCTGTCGCCGCAACCGAAGCGCTTTCGCCCTTTGCCTCTTCAAGATAGGAGATGAACGCGTCCTCGAGCGTGCTCACACCGCGCGCCTGGATCAATTCCGCCGGCGTGCCTGTCGCCAGCACACGCCCGGCCTCCATCAGCGACATCCGGTCGCAGCGCGCGGCCTCGTTCATGAAATGGGTGGAAACGAAAATCGTCACGCCCTGATTTCGCGAAAGGCCGATGAGCAATCGCCAGAAACGATCTCGTTCCAAAGGATCGACGCCGGAGGTCGGCTCGTCCAAAATCAGCGTTTCCGGTTGATGGACAATGGCAACCGCCAGGGAAAGCCGCTGGCGGATGCCAAGCGGCAGATCCAGCGCGCGCTGGTTGAGATAGGCGCCGAGACCAAATTGCTCGACCAAGCCGGCGATGCGCTTTTTCGAAAAGTCCCGCGCGAGATGGAAGAGATGAGCGTGAAGCTCGAGATTCTGCCGGACGGTCAGTTCGGTGTAGAGCGAAAAGGATTGGGACATGTAGCCGACACGGTTGCGCATCTCCATGGTGCCGGCATCGACCGGCTGTCCAAACAGAAACGCCTGGCCGCTGGACGCCGGCAGCAGACCGGTCAACATCTTCATCGTGGTGGATTTGCCGCAGCCATTCGAACCCACGAACCCGAAAATCTCCCCACGCTCGATCGTGAAGCTTGCATCGTCCACCGCGACGAAATCGCCGAAGCGGCACGTCAGGTTTTGCGCGACGATCACCGGCTCGCCGTCGCTGGCCGGCCGAGGCGGGACCTGCAGCACCGTGTGGCCGCGGCGTTGCTCTTCGGGCAGGACCGCGATGAAGGCTTCCTCCACCGTGGTCACATTATGCGCCTGCTTCAGATCCGCGGGTGACCCGGCCGCCAGCACCTTGCCGGCGTTCATGGCAATCAGCCAGTCGAATTGCTCGGCCTCCTCCATATAGGCCGTCGCCACCACCACGCTCATGCCTTGACGGCGCGACCGGATGACGCCGATCAGCTCCCAGAATTGGCGTCGCGACAACGGGTCGACGCCAGTCGTGGGCTCGTCGAGGATCAGCAAATCGGGATCATGGATGAGCGCGCAGCACAGACCAAGCTTTTGACGCATTCCGCCCGACAGCTTTTTCGCCGGGCGCCCGGCAAAGGGTGCGAGCCCGGTCGCCCTCAACAGTTCGGCGATGCGCCATTCCCTCTCGGAACTGGACTGCTCGAACAACCGGCTGAAAAACTCGATATTCTCCCGGATGCTGAGATCGGGATAAAGATTTCGGCCGAGGCCTTGCGGCATGAAGGCGACGCGCGGACAGAGATCCGAGCGATAGGCCCGGCTGGCCATGTCGCCGCCAAGCACGTGAACGGTCCCGGTCTGGATCTTTCGCGCGCCGGCAACGAGGCTCAGGACCGACGACTTTCCGACGCCATCGGGTCCGATAAGTCCCACCATGCAGTTGGCGGGAATGGCGAGTGTGACGTCGTCCAGCGCAATCGTCTTGCCATACCGGTGGGTGACCGCTTCAAGACTTGCGGCGACGCCGCGTCCCTCGATCATTTCGAGGCGTCGCCTTGCAGCGCGGCAGGCCAGACGACGTTGGGAGCGGTCTGCACATAGGCCATGCCCGGCAGCCCACTTCTCACGTCGGCGGCGTGCGTCCGTAGCCGCTCAGGATCGATCCGCACGCGGATCCGGAACATGAGCAAGTCGCGCTCATCCGTGGTTTCCACGGTCTTGGGCGTGAACTGGGCCTGCTTGGCAACGAAAACCACCTTGGCTGGAAAGGCATGGGTTGGATAGGAATCCAGCACGATGCGCGCATCCGATCCGAGCTTGACCCGGCCGGCCGGTAGCGTCGGCAGATAAACGTCCATGTAGACATAGGACGTGTCGAGCATGGTGAAGACCTTGCCGCCGGCCGGCAAAACCTCCCCGACATTGGCGACACGATATTCGATCCGGCCGTCACGTGGCGAAACAAGGGAGTTGTCGCGAATATCGGCCTCATAGACCTCGGAAGCGTGCGTGGCGGCTTCGAGCGCATGCTGCGTCTCGGCGATCACGGCTTCCGCGGCGTGTTGCCCCGCGACGGCGCTCACCAGCACCTGCCGGCGCTGATCGAGGATTTCCCGCGTGGCAAATCCCTTCTCCACTAGCGCCAGCGTGCGGTCGATCTCCTGCTGTGCCAAGATCACCTGACTCTTTTGTTGAGCCAAAGTTTCCTCGGCGGCCTTGATCGTTTGCTCGGCCTGACGGATGAGGGCCTGAGACTGCTTGAGCGACGCCTCGAGATCCGCCGTATCCATCTTCACGAGGACCTCGCCGGCAGTGGTCAAATCCCCCTCGTCGGCGAAGAGTTGCAGGATGCGGCCCGCGAATTTGGTATCGATGTCGATCTCGTCCGCTTCGATCCGGCCGTTGCCCAAGGCGATCCCTGGCGGCAAGACGTTACGCGGCCGCAGCCACCAGTAGCCGCCGCCGGCGCCGGCGATCAGCAGAATGACAATCAACAGGACGGGCTTGATCCAGCGCCGCTTGCCGGGCCCTTTTTTGATTGGAGTTATTTCTGTCGGCTGTTTGACAATCGGGGCGGGAACAATAACCTCAACCTCTGGCGCCGTTTCCGCCCCAGGCAAACGGGCAGTAACGACCTTGTCTTCCGGCATCATGAAACTCCAAAACTCGACGGGACGGCTAAAGCACGCCACGCGATCACCCCCGCGCCCCCTACCGGGGCGGAGTCAAGGATGAGTGACAGCGAATTATAACCGCCAGCCACGCAAGCGCAATAGGCCGGAAACGGCTTCTGTCAGTCGCCGCGTGTGAAACGGCGCCGAAAGCCGGCCCACCCTCCGGTGAAGCCAAGGCACTGTTATTGGGAAGGAAATCTTTTTCCTCAGGGATCATGATCGACGCCGGCCGCGCGCGCTGCATCGGAGCAAATTCCGTCATCCTCTCAGGGACTTGACGCGCGGAATAAAAAGGCCAATTCCCAGCGCCGGTCCACGCCTCACGCGCCGGCATTTCGCGCCAATGCTCTAAACCCGGCGAGCGAGGGACCGCAAAAATCCCTGCATGTCGTCATTCAGCTCCATGTCCACGGCGGGCGCGAGTTTCAGCAGCAGATTCGCAATAAAGGCCTCGTCATTGCGCGTGTCTTCCAAGACCTCGCGCAAAACCGGCACATTGTCTTCGATGTGCTGGAGGAAGGCCACGCCTTTCTCCAAGGTCTCCGTCCAGCGCTCACGGTGCCATTTCGCGAGGGGAAACATAATCTCATGAACAAAATTGGATTTGCGCGCCTTTTCGAAAAAACGTAGGCCCGCGTTCCAATTTTCCTTAGCCCGCAGCGGCGGCGGCGGCGGATCGCGCATCAGCATTTTTTTCCCGGCCTGCCCCGCGAAATCGTCCAAAGTGACCGGCGCGTCAATCGTTCCACGGAAATACCAGAGCGCAAAGGATCCGGGAAAATCCTTCCCAAGGCCGTCCACCAAGGCGGCCTCCACCTTGTCTACCGCCGCTTTGTCTTCTTTCAACGCGGCCGTCATGCAGAAGGCGAAGATCGCATCATTGCTCACATTGGCAACCACGCCCCCTTTCAACTGCTGTTCCGACAGCTTTGGCGTCACACCATCATCGGGAATCCGAGCGTCACCGGCCCGTAGCGCCGTGATAAAAGACGTAATCTCCAACCAACCCAGAAAATTGGCGACAAAGGCATCGGGATCGACATGTACGATCGCCAGATTGAGAGACTTCTTGCGCCTTTGTAATTCCGCCATATCCGTCATGAAACATCCCCCGCACGCGCCGATCCGCAACGAATACGCTCAATCCCCGGTGATCATGACCTCTGGCACTTCGCTCGGATCGGGAATATCCAACCCATCCTCTTCCGCAAGTTCGATCCCAACCAAACAAATGTCGCCATCGTCGATCACCAGCGGGATGGCCGTCAGGTTCTTGCCCTGGCAGGGACCAATGAAACAATGGCCCGTATCGAGATCGAACTGAGCGCGATGCGTGCCGCAGGTGATGAAGTTGCCTTCCTCATCCAAAAAATCGCCAGGCCGCGTATCCAGCCGCGTGCCTTGATGCGGACACGCATTTTCAAATCCAAAGAATTGATTACCCTTGCGCGAGATCAAGATCGGCCACGGCTTCGGCTCACCGTTGGGCTCCGCTCGCATCAGGACAAACCCCGTGGCCGTACCGTCATCGATCTCGATTGTCCGGCATACGACAAAAAGCTCATCCATCGCGCGATCCTTTCCGACAATGTCGAACGCTCCAGCCGAAAAGAAGCGGACATGAGCTTGGTCAGCAATGGATGGGCCAGATGGGAGGCGTAGCGGTTTCCCTCAGGACGAAATCCCTTCGGCCAGGGCCGCGATGACGGGCCATCCAACGGTCCCGGCCGGATCCAAGAGCCGGAGCGCGTCGAGTATCGCGCCGGCCGTGCCGGGATCGTTCCGCCGCAGGTGAATGAAGGCGAGGGCCTTGAGCGTATAAAGCGCGAAATGGCCGGGACCACCGGGAACAATAGGTTGGGGCCGCCACTCCGGCCATCCCGGAGACCAGCCGGCTTGCCGCGTGGCTTCCGCTAGGCCTGCTTCCGCCGAGAGACGGGCTTCTTCAAGATCTCCTTGATAGAAATGAATTTTATAAAGGCAGAAATAAATGGGCAGGACGTGGGGATTGGCTGCGAGGGCCTCGCGGAAAATCCGGCCGGCTCGCTGCCGGTCGGATCGATAGGCGACGACCCCTTGCTGCAACAGTGCGTCGGCCGCTGCCGGAAGATCCCCGAAATTGATCGTTTCCGGTTCTCCTCTCAAATCCACGACACCCATTCGCCCACCCTTTATGCATCAAGCTGGAAAGCCGGTTATCTCACAAGATAGGGCTTTCGTTTCGCTTTGATCGACGCGGGAATCGCGTCGTGAAGCGCAAGCGCCGACGTGACCGCCCTGGCGATATGGCGCGAGCGCTCATCGATCCCCGCCCATACGGCGCCCCGCACGCGCGGGTCGACCTCGAGCAGCTTCACGCCCGCTGGAACCTCCGTGCCGTCCCGCGCAACCCCTCTGAGCGTGCCGTCGAAGGGAGCCCTGACAATTCTTTCGCCGAGGTACCCCACGATATAATCCTTGAAAACCCGCGAACCGATCTCGATTGGCGTGTGCCATCGCCCGGGAACCTCGGAATAAACGAAACGCTCGGAGCCGCGGCCTCCAAGTTCGCGCGCGAGACCGTCGGCCTGGGATGCCGCGCCCATTTGTATAATTCGCCCCACCTGCGCGGGATGCGTCTCGATGGCGAATTGGCAATTTTCCCCCGCGGCAAAGCCGGGACCCAAACCAATCGTCACCCGCGCAAGCTGCCGCAGATCAGGAATCGTCTGGTACTTTTGCATGCGGGCATCGACGAGCACATCGAGCGGCCGGACCACAAGAAGGTCCAGAATGCCCAGCTTCGTTATCATGACCTCATGGTGCCGCCTCTCCATGGCGGTCACAACGTCGAAACCCGTATCGACGCGCCTCGCCTGCACACCCTCCAAGGTGATCGCGTCCTCGAACAACGCGTCGTGAAACGCCATTTTTCTGCGGATCACGGGCGGCGACGGGTCATGCGAAAGCACGACATGGTATCCGCGGCCATGAAGATGCACCGCGACGGCCGACGCGATTTCATTGACGCCGAGGATAACCCCAAACGGACGAGGCTCGCCACGGCGGCCCGAATAATGCTCGTAAGTCATCGGCACCCTAGTGTTTGACCGCACCCGCAAAGCAAATGGCATGCCGCCGCACGTGGAACCACGCGATTTGGCGTCCGCTATTCCGAAGGACAGAGCGCGGTGGCCCGCGTTGCAAGAAAAAACGTCGTCATCTGAACAAGGCAGGCCGCTTTTTGTCGGAAACGAGACACCAAGGAATATTGCTGGCGGGGAACCGGTGGCTAAATCGAAGACGGCTTAACCTCGACCAACAGCCGGTGCGGTTGGTTTCGCACTTGCATTAAAGCCGCCGACAACATGAGGAGCGATAAAAAATGGCAATGGCTGGTCCCGAGATCGAACGGCTTATCACCGAAGCCTTTCCAGACGCGCAAGTCGTCGTCGTGGACCTGGCCGGCGACGGCGACCATTTCGCCGCGAGGATCGCATCCAAGGCTTTCGCGGGGGTGAGCCGCGTCAAGCAGCACCAGATGGTCTATGAGGCGCTTCAAGGCCGGATGGGCGGCGAGCTGCATGCACTTGCTCTGCAAACCTCGGTGCTCGCGTCCGAAATCGAGTGAGTGGACCAGCTCTTGCAAAGTCTTCGTTGCCACAAAAGGGGAAAACCATGGCCGATCCAATTTCCGAGCGCATCAACGGCCTCGTCACGAGCAATGACGTCGTCCTTTTCATGAAAGGCATACCGGCGGCCCCACAATGCGGCTTCTCGGCGGCGGTCGTTCAAGTCTTGTCGCAGATTGGGGTCCCGTTCAAAAGCTTCAACGTCTTGGCCGACCCCGAGCTTCGCGAAGGCATCAAGGCCTATTCGAATTGGCCGACGGTCCCGCAGCTCTACATCAAAGGCGAATTCATCGGCGGTGCCGACATCGTGCGCGAAATGTTCAGTACGGGCGAACTGACGGCGCTTCTTGCCGCCACGGATTCCCCGGCGATCGCGCATTGAACGGCACGGTTCTTGAAATCATCCCATCGCAAAAAAGATAAGCCATGACCAACGTGATCGAAACAGCGAACCAATCGGACACCGCGATCGAGGTTCCGCAGGTCTACAAGCATCATATCTTTGCCTGTTATACCCAGCGTCCGCCGGCTCATCCCCGCGGCAGTTGCGGGGCCGCGGGCGGCCCTCCCCTTTGGGACCGGCTCGGCAAGAAAATCGAATCCGATGGCCTATCTCAAGACGTCGGGTTCACGCCCGCGGGCTGCCTCGGCTTTTGCCAAGCGGGACCCATGATGGTCGTCTATCCCGAAGGCGTCTGGTACCGGCCAACTTCGCCTGAAGATATCGATGAAATCGTCGACCTGCATTTGAAGCAAGGCAAGCTCGTCGAGCGTCTCGCCATCGTACCCAGGCTGCGCTAAAAGACCTTCCGCCGGCCGCGTTACCGGCGCCGCGCGTGCCGCAAGGATGTGAGACATTCGATTGTCGCGGCCATATCCAGGGCCGTGAAATCATCGGGTGTCATCAGCGTAGGATCGGCGCCAACGCGAAGCAAAAGCTCCACGGCAGCGGCCTTTCCGGCCGAGGCCGCATACATCAGGACGGTGGCGCCATTGTCGTTTTGGTTGTCCACGTTCGCGCCCGCGGCGATCAGGAAACTCATGACCTCGATACTGCCGCCCGCCACCGCGAGCCACAAGGCGGTATTGCCGTCATCGTTTCGGGCCTCGATCGTCGCGCCAGCCGCGACGAGTTCGCGCGTGACCGCGACATCGCCGGCATAAGCGGCCTTCATCAAGGGCGTCATCCCGTTGAGAATTACCGCATTGATACCGTTCGCCGGAAAGCCCCGAGCATCAAGCCATTCGCGCAAGGCGCCACTGATCGGACCGCTCGCAATGCGCGGCCGGGTCTGCCAGGCTTCGTAACCACCGTCCAGACTGGCCACGTCGCTAAAGCCAAAGTCCGAAAAAATCTGCGCATATAGCTGACTGGCATTGCCGTGGTAGCAGCAAATCAAGACCGCCTGATCCTTAGGCGTCGTTGCGATCAAGCCGGACAGATCACTCATCGTGACATTGCGCGCGGAATCGATGTGTCCCCGCGCGAAGGAGCCGGCATCGCGAACGTCGAGCACGAGCACGCTGGGACGCTGAAGCCAGCCTTCCGCCGTTTCGACGTCAATTCGGAGAAAAGGGACCCGCTGCTTCATGACATTGGCTCCATGGACTCCCCGGCACCTCTGCCGGGATAGGGTGGCGATGTGGAAATCCGGTCGTCGGCGAGCGGGCGGCCAACCGTGAAATGATAGAGCGATTGGAACGCCGCGCCGCGAAGCCCCAGGAGATCGTGGAACGTATCGTCGAAATAGCACCCGATGCCGGTTCCCCGCAGTCCCGCCGCTTCAGCTTCGAGGTAGAGAACGTGGCCAAGCAAACCGGCTTCCCAATGGAGTTGACGGTAACACCAGGGATCCCTGGTAATGCTTTCTTCGAACTCGGCAAGCATTCCAAGCGAAAAGCAACTGTCGCCGGCAATGGCTTGATGACAGCTCGTGGTTCGCGCGATCCACCGGCAATCCGCGCTGGTCAGCCGAAAAAATGGAAGATGCTCCAGCGCGGCTTCAGGCTTCCGCCAGCTGAATTCCGGACTGAGACTTTCGCGCAACGCGGCCTCGGCAATTTGATGACGCGGCAGGATGTAAAGACCGGGATTAAGCCCTTCCACTCGATGAACGAAAACAACGGGATGGATGCGGGGCGGTTCCCGCCAAATGTCCCAAGGCGGCATGTCGCGCACCAGCAAGGCATCAAGCATGCGAAAAAACGTCCCGGCTTCCATGCTGAACTTACTATCGAAGCGCTGCGCGCTGCGTCTGTTCAAAATCAGACGCGCCGCTGGCTCCCGCGAGCGTTGGATGAAGCGTGGGTAGGATGATGCTTCCAAGGGCGCTGGCGGGTTGGCACACTCGCTTGTCGCCGCGCTGACGGACTCGATAACGGGCCATCGATACAGCGGGTGCGGATCCAAGAGATTTGCATGCCCCGCCCACGCCAGGGCGCTGGCCGCAAGTGCTTCCAATGCTTTTACTTGTGTTTCATCGGGGAAGGGTGCGCCGCGTCCTGGTCCGACGGCGATGAGGACATCGGCATCCTCGCGCTCCACGCCGGCAAAATCTCCGGCGCGATCTAATCCGAGCATCGCCGCGAGCTTTGCGCCGGTTACGCCGGGCACGATGGTTGCCGTCCAACCCAAGCCCCCCGCTGCGTAGCGCAACGCACCAAGCGCATGGCCGATGTCGAGCTGACAATAACGAAAGCCCCGCTCGCCATATTTCCAGGCTTCCCGCCAATGGATCGACGACAGACCGATCCAAAGTCCGGGCTGCACATCGTCCTTCCCGCTGCAGGGAAATCGCGCACGCTGCTCGAGCGCATGATCGCGGCTGAGGTAATGATATAGACCGTCATCAAACCCCGGTATGCCACGCGCGACGAGATAGGCTTCGGTTGGATGCAAGTTGCCGCTCGAAGGATTGCAGCGAACCGCCCAACGATCGGGGCCATATTCCTTCCAAGCCGACAGCCCGAGGGAGAGTTGCAGAAGTATCCCGATCGATGCCAGGGACAGAGCGTGCGGAACAACACTCCCGTCTTCATAAAGGGCACCGAACGGCGTTTCCAGCTGCTCCGCTCCAAAACTCAATGGAATCCGCGAGCACCCTTCGAAGGACCGGAAGGGATTAGGCTGAGCGTCCCAATCCAACGTTTCTGGCCCCGGCGCATAGCGATCGATACGGTGCTTGGTCCGCTGATGGTAGGCTCGCACGATGTCCGCAGGCTGCGTCACCTGCCCTGCCCCGGATGTCCTGCCGGGTCCGGACACGGCTGCGTTTCCGGCGGGCGGCTGCAGCCTTGCGCCGCCGCAACACGCCGAGGATCGAGGCTCACCCCGAGGCAACCCTCAATCCATGGCATGTCGAAGCCAGCGGCGCGCTGCCCGTCGATCTCGATGAGCGGACGCTTGATCAGGATTGGATCAGCCACCAACATCGAGAGCGCAAGCGCGGCATCGAGCTTGCCAGGATCGACCTGACCCGACTTGATGGCGGGCGCCGCGGGATTGAACCAACCGGCCACGGGTTTATCGCCGAAGAAGGAATGCAAGAATTCCCTGGTCCACGGCTCCGTCAAAATGCTTTTTGCCACCACCATGTGACCCGCGTCGCCAAGAATTTTCTTCTGGCGCGCGTTGGTCTGGCATCCGGGCTTTTCAAAAAAAATAATCGTGCGCAAGGAAACCCTCTATTTTAAGACACCAAGCTGGACAAGCGTCGCGCCACCGCCGCGTCCAAGGACGGTGTCGACCTTCTTGCGTACCGCTTCGATCGTCAACGGCTTGACAAGCGCTCCGTGTGCTCCCGCTTTGAGTCCCTCGAGCGCCACAGCCTCATCGGTCTTCGCGCAAACGATGAGAATGCGAACTCCGGGGAATCTTTCGACGAAAGCCGCGACCAAGCCCGCACCCCGTTTCGCCAAGAACGACACACCGAGAAGCACGACGTCAGGCTTAAGCCAGCCCGTCCCCTTTTCGAAGGCTTCCTCAGGACCGGCAAGTTCATGCGTTTCGATTTCGTCTTGCAGCATGAACTGGAGCGCCGCGCGGGTAATTTCGTCTTCATCCACGACAAAGACACGCCGCTGATCGACAGCCTTGGACGTTTCAACTCCGATCTGCATCCCAATATCCCCGGAACCTTTGACGCCGATACCGCCGGAGCGGACAAAAGAGGTGTCAGCAATTTCCGTTCCGTATGGCGCGCGACGCACGAACCAAGGACACCTTTAAGCGGTCATGGCGTCAATCGAAAGTGGCCGCGCAAGACGCGAGACGGTTGTTTTGTTTCCTACAGCGCGGTGTCGTCCTGTCGGGTTCGACACATCCCCGCGGCTTTTCCCGGAAATATAAATAACCGTGCATTTATAATAACTTACCATATTCACAGCACATGGCACAGCGGTTGCAATCTCAGTCCGCGGAACGGCTAGTGAGGGCTGAGTGCACGCCGACGCGGACGACGAGCGTGGTACTCCTTCCCAAAAAACCGCGAGCCCGTTTCTGTCATGAGGAACAGTCTCGCGCTGAAGGCGCGGTAGTCAATTGCACTAGTTTTATAGGAGACCCAAATGTCGAAACTACGACAAATCGCGTTTTACGGGAAGGGCGGCATCGGCAAGTCCACCACCTCTCAAAACACCCTCGCCGCGCTTGCGGAGATGGGCCACAAGATCCTCATCGTCGGCTGCGATCCCAAGGCCGACTCCACCCGCCTCATCCTGCACGCCAAGGCGCAGGACACCATCCTGAGCCTGGCCGCCGCTGCCGGGAGCGTCGAGGATCTCGAAATCGAAGAAGTCATGAAGGTCGGCTACCGCGACATCAAATGTGTCGAGTCGGGCGGTCCGGAACCGGGCGTCGGTTGCGCAGGCCGCGGCGTCATCACCTCGATCAACTTCCTCGAAGAGAACGGCGCTTACGAAGATATCGATTACGTCTCCTATGACGTGCTCGGCGACGTCGTCTGCGGCGGGTTCGCCATGCCTATTCGCGAGAACAAGGCGCAGGAGATTTATATCGTCATGTCCGGCGAGATGATGGCCATGTATGCGGCCAACAACATCTCCAAAGGCATTTTGAAATACGCCATGTCGGGCGGTGTCCGTTTGGGCGGTCTGATCTGCAATGAGCGTCAGACCGACAAGGAACTCGAACTCGCCGAAGCCATGGCAAAGAAGCTCGGCACGCAGCTGATCTATTTCGTTCCACGCGACAACATCGTCCAACATGCCGAGCTCCGCCGCATGACGGTTCTCGAATATGCTCCGGACTCGGTGCAAGCAAACCATTACCGGACGCTTGCCAACAAGATCCACAACAATGCGGGCAAGGGCATCATTCCGACCCCCATTACGATGGACGAACTCGAAGACATGCTCATGCAGCATGGCATCATGAAACCGATCGACGAATCCATCGTCGGTCAGACCGCCGCCGATCTGGCGCTGGCCTAAGCCTTATCGGATGTATCCGGCCCCTCAGAACGGGGGCCGGATTTCCGGCGGGGCCAACGGGGAAAAGCGAGGGCATCACAATGAGCGTCACTAAAATTCACGATATAGCGGAAATCAAAGCTCGGAACAGGGCACTCATTCAAGAGGTCTTGGAAGTTTACCCCGAGAAGACGGCGAAGAGGCGCGCCAAGCACCTCAACGTTCAAGAGGCTGGAAAGTCCGACTGCGGCGTCAAATCCAACATCAAATCAGTTCCCGGTGTCATGACCATCCGTGGCTGTGCTTATGCCGGCTCGAAGGGTGTGGTTTGGGGTCCGATCAAGGACATGATCCATATCAGCCATGGACCAGTCGGCTGCGGCCAATATTCCTGGGCCGCGCGGCGCAATTACTATATCGGCACGACGGGCATCGATACCTTCGTGACGATGCAGTTCACGACGGACTTCCAGGAAAAAGACATTGTCTTCGGCGGCGATAAGAAGCTCGCCAAGGTGATGGACGAAATTCAAGAACTCTTCCCGCTCAACAACGGGATCACCGTTCAGTCGGAATGCCCGATTGGCTTGATCGGCGACGACATTGAGGCCGTTTCCAAGGTCAAGTCCAAAGAGTACGACGGGAAGACGATCGTTCCCGTGCGTTGCGAAGGCTTCCGCGGTGTGTCGCAGTCCCTCGGCCACCATATCGCCAACGATGCGATCCGGGATTGGGTGTTCGACAAGATTCCCGCTGATGCGGCGCCACGATTCGAAAGCACGCCCTACGATGTCGCTATCATCGGCGACTACAACATCGGGGGCGACGCCTGGTCTTCGCGTATCCTACTCGAGGAAATGGGACTCCGGGTCATCGCGCAATGGTCCGGCGACGGAAGTTTGGCGGAGCTCGAGGCAACGCCGAAAGCTAAGCTAAATGTTCTGCATTGCTATCGCTCGATGAACTACATTTCGCGTCATATGGAAGAAAAGTACGGTATTCCGTGGTGCGAATATAACTTTTTCGGCCCCTCGAAAATCGCTGAATCGCTTCGGAAGATTGCGTCCTATTTCGACGACAAGATCAAGGAAGGCGCCGAACGCGTCATTGCCAAATATCAGCCCTTGATGGATGCCGTGATCGCGAAATACCGTCCCCGCCTAGAAGGCAAGACCGTCATGCTCTTCGTCGGCGGCCTGCGTCCGCGCCACGTCATCGGCGCGTATGAGGACCTCGGCATGGAAGTTGTCGGAACCGGCTATGAATTCGGCCACAACGACGATTATCAACGGACCGCTCAACATTATGTCAAGGACGGCACGCTGATCTACGACGACGTCACCGGCTACGAATTCGAAAAATTCGTCGAGAAAATCCAACCGGACCTTGTCGGTTCCGGGATCAAGGAAAAGTACGTTTTCCAGAAAATGGGTGTGCCATTCCGGCAGATGCATTCCTGGGATTACTCGGGCCCTTACCATGGCTATGACGGGTTCGCGATCTTCGCGCGCGACATGGACATGGCAATCAACGCGCCCATCTGGAAAATGGCCAAGACGCCGTGGAAGAACGTACCTGAACAAACCTTACTGGCCGCCGAATAGGCCACACACGCCGGCCCTCCCGTTCGGGAGGGCCGCAGCGCTCATGATCGAGCAACACATATAGAAAGGGCTTCACGATGCCACAGAATGCTGATCACGTGCTCGATCACCTCGAGCTCTTCCGCGGACCAGAATACCAGCAGATGCTAGCCGAAAAGAAACGCCTTTTCGAAAACCCGAAAGACCCGGCCGAAGTCGAAAAGATCCGGGAGTGGGCCAAGACGCCGGAATATCGCGAAAAGAATTTCGCGCGTGAGGCCTTGACCGTCAATCCCGCGAAAGCCTGTCAACCGCTCGGCGCTGTCTTCGCCGCCGTCGGTTTTGAAGGCACCATTCCCTTCGTCCATGGCTCGCAGGGCTGCGTCGCATATTATCGCAGCCACTTTTCCCGCCATTTCAAGGAGCCGAGCTCTTGCGTTTCGTCGTCGATGACGGAAGACGCCGCTGTGTTTGGCGGCCTCAACAACATGATCGACGGTCTCGCCAACACTTACGCCATGTATAAGCCGAAGATGATCGCGGTCTCGACCACCTGCATGGCTGAAGTCATCGGTGACGATCTCAATGCCTTCATCAAGACATCGAAGGAAAAGGGGTCTGTCCCCGCGGACTTCGATGTCCCCTTCGCTCATACGCCTGCCTTCGTGGGAAGCCATATTACCGGCTACGACAATGTCATGAAGGGTATTTTGGAGCATTTCTGGGATGGTAAGGCTGGAACGGCGCCAAAGATCGAGCGCCAAGCCAACGAGAAGATCAACTTTATCGGCGGCTTCGACGGCTATACCGTCGGCAATATCCGCGAGATCAAGCGACTCTTCCAAGTCATGGGCGTCGACGCAACCATCCTGTGCGACAACAGCGATGTTTGGGATACGCCCACGGACGGCGAGTTCCGCATGTACGACGGCGGCACGACTCTTGAAGACACCGCCAATGCCGTCCATGCGAAAGCAACAATTTCGATGCAGGAATTCTGCACGGAAAAGACTTTGGCTTTAGCGGCAAACCATGGTCACCAAGTCGCGGCTTTCAACCATCCTGTCGGTGTGACCGCAACCGATCGCTTCCTTATGGAAGTTTCGCGGATCACCGGCAAAGCCATTCCGGAAGAACTTGCTCGCGAGCGTGGCCGCCTGGTCGACGCGATCGCGGATTCGAGCGCGCATATCCACGGCAAGAAATTCGCTATCTATGGCGATCCCGATCTTTGCCTTGGATTGGCGGCGTTCCTGCTTGAACTTGGTGCGGAACCAACCCATGTTCTTGCCACCAATGGCAGCAAGGCTTGGGCGGAAAAGGTCCAAGCCCTGTTCGACAGCTCGCCCTTCGGCGCTAATTGCCACGTCTATCCCGGCAAGGATCTCTGGCACATGCGCTCGCTTCTGTTCACCGAACCAGTGGATTTCCTCATCGGAAACACCTACGGCAAGTATCTGGAGCGCGACACCGGAACGCCGCTAATCCGCATCGGCTTCCCCGTCTTCGATCGCCATCATCACCACCGTTATCCCGTGTGGGGCTACCAAGGCGGCCTCAATGTGTTGGTCACCATCCTCGATAAGGTCTTCGACGAGATCGACAAAAACACGAATGTGCCTTCGAAGACGGACTATAGCTTCGATATCATTCGCTAAAGTCCTCCTAGCCTGCTGAAAGCTGCCGGCTCCTTGCCTTGTGCGAGACGCCGGCAGTCAGGCGGATCTTGCCTCTGCCGCCCATCTTTCCACTCGCGTTCGCCGCCAGCTCTGGTCAAGGGAGAGACAGATGAGTTCACTATCCGCGACGATACAGGCCGTGTTCAACGAACCGGGCTGCGGCAAGAATGCGACGAAATCGGAAGCCGAGCGTAAAAAGGGCTGCACCAAGCAACTTCAGCCTGGCGGCGCGGCCGGTGGCTGTGCCTTTGACGGCGCCAAGATTGCCTTGCAACCGTTGACGGACGTCGCTCACCTCGTTCACGGTCCCATCGCGTGCGAAGGCAATTCCTGGGATAATCGCGGAGCAAAATCCTCCGGCTCCAATCTTTGGCGCACAGGCTTTACGACCGATATCAACGAGACCGATGTTGTCTTCGGCGGTGAAAAGCGGCTCTACAAAGCCATCAAGGAAATCATCGAGAAATACGACCCGCCTGCCGTGTTCGTCTATCAGACCTGCGTGCCCGCCATGACGGGAGACGACATCAATGCCGTCTGCAAGGCCGCAAAGGAAAAGTTTGGCAAGCCAGTCATTCCGATCAATTCGCCAGGCTTTGTCGGCCCGAAAAACCTCGGAAACAAGCTTGCCGGTGAGGCTTTGCTCGATTACGTCATCGGAACGGAAGAGCCCGAATATACGACCCCCTACGACCTCAACATCATCGGCGAATATAATCTTTCCGGTGAACTCTGGCAGGTCAAACCGCTTCTCGACGAGCTCGGAATCCGCATTCTATCATGCATTTCCGGCGACGGACGCTATCGCGAAGTCGCCTATTCCCATCGCGCCCGTGCTGCAATGATGGTTTGCTCCAAGGCGATGATCAATGTCGCGCGAAAAATGGAAGAGCGCTACGGTATTCCCTTCTTCGAGGGCTCCTTCTACGGTATTGAAGATTCGAGCGACTCTCTGCGCGAAATTGGCCGCCTGCTCGTTGAACGTGGAGCGCCTGCCGAGTTGCTCGACAGGATCGAAGTGGTGATCGCACGCGAGGAGGCCCGCGCCTGGGCCGCCATCGCACCCTACAAGCCCCGCTTCCGAGGCAAGAAAGTCTTACTCATCACCGGCGGCGTTAAATCCTGGTCGGTGGTTGCCGCGCTGCAGGAAGCCGGCCTCGAACTCGTGGGAACGAGTGTCAAGAAATCGACCCGCGAAGACAAGGAACGGATCAAGGAGATCATGGGCCAAGATGCCCATATGATCGATGATATGACCCCGCGTGAAATGTATAAAATGTTGAAGGACGCGAAGGCGGACATCATGTTGTCCGGCGGACGTTCGCAATTTGTCGCTCTCAAGGCCTCCATGCCGTGGCTCGATATCAATCAGGAGCGCCATCACGCCTATATGGGCTATGTTGGAATGGTTGAGCTTGTCCGCCAGATCGATAAAGCTCTTTATAATCCCATGTGGGAGCAAGTTCGCAAACCCGCGCCGTGGGATGATCCTTCGCAGAATTGGCAGGTGACGGCGCTCGCGCAGATGGACGCGGAGGCGACGGCACTTGCGGCGGATCCCGTAAAGGCCGAAAGCAAACGGCGTTCGAAAATTGTTTGCAACTGCAAGAAAGTCGATGTCGGCACGATAGAGGATGCGATCCAAATCAATAGCCTCACGACGACCGAGGCTGTGCTATTTCTCACCAGCGCGGCGAGCGGGTGCGGCATCTGTTCAGTCCGGATCGAGGGCATCCTGTCCGCGTTCCCCGTTCCGCAGCCGCTGAACGACCCGATGCCACTTGCGGCGGAGTGACCAGACAATGGCATCGGTCACCCTTGGCAAGAAAGCCTGCACGGTCAATCCTTTGAAAATGAGCCAGCCAATCGGCGGCGCGCTCGCCTTCATGGGACTGCGCGGGGCGATGCCTCTTCTGCATGGATCGCAAGGCTGCACCTCGTTTGGCCTTGTCCTCTTCGTCCGCCATTTCAAGGAAGCAATTCCTCTGCAAACGACAGCGATGAGCGAAGTTGCCACGGTTCTCGGCGGCTATGAGAATGTCGAGCAGGCCATTTTCAATATTTATACCCGGACAAAACCGGAAATCATTGGGATTTGTTCAACGGGCGTCACCGAAACAAAGGGCGATGACGTCGAAGGCTACATTAGGCTGATCCGTGAAAAGCATCCCCACCTCGCCAATTTCCCTATCGTCTATGTCTCGACTCCCGACTTCAAGGACGCGTTCCAGGATGGCTGGGCAAAGACGGTCACACGGTTGGTGGAAACTTTGGTCGAGGCGCCGTTCGACGAAACATGCAGGGATAACCAACGCGTCAACGTTCTCCCCGGTTGCCATTTGACTCCAGGCGATCTCGACGAACTTCGCACAATCATCGAAGACTTTGGTCTTAGACCAGACTTCCTGCCTGATCTCGCGGGATCGCTCGACGGTCATATACCCGACGAGTTCACACCAACCACCATTGGCGGAATTTCGGTCGAGGACATCGCGAGAATGGGCTGCGCGTCCTGGACGATCGCGATCGGCGAACAAATGCGCCCGGCCGCCGAAGCAATGATGAAAAAGACAAATGTTCCTTTCAGACTCTTCGATCGCCTCTGCGGGCTGGCCCCAAATGACGATTTGTTCATGTTCCTGAGCGAAATAAGCCGTAAGCCCGTGCCGTCCAAATACCGGCGGCAACGCGGTCAACTCGTCGATGCGATGCTCGATGGGCATTTTCATATTGGCGGCCGGAGCCTTGCCATCGGGGCCGAGCCGGACCTCCTCTTCGCGATCAGCACAATGCTCCATGAGATGGGTGCGAAGGTCGCCGCCGCGGTCACCACGACGCATTCGCCGATCCTCGCGCGTGTCGAGACCGAGAACGTCTTGATCGGCGATCTCGAAGATCTGGAGACGCAGGCAAAGACGCGGGGATGCGATCTGTTGATTACCCATTCACATGGGCGCCAAGCCGCGAAGCGTCTCGGAATCCCATTCTTCCGAATGGGTCTCCCGATGTTCGATCGGCTCGGCGCCGGACACCTGCTTTCCGTAGGTTATCGCGGAACTCGCGATCTCATCTTTCAAATCAGCAATCTTTTGATGGCCGACGCGGAACACCATCATGAGCCGACACCCGATACCTGGCGAAGTCCGGCTGAAGCTTTGGTAACCAACCCCCATCGAGAAAAGGAGCCTGCATGAAAATCGCATTTGCGACGCAAGACTTAAAACGTGTCGACGCGCATTTCGGCTGGGCGAAGAATATCGCGATCTACGAGATTGGGCCCGAGGGTCATCATTTCGTCGAGGCAGTTCAGTTTGATGGCGATCTCAAAGAGGACGGCAACGAAGACAAGCTTGCTCCCAAACTCGAGACCATCAAGGATTGCGCGATTCTCTATGTCGCCGCTATCGGTGGGTCGGGCGCCGCTCGCGTGGTCGCCAGCAACATTCACCCTATGAAGGTGAACCAGCCCGAGGAGATCGTGGATCTTCTGTGCAAACTCCAGGAAGTCTTGCGAGGCACGCCGCCGCCATGGCTGCGAAAGGCCCTCGCCAAAGGCCAAGAACGCACACTCTCCTTCGATGATTGAGGCATGACATGTCCGGTGTAGCAGAAATTCTAAAAATCGATCCGGCCGCGCAAACACCTTTCATCAAGGAGTTGGTCAAGGTTTGGCGGGCGCAAGACAGCCACGGCCACTGGGACGGTAAAGCGGATATCGACCTTCTCGAACCCTATATTCTCGACAAGGAAAAGCGGCGGGCGCTTCCGATTATGGCCGACCCCGACCCCGATACGATTTGGCGTCTCGAACTCTTCTTCAACGCCGTATGCCTCTCGATCGAGCGCGAAACCGGCGTGATGATCTCACCCATGCTGAAAATGAGCCATGAAGGGTTCGGCCGCATGGTTTTGCTTGGCGGCCGTCTTGTGACGGTCAACAAGCAGCTCCGGGACGTTCACCGGTTTGGCTTCGACACGCTGGGAAAGCTAGCGGAAGAAGGCCAAAAATATGTAGATGCAGGAATCGCGATGATCAAGCAGTTCCCTGACGTCGCGAAATATTGACAGGAAGCCAAGACGATGAGCGACTTTGAAACCTTGAAGGCGGAGATCAAAAAGCTTTCCGCGAAGGCGACGCAAGCCAAGATGGATTTGCATGACCTATCCGAGGAGCTGCCTATCAGTTGGCAGACCATCCCTGAGATCGCGCGTCGTGCCTACGAGTCTTACGAGGAACTCGAACGCAAACGCGCCGCCTTGAAAGACCTTGAAACCGCTTGATTACAAACTTCTTGATTAAAGGACGGCGGCGATGCGCCATTCGACCAAAGACGGGCGCGATTGGAAACCAGAGTTTCTCGTCGCAATCAATCCGGACAAATGCATCGGCTGCGGCCGGTGCTTCAAGGTCTGCGGCCGCAGTGTCATGACCCTCAAGGGGTTGAACGACGAGGGAGAACTCGTCGCGCTCGATGACGACGAGGACGATGAAATCGAAAAGAAGATTATGGTGATGGATGACGAAGGCGCCTGCATTGGGTGTGGCGCCTGCGCTCGCGTTTGCCCCACGAATTGTCAGACCCACGCCGCGATTACGGCGGAAAAGGCGTAGAGCGCTATGCCGGGACGCGCGGACAAAACCTATCCGTGGTTGGTGAAAGCCTCTGAAGGTTCGGGGATGGACTCGTTCGACATTCACGTCTGCGCCTCGATCCTGGCCATGGGTCTCAGCGAGAGCACCGTGGAAGGCGGCTCGGTCTGCAAGTTGGTCGGACTTGACGGTCATTCCTTGCGATGCCTGATCGAGGGAATGTTTCCCGGCGTGGCCGATGAATTCGACCAGACTTTCAATCCATGCGCGCTCGCTATCGGCGCGGAAGAGCAATCGCTTCGAGACCTCCTGTGGATGTACGCGTCAAATCATAGCGCATTTCACCGTGATCTCACGGCAATGATCGCACGCCGCTGCATTTGTCCGCACCATCTTTGGCAAGACCTCGGCCTTCATAACCGGGGAGAACTCTCCCGCCTCATGACCCGGCATTTTACTCCCCTGGCGGCGAAAAATCGGGGTGACATGAAATGGAAAAAGTTTTTATACCGGATGGTCTGCGGAACGGAAGGTTTCACGTTTTGCGCCGCGCCGGTCTGCTCGGACTGCGATGATTTTGCGCTTTGTTTCGGAGCGGAGGATGGCGAATCTCTATTGGCAAAAGCCAATTTTGCACAGGCCGCCGCAGGTTGATCTCACGACCTATTCGATCCCTTGATCACGTGCCTTCCACATGGCGGCGATACGGAAGCGTTCGTTGATCGCCGCTGGACTTGCGAGAATCTGAGCCTCGACGTCTCTTAACGCATCTTGCACGATCTCCGCCTCTTCTTGAGTCAGGGCAACGCGGCCCGCCAAATGGGTCGCCTCCGGGAGAACCTCGAGGATCGCACGCTTGTTAGGATGCTTCTTGACTTCGACGAGTTCAAAGGCTTCGAGGACTCCCCCGAGAGTGATGGCCAATCCATTCACTTCCAACTTGCGTCCATCCTGAGTTGTCTTAACAAGCGTCGCCATTTCCATGCTCCTCGGCCGCGAGCCAACTATAACCACCCTGATCCCAAAGCTGGGCGAGCGTCTGGTCGGCTGCCCAATTTGGAAATTGTTCTCTTATCGTTTGATAATCCGCCTTCAGGCGGCTTGCGTCATCGCCGCTCAACCGGGCGGTGAGACTTTCCGATTTGCACCGGAGAACATAGGTCAGGCCATCCGGCGAGGACAAAAGGGCGTAATCCAAACCATCGGCTAGAACGGTCAATGCGTCAGGTTCATCTGTCACCTACGCGATCCCTTTAAGCTGATCTCTCAGGCCGCTTCGGCCGCCGCGTCGCTTTGTAGGTTCCATTCCGCCCAAGACCCGTCATAAACGGCGACGCCGGGATACCCCATAACGTGCAGGCCCAACGCAAGAACACATGAAGTGATCCCGGAGGCACAAGTCGTGATGATAGGACGTTCAAGATCGATGCCTGCGAATGCAAAACGCGCCCTCATCGCTTCAACCGGCAAGAGGGTGCCGCTATCGGGTTCGATGAGGTCACCCCACGGGACATTGACCGCATCTGGAATATGACCTCGTCGCTTTTGCGGAAAGACATCCTCCTGTGTTCCGTCGAACTTGGCGGGACCGCGCGCGTCGATGAGCTGGGCTGCCCCGCGTACGACGTTAGCCTTGATGTCATCCAACCCGTAGAGCAACGATGGAATCAAGGTTGCCGTCAAATTGCGTGGCTCGGGACGGACCGGCGATATTTCAACTGGGCGTTTTTCCTGAGTCCATTTTCCATAGCCGCCATCCAACAGGGCGACATTGTCGAAGCCAAAAGCTCGGAACATCCACCAAACGCGCGCCGCCGCCGAACCACCGCAAAGACGATCGTAAACGATCACGCGATCGCCATCCCCAACACCTAGGAGCCCAACCCTTGTGGCGAAATCTTCCGCCGTCGGAAGCATATGGGGTAAAGGGCTCGATTTGTCGGCGATGTGGTCGATATCGAAGTGAACCGAACCTGGCAGATGCCGTCCGCGATACTGAGTTCTGCCGTCAAGATTCGTACTGACGTGGTGCCAGGTACAATCGAGAACCCGGACATCCGGATCCGCGAGATGATCTTCGAGCCATGCGGTGCTAACCAAGGCGCTGCAGGTGCCGGTAACCATGCTGGTATCATCTCCATGTCAGGGTTGTTAAGAAACACAAACTGACAAACGGGATCTTCAGGCAAGATGCTTTCGATCCGCGTTCCAAACGTCAAAAACTTTTGGGCATGGGATAGCCACTGCGCGGTCTCGTATCGTAAAATTCGGGCTTCTCGGGCCAACCGCCGTCTTCGCTTATTTCGAAGCGCGCGACCCGGACGGGCGCCCCGACGGAACAAGAGACTTCGGCAAATTTAATCTCGCGGTTGCCGGGACCCGCGGAGAAATCAGCGACATCGGTGCCATCGGCCTTTCTTGCTCTCGCGAAGCCCGGTGTCCCGACCGCTACGGCTAAGACTGCGCTGTCAGCGAAGAGAGGTGTTTCACCGTTGCTGGTTGGTTCCCCGAAAGCCGGTGTCGCGAACGTGAAGGTTGCCAACACACCACTTCGCTCGACGGCATGATCGGCCGATACCGGGCGGGCAACCGAATAGATAGTCAAGGTCCCGCCGCTAAGGGCTTCCTTGATTTCATCGAGGCTAGCTTGAGCGAATTCCGCCGTGACGTTCATTCCGGTTTCCTTATCCAAACAATTCGAAGACTTGACCGGAATGACATCAAGTTCCGTGCCATATGACGAGGGCATATTTCGCGTTCTGGCGAAAGGCGCGTGAACGACGCCCGCAAACCAACACAAGTTCGATTTATAACACGCGAAACCAAAGTCTCGCTCGAAAATTGTTTGCTTTGCGACAAAGCACGATTTCTCAGGTAATCCGCGAGGCGGAGCATGCAATGTGCGCGAATATTGCAACGGCCACGTCATCTCCGGTCTTTGAGGAAAGATGCATGCTTGAGACGGCAATCATTGGAGGAGGGCTTTGTGGTCTCGCGCTTGCACGGGGACTGCAAGCGCGGGGACAGACCTTTACCCTCTTCGACGCACGCGGCCGGCTTGGCGGCCGGATATTATCCGTGCCCCTGGCGCAGAGCCGGATGCACGCCGACCTGGGCGCGGCATGGTTTTGGCCCGGCACACAGCCGCTCGTCACGCGCCTCGTATCGGATCTCGGTCTGGAGTCCTTTGCGCAGCACGATGAAGGCGGCGTTCTCTATCTCCGCGACCCCGATAAAAGACCGGACGTGGCCATGGATGGACCGGTCCACGCCGGCGCGCGCCGGATCGAAGGCGGCATGGGACGCCTCGTCGCGGCGCTCGCCGCTAGCCTCGAGAGCGAAAGCGTGCAGCTAGGCCATGCACTCGTGGCTCTCCGCGATAACGGAGACCATATTATTCTCGAGTTTCGATCAGGTGGCAACATCGTTACGGTTCCCGCCCGCAAAGCCGTTCTCGCTATCCCACCCCGGCTCCTGGAAGAACATGTCCGTTTCGACCCGCCTCTAGATCCCGCGCTCAAGACCGTGATGCGCGACACGCAAACCTGGATGGCTGGCGCTGCCAAGGTCATTGTCGCCTATGACAAGGCAGTTTGGCGCGACGCCGGCCAAGCGGGCAATGCCTTCGTGACGCACGAGCAAGCCGTGCTGGGCGAAATCTTCGACGCCTGTGGACCGGCGCCGGACCCGGCCGCGTTGGGGGGCTTCCTCGCTTTGTCGCCGGATCAACGAACCAGCTTCGCCATCGGTCTGCCCCTGCTGATCGAAAGCCAGATGGCTCAAGTTTTTGGTACCGCCCTGCCCGAGGGCGAGCAGCATTATCAGGATTGGAGTCACGAGCCTTTCACCTGCGCAAGCCTGGACCGCCTCGAGCCGCGCGTGGATCAGACCGGCTTCGGAAATCCCTTGTTACGAAGCATGCTCTGGGGTGGCAAGCTGCACTTGGGCGGTTCGGAAACAGCGTCCAATGGCGCCGGCTATCTCGAGGGCGCGATCGGCGCCGCGCGGCGCCTGGAGCAAAGCCTCGCGCGCGTGCTGACGGCCGCGCGGAAGGCTGGAGATGCCGCGCCAGGCCCGGAGGATCCCAACGCCGCGAGTCTCGCGGCATTCGGTGCCTGGGTGCAAGACCAGCGGCAGCCGGCGTTTGAGAGCTACCGTCAGCGTCTACATCGGGGTTTGTCGGCGAACCAGCGGGACCAATTGACGCAGAGAGCAGTCCTCGGCGCGATGGAGGAAGCTTATGGCAACGCCCTTGCCATGCTTGACGCACTCCCGTTCGTAACCGCATCCGTGGCTATCGAGCAAGGCCGTTGTGCCCTGATGCCGAATGTCCAAGCACCGTTCGGCCCGTTCATGAAGATGCTTATGGAAGACGTCGTGGCTTTCAACCGGACCTCCTGCGCGCTCTCGAACTTTCCGGAAGAGCATCGTCTCTCGACCGAATACGAACACGTGATCTTGCGCGATATCGCTGCCGCATGGCGCGAGTTCTCTCTCAATGCCAATAGCCTGCTCCTGGCCAAAGCAAGCCTGGTGGCGGGAATCCGTTGAGATAGCGTTTGCGGCATGCAAAACCAAAGAGGAAAAGATGGATAACGGCGTTGCCTATGCGATTTGCGCGATGCACGACATTCCAAGCCAAAAGGCTCGGGGCTTTCATCTCCTGCGCGTCGGCGAGGACGGCGTCGTCCGGCCCTGGCCCATCATTGTCGTACGATGGGGCCGCCAAGTATTCGGTTACGTCAACAGATGCCCCCACGACGGCGTCACGCTCGACTGGGAGAGGAACCAGTTCCTCGACCCAAACGGTGTCCGGCTCATGTGCGGCAAGCACGGCGCCCTTTTCGAACTGGGCACGGGCTATTGCGTCGACGGGCCATGCAAAGGACGCGGGCTGGAACCGGTCGCATTGAGCATCATCGACGGCGATATTTGCGTAACCGGTGTCGAACTTGCCGAAGACGATGAAACCGTCTCCGACGATTAGGAGAGCGACGACGTGCTCTCCTAATCACTTTAATGAGCCGTTAGGCCCTGTTGAACCAAGATGCAGGACATTGCGAGCAAGCGCCTCCCGTCCCGGATGGCAAGGGCAAAGACGGGCCGGACCTGCCTTGCGCGGAAAGACTTAGACCGGACGGTTTTCGTTCCGGTTCTTGACGGGTTCCATCCGTTCCAGCCCCTGTTCGTACGAAATCGCCTCGTAGGTCTCGTTGAATCCGAGCGCCGCGTCGAGCACGTGATCAAGCTTGCCCGCCGTATTCAATTTCTTGATATCGTTCTTATCGACGCTCAACAAATCGCACATCTCCTTCCAAACCGTCGATTCGTCGCACGGCAAAACGAAAAACGGAATGCCGTCCACGGTAATCTGATATTTGGCGAGAAGGTCGATGTTGTTGCAAAAGACAAAATATTTTCCCGTTGGGCTGAGGAGGCTGTCGAGGACGTCGCGCAGAGGCTTGAGATAAGCAAAGGAATGGAGGTAGCCAACGAGAATCGGAATAGTGGATTCGCCCTCGTTCACGACCGTGAGCACCGCTTCCAACGAATATTCCGGCGGCCTTTTCTCATCCGCCAGCTGCGTTTGGAATTTGATCGCGATGTCGCCACGGAAGCCAAACCGGTCCGGCTTTGTCGTCGGCGCCTTCAGAACCGCGTTGAGGAGGCGGCCCTCCTGGTCCAGCCGGTTTAGAGCGGTCTTCTCAATTGTCGTCATCAGAACCCTCTCGATACCACATTTTCGATGTTCGCGCACCTGCGCGGAGTCATGCAATGCAAAGGGTCTGCCGTTTGCCAAACCGGGTGGCGCGAACCATGCAGCTTTGTGCCCAATCGAATCTCCATGAAATCGAGAAGGCATATGACGAATCTTACGATCGAGCGGCTCTACATCGAATCGATGATCTCCGCCTTCCCCGAACTTGCGCCGCTGACGGAGCAGCTCCGGTTCGGCGACAGAGCCGATGTCTCGATCCGTAGCCTCTCGAGCGAGGCGCTCGAAATGTTGGAGACCCTCTACCGCAACGCCGGGCCTTCGATGCAAACCCGGCATGCGCAATTAGCTGCGCTCCGCTCGGCCATTTCCCATGACGCCGCGCGATTCACATCGGAGGATCTCGAAGCCGCCCTGCCCGCGATCACCCGCTATCTCATCGCGCACGGCATCCGTGGATGGTTGTTTACATCCAATGTCGCAAACCATCCATTGCCCTATGTCGTCACCCGCATCGATTATACCGCGCCCTCGAATGACGAATCCGGACGTCTTTTTCTCGAACTCAAAGCCAATGCAAAAGGGACAATCACGGGAATGACGCTGCGCATTTCGGGAGGCGACATCGCCGGCCGGACCGTGCCCGAAATATTCGCCGCCAAGGGATTTCTCAAGGAAACACCCGAACTCATCGACGCTTACGACGAGACGACGGAACGCTATTTCAATTGGCGTTCCCAATACGGCGCGCAATTCTCGGCAAGGGGCACGGGCTTCTACACCGACGACCCGAACGCGTCACACCGGGACACCGATTGGTCCCGGAAGGATGTGATCGTCCTTTCATCGGACGGAGGCCCCGCCCGCCTCGTCAACGACGAGAGCATTCTGACCGGCCGCTCGACGGTGCTCGACGTCACCGGCGATATCCTGGGGCCCTTCCTGCGCAAGGCCGCGAAAAGCAATCTCTACAGCGCCGAGGACGAGGTCGAAGCCTCGAAAGCCGCGATTCCCAAGGGGCTGTTCAGCCGCATCCCCGTCCATCCCTACATCCTGATGTTCCACCTCGACCGGCATCATTACATGTGGGTCCATGTCGCCGACATGGAACCCTATGCCTATCAACCCGGGCTCAAACACAAGCTCATCCTTCCGGATGAGCAGACCGATCTCATCGATATCCTGACGGCCGAAATGGACGTCTTGATGGATGATGTCGTGGCGGGGAAGTCGGGCGGAACCACGGTTCTTTGCGCCGGGCCGCCTGGGGTCGGCAAGACATTGACCGCCGAAGTCTATGCCGAAATCATTAGGAGACCGCTTTACCGCGTCCATTCCGGTCAACTCGGCCTGAACGTCGCCGCAATGGAAACCGCCTTGAAGGACGCGTTGACCCGGGCGCAGCGCTGGGGCGCCGTCATGCTGATCGACGAAGCCGACGTGTACATCAAACGGCGCGACGACAATATCGCGATGAACGCCGTCGTGGGAGTATTCCTCCGGGTCTTGGAGTATTTCAACGGTCTCCTCTTTCTCACGACAAACCGGATCGACGACATCGACGAGGCGATTGTTTCGCGCTGTATCGCCTTGGTAAAGTTCTCGGCCCCGGATGACGCGGCAAGGCGGCGGATTTGGGCCGTCATGACCGGGCAATTTGCAGTCGACGCCAGCGATCCCTTGCTCGATTCCTTGGTCGAAACATTCCCGGCGGCAAGCGGCAGGGACATCAAAGGACTGACCAAGCTTGTCGCCAAATATTGCAACCACAAAAAGATCGCGCCCTCGCTGGATGTCTTCAAGCGCTGCGCCGTCTTCCGCGCGATCGATCTGAAACCCGCGCCCCTCGAATAATGGTGGGCGATGGTCCTGAATCATACGTGTCGGAAACCGGACACTCGTCACGAAGCCCATAGCGCAAAGTTTATTTTATTGAAATAAATCAATACCTTCCAACATGGCACACCTCTTGCCACCAGCTTGCCAAAGACTTGATACGCGGAGATAGGCGCAGATGATTACGTTAACCAATAGCGCGCTGAATGCTGTCAAGACCGCGATTGGCGCGGCCACGGAACCCGTGGACGGTCTGCGCATCATGGTCGAAACGGGCGGATGCGCCGGTTACAAATATCTCATGGGCCTGGTGAACGAACCCAAGCCCGACGACACGATCATCGAGCGCGACGGCATCAAACTCTTCGTCGAATCGAATAGCCACGAAATCTTGGCGGGAACGACGATTGACTTCGTGGTGGCGCTCGAGGGATCGGGCTTCACTTTCGAAAACCCGAACGCGACGTCGAGCTGTGGCTGCGGAAAGTCCTTCAGCTAATCCCTTAAATGGATCAATCGCCATGCCGGAAATTGGAGTTCCCATGCTTGCCGAAGCCGAACAGATCACCCAAACGCAAACGCGGGAAGCGCGGCGGATCGAGGTCATCAACGAGGTGATCGAAGAGGTTCGCCCCAATCTTCGCCGGGATGGCGGGGATTGCGTCTTTGTTGGAATCGAAGGCAACAAGGTGATGGTCAAACTGTCCGGTGCGTGTGTCCTATGCAAGCTCAGCAGCGCCACATTGGAAGGCATTCAGTCTCGCATCATCGAAAAGCTCGGTGAATTCGTGCGGTTGGTTCCCGTTCCCATGGGCGGGGTCAAACCCACACATTAGAGGGTTGCGTCTTGGCACCGGTTTATCTCGATAACAACGCCACGACACGCACCACCCCCGAGGTGGTCGCCGCAATGCTGCCGTTCTTTACCGGACAGTTCGGCAATGCCTCTTCGACACATGCCTTCGGCTCCGATGTTTCGGGCACGGTCAAGCAGGCGCGGCAAGACTTGCAGACGCTGATCGGCGCCGCCTTCGATCATGAGATCATTTTTACCTCAGGCGGGACAGAGTCCGACAATGCGGCCATCCTCTCGGCATTGGAGACCCAAACCGGGCGCGACGAAGTGGTCACCAGCGCGGTCGAACATCCCGCGATTCTCTCCCTTCTCGGGCATCTCCAAAAAACGCGCGGAATCACCGTCCATTATATCGGTGTCGACTCCTACGGACGTTTGGATCTCGATGCCTATAGGCGCGCGCTCGGGCCGCGAACCTGTATCGCGTCGATCATGTCGGCCAATAACGAAACGGGGACCTTGTTCCCTGTCGAAGACTTGGCCGCGCTTGCGCACGAGGCCGGCGCGCTGTTTCACAGCGATGCGGTTCAAGCCGCCGGTAAGATCGCGCTTGATCTTAAAGCAAGCGCAATCGACATGCTTTCGCTCTCAGGACACAAACTGCACGGACCCAAGGGAATCGGTGCGCTCTATGTCCGCAAGGGCGTCAAATTCAAGCCGCTCATTCATGGCGGCCGTCAGGAGCGTGGGCGGCGCGGCGGCACGGAGAACGTGCCCGGGATCGTTGGGCTAGGCAAGGCGGCGCAACTCGCGCATGCGTCGACTGGCGACATGAGCCGCATTCGCGCGCTGCGCGACAGACTCGAGCAGGGCATCATGGGGTCCATCAGCCATTGCCGCATTAACGGCGACGTCGAGCACAGGCTACCGAACACGTCCAACATGTCCTTCGACTATCTCGATAGCGAACCCATCTTGCTCAATCTCGACAGGGCGGCGATCGCGGCGTCCTCGGGTTCGGCCTGCGCCTCGGGGTCCATGGAGCCCTCCCACGTCCTTCGCGCGATGAAAGTGCCTCCCCTAGCCTTGCGTGGGGCCATTCGGTTCTCGCTGTCGCGGGAAACATCCTTGGCGGAAGTCGACCGGGTAATCGATTGCCTGCCAGCAATAATTACGCGCCTGAGAGCCATGTCGCCTCCATGGCTCGACCGCGAGACGATCGCCACTTTACCGGGGCTGGATCATAAGAGGGGCAGCAATGACTCTCATGCCGTTTAGCCTTCCCACGGTCGTCATCAACGATACGACGCTGCGTGACGGCGAGCAAGCACCAGGCGTCGCCTTTACATTGCGCGAAAAAATCGAAATCGCACAAAAACTGGAAGCAGCCGGCGTCGATGAAATCGAGGCTGGTATTCCCGCGATGGGCGAAGCGGAAATCGAGTCCATCGCAGCCGTGGCATCGGCCGTATCGCGGCCGGCCGTCATTGCTTGGTGCCGCATGAGCGAAGCCGATGTGGATGCGGCGATCAAGTCGGGGGTCAAACGGGTCAACCTGTCCGTGCCCGTGTCGGACCGGCAGATCTGGGTCAAATTCCGGTCGACCCGCGAAGACGTGATCGCACGCATCAAACGTGTCGTCGCTTATGCGCGAGGCCATGGCCTATCCGTCGCCTTGGGCGGCGAGGATTCGAGCCGGGCGGATTTCGATTTTCTTCGCTCCGTCATCGCTGTCGCCGAAGAGGCGGGGGCACATCGCTTCCGCTTCGCCGACACACTCGGCGTGCTCGATCCCTTCGCGACCTACGAGATCTTCCGGTCCCTTCGCGCGGAGACGGATCTCGAACTCGAATTTCACGGCCACGACGATCTCGGACTGGCCACGGCGAATACGCTTGCGGCAATTCGAGGCGGCTCCAATCACGCGAGCGTGTGCGTTCTCGGTCTCGGAGAGCGCGCGGGAAACGCCGCGCTCGAGGAAGTCGTAGCGGCGCTCAGACAGATTGCGGGCCGGAAAACATCGATCGACCTAACCCACCTTCCCGGATTGGCGGAACTTGTGGCCTCCGCCGCCGGCCGGCCCATCCCCGCGGCGAAACCAATCGTCGGCTCGGCGGCGTTCGCTCATGAGTCCGGCATCCACGTCTCCGGCCTTCTGCGCGATCCACGCTGCTACGAATCTCTGGATCCCGCCCTCTTTGGCCGGACTCGTAGCATCGTTCTTGGCAAACATTCGGGAACGGCAGCGGTCGCGAACGCGCTTTCGACAATCGGCCTACCTGTCGATGAAACCAGGGCACGACGGGTCCTCGAACTGGTCCGGACGGCGGCGGTTTCGCTCAAAAGACCGGTCAATGAAATCGACTTGATTAGGTTCCATGCGGAAACGGATCCAAACCATCCCGTCTTGCTGGATGAACCCGAATTCGTTTGAAGCGCGGCTTCGATCTAGCGCAAAACACATTGAGGGCTCCACACGTGAGCGAACAATTGAACATTTGGACGCTCATCCCGGAGGATGTCCATTGCGTCAAGGCGCGTCATCCGGTCGCGCGGCACACATTCGAAGCCGTGTTGACATATCCGGGTGTGCACACCGTTGTCATCCATCGCGCGGCAAACCGCTTATGGCGCCGTGGACTCCGGTTCCCGGCACGTATTCTCTCATGGTTCGGACCGCTGATGGCGAATGTCGACATCCATCCGGGCGCGGCCGTTGGAAGACGGTCTTTCATCGATCACGAAGAATTGCGGCAATCAGGCCGCAAATAGGGAGCATTGATGACTATGAGCGTGCTTGACGATCTCGGACGCTTATCCACGGCGGAAGACTTTTTCGTCTATCTCGACGTGCCCTTTGAACCCTCCGTCGTTCAAGTCGCGCGCCTCCATATCCTGCGCCGCATGGGACAATATCTCAAGGGAAGCCAGATCGACGGTGTCTTCGAGAAGCGCGACGATCTCGAAATCCGCGAATTTTGCCGCGCCCACCTTGCCCAGGCCTACGAGGATTTCGTGAAGTCGTCCCCGATTCAGGAACGCCTCTTCAAAGTCCACAAAGAAGCAGTGGAGCCAAAGTCAGAGCCCAAGAAGGCATTTGTGCCGCTGTCTTCCCTCACCTTTCCGGCAAAGGAAACGTGACAATCCTGTAGCCTATCCGACAGGTTCGTTTGCTTCCATCGTATTTCCCGCCGAAAAAATCGACCCGGCTTTAATTACATAATATATTTCATCTACTTACTAAAGTTGAAGGAGTTGGCATGCTGCTTGCCGGCGAGTATCCGCAAAGACCGCTCGAAGCGGGCATTCAGACGAAAGTGAAAAGCGATGCATATCGTCGTTTGCGTGAAGCAAGTTCCAGATAGCGCGCAAATCCGCGTGCATCCCGTGACGAACACAATCATGCGCCAAGGCGTGCCCACAATCATCAATCCTTATGATCTCTTCGCGCTCGAAGAAGCGATGCGCTTACGCGACCTCATCGGGGGCGAAGTCACCGTGTTGACCATGGGGCCGCCGATGGCCGAAGACTCGCTGCGCAAGGCCTTGACGTTCGGCGCCGACCGCGCCGTCCTCTTAACCGACCGCTTCTTCGCGGGATCGGACACGTTGGCCACGAGCTACGCCCTAGCGAGTGCCTTGACCAAGATTGGTCAAGAGTTCGGTTTGCCCTCCATCGTCTTCACGGGAAAACAGACCATCGACGGCGATACGGCGCAGGTGGGTCCTGGCATAGCTAAGCGCCTCGGGCTCAATCAGCTCACCTATGTCGCGCGGATCGTGGAGCTCGACACGGAAGCTAATAAAATCGTCGTCGAACGCCGTGCCGAGGGGGGAGTCCAAGTCTTGGAGACGCGTCTCCCCGTGCTCATCACGATGCTGGAGGGGGTCAACGAAATCCGCCGCGGATCGCTCGAGAGCGCCTACCGCGCGGCCTCGGCCAAGATCGTGACTTGGAACGCCGCCGCTGCTGGGATTACCGATCTGACGAAGTGCGGGCTGAAGGGTTCGCCCACCATCGTCAAAAAGGTCTTCGCGCCCACCCCGCGCGCCGAAAAAGCATATCAGGTGCCAACGGCCGGTCTTGCGTCAGAGGCGCTCGCCGAAGCGGTCATCGCTGAAATTTTTTCGCGCCAGCCCTCCGTCGAGAGCGATCTCGTCCGATTTTCCGCCGGGCAATAAGGAGCGAATGATATGACCGATGCCCCGAAAGCGGCCCCCGCAACAAGCAGCCGGGCCGGCACGAAAAAGGAATTGTCCGAGCATTTCAAAACCTACAAGCATGTGTGGGTTTTCATCGAATGCGAGTATGGCGTCATTCATCCCGTTTCGCTGGAACTTCTCGGCGAGGCCCGGAAGCTTGCGGATAAGCGCGGTGTTTCCCTTGCGGGAATCATCTTAGGAAGCGACGCGGACATGATCGCCGCAACCGCGTCCGTCTGCTTTGAACACGGTGCCGACGTCGTCTACACCGTGACCGATCCTGCCTTGGAACATTATCGCAACGAGGCCTTTACAAAAGGCATGACCGATGTGGTCAACACCTATAAGCCCGAAATTCTGCTTCTTGGCGCGACGACCCTCGGCCGCGATCTCGCGGGGTCGGTCGCCACGACGTTGCTGACGGGCCTGACGGCGGATAGCACGGCCTTGGCGATCGACGACGAAGGTTCGCTGGCCGCCACCCGCCCGACCTTCGGCGGCTCGCTTCTCTGCACGATCATGACCTTGAACTACCGGCCGCAGATGGCGACGGTGCGGCCCCGCGTCTTCGGGATGCCCGCTCGTCAGCCAGGGCGGCGCGGTGAAATCATCGATCACCCCCTGAACCTTGCCGAACAAGACATTGTCACCAAGGTTCTGCAATTCGTCGCGGACCGGGATTCCAACCAAAGTCAGCTCGCCTATGCCGATATCGTGGTTGCGGGAGGCCTCGGTCTCCGCTCCGCCGAGAATTTCGAACTCGTCAAAGCGCTCGCCAGTGTCCTCGGCGCGGAATACGGAGGCTCTCGCCCGCTTGTCCAAAAAGGTTGGATCACCGCCGACCGGCAAATCGGCCAGACCGGCAAGACAATCCGTCCGAAACTCTATATCGCCGCCGGCATTTCCGGCGCGATCCAACATCGGGTCGGCGTCGAAGGAGCGGATACGATCGTGGCGATCAATACGGATCCGAACGCCCAGATTTTCGAGTTCGCCCATCTCGGGATCGTCGCCGATGCGACCAAACTGTTGCCGGCGCTGACCGAGGCATTCCGTAAACGCCTTTCCGTCAACCGGCTCGCGAGTTAGGGAGGCCACCATGATCGAAGAACATTTCGACGCAATCGTTGTCGGCGCGGGTCCCTCGGGGAACGCCGCGGCATATACGATGGCCAAGGCGGGGCTCAAGGTTCTGCAGCTGGAGCGCGGCGAATATCCCGGCTCGAAAAACGTTCAAGGCGCAATCCTTTACGCCGATGCGCTGGAGAAAATCATCCCGGATTTCCGCGAGGACGCGCCGCTCGAACGGCATATCATCGAGCAACGCCTTTGGACGATGGATGAGAAATCCTATGTCGGCATGCACTACCGCTCCGAAGATTTCAATGAAGAGCGTCCCAACCGCTATACAATCCTGCGCGCCCAATTCGACAAATGGTTCAGCAGCAAGGTTCGCGAAGCGGGCGCGATACTTCTCTGCGAAACCACCGTCACGGAACTCATCCGGGATGGCGCAGGCAAGGTCACCGGTGTCAAGACAGACCGCCAAGGCGGGACCGCTTTCGCCGATGTCGTGATTCTCGGCGAGGGCGTCAATGGCCTCGTCGGCCAGCGTTCCGGCCTGCGGCCCGAGCTTCAGCCCGACAGCGTGGCGCTCGCGGTCAAGGAAATGCATTTTTTGCCACGCGAAGTGATCGAAAGCCGCTTCAACCTGAGAGGCAACGAAGGTGTCGTCATCGAGGCAATGGGAACAATCACGGACGGAATGACGGGCACGGGCTTTCTCTATACCAATCAAGAATCCGTTTCCGTTGGCATCGGCTGCATCGTTTCCGACTTCGCGGAAAGCGGCAAGACCGCCTACGGCTTGCTCGAGGCCTTCAAGAACCATCCGAGCATCAAACCACTTCTCGAAAACTCGGAGTGCAAGGAATACGCGGCGCATTTGATCCCGGAGGGCGGATATCATTCGATTCCCGAGCTATATGGCGACGGATGGCTCGTCGTCGGCGACGCTGGTCAATTCGTCAATGCCGTTCACCGCGAAGGTTCGAATCTCGCGATGACCACAGGCCGTATCGCGGGCGAAACCATCGTCGCGCTCAAGCAGCGCGGTGTCGCGATGTCGAAGGCCAATCTCGCCGCCTACAAGCGAACGCTCGACGAAACCTTCGTTATGAAGGACCTCAAAAAGTATAAGCGCATTCCGGCTCTCCTACACGGGAATAAGCAACTCTTCGGTCTCTATCCCAGGCTTCTCACCGCCGCGGCGCAGACTTGGTTTCGCGTGGACGGCGTCGATAAGCGCTCGAAGGAAAACCAAATTCTCAAATCTTTCCGGAAGGGACGCACTCTTTCGGGTCTTATCGGGGACGCATTCAAACTGGCGAGGGCATGGCGATGACAGATGCGATGAACGTATCCAGCACCGGCTTCAAGGTCGAGGAGAAGCTGTTCCAAAATCGCTATCTCGTCGACGTGGGCCGGCCCCATATTACGATAAGGCCGCATGACGTTCCTTCGAAGGCTCTGCTTGCCCTGACGCATGCATGCCCCGCTGGCTGCTATAGCAGGAATGACAGCGGACAGGTGGAAGCAACTATCGACGGCTGTCTGGAATGTGGCACTTGCCGCGTGATTACGGCCAAGACTGGCGACATCGAGTGGGATTATCCGCGCGGCGGGTTCGGCGTCCTGTTTAAATTCGGCTAGCCCGGATGCTTGGCGATCCATTAACGATTGAACCCTTGCGTTTGACGGACGTGGACATCGAGCGTCTCGCCGAAGAGGATCTCCGGTTCGGTGATCTGACGACACGTGTTCTTGGGATCGGCGGCAAGCCTGGCCGCATGACCTTTACCGCGCGTCAAAATCTCATCCTAAGCGGCGCGAGCGAAGCGGTCCGGTTGCTTCGCCGGCTGGGCGTCACGGTTTCTTACGCTGGCAACTCTGGGGAGCCTTTCGCGGCGGGAGCTCTCTTGCTCGAAGCAACAGGATCAGCCGCTTCGCTCCACGGTGGATGGAAGATAGCGCAAACACTGATGGAATGGGCATCTGGCGTCGCGACGGAAACAAACGAAATCGTTAAGGCGGCCCGAGCCGTGGCCCCGTGTATTGGCGTGTTCTGCACCCGTAAATCCGTCCCCTTTACACGGCAGCTGTCCCTAAAGGCCATCTTGGCCGGTGGGGCGGAAATTCATCGCTTGGGTCTTTCGGATACGGTCATGCTTTTTCCGGAGCATCGCGCGTTTCTCGACACTCCCACCGATCTCAGGCCCGCCATTGCCCATTTGAAAAGGCAGGTACCCGAACGTTCTGTCATGATCGAAGTCACGTCGGAAGATGAAGCTGTTGGTGCCGCCGAGGCTCTCGCCGATGTCATTCAGCTCGAAAAATTCGAACCGGCCTCCGCGCGGCGGGTCGTAAATTCCATTCGGAGAAGAGAAGATGGACGCCCCGTCATCGCCGCGGCCGGCGGCATCACCGCCGGGAACGCCGCCGCCTTCGCGGCAGCGGGCGTGGATGCCTTAGTGACATCATCACCGTTCCAGGCGCGTCCACTCGACATCAAGGTTGTGATCGAACCAATATAAACGGGCTCGTAATCGTCTCCTTTGGGATGTGCCCTTCTCCCCGTCCGATAAAAACAACAATGTCTGAAAGACAACGCGCGTTTCGCGAGAAGTGAACATCGAGGGTATGATCTCGCTGGAAACTGACGGCTTTGTTTGGGTTATGGCCATGGCATACTGCTTGCGAAAGAAAGCACGCTGGCGATTACGTTCGATCAATCGCGCGCGCGGAAGATCGCATGATGGATTCGCGTCCACCATTCAACGAGGAGACAGCTCGTGGCCTATAAAATCGTGGCTTCGCAATGCACGACCTGCAGCGTTTGCGAGTTTGAATGCCCCAACGCCGCTATATCAATGAAGGGGGATACGTTTGTCATCAACCCTAAGAAATGCACGGAATGCGAAGGGAGCTTCGAGACGCCGCAATGCGCCGAGGTCTGCCCTGTTCCAAATACCTGCGTCCCCGCCTAACGCTTGTCATACTAACCACCGGTCCGGCCTGGAGGCACTCTTTAAAGGACCCCCTACCGTTCTGATTTCAACCGCGAGCCTCTTAAGGGATGAAAGACATGCCGCTCCTCGCATCGAATTACAGTCCCACTGCGCGACGTTGGGCCGTGCGCCATCTTCGTCCCGAACTTCTCAAGGGTCTGGCTGGCGACTGTCTCACGGCCTTCTCGGACCGCCGCGCGAACCTTCTCATGAGAATAGCGCAGCCGGCGCACGACTCGATTGATCAAGCCTGAAAGACATCTGGAAATGAAAATCATGATCCGCCGCTCGCCAGAAACCGGCCTATCGATCTACGTCCCAAAAAAGGACCTCGAGGAGCCTGTCGTGGAGACCGAACACGAGACCCTTTGGGGTGGCTGGATTCGCGTCGCAAACGGATGGGTGCTCGACCTACCCGAGATGCCCGCCGACACGCGATTACCCATAACCGTGAACGCGCGGAAGCGCGGCGAAGAGGAGTAAGGACATGAACGCACCGCTGCTGCCGCCCGATATTGTCAAATCGACGGATGCGGAGGCTGTCCTCGTCAAGATCGCAGGGCTTCTTCAAACCGGTTCCATCGTTCCCTATTTTGGTCCTGGGCTTTCGGCTGCTTCCGCGCCGGACGTGCCAATGACACCAGAAGCCCTCGCCGAGTTCTTCGGCCGCAAGATCGCATTGCCGCGCCGGGCCAAGGGCAATGTGTGGGCAGCGGCTCAACACATTGAAAGCACGAAGCACAGGTCCACGGTCTCCACGTTGATGGCGGAAGCCTTCGCGGCTGAGGTGAAGCCATCCGCGCTTCACACCCGGCTAGCATCCCTAGAACTCCCGATGATTGTCGATACCTGGTATGATGGAGCCATGCGCGATGCTCTCTCCTCCGGGGCAAATTGGGGCGAGGTTCAGGGCATAACACGCGCAGGAATTGGCGAGGACCGCTGGTACCGGTTCTATGAAGCCAACGGATCCGAAACGGATCGCACCGCGGCGCCGGCTTGGAAAACCCTGCTTTACAAGCCGCACGGCTGTGTCGCGCCGGCGAAGAATTTTCTAATCTCCGACGCCGATTATGTCGAAGTTCTGACGGAAATCGACATCCAGACGCCAATCCCCGATATTGTCAAAGACCGCCGGACGAACCGATCGTTCCTCTTCATTGGCTGCCGCTTTCATGATCAGATGTTGCGCACCTATGCTCGTCAGATCTCAAAGAGATCCTCGGACACCCATTATGTGATCGTCGAGCCCGGCCAATCCACGAAGAACGAATTGAAGTTCTTCCAAGCCCAGGGATATACCCCCATTGGGATTCCCCTCGAGCGTGCGGTCGAAATTCTTTTGTCCGTCGCCTGAGCTTGTCCGCTCCTTTTTCACCTTCATGGCCCTCGTCGTCTAGACCAGACAATGAGGGCATTTTGTTTTGCGACGGACTAATAGGCCGCGTGTCGACTTTCCAACAAGACCGCCATTTCTTGGTAAGCCTGTCGGCATCCCGACAGCCGTTGCGGTTCAAGTTAAGCCGCTAATTATGCTCAAACTACTGACGATTTTTTAGATGGCATGACCGTTGCTGAGAGCCCCATAATTCTCAAGTTAAATATCGGCGGATACATTAGAGCGAGGAGCGGATATGGACGCGTCCACACACCAAGAGCACCGAGATGCCAGCGCCAATATCAACGTCGAAGCCGTGATGCAGGAAGTTGCCGAACACAAAGGTTGCGGCACGACCGGCGGGAGCGGCAAGGCGAGCTGTGGCTCCGCCGCGGGACAGGGCGACCTCCCATCCGAAATTTGGGAGAAGGTCAAGAACCACCCCTGCTATAGCGAGGAAGCCCATCATCACTATGCGCGCATGCATGTCGCCGTCGCGCCGGCCTGCAATATTCAGTGTAACTATTGCAACAGGAAATATGATTGCGCAAACGAGTCGCGGCCAGGTGTGGTCAGCGAAAAGCTGACGCCAGAGCAGGCGGCTAAGAAAGTCCTTGCCGTTGCCTCGACGATTCCGCAGATGACCGTGCTCGGCATTGCGGGCCCCGGCGATGCGCTGGCCAACCCCGAAAAGACCTTCAAAACCTTCGAGCTCATCGCGAAAACAGCTCCGGACATCAAACTATGTCTCTCGACCAATGGGCTTGCGCTTCCCGATCATGTCGACACGATCGCTGCCTTCAACGTCGACCATGTGACCATCACCATCAACATGGTCGATCCCGAAATCGGCGCGAAAATTTACCCCTGGGTGTTCTGGAAACACAAGAGATATACCGGCGTCGAAGCAGCAAAGATCTTGACCGACAGGCAATTGCGAGGTCTCGAAATGCTCACGGAACGTGGCATTCTCGCGAAGATTAATTCGGTCATGATTCCCGGTGTCAACGACAAGCACCTCGTCGAGGTAAACAAGGCCGTGAAATCACGCGGCGCCTTCCTTCATAACATCATGCCTCTGATCTCCGCGCCCGAGCACGGAACCGTCTTCGGACTGACAGGCCAACGTGGACCAACCGCGCAAGAACTCAAGGCGCTTCAGGACAGCTGCGAAGGCGAAATGAACATGATGCGGCACTGCCGGCAATGCCGCGCCGATGCCGTCGGTCTGCTCGGTGAGGATCGCAGTGCCGAATTCACGACAGACAAGATCATGGCGATGGAAGTCGATTACGACCTCGATTCCCGGAAGGCGTATCAAGCCAAGGTCGAGATCGAGCGCGTTGCCAAGGTCGCGGCCAAAGAGGAAGAGCTGACGACTCTTGCCGGAGAGATGAGCGACATCAAGCTGCTCATTGCTGTTGCCACAAAGGGCTCGGGTCTGATCAACGAGCACTTTGGCCACGCCAAGGAGTTTCAAGTCTACGAACTTTCCACGAGCGGAGCAAAATTCGTCGGCCATCGCCGTGTGGATTTATACTGCCAGGGCGGCTACGGCGAGGACGAAGGCCTTGAGACAATCATCCGCGCGATCAACGATTGCCATGCTGTCTTCGTTGCCAAAATCGGCGGATGTCCGAAAGCCGATCTCCTCAAGGCTGGTATCGAGCCCGTCGATCAGTTCGCGCATGAATTCATTGAAAAGTCAGCGATCGTCTGGTTCAAGACTTACCTCGATAAAGTGAACAGCGGCGAGCTTCAGCATATCGAACGCGGTGACGCGGAAATCCGCCAAGGCGCGCTCATCGCGGCGGCCTAAGCGCGCCACTCAATTCCCAGCCCGGAACTGACCGCCTAGCTCCGGGAGAATTTCAACAAGTTAGGTTTACCTGAAGAAAAGCGCTGGCGGTGACGCCGGACGGTGACCGGAGCATAGGAGCCGATACATGACCTTGAAGATCATTGCCTCGCAATGCACGAGTTGTTCAGCCTGTGAGGCGGAATGCCCGAATGTCGCGATCTACGAAAAAGGCGGGACATTCGTCATCAACCCAAAGAAATGCACGGAATGCATTGGCCATTTCGACTCACCTCAATGCGCGGCGGTTTGCCCTGTCGATGACACCTGCGTGATCGACACGTCCTATCCGCGCTACCAACCACGGGCCTAGGAACACGACTATGAGCTTTGAGATAACACCAGCGGCGGAACGGTTCATTCGCCTCATGCTTCGCGCCGATGGAGCCCAAGGAAGTGGATTCCGCCTCGCCGTCACACCGGGTGGCTGCTCGGGGCTCGCCGCCGACATCAGCGTCAAAAGCCAACCCGAACCGGGCGATGCCGTGATCGAACGAAACGGCGTCAAGCTCTTCCTTCCCGCGGAAAGCCGAATCCTCCTTGAGGGTGTGACCATCGACTTCGCGGATACATCCTCGCAAACCGGTTTGATCTTTCACGATCCAAAGCAAAAAGCTTGTGGATCGCACGGCATCAGCACGCTCCAGTAATCCCGGTTCGAACGGAAATGAACAGCTCGCTCAAGCAAGATAATCGACAGACGAGCCTCCCAGAGGATCCGCTTTTGGCGGGCGCTCTTCTCGGGGCTGGTCTGCCGATGGAGGCCGAGGAGCTTTTACAAAAGGCAAGCGCTTTTTATCATCTGAATGATATCGCGGAAAAGCATCTTCTCGAGGCTCAATCGATCGCACCGGGGCATGCGGCCGTCTTGATCGGACTTTATCGCTTTTACTTTTACAAGGGGCGTCTCGCCGAAGCGTTGGAAATAGCCAGAGTCTGTCTTCTCAAGGCGGCCGCCGACTGCGAGCTTCCGGCGGACTGGCACCTCGTATCCGCGCATGACGCCAATTTTAGCGATTTCGAAAAGACAGTACCCAGATTTTATCTCTTCACGCTCAAAGGCTACGCCTACTTACAAATGCGGCTCGGGAATTTGGAGGAAGGGCTCTTGGCTGTCTTGAAACTCCTCGAACTGGATCCTTTAGACAAGATCGGAGCGAAGGTTCTTCTCGAAGTTTTGCAGCGAACGGGGCAAGACGATTATGACTGACATCGATGAAGCCCTGGACTGGCAACGCAACGAAGTCACCTGCGCCGTTTGCCCTCACACGGACAAGCTTGCCGATGGGCTTTGCCGCCTGAAACATTCTTGTGTCCACGATCGCTATGCGCGGCGGATCGATCGTTTCTTCGATTGGAATCCAGAACTCGCGGATGCCTACATCCGGCATCCGCATTTCGAGGTCCGGGCCATCGCGGCAAAGCATGCCAATCAGTTTTTACTCCTCCCGCTTCTCGACGATCCCGAAGAGGCCGTTCGATGGAACGCTGCTAGGCGTCTTCCCAAGAAGCACATCCTTCGCCTCCGCACAGACCCAAGCCGCGAAGTCCGTATCCGTATTGCCGCGCTTCTCGATGAGGCGGATTTGATCCCGATGATGAATGATCCCGACTATTACGTCCGGCTCGTCATCGCGCGCCGGGTCACACCTTCGGTTCTTCTCCAATTCATCGATGATGACGAGGTTGAGGTGCGCCGGACCGTCGCGCGAAGGGTTCCGGCAGCTTGGCTGCCCCGGATGGCACGCGACGCTGAACCCGAGATTAGGTTCGAGGCTGCTAAACGTCTCGCCCCCGATCTCCTCACATCATTGAAATACGATAAAGATTGGCGCGTCCGGTTTGAGGTCGCCAGCCGGCTACCTGTGATGGAATTAAACGCTATGTTGCTTGATAGCGATATTCTCGTCCGGGAGATGGCGGAATCCCGTCTCTCAAGCCATCGAATGGAAATGAAGGAGACCGCGACATGACAAATATAGTCAGGGATAGCGAAGTCGTCGAAATCTCCGAGCCACCCCGTTTCAACTATGGCGAAAAGGTGCGAGCCAAACGAACCATCCGCAACGATGGAACCTACGCCGGTAAGGAGATTGGGGACATTTTGGCAAAAAAGGGCGAGGAAGGCTACGTGGTCAGTATCGGCACATTCTTGCAGCAATTCTACATCTACGGCGTTGAATTCCTGGAGAGCGGAAACCGGGTCGGCATGAAGCGCAAGGAACTCGATGCCGTCATCGAGCGAGACGACGAGGAAGACTTACCTTTGCCGATGGAGCTGCGCCGTGCTTGAGCCAAAATTACCAAAGTTTCAATGGGGACTAACTGTAGAAGCACTCGTCAATCTTCACAACGACGGAACATATCCCGGCTCGATACCGGACGCCTTGCTGGTCAGCGCTGGCGATAGAGGTGAGATCGTACAAGTTGGGACCCATACCGAAGCTAATATGGTGGTCTATCTTGTCGAATTTTCCCAAAAGCTCGTCGTGGGGTGCTTAGAGGATGAAATTCAACCGATCTAAGGAGATCCACGGCGATGGCATCGACTTCATCGGACCTTGGACCGCGGCGATTTGGTCACCCCAATGACTTGGATCGCAAACGGATCGAACGTGCATTAGCGAAGCGCGCAAGGTACCGGTACGTTTTGCCCCGTGTGCTGCCCGAAGCTAGAGGCTACAGAATTGAGAGCCCGTGCTGCTCGCGCAATATCGACGCGGAAGGCGGCGTGATCGATGTCGCGTTGATAGAATATGATGGAGACGAACATACTTGGAATCTTTACCGGAGGGATCATAAAACGAAGGATTGGGAGCTTTACAGCCAGCACTTACGGTTAGCTGAGCTTCTGGAGCATCTGAACACCGATCCAGACCGGAAGATTTGGCAATAGACCTGAATCCGGAACATGAATCCTTTCGGCCAAAGCTGAATGCGGGAACCTTCTAATGACCTTGAGCATCAACGATCTGAGCGCGATAGACGATGTCCTTAACGGCCCTGACGCGGGGACGAAGGCTTTCGCGGCGTTGCGTGCGCGGCTTCCCGGTCTCACCTTGACGCGCTGTGACGCCTCGGACGTGACGGAAACACCGTTCCGGACTTACCGCCTGTTTGATCTCCACCTTATCGACAGTTCCGACCATTGTGTCCGGATCGTTCCAGATATCGCGGGCGCCACGGGAATTGTTCTCGCACGGAAGGAGGCGTCGACATGACAGACGTCACGTTGAACCCAATCGGCTACGCTGACGACCTTCCCGAAGAAGCCGACGCGACATTCATTCCTTTTTCCGACCCAGATATCACAACTGCCGAGCTTGACGCCGTGGATGCGGTGTTACGGTCCCCCCGTTTGTCCCATGGGTTCGTCGTCGAGGCTTTCGAAGCGGCTTTCGCCGAGACTCTCGGGCGCCGTTACGCTATTACCGTCCCAAGCGGCACGATCGGCCTTCTCATCACCTTGGCCGCATATGGAATTGGACGCGGGCATGAGGTCATCGCCCCGCCCTATTCATTCCGCGAGACCGCGCATGCGATCAGTCTTGTCGGCGCCAAGCCGGTTTTCGCGGATATCGATTATTGGGCTGGAACAATTGCTCCCGAGAAGGTGGCGGCGCGGATTACCGCGAATACCCGTGCGATCGTTGCGGCCAACACCAATGGACATCCAGCCGCTTGGGCGGAGCTTCGCGAGCTGGCGGACAAGCATGGACTTATCCTCGTCGAAGATTCCACGGAGGCAATCGGGTCAAAATACAAAAATGCGCCCGTCGGAACATTTGGCGATGCCTCTATCTTCGATTTCTCCCAACCGTCGCCATTGACGTGCGGAGAGGGCGGCATGGTGGTGACGGACAATATCGACCTCGCTATGTCGATGCGCCGTCTCCGCTCCCGCCGGTTGAACGAGCGCTCCTCGGTTGTCGTGACGGCCACGGCGCCATACCAAGCGGACATGAGCGATATCACCGCGGCGCTTGGTCTCGCGCAACTCAAACGCCTCGACGAGATCCTCGAACGGCGCAAACTGGCGGAACATCTCTATTGCAAATATATCCAATCGTTTGAGGGGATCAAGGACCCCTATCTCGCGCCTGATGTGACCGAAATTCATTGGTTTCTCTATGTCGTGCATCTCGGAACCCGATTCTCGAAATCAAGCCGCGACGCCATCGTCGAGGACTTGCATGTGGAGCAAATCGAGGCAGCCGCATACTGCAATCCGCTTCATCTCCAACGTCATTATTTCGATGCGGGATACCGGAAGGGTGACTTTTTCGTAACGGAGAAAGTCGCCGACCGCGCGGTCGCTCTGCCCTTCCATGCCCACCTTAGCATGGACCAGATCGAGTTCATTGTTTCGACCATGAAGGATGCGTCGATCAACATAGGGGCCGGCTCGGCCATCTATTAGTTCACGAGCCCGTCGCGTTCGGCGGCAAGAAGAGCAGGAGAAGGTAAAATGTCACTGGTAACAATCATGCCGTCGGGTAAAACGATCGAGGCCGCCGAGGGTACGACGCTGCTCTCCGCCATCCTCGCCGCGGACGAAAATCTAACGCACAAATGTGAAGGTAAGGCTGCCTGCGGAACATGCCACATTTATATTCAGGATGGCCGTAAGGGTGTCTCGAAGATCGCGAGAGACGAGAACGAGCGTCTCGACACAATCGTTGGGATTGGCTCGAAATCTCGTCTTGCGTGTCAAGCCAAAGTGCTCGGGACAATGGATATCAAGGTCGAACTCCTGGGCTTTGGCTCGGGACTCTGAAAGCAAGGGGATTTTCGATGACGACAGAGACAGTTTTGATCCACGTCCGGTTCTCGCCAAACGGATCAGTCGTCGAGATCGGCGAGCGCCCCTCGATGTTGAGCCCCCAACAATGGTTCAATAGCCTAAGCGAGAACGCCGCAGCTCACTATCAAGCCTATGCGGGCGGCCGCGGCTTGTTCCGGATTCCTCGCACCGATCTCGAGGGGTTCAAAGTTCAGGTGGCGGCCTGATAGGCCATGGGAAAGAAGGCATGACGTCTGTGTGACGCCAAACCGCCATCGAAAATTCTTTAAGGCCGGACTCGAGGGACCGGCAACACTGGGGTTTAACAGGCGGCGCTGCTCTCTCGAGACTGGAACCAAGCGCTGAAGAGTAGCCGCTTTTCTAGTGTATCAAGGCCCGCGAGAATCGGCCACCTTTGCTCGATAAAGAACGTGGTCACCTCGCGCGTCACCTCTTTACCACCGGAATACCAGCGGGTCGCGCCATCAGGGAAAACGATGGCCGGCCCGTCGGCGCGATGGATAAGACCCCCGTCTAGCCAAAATTCCGTGTCCACGTAAAGGTAACAGCCGGCCTTGCGAGAAAGATCATCCTGATTCCGGTCTTCGACGATAAGCATTTCAGCCATGGTTGATACGATCCTGTGCAAAATATTAAAGCCCGCCCGCGGCGATGGGAAAAGGTCCGGACGTGATCAGCTTTGCAAGAAACGCACGAGGACAACAATCTCATGCGGCGTCAGCGTTGCGACGCAAGGCCCAATGACGCGGGATTATATCCTTCCTCGCGCAGCACCCTTTGCACGGAGGGCCGCGTCAACATCAGGCGGTAATGAGAGGCAATTTTTTCGGGCAACGTCATATTGAGTTTATCGGCCCAAAACTCGACATAAAAAAGAACGGGGTCCACCATCGAGAAATTCCCGAGAGCATATCCTTTCGCGGCTATCGCGTCGTTGATAACTCGAAACCCTTTTTCAACAATTTTTCCCCCGTTTGCTCGCACATCGCTCAGCTCCGGCTCGTGACTTGTAAACGTATCCGCCGTGAAAATGCGGGCAAAACCTTGTCCATGAATTGTCCCGGTAATATAGGCCATCAACTCGATCGCACGTGTTTCAAGGTCAACCGTTTCGGGCCATAAACCCGCGCGAGGGTGCGAGCGCGCCAGCCAATAGGCGATCGCTGGCACTTCGGTCAAAATCTGCCCATCCCGGCGTATGAGAACCGGGATCATCGATTTCGGGTTGATCGCGATGAAATCCGGTTTGAACTGGTCACGCGACGGCAGATTGACCACCGTGACAGCAAAGGTTTCGTCGAGTTCCTCGAGAATGCTATGAATGCCGGTCGAACAAGACCCCGGGGTCATATAAAACGTCATCATCGACATGAGGTGATCTCTCGAGCGCTTCGTGCTTGCCACGGATGACCGCAATCGCCAGCATGCGGCATGTTTTATGCTGAATCCTCTATGCAAAACTTGGGTCAGCTCAAGCCAAAACCTTAGTGCCCGGCAAAGATCTCGCATGAACGGCGACAAAAACGAAGCGTCCACAAACATACCGGTCTTTGCGATCTGCGCGGCCGGGAGTATCGAACAGGGCAGCGCCAAGGCCTTCGACCTCTCACGCCGCGACGAAGACGGCCAAGGGCGGCCGTTCCGGATCTTTGTCGTCCATACCGGCGCGGAAGAATTTGTGGGATATGTGAACAATTGCCCGCATGAAGGTGTCTGGTCCAATTTTGGTTCTGGCAATTTTCTCAGCACGGATCGCAAATTTATCCAGTGCGGGCGTCATGGATCGCGTTTCGAGATCGCGACGGGGCTGTGCGTCAGCGGTCCCTGCGAGTCTCGAAGCTTGGAGCCCATCGCGCTCACCGTCATCGGCGGCGATGTCTGCCTTTGCGGCATATCGCTCGACGAAGACGATGGGACACCAAACCCTTTCGATGATTTGGACGATTTGGACGAAACGTTGGAAATCATGATCCATCCCGGTTAATCGCACCTCCACCGAATCCATGCGGCTTATTGGAGAACCCACATGAGGCGAGTGCCACCGGTTGGGGAGGGGTGTGGCGGGAGCTGTTGTCATGACTGTATCGCAACTTTTAGAACAGCTTCGAAACATGCCGGCGGAAGCGTTCGTCTTGATGGAAAGCGATGGCGGTCTTTCTCTTGTCGGCGCGGTTGATTTTGTAAAAGAGCAAGGTCCAGGCGCGCCAGCGGAGGTCATCCTTTCTCCATCCATGGCGGAATAGGACATTGCGGGGTTCGCTCGTTTTCATCCAAACACGACATAGTCTTGTGGACTTTGCTACATTGTGGAAATGGACCGGGTGGCGAGAGATCATGTCCCCGCTGGCGCCGACATTGCTTCAAATCGCCGCATCAAACCACGCTGGCCCGGCCGACCAATGAAAGGCTTAGCCCTTCCGCTCGACAGGCCGGCTTTCGAAGGGTAAAAGAGTCATGGCCTCCTTATTTGAGCGCGCCGGTGGTGAGTCTGCCATCGATCATTTGGTCGAGACATTTTACGTTCAGATAGATACGTTGCCCGAGGCACAGCGTATCCGCGCGATGCACGCGCGCGACCTTGAAGCGACCAAGGAGACATTGAAGCGATATTTCACCGAATGGATGGGTGGCCCCAAACTCTACTCCCCCGAAAAAGGCCATCCGCGCTTGCGTCAGCGGCATAGCGGATTTTCAATCGACGTCGCCGAGCGTGACAGTTGGCTAACGTGCATGCGAGTAGCACTCGATCAAGCAATCGCCGATCCCGAAGCGCGGTCGGAAATCTACACCGCCTTGGCCAAACTCGCGGATTGGATGCGCAACCAATCGGGCAACCCGCATGATGCGAAATCGCATCAAAATTAGGGGCCGCATATTCCGCAAGTCACAGCGGCAGGCCAAAGAAATCATCTTCACCACCGCCCCATGTTCGGTGCAGGGTCAAGGCATCCAACCATCTCGCGCGTTCAAGCTCATTGGCTTCACGGAAGCTAATCTCTCCGGCCCCGCTTTCCGCGAGCAGATATTGCTTTGCGTTCCGGAGAAATCTCTGAAGGTCCTTCATATCCGTGGGGCGAACGACACAGCGTGGCCGCTGATCAATCAGGATTGTCGTCGGAAGCATGATGGAGTTACCTCGCGGCCACGCGGATTAAAACCCATCCTCCCGCCGACCCCAAGGGTGGGAGCCGGGAACAAGTGGAGCGTTGATACCGGCCTTCTCGATATCACCGAGGCTCCTAAAAAACGTCCCCTCGTGAACGAGTGTTCCCTTCCCGGTCACGATCGCAACGTAACGGGCGCCGTGATCGACTTCGCAGAGATAGCCCCCGCCAATGTCGACTGTGCTCCGCGCGTTGCCATCCCAGTCGACGAAAAAACCAGTGGACGTGGACATGCAAACCCTCATTAAAAAACTTCAAAATCCGTAACGGATGAGGCCTGCGGCAGCTTAGCAAAAGTCTTGCCGGTCATCGCACGCTGATGAATGTCAGGCATCGTACAAAATAGGCGAGGATGTTTGTTTCAAACCCGTCTCTACGGATCGTCGGAATCCGAACGGCATTCTTCCAAAGCTCTTTCAACGATCGCTCGACATCGTAGAAGCTGCCGATATTCCGTCTCGTCGACCTCGATCATTTTTGCGGGAGCTTTGCTCCCAAAGGGAGCTTTTGACGCCTCGGCAGCTTCAAACAATGCCATTTGAAGATAAAAAATGCGTTCGCTCGCGCGCTCGATATAGGGGACCGGATTCGAGCGGATGTTCGCTTCATGAAGCGCCACCAAGCCGAGAAGTTGCCGGAACCGGCGAACGGTTTGCCGGTTCCTTTTGCCCGACTCAAGCTTGATGACACTCATGATCGTCTCGCGATGAAACGTTGGTGACGCCGAACCCTGACGCGCCTTCCGCTGCTAGTCGAGAGGCGGTCCCATATCATCGCTTGCCTTCTTCTTTTTCTTATCCACCTTTTGTTGAGCGTATGCTCCAGCGTTTTTAAGAGCGATGGGAGGCTGCCCCTCCACATATTGCGATATCCAAGACATCGTTCGCTCCGCGGCTTTATACGCAGCACCGGGGTCGTAGCCGTCACGTCCTTCAAACGCAAAGCCATGACCGGCGGCGTAACAAAAGGCGCTCACTTCAGGATGGGACGCGCGGAATTGCGCCACACTCGCGGCCGGAATCATCGGATCGTTTTCTCCGAAGTGAAGCAGGGTTGGTATTCTACGCTTTTCACTGAGTCCGTCGGCAACACCGGAGCCATAATATGCCACGGCGCAAGCGAGTCCCGGGACATTGTTGGCGGCGGCATAGGCGAGATAGGCGCCCCAGCAATAGCCGACGATGACGATCTTTCCGGCACTCTTCAACGAAGCGGCCGTGGCCTCGATATCGGCAAGAGCCTCGGCCATTCCAATCTTTCCGGCAAGGTCCAGCCCTTCCATGATGCCGCCTTCATCATAGCCAAGCGTCACATTCGGCTTCACACGGTCGAACAGAGCCGGGGCTATTGCGACATAGCCTTTCCTTGCAAATTCATCCGTGATTGCTTTGATGTGTTCCGTGACGCCGTAAAACTCTTGGAGCACGATGACCGCACCCTTTGGTGGGTCTGTTGGGTCCGAGCGATAGGCCGAAAACGTGTGCCCATCGGCTGTTGTGAGTTCAATCATGAACGGCTCCATCCTTGGTTGCTGAATGTGGTGGAGAATCCGTGCTTCACGGTCCGCCAGGCTTGATCCGATGAGCAAGCCTTCGCGCTGTCCAAAGCAGAATAGAGGCCAGTACCGGTGAAGCCTTCCGCGCGCGCAGGGTTGCTGCCGCGCAGATGCGGACGCGGTTCGCCGCGCATGAAGAAAAAGATGGCCGTCGCTCATTTCGTCCCAAACCATACGGTCGCAATTGCAACAATTGTCATAATGCGGACGCGCTGCACTATATGGAAAATTTGATATCCGGCAGAGTGTTAGCGCATGGCATAGCCGTTGCAAAAGGATGCTGGACGCGATGACTTCACCGTAACCGAGGTCCAGTATTTCCATGCAAGAGCTAGCAACCACCGAGAGCTCCAATGCTTTGGACTCCTTCATGTCGGCCTCGGCGGAGGGGTATCGATACGGCTTCATTACCGATATCGAAGCCGACGAAGCGCCGCCCGGTTTGAATGAAGATACGGTACGCTTCATTTCGGCCAAAAAAGGGGAGCCGGCATGGTTGCTGGAATGGCGCCTCAAGGCTTTCCAACGCTGGACGCAAATGAGCGGTCCCGATTGGGCTAAACTCAAGATTGCTCCGATGGATTATCAAGCATCGACATACTATTCCGCGCCCAGGCAACAGTCCGGGCCAAAGTCGCTTGACGAGGTCGATCCGGAGCTTCTGAAGACTTTCGAAAAGCTCGGGATTCCGCTCGGCGAGCGTGCCGCGCTTGCAGGTGTTGCGGTGGATGCCGTATTCGATAGCGTTTCGGTCGCGACGACTTATAAGGACAAACTAGGCGAGCTCGGCATTATCTTTTGCTCTTTCGGCGAGGCCGTTCGCGATCATGGCGATCTCGTCCGTCAATATCTCGGATCTGTCGTGCCGCAAGGCGACAATTTCTTCGCCGCGCTCAACTCGGCTGTCTTCAGCGATGGATCCTTCGTCTACATTCCGCCGGGCGTTCGATGCCCGATGGAGCTATCGACCTATTTCCGGATCAACGCGGCAAAATCCGGGCAGTTCGAACGCACTCTTCTCATCGCGGACAAGGGAGCCCGCGTCAGCTATCTCGAAGGCTGTACGGCACCGCAGCGCGACGAAAACCAGCTCCACGCCGCCGTGGTCGAACTGATCGCGCTCGAGGATGCCGACATCAAATATTCGACTGTACAGAATTGGTATCCCGGCGACGCGGAGGGGCGCGGTGGCATTTATAATTTCGTCACCAAGCGTGGGGCTTGCCGCGGTGACCGAGCCAAAATTTCTTGGACGCAGGTCGAGACGGGATCGGCGATTACCTGGAAATATCCGAGCTGCCTACTGGAAGGCGACGACTCGGTCGGCGAGTTCTATTCTGTTGCGATCACCAACAATCTTCAACAAGCCGATACCGGCACCAAGATGATTCATATCGGGCGCAACACCAGCTCGACGGTTATCGCCAAAGGGATCTCGGCGGGGCGCGGCCAGAACACGTATCGTGGCCAAGTCAAGATCATGCCCAAGGCGGAAGGGGCGCGTAACTTCACGCAATGCGACTCGCTTCTGATCGGAAAGAAATGCGGAGCGCATACGGTTCCCTATATCGACGTCCGCAATCCGGGTGCCCGCGTCGAACATGAGGCAACGACATCGAAGATTAGCGAGGATCAGATGTTTTATTGCCAACAGCGCGGATTGACGCCGGAAGATGCGTTGTCGTTGATCGTGAATGGATTCTGTAAGGAGGTCCTCAAGGAACTCCCGATGGAATTCGCTGTCGAAGCCCAGAAGCTGCTGGCGTTAAGCCTCGAGGGCAGCGTCGGATAAAGTTTTGCCACAAATAGGTACGCATGCCACGCAACCATTTTTCATACCGCACATAAGGGCTTCCCATGAGCAACCTCCTCGAAATCCAGGATCTTCACGCTAAGCTTACCGGCGGCCGTGAAATCCTCAAGGGCATTACCCTCAATGTCGCGCCCGGTGAGGTTCACGCGATCATGGGCCCCAATGGCGCGGGTAAAAGCACGTTATCGAGTATTCTCGCGGGCAAACCGGGCTATGAAGTGACAGGCGGCACCGTGACCTATCAAGGCCGGGATCTGCTTGGCCTCGACGCGGACGAACGCGCGCGCGAAGGCGTATTTTTCGCGTTCCAATATCCGGTCGAGATTCCCGGTGTCAACAACATGTATTTCCTGCGCGCGTCGCTCAACGCGGTGCGGCGCCAGCGTGGTGAAAGCGAACTCGATGCTGCTCAATTCCTAAAGTCCGTGAAGGAAAAGCTGAAGTTCCTCGAAATCAAGGATGATCTCCTCCAACGCGCCGTCAATGTCGGCTTCTCCGGCGGTGAAAAGAAGCGCAACGAAATATTTCAAATGGCGGTTCTCGAACCGAAACTCGCGATCCTCGACGAGATCGACAGCGGGCTCGACATCGATGCGCTTCGTGTCGTGTCCAACGGGGTAAACCGTCTGCGCGATCCGAACCGCGGAATGCTGATCATTACCCACTACCAGCGGCTTCTCGATTATATCGAGCCCGACTTCGTGCATGTTCTCAGCGACGGCAAGATCGTGGCGTCCGGCGACAAGTCGCTCGCGACGGAGTTGGAAAAGACAGGCTACGCCAATCTTTCCAGCGCGGCTTAGGAGGCGGGTCATGGCTACCACCGAAGAAGCCGCGCCTTTCGTTCAAGCCTTTCGCTTGGCGCAAGGGATCCAAGGCGAATCCGCGCTGGTGACAGCCCGCCGCGACGCGGCGATGCAGAACTTCGCGGCCTTGGGATTTCCGGGACGCAAACAAGAGGCATGGCGCTTCACCGACTTACGCCCCCTCACTGCGACGCCGATCCTGCCGGATTCCGCACCGGGGATCGATTTGGACGAAACGTTTATCGCTCCGGCTCGATTATCCGTTTCAAGTTTTCGCATCGTATTGGTGAAGGGCTGCGTCGCGCCAAAACTTTCTTGCATGACAGGACTCCCCGATGGCGTCTGGATGGGCTCCACCGCCGAGGCGGCGCAAACCCGCCCCGATCTTTTGGAGACCGCGTTCGACGCGAGCGACAATGCAGGCGCTCAACCGCTTGCCTCTCTGAACGCGGCCTTTTTCGCCGATGGCTTCATTGTCGCGATCGGGGCGGGTATTGTTTTAGAGACTCCCATCGAGATCATTCATGTGACGCGATCGGATTCGGCCGTCTCATGGCATACGCGCAATGCCATAATTCTCGGTGCCGGGAGCCAGGCCACTGTGGTCGAGAGTGCGATTGGGTCCGGCCCGGGTTGGACCAACATAGTGACGTCGGTCGATATTGGCGAAGGCGGCAAACTCCGTCATGCGAAAGTCCAGAATGAATCAATCGAAGCAATCCATACAGCGCTCATCCGGGCCACCGTCGCCAGGTCCGGGCGTTATGAAATCTTCAACCTGACCCTTGGCGCGCGGCTTTCACGGCAGGATATGCATATTGCCCTAGCAGGCGAATCTGCCTCCTTCGCGCTCAATGGCGCTTACCTCTTGCGTGGCACGCAGGAGGCGACCATCGCGCCCTTCGTGGACCATCAAGCCTTTGGATGCAAAACAAACGAGGTCGTGAAAGGGGTGATGGATGACCGCGCCCATGGCGTCTTTCTCGGCATGATGGCGGTTCGCCCTGGCGCCGATCAAACCAATGCGCACCAGCTCAACCGGAATCTTCTGTTGAGTCGGGAAGCGCGAGTCGACACAAAGCCGGAGCTGGAGATTTTCGCCGACGATGTGAAATGCAGTCACGGCGCCACCGTCGGCAGTCTCGACGAAGCGGCGCTTTTCTATCTCCGCTCCCGCGGGTTGGACGAGGAGACGGCGCGGCACATGCTGGTGGAGGCTTTCGCGGCGGAGGTCATCGATACGGCCGATCTCGGCGATGCCATCAGCTCGTATCTGCGGCGGCAACTCCAAGCTTGGCTTGATGGGCCAAAGAACGGGATATGATCATGCTGACCCCGCTCCGGCAAGCCAAGACAGAAGCGCTCGACCCGGCGGAAATCCGGCGCGAGTTCCCGGTTTTCGAGCGCAATAAAGGGCTTGTTTTTCTCGACACGGCAGCAAGCGCCCAAAAACCGCGCGCCGTCATCGACGGGATCGCTGATTTTTATCGCTCCGATTACGCCAACGTCCATCGGGGCGTCTATGGGCTCAGCGCCCGTGCCACCGCTCGTTTCGAGGGCGCGCGCGAAACCGTTCGCCGCTTCCTCAACGCGGCCGACGCGAGCGAGATCGTCTTCGTTCGCGGCGCCACCGAAGGCCTTAACCTCGTCGCGCAATCCTGGGGGACCACTTTCCTGAGAAAAGGCGATCAAGTCCTGCTGTCGGTCTTGGAGCACCATTCCAATATCGTGCCGTGGCAAATGCTGCGCGATACAATCGGGATCGAACTGGTGATCGCGCCGGTCGACGCGACGGGTGGCCTGGACCTCGCCGCGTTCGAAGCGCTTCTCACCGATCGAACCAAACTCGTGGCCGTGACCCATGTGGCGAATGTCACGGGTCATGTCACGCCGGTCGAAGCGATCACGCGGCTTGCCCATGCGCGAGGCGCCAAGGTTTTACTCGACGGATGCCAGGCGGCGCCGCGTCTGCCGGTCGATATGCAAGCCCTCGATTGCGACTTCTATGTTTTGTCGGGGCACAAGTGCTATGGCCCGACAGGCATCGGCGTGCTCTACGCCAAGCGCGCGATCCTGGACGTGATGCCGCCTTGGCAGGGCGGCGGGGACATGATCCGAACGGTCACGTTCGAAAAGACGACCTATCAGGACGCTCCACAACGGTTCGAGGCGGGAACGCCGGATATTTCGGGCGCCATTGGTTTGGCCATCGCGTTCGACTTCATGGACTCGGTTGGGCGCGACGCCATCCGCGATCACGAAGAGGCGCTGACGGCCTATGCGCGCGGGTCGTTGACCGCCATTCCCGGCGTCAGCATTATCGGCGCCGGTGCCCAAAGCCTCGGCGTGGTTTCGTTCGAGGTGGATGGCATCCATCCCCATGACCTCGCGACAATCTTCGATGAAAGCAATGTCGCGATTAGGGCCGGGCATCATTGCGCGCAGCCTCTCATGGACAGACTCGGCGTCGCCGCGACGGCGCGGGCGTCATTTGGAATTTACAATGACGAATCCGACGTCGATGCGCTGGTCCGCGCGGTCAAGGCGGCGCAAGGCCTTTTCGGTCTGACGGCTTAAACGAGGAGTGCGGGCCATGGATCTTCGCGAGCTTTACCAAGACATCATTCTCGACCATGGACGGCATCCGCGTAATTTCCACGCGCTGGAGACGCCCAGCCATTTCGCGCATGGCCACAATCCGCTTTGCGGCGACAAGGTCACGATTTTCCTAAAGCTCGATGGCGATCGTATCGCGGACGTTAGTTTCGAAGGCAAGGGATGCGCGATTTCTACCGCATCTGCCTCTCTTATGACCGAAGTGGTGATGAATAAAACGCTTGCCGAAGCTGAAACCTTGTTCGCGAGCTTTCACGCGAAGGTCACGAGCGGCACCATTGTCGATCTTCCAGCGGCGCTCGAAGACGACAGCGAGAGGCTGGAACCGCTGACCGGCGTCAAAGCCTATCCGGCGCGGGTCAAATGCGCGACGCTCGCGTGGCACACGTTTGAAGCGGCCGTGCGAGGCGGAGGCGTCGAAAACGCCGTTAAGACGGAATAGTTTCATGTCCACCAGCGAAGGATATTCTCGCCTATATGCTCCCACCGGGGTGATGGAGCCCGCCCATGCTACCGGCACCAGACCCACCGCCGCCTCGACACGCCCTGTGCCGGACGAAGGCGATCCCATCTTGGCGGTAGAGGTTTTGGAAGCCCTGAAAACCGTCCGGGATCCGGAAATTCCGGTTAATCTCGTGGACCTCGGGCTGATTTACAACCTCATGGTCCGCAAGGATGGCCTCGTCCACATCGAGATGACCTTGACGTCACCGGCCTGTCCCGTCGCCGGCTCGCTCCCTGGGCAGGTGCAGCATATCGTCTCACTTGTACCCGGTGTGAGCATCGTTCTTGTCGACCTGGTGTGGGATCCGCCGTGGAACCAAGAGCGAATGAGCCTGGAGGCAAAGCTTGAACTTGGGCTTCTTTGACTCAATTAAATTAGCATTATTGGGCCCAAACATTTAGCGGCCAAAATTCTAGTGCTTCAAACGGCATTACTCTTGCTTTTGACAGAGTTGCGCAAATATCGCGCTTTAGTGCCAGATCATGGTGACTAGGATGACGCCCGTCCCTATGCGAACCAATCCACCTTCGGCAATGCTGGAAAAATCTGCCGCGAATGCCGATACCACCAAGACTTCGGCGGAAACGAGACACGCGGCCGCTCTTTACGGTGTTTATGAAATTTCCAAGCTGCTGACATCGCCAGCGCGGCTGGAGACGACACTTTCGAGCGTCATGGCGCTTCTCGCCAGTTTTCTCGACATGCGCCACGGGATGATCGCTCTCCTAAACGAGGCCGGCGACCCGGAGACCGCGGTGGGCGCGAACTGGAACGAAGCGGCCGCGATGGAGTATTTCGAGCGCTTACCAGAGCGCGCCATTGGTCAAATCGTCGTCACGAAAATGCCGCTCGTGGTACTCGACGTCGCGGCTGATTCCCGATTCGTAAGTTGGCAAACCGTTGTGCCAGGACGGCGCACTTGCTTCATCGGCGTCCCCGTCATGGATCGCGACAAAGTCATCGGCACTTTGACGATCGACCAGGATTACGCGGAGGATACCATACCGCCCGCCGACGAAAGCGTGCGTTTTCTATCCATGGTGGCAAACCTCCTAGGGCAAACCGTCCGGCTTCAGCGTCTCATCCGAAGCGATCGCGAACGCTTGCTCGCGGATCAGCGCCGGCTCGAAAAGGTACTGGAACAAAAAACCTCGAAAGACCAGACGAAAACGGTCGCCGGCATTCTGGGCGAGAGCGAATCGGTGCAGGCCGTGCTCCATAAAATCCGGATCGTCGCGCCGAGCAATTCCTGGGTTCTCCTCCGCGGTGAATCGGGGACAGGCAAGGAATTGTTCGCGCAAGCCATCCACACGTTGTCGTCGCGCAAGAACAAACCCTTCATAAAGCTCAATTGCGCGGCCCTTCCCGAAAGCGTTCTCGAATCCGAATTGTTTGGCCATGAGAAAGGGGCGTTTACGGGCGCGGTCGCGCTGCGCAAGGGACGTTTCGAGCTTGCCGACGGCGGCACGCTTTTCCTCGACGAGATCGGGGAGATTTCGCCGGCGTTCCAAGCAAAACTGCTGCGCGTCTTGCAAGAGGGCGAATTCGAGCGCGTCGGCGGATCGCGGACCCTCAAGGTCAATTTCAGGCTGATTTCCGCGACCAACCGGAATCTCGAGGAAGCCGTAAGCCGCGGTGAATTCAGAGCCGATCTTTATTATCGCATCAGCATCATTCCCGTTCTCTTGCCGCCGCTTCGCGACCGCCCCGGCGATGTCGCCATTCTCGCCCGCGAATTCCTCGCGCGTTTCAACGAAGAGAATGGCTGCTCCCTCGATCTGTCCGAGGGCAGCATGAATGTCCTTCAGGCTTGCGCCTTTCCCGGCAATATTCGCGAACTCGAAAATTGTATCCGCCACACGGCGACGCTTGCGGAAGGCCCGCATATCTCGGCGAGCGATTTCGCCTGCCGCCACGACAGTTGCTTGTCGTCCATGGTGTGGCGCGGCGACACCGCGAAACATCATGGCGGAGCAATTCAAACACCAATGCCCGGCGCAGGTTCGAACCTCAACGCGCCGCTGCCTGATCCTCATGTCCCACCGGCCAATCACGACGATGCGTGGACGAGGTCTCACCGTGCGCCGGATCATGCTGACGCAAAGCCAGTCGAAAGCGACGATTTTCATGGGGGCCATGAAGACCGGGAGCGCAGCAGGCTGCTCGACGCGATGGAAAAGGCGGGATGGGTTCAGGCCAAAGCCGCGCGGCTTCTCGGCCTGACCCCGCGCCAAATCGGCTATGCCCTGATAAAGCACGGTATCCCGATCAAGAAATTCTAGAGCGATGAACCGCTCTGAAACGCCAGCGCGCCGAGCGCTCTAAACGTAACGGATCAACGCAGAGACGCCGGTCTCGTGGATGGTTTGAAACCGCACGGATGATGGAGCGTTGACCGTCATCCGGTCTTTGCCCCGCTTGCAGCCTCCCAATCATGTGAGTCCAGTCCTGGACATTGATCAATTCCCGGATCAATTACCGGATATTTTCGCGCTCAAATGCTCTGGAAAGCACGCCGCGTGACAGGAGGCTCCGTATCTCACATGCGTCCAGCCGATCCTCTGTAAAATCGCCCGCCGAACCCGTGTTTTAAGGCCTGCGCCCTAGAAGAAATGAGACAGCCGGGCCAATTTTTTCCCCAAGCGAATGTCTTGAAGGACGCATTATATTTATTTTGTCCCCAACATTACGAAAAAAATGTCGGGAATCACGCTATTTCCCGGAGAGAGATAAAAGCATTTATTATCGTGCATCGGCTGGTACTTAGCTAATATTTTGCCGCTGGCATGAGGCTTGCCCATGTGTTCGGCGGAACGGTTTGTGAGGGCTGAGCATACGCGGACGCTGACGAGCGTTTTGCTCCTTCCCGAAATCCGCGAGCCTGTACCGGAAAAACGGCAAACTCGCGCGCATGCGCGGCGGTATTTCGAACGCGTCTCAAAGGAGACTCCAATGGCAGCACTCAGACAAATCGCTTTCTACGGCAAGGGCGGCATCGGGAAATCGACCACCTCCCAAAACACGCTCGCCGCCTTGGCGGAAATGGGCCATCGCATCCTCATCGTCGGCTGCGATCCCAAGGCCGATTCCACCCGTCTCATCCTGCACTCCAAGGCTCAGGACACCATCCTGAGCCTCGCGGCCGCGGCCGGCAGCGTCGAAGATCTCGAACTCGAGGAGGTTTTGAAGGTCGGTTATCGCGACATCAAATGTGTCGAGTCCGGCGGTCCGGAGCCAGGCGTTGGTTGCGCTGGTCGCGGCGTCATCACCTCGATCAACTTCCTCGAGGAAAACGGCGCGTACGAAGACCTCGATTACGTCTCCTACGACGTGCTCGGCGACGTCGTCTGCGGCGGGTTCGCAATGCCCATCCGCGAGAACAAGGCCCAGGAAATCTATATCGTCATGTCCGGCGAGATGATGGCTATGTATGCCGCCAACAACATCTCCAAGGGCATTCTGAAATACGCCCTCTCGGGCGGCGTGCGCCTGGGTGGCCTGATCTGCAACGAACGGCAGACCGACAAGGAACTCGAGCTTGCCGAAGCCATGGCCAAGAAGCTCGGCAGCCACCTCATCTACTTCGTACCGCGCGACAACATCGTGCAGCACGCCGAGCTCCGCCGCATGACGGTGCTCGAATATGCGCCGGAATCCGTGCAAGCCCAGCATTACCGGACCTTGGCGCACAAAATCCATAATAACGCGGGCAACGGCGTCATCCCGACTCCTATCACCATGGACGAACTCGAGGACATGTTGATGGAACACGGGATCATGAAGGCGGTAGACGAAACCGCTGTCGGCAAGACCGCTGACATGGCTATGGCCTAAAACCACTGATCACCTGGGTGGAAACATCCAGGTGATCATTCTTTTCGAAGAGCGGCGCCAGCCTGATGCGCTCTTCACCCTGCATGCGGCCGCTCCTTTTCGCATGGTTTTAGACCTTTAGAGATAGGATGGTATAGTAACAAATTCGTTTTAAAAGTAACTCCTTGCGCAAGGGCCGGAGAGGCAATGACACTGGACGCCTCGAAGATCGAAGTGATCGTCCGCTTGTCCAACGGCGGATGTTTGACGCCGGAAGATATGACGTTGATCGAAACAATCCAGAAGCAGCGATCGATTTCGGCGACGGGACGCGTCTTGAACATCTCGTACCGAAAGTGCTGGTTGATGGCGGACACACTCAATCGCACTTTCGAACTGCCGGTGTTCGCCACCTTTCCCGGTCGTCACGGCGGTGGCGCGGAGGTAACGGCATTCGGGCAGCGTTTGATCGCGCTTTACAAATCGATGCAGCGCCGTTCCGGGACTGCGTCCAAGGCCGCGATCGAAGAACTTACGGCGGCTCTTGACCCGGATTTCCGGACAAGGGCCAGCGGCGGGATTGCGGAAGATCAAGACGATGAATCGCGACGTCCGCTATCGCGACGGACTTGATCATGGCCCAGGCGCGCAGGCCTGGTTCCAGGGCCAACCGCTCGACGGATTCAATCGTGACGAGCGAATGCAGAAGCAGCGAACCGAGGTCGAAGGTCACGCGTACGAACGGCTTTTCGAGAAACTCCACCTCGACGATCGTGCCGGGCAGTCGGTTCGTAATCGAGACGTCCATGGGCCGCGAAAGCGCGATTGACACATCGCGCGCGTCGATCGTGACGCTGACCCCGGAATCGATTGGGGCGTCAATCATCGGGACACGCAACTCGCCGCCCTCGAATAACAAAGTCACCATTCCGAGTTGACTATCCCTGCGCAACACGCGCGCGCAGGGTTGTCGCCAGGGCGACCGGTTTCGGTATCGGCGAGATCAGCGGAATCGGGCTCATTCGATGGGGGCAAGCGATTTCCACGCCATCAGCCTTGCGCTCCTTCCGCTTTCGAACACCCGCTTTTGATTGGGGGGCAATCGATCTCAGGCCCAGGGCATGGCAAACGGAATGATCCGCCCCTGGCAAAGCAATTTATAGCGGAAGCAGAATAATTCAGTCTTGCGACCATAGAACTTGCCGCATAGAACTTAAACGTCCTTCTACGCTGAAAATGAAGTTCGCACGCACGGCTTCGCAACTGCCGAGATGGTTTAAATTCTAGGGCCTGCGTGAAAAGTGCCTTGGGCAAAAAACGTCATGGCGCAATTATAACGCATGATACGAATAAAAGGATGGAAACGGCCATGAAAATCTCTGCTCGCAATGCCCTTCCTGGCAAGATCACCGCCATCAAGCTCGGCTCGACGACTGCGCATGTCAGCATAGACGTGAACGGCGTAACCGTAACATCCTCGATCACCAACGAATCTGTCGAAGAGCTAAAGCTCAAGGTTGGCGATTCCGTTCATGCGGTCATCAAGTCTTCCGACGTCATGATCGCCATTCCGTAGGATGAAGCTTCCAACGCGGCGCCGCCTTTGCCGTGAAGCAGGACGGATACCCGCCCCGTCACTTTGCCACCTCGCCGCTTTACCGCCCCGTCGCTTTACCGCCTCGTCGCAAGGCGATTAGGCAAGATTCCTGGATGACGGCCGGTTTCTGAATTTTCGCCGGAAACCGCCGTCCACCACGCCTCCAAGAGCGCGGCCTCGGCTTGGATGAAAGCGGATAGACCGCCAGCGAAGGCCTGCCAGGGCTCCGCCATCGCTGGCGAGACCGCGGTCACGACGGGAAGACCGGCCGCGATAGCGGCACCGAATGCATCACCGAGACCTCCCCGCGCGGCCTCCTGCTTTCCGAATTTGCTCAGCACCACGAGATCGGCGCCTTGGGCGATTTCGCGCTCGACGGCGACGCATGCCTCGGCCAAGCCGGCCGGATCGATATTGCAAGAAGTCGAACCCGGCCCCAAATCCTGCGAGATCCGGATGATGGCGCCATTGGAAAGATTTGTGAGCGCAAGCGATCCACAGGCACCGCCGTCACCGTCCCGGGCGACTTCCACGGCGCCCGCGATGCGAATGCCTTCCTGCTTCCGTCGCGCAGCGAATTCGGCCAAGAGCCTTTGAATCGCCGCGCTCTCCGCACCTTGGAGCGCGATAATCCTGGGCGTGGCGCTGCCGGATAGAGTCTCACTCATCGCATCACCTCTCAATGAAAGCTGGGAGCGCCAGCGGCTTCCAAAACCCTCGGGCGCGCCGCGTGCGTTTCAATCGCTTCGAGCACGGCGTTCGCAATAGCATATCCGCGCTCATCCATGCCGGTCCATTTCGCCCGGCGGCCGCGCGGATCGATTTCCACGATCTTGACGCCGGCAGGAATCGGAGCGGCATCGCGCGCGATGCCTCGCAGAAACCCATCGATCCCAGCATGGACTGGAACCCCGTCGAGATGTCCGAGGACAAAACCTTTGAACACGCGCATCCCGATATCGACCGGCGTGTGCCAGAGGCCGCTCCGCTGGGAATAGACGAAACGCTCTTTCCCGGCGCTACCCAAGTCCCGCGCCTTGCCGTCAGCCGCTTCAGTTTGACCCTCGCGGATGACCGTTCCAACCCTGGCAGGATGCGTTTCGATCGCAAAATCACAATTGCCGCCGGTATCAAAGTTTGGTCCGAGACCCACGGTGAGGCGAACGATCCCGCGATAATCAGGTGTGACCCGGTGTTTTTGCATCCGCGCATCGATCAGAATATCGGGGCGTCGCATCGTGATCACGTCGGTCAGCTTAAGCGGGGTCACGGCAACGGAATCGGGCTTGATGATCGCCCGGGCGATCTCGACCATCGATTCCGCACGTTCGCCCCGGATACCGTCGACGGTGGCTTGATCGCCGAAAAGAGCGTCATGGAATGCCATCCCACGGCGAATGACAGGCGGAAATGGATCATGGCAGAGCACGACGGAATATTGCGCCCGCCGAAGCGCAACGGCAACGGCTGACGCGATTTCATTGGTTCCGAGAACGAGGGCCAGAGGGCGCGCATCCCTAGCGTAGAAGGCATGTACAGCGTTGTAACTCATGGTTTGATCTCACGGGGCAAACACACCTCGCAAACCGCGCGCCACTTTAGCCGTTATAGAATTTCATCGTTTTTTCATGAACTTAAAGGAAATGGTCACCATCGTTTCAAGCTCGGTCACATGACTCCATGCTATATTGTTGGAAATATAACAAGATTGAAAGATCCCCTCCAGGCCGCGGGTCGACCGGTGATTATCAGCATGACCGGTCAGAGCGCCGGACGCGCGGCGATCGCCAGCAAATCCGGCACCTGTTGGCGAATCTCGGCCGCGATCGCCCGGTCGAGCTTGGCGAGCCACTTTTTCGGAATGGCGGCCAAGCCATAAGTGGCGCCGGCGAGCATCGCCGCCAATGCGCCGGTGGTATCGGCGTCTCCCCCCTGGTTTACGGCCTGGATGACGCAATCGGAAAAAGAATCCGTATTAAAATAAAAATGCAGGACTGTGTGCATCGTATCGACGACATAGGCCGAACTCTGGCCACGATACGGTTCGAAGCGGAAAATGGGATGCTCGCCAGTCAGGGCCTCGGCGATGTCGCGCGCCGCTCGTTTGCCGCCACCGGACAACAAGCCGTGCAACATCTGGACAAGCGTCAGGGAGGCAGCGTCCGAGAGCGGGTGATTATGCGTGATGTGGCATTGGGCTCGAGTCCAAGCCGCCGCTCGATCCGGGTGGCCGAGGGTCGCGAGCGCCAGGGGCAGGACGCGCATGGCGGCGCCATTGCCGGCAGCCCCCTCGTAAAATTCTCCCTCGACCGTGCCTTGCGTCACGTAGCGGCGAATGCCGCGGCGGCACGTGTTGCCGACGTCGACAGGACGAGACTTCAGCCATGCGGCAAATTCCTCGCATAGGTCGGGAACGTCGAGGCCGCCGCGCCGCACCAGCGAACGGCCAAGCGCCAACGACATTTCGGTATCGTCCGTCACGGCGCCAGGGGCGAGGCGCAGCCAGCCGCCCCCTATGATCTCGCGGTGAACGCCGTGCCGGGCGGCAATCTCGCTCTTGGTCATGAACTCGACGGTGGCCCCGAGGGCATCGCCGGCGGCCAATCCGAGAAAGGCCGCAAGCGCCCGGCCGTCCAGGCTTACATTGGTCATCACGGACACTTCATGGTTAGAAGTAGCTGGTGGTCACGCGGTATTCTCCGCCGATCACGAGATATTCGCCCTCGCCTTTCAGCGGATGCGCGGACAATAGCGTGTTGAAGAACGCCACTTTGGACGCGGGAACCTGAACGGTGAGGATGGTATCTCCAAAGCATTCGGCGATGTCGCGATCGGATGTAAAGGAGCTGAGGTTGTTGAGCCGCATCAAGAACGTGCGCTTGTCGATCCGCTCCACGATCTGATGCTCGTCAAAGGCGTTGATTCCCCGGTAAAGGGTCAGATGGGTCCGGCCGGGCGCGGCGAAGCGCTCTAGCGCCCATTGGCAGAATTCGAAAAGCAGGTCGAGCTGCGTGTAGATGGAATTGCTGTGAAAACGGCTCGACATCTTTTCTTCGACGTAGACCGTCCACGCGCTGCTGGAAATGCGCTTGATGATCTCCTTGTGAAAGGTCGGAAATATGCCGAACCGGCTTTCCACCCAACCTTTGAGCACGGCCCCTTCGGGCCCATTGCTGTCGTAGCCCCACCCCTTGATCAATCGTAGGAACGACGCGCGATAGCGGCGGCGTCTCGCTCCGGTTTCTCGGCCGGCCGAGTCCTCACGCTGCTCGTGATCGATGCCAAACATTGCCATCATGTAGCAGGTGAATGCTTCGCCGGCATCGAGCAAATCCGAGGATTGGAGGAGCATTTCGAACAGATTTGCATTCATTTCCCGCACGCCGGAAATATGCAGCGGCATCGGGTAGTCATTGAAATCGCGATGGACCAATAACTCCATCGGCACCCCCAAGAGGTTGCTCGAGTGTCCGATCACGGCATCCCCTTGCCTTTCCACTTCCCAGGCCGGTCTTGCCATGGGCCGGTATCCGGAGGCCATGAAAGCAGCAAAACGCGCGCCAAGCGGCGGCAACGCGCCGGGAAGAATCAACGATGAACGGAAGCGGGATCTCTCATCAAGCTATTCTTACCGGAGACTTTGCGGCGTGCGGACCCGAAGGGTGTGGACCTTGTCCGGCGCGGCCGAGCGAACGCACGATCTCATGCTTTCCGAAACGATTTCTGAGATCCGCAGGGATTGCGCGTCGAAAAACACGGACCGGGCCACGAATTCGTTGATGTAGCGGAGACACGGTTAGCACCCAAGGCGTCCAGGCGATTGGACCTGGCCGTTGGACCTAAACGCAGGAATCCGGCAACCAGGGCGCCAAACCTCGAGCAATCGCAACGAAATCAGTGGGAGTCAGGGCCAAAATGGCTGGGGGACCTGGATTCGAACCAAGATTGACGGAGTCAGAGTCCGCTGTTCTACCGTTGAACTATCCCCCAAAACACGATTAGAATCAGAACTTTGCGTGAAGAGGCCGCAAGTTCCCCAGAAGATTCGATCTCCGTGTCTCGGCACCGGTGCATAGGCGTTCCGCGGCAGCCTGTCAACGCACGGCCCGCACCGCTTGCACACGGGTCCGGCGCGCCGCCCCCGGCACGGGGGATCGGCGAAAAACCCTCCGGCAAGTCTTCACTTGCGCGCATCGAATTCCGCATGGAGTTCGCCGGAGTTACGCTTCCCTAGATATTTTGGAGCGGCGTCAAACTAAATGCGGCATAATTTGCCGCCGGGCAATCAAGCCTTCGCCAGTTCTTTTCCACCCGAGCTGAACCCGGATTTCTTGGAGGCGGCATCGACAGGCAGCGCCTCCAAGAAATCCCCGCCGAGATCGCGCATCGCGGCAAGAGTATGCTGATCCAGCACGTCGGCGATGGCATTGCGCACGGCGAGCATCATCAACCGCACGCTACAGGCGTTTTCATCGGAGCAATCGTCGCAGCGGCGGTAGGCCGTGGTGCTCGCGCAAGAGAGCGGCGCGAGCGGGCCATCCAAAACCCGCACGATATCGCCGACGATGATCGATTCAGCCGACTTGGCCAACATATAGCCGCCGCCCTTGCCCTTTTTGGAATGGAGCATGCCGGCATTGCGCAGCTCTCCAAGGATGGCGTCGAGAAATTTTTTCGGAATCATATTGGCTTCCGCGATATCCGCGACGAAAGCGGACTGCCCTACGGGCAATTTGGCCAGATGAACAGCCGCCTTCAGGCCGTATTTTCCCTTTTTCGTCAACATGATGCTCATCCGTTCCGGGGTCCGCGCGAAACCCCACCCACGCAAATCCCAACTCTAACACTCTAGTTCATCGATAGAAATAAGCACGATCTTCCAAAAAGGAAAGAGCGGAAAGAACAATCATTCCAATTTCATGACGGTTATTCACAATGCGATTGCGGGCTTATTTTAGCCCAAAGTCTAAGGATTCCAGGACCAAGCGAATTTGGCCGCGGTCCGTGGACACACCGGGAACGTGAAATCGAGATCTCACCTCCCGCGGTAAGCGGAGAAGCCGGCCGTTTTGACAGGATCACCCTCTCATGCTCGTGTGTTTCACCCTTTGCGTCGCGCAAAACCCGGAAATCATGAATGAGGCCCGCCGGACATGTCCGCCCTTTTGATCGTCTTCGTCATGGCATCGGCTGCTTGGACGGCCTTTTCGCTTTATCTCTCCTCCCGTCAGACGGACACCGTCTTGCGCCATCGCGATCATGTCCCCGCCGATTTCGCGGCAACCGTCACAATCGGCGAGCATCATAAGGCGGCGGATTATACGATTGCGCGCGAGCGGCTCTCGACGGTCGAATCGATCGCGGATTTCGCACTCACCCTGGCCTGGATCCTCGGCGGCATCAATCTGCTCTATGCGGCCACCGCGACCGTCATTCCCACCTCGTTGTGGCGCGGCACCGTCTTTCTGATTGGCACCGCCGTTGTGGGCAATGTGATTGGCCTGCCCTTCGCCGTCTATAAAGCCTTCGTTTTGGAGCAAAAGTTTGGCTTCAACCGAACAAATCTCAAGACCTTCGTCCTCGACCGTTTGAAGGGTTGGGCGATTTCCCTTGCCGTTTCGATCCCGCTCCTGCTCGCCTGTCTTTGGGTGATGCGCAGCTTCGCCGGTCTTTGGTGGCTTTGGACGTGGTTCGGCGTATTGGTCTTGATGGCCGCCGCCCCCACGGTTTACGTCCGGCTGATCGCCCCCCGGTTCAACACGTTCACGCCCCTGAGCGACGAGGCGCTTCGCACGCGGATCGAACGGCTTCTCGAGCGCTCGGGCTTCCGCTCGTCCGGGCTTTTCACGATGGATGCTTCGAAACGCACGGCGCATGGCAATGCGTTCTTCATTGGTTTTGGCAAAACCAAACGGATCGTTCTGTTCGATACCTTGTTGCAGAGCAGCACGCCCGATGAAATCGAGGCGGTCATCGCCCATGAACTCGGCCATTTCCGGCATCATCACGTCGTCTTCGGCCTCGCCCGCGGGGCTTTGATGGCGCTTGGCGGATTGGCGGCCTTTGGTTGGCTTTGCAAGCAAGCCTGGCTGCTTCCGGCGTTTGGAATCCCTTACCAGGACGATGCGCTGAGCCTCTTCGTCTGCATCTTGCTCTTCTCCGTGATTGGCCCCTTGCTGGCCCCGGCGGGCAATTGGATTTCCCGCCGCAATGAATTCCAGGCCGACGATTACGCGCGGCTGAGCGTCGGCGCCGGTCCCATGGTCAGTGCCTTGACCCGGCTTGCGCGGGACAATGCCTCGACCCTCACGCCCGATCCGCTCTACGCGCTCGTCCATTATTCCCACCCATCCGTGCCGCTGCGCGTCCAGCACCTGCGGACTAGCGAAAGCGCGGCCTGACTATGGGCTAGCCGGTGCGCGCGGCCACCGCTCGAGCGCCGCCCGTCCCGCATCGGTCAAACCGTAGATCCCGCGCTCCTCGCGCGCGAACCACCCGTAAACATTCCCGAGCAGGATTTTCGCGGCATCGGGCACCTCGGCTTTGAGATCGCGCGGCCGGCGCGGCCCAGACGTCAAGGCGAAGGCACAGGCCAAGGCCTGTTGGCGATAGGCCGTCATCACCGGCGCGCGCGACCCGCCGCCCGGCACCGGGTCGCCCTGCCTCCGGCGATGCTCGTCGACAAGCCGCGAGCGGCGTTTCGGATCGCGGCGCGGCGCCAAGGCGGCCGGGCTGAGAAGAATATCGACAGCGCCCGCCTTGGACACGCCGAGCAAGCCAAACCCAAGCCGCCGGCAGAGATCGCGGAAGCGCGCGTCGCTTTCACGCCCCTTGCCGCGGGACGATGGGCGGGCAGCCAACCAAACCTCGTCGCTGAGCTTGGCCCGGTCGACGCCTTGAAGAACGAGTTCGAGCGTGGAGGTGAGCTTCAATTCCCCAATCACGACCAAGGGCGGGTCATCCCCGCTCAAGGCGACAATATCGCAACCGCCGATCTCACCCTTCACGATATAGCCAAGACCTTCGAGAAAGTGTTTGACCGGAAGATATAGGTCTGTCTCCAAAACCAGGATTCCATATCATTGAGTAAAGTCACAACTGGGAACACCAGATCGTCTCGCTTTAAACCATTGGAGCGATTCCCATAAGCTTCAGGACAAATTCACGGCCGTCAAAGTCCGCAAACTTTTCGGGACATGTTTCGATGAATTCCCCGTCGGGCTCTTTTAGCGAAACTCGTTCTCGCACGGCTTCATAGGCTCGATGAACGGCCGGACAGTGTCCAGACACGAGTATCTTGGGAGAGCGTGTTCCAGCTGGTTGGACTCACCCAGGTGACAAGAACTCGCTCTCTTTACAAGAAAGGAGAGCATGTTCTCGATCACAAAAGTCTGCAACTTTGGGAGGACGCGCTCTAGCGCGGCCGCAAAGAAAAAATGCCCGGCGGATACCGGCGCTCGCGTGGATAATTTTTTTCAATTGGACGAAAATTTAATTGCCGCGACTTTTTCTAGTGAATGCAATTTCTTTTCTATCAATAACTAGGGGATCCGGCCAGACGGAGGGCGGATGGCTATTGACAACATCACTCAATTAATAATTGATAACACTTGCATTAGCTCGAGAAAGCGCGTATGTGGTTTTTCGCCAAACAGATAAGCGAGTAACCCCGCACTGTTTGGTCCGGCACGTGTTGCCGCGACGGTATTATTGGGAGGATCTATGGTGGTTCGGGCGCGCAAGCAAATCGTAAATGAGCCAACGGCGGAGCCGCTCGAGGCCAGCGGCGAGATCAAGCTCGGTTTTCTCGATGGCTTTATCGGTTTTCATCTTCGCCTCGCGCAAGATGCCTCGTACCGGAGCTTCACACGGCAGGCCGACGACGATCTCCTGAAGCCCGGCCGTTTTCCGGCTCTCGCGATCATCCACTTGAACCCCGGCATTTCGCAAAGTGCCCTGGGCCGCGCGATCGCGCGCGACAAGTCCACCGTCAGCCCGCTGATCAAGGATTTGCAGAAAAACGGTTTCATCACGCGCAAACCTTCTCTGCACGACCGCCGCAGCGTGACGCTGAGCTTGACCAAGAAGGGCGAGCGCATCCTCGACAAACTGCTGGCGCGCGCGCGTGAGCATGAAGAGGAACTCGACCGGATCGCCGGCGCCTCGAAAAGCCGGTTGATCACCTTGCTCGATAAAATTACCGCCGGGATCGCGTAAAGATTGTTTATCTCGGCGTAACGAACCAAGACACGTAAAAACTCCCACGAAAAACGGGAGTTTTTTATTGAAGTCTCCGGATCGCCGAAACCAATAGGCTGCAATTAATCAGCCCACAAAAAGTTTCCCTAAAAGTATTAAGGGAAGCGGGATAAGCCGCGCGAGCCCGGATCAGTTCCGGCCGCTCATCGCTTTCACGATGAGACCGGCATTGCGTTTAAACATATCGAGATAAGTCGCGGCAGGGCCGTCGGATTTGGACAGAGACTCGACATAGAGTTCGCCGCCCGGCTGCGCACCGGTGGCGCGGGCGATTTGAGCGATCAGCCGGGGGTCGTTCGAGTTTTCGAGAAAATAGGTTTTAATCCCGTCCTTCTTGATCTGCGTGATCAAAGCGGCGACGGTCGCGGCGGAGGGCTCTTGCTCCGTCGAAATGCCGAGCGGCGCCAAGATTTCGATGCTGTAGGCCTTGGCGAAATAGCCAAGGGCATCATGTGTGGTGAGAATCTTGCGGCGCGCCTCGGGAATGGCGGCCACGGCCGCCTTGGTCTCGGCATCGAGAACCGAAAGTTCGACCTCGTAGCGTTCGGCATTCTTCTCGAAGGTCGCGCGATCCCCGGGATCGGCGGCGGCGAGCGCCTTGGCGATCACCGCGACGTAGATCATTCCATTGGCGGCGCTATTCCAGGCATGGGGATCGATGACGATCTTGCCGTCATCCTCCATTTGCAACGGGGCCACGCCCATCGAGGCCACGACCGGCGTTCCCTTATAGCCGGAAGCCACGATCAAACGATCCATCCAGCCTTCCAGCCCGAGCCCGTTGACGAAAACAATATCGGCGTCCTTGAGCGCGCGGGCATCGTCGGGCGCGGGTTCGAACGTATGGGGATCGCCATTCGGCCCGACCAGGGTGCGGACTTCGACCTTATCACCCCCAACGACTCGGACCATATCGGCCAGCACGGTAAAACTGGCGACAGCTTTAAGCGGCCGCGCCTCGGCTGGCCCGCCCGCCACGGCAAGAAGCGCCAAGAGCCCGGCGCAACGGGCAATGTTCGTCATCATTGGCCTGTCCTTTTCGCGAAATGGCGCTGTGGGAGCAACCGGCGTAGCGCACCCGAGGGCGCAAAGAGAAGCGACAAGAGATAAAGCCCGCCGGCGACGAGAATGATCGTTGGCCCCGACGCGAGACCGGAGTGGAAACTAAGAACCAAGCCGGCATAGCCCGAGACGCAAGCCGTGGCGATCGATACCGCGATCAGGGCTGGCATGCCGCGCACCCAGAGCTGCGCCACGGCGGCAGGCAGCATCATCAGCCCCACGGCCATCAACGTGCCGAGCGCTTGAAAGCCGGCGACGAGATTCAGCACGACGAGCAACAAGAACAAGAGATGGTACAGCGGGCCGCGCCCAGACACGGCGCGCAAAAAGCCGGGATCGAAACATTCCGCCACCAACGGACGGTAGATGACCGCAAGCGTCACCACGGTGATCGACGCAATCGCGCCGACCAAGATCAAAGCGTAGGCGTCGATCGCGAGGATACTGCCGAAGAGAACATGCAGGAGATCGACGCTGGACCCGCGCAGCGACACGATGAGCACCCCGAGCGCCAAGGACGTCAGATAGAAACTCGCGAAACTCGCATCCTCGCGCAAAGCCGTGGTGCGGCTGACGAGACCCGACAACAGCGCCACCGCGAGCCCCGCCACGATACCGCCGATTCCCATCGCGGGCAGCGACAGGCCGGAAACGAGAAACCCGATCGCCGCGCCGGGAAGGACCGCGTGGCTCATGGCATCGCCGACCAAACTCATCCGCCGTAACACCAAGAGAATGCCGATGGGACCGGACCCCAGGCCCAAGGCCAGACAAGCGACCAAGGCGCGGCGCATGAAGCCGAAATCGGCAAAGGGCGCAATGAGAAAGGCATAGAGACTCATGCGACGTGCCGGTGCGCGTCGTCGCAAATCTCTTGCACGTCATCCCAATTTTGCGACATGGCCCGCGCGCGCAGCAGGTTTTCGGCGCTCATGACGTTAGGCGTGTCGCCCCAGGCGATCAGCTCGCGCGCGATCAGCAAAGTCTGCGGGAAATGCGCGCGCACCTGCTCGAAATCGTGAAGCACGGCGATTATGGTGCGCGATCGCTTGTGCCAGCCCTCGAGCAAGGCCAAGAGATCCTCGGTCGTGCGCGCGTCGATGGCGGCAAACGGCTCGTCGAGAATGATCACCTCCGCGTCTTGCAGCATCAACCGCGCGAAGAGAACGCGGCGGAATTGCCCGGACGACAGCGCGCCGATGGGCCGGGGACCAAACCCATCGAGGCCCACGCTCGCGAGCGCCGCGCGTCCCCGCTCGCGCATCTCGCGGCTGATCCGGCCAAAAGCCCCGCTTTGCCGCCACGCCCCAAGCAGCACCGTATCGCCGACGCTGAGCGGAAAAGACCGGTCGATCTCGGCGACTTGCGGGAGATAGCCGACGGCGGACAAGGGCAAACCGCCCCAGTCGACCGAGCCCGACGCAATTGCTTTTTCGCCCAGCAGCGCCTTCAACAAGGTCGATTTTCCCGCGCCATTGGGCCCGACGATCGCCGTCATGCTGCCGGGCTCGAACACCCCGCTGACATGATGCACCGCCGCATGCCGGTCATAGGCCACGGTCAAATCCTGGAGCCGGATTGGGGCGCTCATGGCAGGCTTACCGCCCACCAAATCACGGCCCAGAGCAGGACGAGAAAGCTCGCGGCCGCAACAACGCGCAGACCGGCCGATTGGGCCATGAGCGAGAGCGTCAGCGGCTCCGGATGGGAATGCGCATGACCATGGGAATGTTCATGGGCGCGGCTTTGGACGTCGGCGGCAAGTTCGATCATGCGCGAAAATTATTATGTTATAACATCCGCGTCAAGAGAGGCGAGACAGTTGCAAAGCGCGCAATCCGGTGAAAGAAGGGGGCTCGGCGGCCTCTTGGCGAAACAGGTAGACGCACAGCACTTAAAATGCTGAGCCCACAAGGCGTCCGGGTTCGAGTCCCGGAGAGGCCACCAAAATGCGTATTTTATAAATTAATTCAATTAGTTAAATTTTCAGGTCCGCTGGCATGCCTTATTTGAGACCCTTATTCGAATATGCTTTACGGTGGCTTTGCACGCTCCCACCGGTCAACGACTATATTAGGCGGGGTTGCGACAAGGCAGGCGCCACTTGTTGAAGACTGACAAAGCCGGGCATCGCTGCAACGACCGCCATTTTCGCAATGTGTCACTGCCCCCTCATCAGCGCCGTAACCACGAAGAGCCCCCCATAAGCGGGCTCTGCCGTGACCCATCCCTCCCTTAAACCGGGTGGTGTTTGCCGATGAGGCGAACCGTGCTGGCCTGCGCGCCCTTATCCCCCATCTCCTCGACGAAGCGAACTTCGGACCCGACGTGCAGAGCATCGAAGGCGCCGTCGAGAACGCTGTTGCGGTGGAAGTAGACCTCGCGGCCGTCGGCGGTTTCGATGAATCCGCAATTCTTCTCCGCGACGAATTTCGTCACGCGGCCATGGTCTTCCGCTTCATGCGGCTTGACCTGACCGCGCAGCTCGCGGATGGCGTCCTCGATCTGGCGCTGCGCCGTGGCGAAGGCATCCTTGATCGCGACCATGACGTGTTCGTGCTCCGGCACGTCGCCGTGTGTCTTGGTGACGAGGACATCCTTATGCTCGGGCATCGCGATACGAATACTGATCTTGAACAGATCGCCTTGCCTGTGCCGGGTATGCGGCACCATGACATTCACGTGGCAGCTGGTGATCCGGTCCGAGAATTTTTCGAGCCGCTTGGCCTGTTTTTCGATCTCTGCCTGGACGGCCTCCGAAGGTTCGGAATTTTGGAAGGCGATTTCGACTGGAACTTGCATGTGATGCTCCCTTACTCCAATTGCCCGCTCAGAGGCGCCCCATCTCGAATCCCTCGCAGGATAGATCGAACTTCGAGAGGCCTTCCTCGAGATAATCCGACACCAAGGGGATGCCGATGAGATAATCGGCTGTCGAGCCTTGGCGCCGGCTTCGCGCCTGCGCGACGGCAATCTTCCACTCCTCCGTGGAGAAATCGCCGCGCCCGAGCCAACAGAGCGCGACAAGTTCGCACTGTTCGTCTTCATCCATGCCATCGATGAAGTCCTTCAACTCCCTGCGGACGCTGTCGCTCTTGTCCGTCGCATAGACGCTCGCGAAATTATCGTCCGTGGCATTGGAACCTTCTCCTTCCAACCCATCGTCCTGAACATCGTATTCGCGCGCCTTGACGATGACGAAGCAGACTTTGTCGGTGTTGATCTCAGGCATTTCCGGGTCCATGTCTTCCTCCTATTCATTATCTTCTATTCCCGTTTGGAGGGCGGCGTCTTGCGGCAGATCAATCGGCGGGGCCGTTCTCCGGCTGTTGCTCGCGCGCCCTCTGCTCACGGTCGACCTCATCGGCCAGCGCGATCAATCGCTCCGCGATCGTCACGGGGTAAACGATTCCCGCGTCGAGACGGCGAAGCTCCTCCGGCAATTGCGCAAGCCCGCGCTCCGTATGGCCGCGGACTTCGGCGAGCGAAGGCGATGGGCCGAGCCGCCGGCCGTTACGCATGACGGGCCGCAGCAGCGGTTCGCCGGGTTGCGGGTCGCCCTCGACCGATATGACGTCGCCGGTCATTCGTCCGCCGGCTCCAAAGCTGCGCCAGACTTGTTTGCGGCCCGGCCAAGTCGCTTTGCCCGCCGAGCGTTTGCGCCGGGCGATCCCAGCGTATTCCTGAAGCTTGTAGGCGCAATCGAGCGCCGGCACATCGGATGAGGTGGTCAAGCTGGTGCCGATGCCGAACCCGTCGATCGGAGCTCCCGCTTTCGCAATCTCGAGCAACGCGTCTTCATCGAGCCCGCCACTGGCGAAGATCGTGACGTCGCTCAGGCCACCCTCGTCGAGGATGCGCCTGACACTCCTCGACAAAGCAATCAAGTCCCCGCTGTCGAGGCGGACACCATGCACGCGAATACCCTGCGCTCTCAAGCGAGAAGCCAATTTCACGACTTTCCGGGCGGCTGCCTCCGTATCGTAAGTATCGATCAGCAAGACAAGATTGTCAGGGCGCGAACGGGCGAACATTTCGAAGGCCATCGTCTCGGTATCGTGTACCTGAACGAAGGAATGCGCCATGGTCCCGAAGACCGGAAGGCCGAATTCCTTTTGCGCCAGCAGAGTTGCCGTACCAGTAAAGCCTGCCAAATAGCTCGCGCGCGCGGCCAGGAGCCCCGCCTCGGCCCCATGGGCACGGCGGAGGCCGAAATCCACGAGTTGCTTGCCGGGAGCGGCGAGAACCATGCGCACCGCCTTAGCGGCGATCAGGGATTGAAAATGGAAAATATTGACGAGGCGCGTCTCGACGAACTGCGCCTCCGGCAACGGCGCGATCACCCTGACGATAGGCTCGTTCGCGAAGAAGACGGTTCCCTCGGGCATGGCCTCGACGGCGCCGGTGAAGCGGAATGTCGTGAGATAATCGACGAATTCATGCGAAAATTTGCCGCTTTGCCTGAGCCAGGCGATCTCGTCCGGGGAAAAACGCAACGTCTCGAGATAGCCGAGGGCCTGCTCGAGCCCGGCAGCGATCAGAAAGCCCCTGCGCGCCGGGAACTTGCGCACGAAGAATTCGAAGACGGCCGTCTCCGTCTGTCCATGCTCCAGATAGGCCTGGAGCATGTTCAGTTGATAAAGGTCGGTCAGCAAAGGGCTCGTGACAGGATACATCGGAAGACCTCGCTGCCGGCGGCGCCGGAACCAACCTTGCCAACTCCTCGCGAAACGGACGCCGCGCTCCCGAAAAAAGCCAGCGGCGCGAGAGTTTAAGGCTCCGCCGGGATCACTAGCGAATCCGGTTCCCCCATACCGGAATGATGCCGTTGTTTCCTGTCAAATGATTTCCATCGGACGACAGTAAAAGACGGTCGACGAATCCGTGGCTCCAGAATATGACGACGCGGCGGTTGGTGCACGTCCAGGTTCCGGTCAATGCGCCTTGTATCAGCGTGCCATCTCGATCGAAGATCGCGTCGCCATTCGTGAACCACGACCAAACGCCCGGTATCTTGGTACAGGGATCCGCTGCGAAGGCTTCGGCGCCGAGCACCATGACGACAACGGCGGCACCGGCAATTCTTAGAATTGTCCGCATTTGGGTCTCCCTTATTTTTTGAGAATCAAGCATTGCCGCAGCAAGTCCGCATTGACCGAAATCAAAAAGCGCCCCGGCAACCGTATAGCTCTATATGCCGGGCTAGACGGGACTTGCGAAAATTAAACGCGCGGCCGCAAATCCAAGCGGCCCTCTCCCGCTTTATAAAAATACTGACTCGCGACCAACCAGCCCTTCAGCGGGCGAAGCGGTGGGATGCAGGTCAGAAGCATGAATGGAAAGCTTGTGACGAGATGAACCCAATAGGGCGGCTGAAAAGCAATTTCTATCCAGACGGCCATTAACGCGGAAGGGATGCAAGCGAAGCAGATGACAAAAAAGGCTGGACCGTCGGCCGGATCGGCAAAGCTATAGTCCAAACCGCATGCTTCGCAGCGCGGCGCGAGTTTAAGGAATCCTTCGAAGAGATGCCCTTGCCCGCATCTTGGACAAAGGCCACGAATTCCAACGGAAAGCGGTGGGAGCGGTGAATATTGACGATCCATTGGCATATATCCTGAAAGCGCACAAAGCAAAATGCGGTCCGGCCATGCAGCGGAGGCAGGATAAGCGTTCCGGCCTGCCCTTTCATTGCCGCGCGGCGTCTATTTAATTAGGCTGCACTGAATTGTTGGAGTGGTGTTATGGAGCTTAGACACTTTCGAGCCTTTATCGCCGTTGCCGAAGAGCTGCATTTCGCTCGTGCCGCGGAGCGGTTGGAGCTGTCGCCCCCCTCGCTGACTGTTCAGATTCAAGAGCTTGAGCGCGATCTCGCCGCCGAGCTGTTCATCCGTACCAAGCGCAGCGTGCGTCTGAGTTCGGCGGGCGAGGCATTCCTGCCGGATGCGCGCTCGGCGCTCGCCCAAATCGAACGCGCCGCCGCAACGGGGCGGCGAGCTGGACGCGGGCAACTAGGGCGTATTGTGATCGGCTTTGTTGCCTCCGCGGCTTATTCCGGTGTGCTGCAACAGCAAGTGGCCGCATTCCGGGAATCCCACGTCGATGTTCATATCGATGCCGCCGAGCTACCGATGAATCAGGTTGCCGCAATGGTCGAGGCCGGGGCGCTCGATGTCGCGTTTGTCCGCCTCCCCCTCTCGTTGCCAGCAGGCCTTCGCGCGCATGTCCTCTTTCGTGACCGGTTCTGCGTCGCCTTGCCTTCCCAACACTTTTTAGCGAATAGGCGCAAACCGCTCGAGCCGCGAGAGATAGCCGGAGAGACTTTCGTTTTGCCGGAACAGGAAGCAGGAACATTCGAGGTCGGTAAACGGGGTGGTTTCCAGCCGGTCCTCGGGGCTCGACCCGGCAATCTCGTCGCCGTAGCTTCCTATGTTTCGCTCGGAGGCGGCATCGCCATTGTGCCAAATTCGCTTTGCGGCTGCGTGCAAATACCCGGCGTCGTTTTTAAGGATCTCGCCGGGGCGCCAATTCTTTCCGAAATCGCAGCGATTTTCCGGTCATCGGAGCACAACGCTTCGACCCGGAATTTTATAAAGCAAATCACCGGCACTGCGGCTGGCAGCGAATGCCCGCAGCGGATTTAACCGGCCAAAATGCTTGATTGCGCTATAAAGAACAGTGCATAGAAACCGGAAATGGATCGTAGCAAACGCTCCGGCACCGACCGGACATGAGACGTTACGGGGAGAATCGCCGCCATGCCGAAGCCGTCCAGCATGTCCGAAGCCGAATGGGCCATCCGCCAGGATCTCGCGGCCTGCTATAGGCTCATCGCCTATTTCGGCATGGACGATGTCATCTATACCCATGTCTCCGCCCGCGTGCCCGGCAGCTCCGGCCATTTCCTCATCAATCCCTATGGCCTGCTGTTCCGGGAGATCACCGCTTCCTCGCTCGTCAAGATCGATCTCGACGGGCAGATTGTCGGGGAATCGGCCCATGGCGTGAACCCCGCGGGCTTCACCATCCACAGCGCCGTGCATAGCGCCCGCCACGACGCGATCTGCGTACTGCACACGCATACTTACGCCGGCGTCGCGGTCTCGTCGCTGCGGGACGGTTTGCAGCCCTGCAATCAATGGAGCCTGCAGTTTCACAACCGCATCGCCTATCACGACTACGAGGGCATCGCGCTCGACCTTGGCGAGCGCGCCCGCCTTGTCGCGGATCTCGGCCAAGCCAAGGCCTTGATCCTGCGCAATCACGGCCTGCTCACGACCGGACGTTCCGTCGCCGAGGCGTTCATTCTCATGTTTAATCTCGAACGGGCCTGCCGCGCTCAGATCACCGTTCAATCGACGGGCCAAGCCTTGTCGCCCATCTCGCCCGAGGTCCGCGAATTGACCGCGCGGCAATACGAGGGCGGCGTCGATCAAGGCATGGACATTCATACGTCACGCGAATGGAACGCCTTGCTGCGCTTTCTCGAACCGCCGCCGCCAAGTTCGTTTCGGGATTGACACGTTCGTTTCTGGGTTGAGCCGCGGCCTTGGCCGGCCGGCTTGTCACGATTTTGTCATCTCATCGTGACAGGCAAAACAGGCAAGGAAACCAGCCATGAACGTCGTCGCCAATATTACGCTCCGCCTGCACGACCAAGAAATCAAGCTTTTGGACCAAATGCGCGCGGCGCGCCGCAAGCGCATGGAAAAGCCGCATCCCGAATTTCCGATCGGCGATCGTATTTCCGATTGGGTCGCCGCGACCATGGGCTCGTGGCGTTTCATCATCATCCAGAGCATTCTTTTGATGATTTGGATCGTTTTGAACGTCACGGCCTATGTCCAACAATGGGATCCCTATCCCTTCATCTTGCTCAATCTCGCGCTGTCGTTCCAGGCGGCCTACGCCGCGCCGTTCATCATGATGAGCCAAAACCGCCAATCCGCCATCGACCGCGATGCCGCGCAGCACGATTACACCATCAACGCCAAGGCCGAACTCGAGATCGAACTGCTGCATCAAAAGCTCGACCTTCTCCGCGAGACCGAGGTCGCCGAGTTGATCCACATCATCCGCCGCTTGGAAGAGCATATCCCCGCAGGTCTGGTGATCGCCGGGGCGTCCGGCGCAGGCGAGGCAAAATAAGCTCCGCTACCCCAACAACTTATCCAACGTGATCGGGAATTCCCGTACCCGGACACCCGTTGCGTGCCAAACCGCATTGGCAATGGCGCCGGCCGTTCCGGTCACGCCTATTTCGCCAACGCCCTTGATCCCCAACGCGTTCACGTGGGGATCGTGCTCCTCGACGATAATCGCCTCCATGGCTGGAACATCCGCATTCACCGGCACATGATAATCCGCGAGATTGGCATTCATCACGCGTCCCGAACGCGGATCGGCGAGCGCATGCTCGTGCAAGGCGAAGGACATGCCCCAGATCATGCCGCCGTAATATTGGCTCCGCACCATTCGCGGATTGATGATCCGTCCGGCGGCGAAGGCGCCGACGAGGCGCGTCACGCGGATCTGCCCGAGATCGGGATCGACCTTGACCTCGGCGAAGACCGCGCCATGCGCGTGCATGGCATAGGCCTGCTGGCTCGCCGGATTGGGCGCGGCGCTTCCCTTGCCCTCGATACTGGCGCGTCCCCCACGGGCCAGGATCGTCTCGTAGGTCTCGCCCCGACTTTCGTCGTCTTGCAGAAACAACCGGCCGCCACGCGCCACGAGATTGCGATTGCCCGCGCCGTACAACGGCGAGCGCTCGTCATTCACCGCGAGAGCGGTCAACTGAGCGATGACATCGGCGGCGGCATGATGAATCGCCGTGCCGGCCGTCGCGGTATGGGCCGAGCCGCCTGCGATCCCCGCATTGGGCAGATCCGAGGAACCGATCTCGAATTCCAACTGGTCGTAATCGACGCCGAGGCTCTCGGCGGCAATTTGCGCAAGGCTCGTCCAGGCACCCTGCCCCATGTCGTGCGCGCCAATCTCGACCCGCGCCGGACCCTTCGCCCGCAAAATCGCGCGCGCCTCGGCCTGGAACATCAGCGCCGGAAACAATGCGGTGCCCATGCCCCATCCCGTGAGAAGCCCGTCATGATCGCGCATCTGGCGCGGCGCGAGAGGCCGCGAGGCCCAGCCGAACCGCGCCGCCCCTTGGGCATAACATTCCCGTAGGGCTTTCGAGGAATAAGGCTTGCCCGTGATGGGCTCGATTTCGGCATAATTCCGTAGGCGGAATTCGAGCGGGTCCAAACCGCATTTTCCGGCCAACTCGTCCATCGCGCTTTCCAGCGCGATACTGCCCGTCGCTTCGCCAGGCGCGCGCATGAAAGTCGGAGTGCCCGTATCGTTGCGAACGGCCTCATGCGTGGTGAATATGGCCGGGGAAGCATAGAGATGCCGGCTGGCCCCGCCCGCCGGTTCGTAAAAATCATCGAAAGAGCTCGATGCCGTCAAGGTGCGATGCTCGAGCGCGGTCAAGGCGCCCGCCGCATCCGCTCCAAGGCGGAAGGTTTGCCGGGTCGCCGCGCGGTGCCCCACGGGGCCATACATCTGCTCGCGCCGCAAAACGAGCTTGACCGGGCGCTTTGTGAGACGGGCCGCCATGATGCCCAGAATTTGCGGTCCGGAAATCGATCCCTTGCCGCCGAAGCCGCCGCCCAAATACGGACTTTTGATCAAAATATCGGCCGGCTTGATCCCGAACAGACTGGCGATCCGGCCCTGCGCCATCGATAGCGCTTGAGTCGGCGTATAAAGGATCAGTTTTCCGCCAACCCACTCCGCGACGGCGGCATGGGGTTCGATGGGGTTATGATATTGAGGCGGCGTCTCGTAGGTCACGCCAATGCTTTGCACCGCGTCCGCGAGACCTGTCTCGACATCCCCCACCCCGTCCTTGGCCGGAGAACCGGCGCCGACCGCATAGAGCTCTCGAGGGCTGTCCGCATCGAGCCCGATCCGCGCGGGCTCTTCCTCGTAGCGAGGCGCGAGAAGTGTCATTCCTTCCGTCGCTGCTTCCAAGGATTCCGCAAGGACGACGGCTATGGGTTGGTTGGCGTAACGCACGCGATCGTTTTGCAGAAGATCCAACCGCCAGGCGAAAGGATGCTCTTTCAAGTCTGGCGACTTGGCGAGTTTCGGCGCATTGGCCGGCGTCATCACCTCGACGACACCGGGATGCGCCTTCGCGGCCGCGATGTCGAGATGCGTCACGCGGCCCCGCGCAATGCGGCTCACCGCCAAAACGGCGTGCAACAGACCAGGCGGATGATGATCCGCGGCATAGCCGGCCGCGCCCGTCACCTTGAGAATACCCTCGCGGCGCGTCAGAGGCTGGCCGGCATTGGAGCCGTGGCGAACATGTCCAGGTGCTTTGGTCTCCACCGGAGCGGTCCCGGAGCGTGTTGTCTCAGACATGGGCGGACACTCCTGGGATTGCGGCGAAAGGCGAGGCGGGCAACGCCGGGACACGCTCCGGCGTACCCGCCGCGGCAAGGCGCAAGGCGCGCACGGCGACACGCCGGGCCAGCTCGATCTTATAGGCATTGTCGCCTGACGGTTTTGCATCCGTCAGCGCAATGGCGGCGGCTTTAGCAAAAACATCCGGACCTGCGGCCGCGCCCGCCAACAGGCTTTCGGCCTCGCGCGCCCGCCAGGGTTTGAGCGCGACGCCGCCAAACGCCAGCCGCGCCTCGGCAATCGCCCCATTCTCGAAGCGCAAAGCCGCGGCGGCGGAGACGATGGCGAAGGCGTAAGAGGTTCGATCCCGGACCTTGAGATAGCGGGCATGGCCGGCAAAACCGGCGGCGCTACCTGGCAAACGCACGGCAATGACGAGATCGCCTGGCTCGAGGATCGTCTCGCGCTCCGGCGTCTCGCCGGGCAGCAAATGGAACGCCTCCAAGGCCACCTCGCGCCGGCCATTCTTGCCTTCGATCTCGACAACGGCATCGAGCGCCACGAGCGGGACGCAGAAATCGGAAGGGTGCGTGGCGATACAATGCGCGCTCCAGCCCAGGATCGCATGCGTCCGTGTGAACCCGCCCATGGCGTTGCATCCCGCGCCAGGCGTGCGTTTGTTGCACGCGCTCGCGGTGTCGTAGAAATATTGGCACCGGGTGCGCTGGAGAAGATTGCCCGCGGCCGTCGCGGCGTTGCGCAATTGCGCCGAAGCCCCCGACAGCAACGCCTCCGCCACGGCGGGAAAGCGGCTGACGAAATTGGCGTCATGCGCGAGATCGCTATTGCGCACCAGCGCGCCGATCCGCACGGCGCCATCGGGCAGCCATTCGATTGCATCGAGGCCCGGCAGCCGCGTGATATCGACGAGACGCGACGGACGGCTGATCCCGCCTTTCATCAAATCGAGAAGATTGGTGCCTCCGGCGAGATAGACGCTGCCGGCACCCGACGCAGTAGCGATAGCCTCGTCAACGGTGGAAGCCCGGTTGTAATCGAACGGTTTCATACCGGCTCTCCCGCATTTTGCGGCGGCATTTTTGTCTGGGCTTCGAGAATCGCTTCCGTGATCCCGAGATAGGCGCCGCAGCGGCAGAGATTGCCGCTCATGCCCTCGCGGATGCGCTCGGGATCATCCCCCGCCTGGCCCTCCCGGATCAGGCCAATGGCACTCATGATCTGACCGGGCGTGCAAAAGCCGCATTGAAAGCCGTCATGTTCGATGAAGGCCGCCTGCACCGGATGCAACACGCCGCCGCGCGCGATCCCCTCGATTGTGGTCACATCGGCGCCGTCGAGGCTGACCGCCAGCGTCAGACAGGAATTGATCCGCCGCCCGCCGACCAAAACCGTGCAAGCCCCGCATTGGCCGCGATCGCAGCCTTTCTTGGTGCCGGTCAAGCCGAGACGCTCGCGCAGGAGGTCGAGCAACGAGACGCGCGCATCCTCGAGCGGAATGACACGGCGCTCGCCGTTGATTGTGAGCGTAATGTCGAAGCCCATGCCAGTCCTCCAGAAACTCTTGTGAAAACATGACACTTGCAGACCGGCGCGATACCACCGTACCAAAGTCACCGGGTCCAACGCCGTGTCCATTTAAAAGGTCTCACTGCTGTGGGCAATGCGTCGATGAGTCCGCAATTTGATGGGGCCAATGGCGTTCTTCCGCCGGCGCCAAGCAATTCCGCACCGGCCCCATGAACCTTTTCCGCACCGCGCGCGACAAAGGCCTGTGCCGGTGGAGGGCGTGTACATCAACCATCCGGCGCAGCCCAGCGCGATCTCTCCCCGCTCGAACGCAAAGAACTCCAGAACGCCGTTGCAAAACAACGCGCGTCACCGGCCTTTTTATGCATGAATAACGCCGTTATTCTCACTTTGGATCAGCCTCATGTCCGAATCCTTCGAGTCCCAGCCATATCCTCTAGCCATCCGCGACAGTTCCCTGGCATCGGCCTCCGGCCTGCTCATCCAGAGCCTGCCCTATGCCCTCGCCCGTTTCGGAATTTTACTGGCGGCGTCCTTCATTTGCATCCTTTGGATCGTGATTACATTCGGAGGAGCCGCCTGGCTCGGCACGCATATCGCGCAAGCCTTTGGCTGGATTTGGTTTATCGGTTGCGCATGCGCTGCCTTCTGGATTTGGTCGACGCTTTTGCGATATGCGCTCCATCTCATCGAATGCGGCCACGTGGCGGTACTGACCGAGTTGATCGTTCATGGAAAGATCGATTGCGGCGGGGAATCTATGCTTGCCCACGGCAGGCGGATCGTCACGGAACGGTTTGGCCAGGTGAATATGTTGTTCGGCATGAACATGCTGATCCGCGGGACTTTGAACGCCTTCCATAATACATTGGATTGGGTCGCCGAAGCGCTGCCCATTCCCGGTCTCGAGTCCGTCGCGAATCTGGTCACGGCCATTTTGCGAGCCTCGACACGCTATATGGACAAGGTGATTTTTTCCTACAATCTCGCCCGTGGCATCGAAAACCCCTGGGACGGCGCGCGCGACGGGATGGTCTATTATTGCCAGAACGCCAAGCCGATCCTCAAAACCTCGATCTGGATCGTCGTGCTCGAAAAAGTACTGAGCGCCGGCTTGTGCGTTCTCATGTTGATCCCCGCAGCGGCGATCACCGCCATCCTGCCCCATTCCGTCCGTGAATCAGCGGGCGTAGTCAGCGTCTTCATTGCCGTGCTTTTCGCTCTTGCGGCACGCGCCGCTTTCGTGAAGCCGCTGTTCCTCATAATGATCATGACGCGTTTCCACGCTTTGATCGAACATCAAGCCCTCAACCCCGCGTGGGTGGCACAACTCGACCAAATTTCGGATAAATTCCGCGATCTCGAGCAAAAGGCGCGCGGTTTCACGGCAGGGGGAAACCCAAACCAAGCTAGTGGCCCAGCCATGCCGTAAGTGTTTGACGCCCTCCTTCATTGCCCCTGGCACCAAGGAGCCCGCTTAGACAACCTCGCAAAAAGCGGGGAGGAGCAGGCACCGAGCCTATAATCTCTCCATTCGTATGAATTTCAGCCTCGCCGAGTAAGCCACTCCGTAAGTGAAAAGCTTCGAAGCGCGCGACGATTGGAATTGATGGCCTTATCCGATTTTCGCCAAATCCCCGTCAGAACCGTCCGCGTTACTCCCAATAACGGGTGGCCAGCGATTTGCTCCCTGTCAGCGTGTAGATGACGGTTGTGCAAATTGGGGATGCACATGCAACAGCGTAGAAGAGAACACCGGGGGCGCACGTATCTGGGGAGCAGGATCGCATTCAACAACCGATGCTCCACAATCGACTGCATGGTCCGGAACATGTCCCAGAATGGCGCGAAGCTCGTTTTCGCGCACCCGGTGACGTGCCCCGACGAATTCGACTTGATGATCCCTCAGAAAGGCGAGAGCCGCCGGGTACGGATAATATGGCGGCAGGAGACGGAAGCGGGCATCGTTTTTCTGGCATCCAACGCAGACACCGTCATCTCGATCGAAACCGTCCGGCGAATGAGGGTGCTCGAAGCGGAACGCGCTACCCTTGCGAGACGTATCGCCACGCTCAGCGAGCCCGCGTAGCATGTGCCGCTCAGCGCCTAAAACGAGACGGACCAGCGCCCACGGCGTTCGAAACGCCGCCAGAACCGTTGTTTGCCCATGCATTCTCGACCGGTTTCCTGGATCAAGACATGCGAACCCGGTCTCAAAGCGCGGCCCGGCCTACCTTGGAGACCAGCCATGATCAAATGGGCGGTGTCCCTCATCATCAATCGCCTCATTGTTCTGGCCGTGATCCTGTTTGCGATGAACAGCTTTTTGCGGACGAGCTGCGAGGCCGGGAATTCCTTGCGGGACCAAATCGAACAGGTTTTGCCCGGTCTTAAGGAAATTTCACGGGCCCTCGAGGATCCGCGCTGAGCGTGGAACCTGATCCAACAGACTGTCGCGCGCCAGCCCAGGGGGCAAATGTCCGGGGCGGGTTGACGTCCGCCTCGCGTCCATCGAAAAGAGGCGCATTCCCCGATTGACCGGCCTCGTGTCCTTGATGACGGGTTCCCCTCACGCGGAGCACATTCGCATGGCAACCTATCCCCTCTCCGCCGACAAGGCCGTCATCGCCCGCGAAGCCGCGAAAATGCTGCTCGAAATCAAGGCGGTCCACTTCTACGAAGACAAGCCCTTCATTCTGACCTCGGGTGGGGCGAGCCCGGTCTATATCGACTGCCGCAAGATCATTTCTTATCCCCGGCTGCGAACCGCGTTGAACGATTTCGCGGCCGCCACCATCCTGCGGGAGATCGGCTACGAATCGCTCGATGTCATCGCGGGCGGCGAAACGGCCGGCATTCCCTTTGCCGCCTGGATTTCCGACCGGCTCGGCTTGCCCATGCAATATGTCCGCAAGAAGCCGAAAGGCTTTGGCCGCAATGCGCGGATCGAAGGGCTCGTCACCGAAGGCGCGCGCACCCTGCTCGTCGAGGATCTCGCCACCGACGGCGGCAGCAAAGCGAATTTCGTGACCGCGCTGCGCGAGGCCGGCGCCACGGTCGATCATTGTTTCGTGCTGTTCTTCTACGATATTTTCCCGAAGAGCCGCGAACTCATGGACGAACTGAAGGTCAAGCTGCACTACCTCACGACCTGGTGGGACGTGCTCGAGGCCGCCAAGGCCAGCGGCCATTTCCCGGCGAGCGTGCTGACGGAAGTCGAGGCATTCTTGAACGACCCCGTAAAATGGTCGGCGGCGCATGGCGGGGTGACGGAGACTGGGGCGCAGGGGTAGAGGGGTCGATCACACACCCCCAAGAAGAAGTGCATGGTCTTGACCGAGGCCATCGTCGTGTGTATTTATACACACATGGACAGCCGGGGCGTCATCGCCGAACTATCTGCTGACGGCTGGTTTGAAGTCAATCAATCCGGCAGCCATAAGCAATTCAAGCACTTGACGAAACCAGGCCGCGTTACGGTCGTTCACCCCAAGAGAGACATTCCTATCGGAACGCTTCGAAGCATTGAAAAACAATCCGGCATCAAGCTGAGGTAAGCCCATGCGCCACTACATCGCCCTCATCCACAAGGACGCGGACTCTGATTATGGCGTGTCCTTTCCCGACCTTCCCGGATGCGTCACGGCTGGAACCAGCCTCGACGAAGCCCGGTCTTTCGCCGAAGAAGCTCTCGCTCTGCATTTATCCGGCATGGCTGCGGATGGCGAAGCGGTCCCGGAACCGTCATCCCTCGAAGCCATTATGAACGACCCGGAGAACCGGGACAGCGTGGCGGTTCTCGTTCCCGTCAAGAGCGAGGCGCCGCGCGCCGTCCGCGTCAACATCACCTTGCCGGAGGACGTTCTTGCGAGGATCGACGCTTACGCCGAGCGATCGGGAATGAACCGGTCAGGGTTTTTGGCTTACGCCGCGAAGCGCGAAATGGAAAATGCGTAAGGGCGCTTTCGGCTGATCGCTAACGACTCCTGGCTAAAAGGGTGCGCCGGCAAAAGACTCCACCCCCTTTCGGGAGTGAAGCCTTGGCAAGCCTCGAACTGGCTAGAATGCTTCTCCCGCCCCACCCTTACTCCGCGGCCGCCTGCCGCGAATCTCCGGCAAGCTTGGCGCGGGCGGCACGCCCGCCCGCGGGGCATAATCCGGTTGCACCTTGGCGAAATGGCCGGGCTGACGCTCCGCGATCTCTGCGGGGATGCCGCACGTGGCAGCAGCGATATTGCTGAAGAGACGGCTCTTCTGCCCGGCGTCGAACAGGTTGAACAGCGCCGTCACCTGACCGCAATCGTCGTTGCCGTCGCGGTGATTGTAGTGGGCGGCATCGCCCGAGATTTTCAACGGCGGCTCGGCAACCAAGCGGTCTTCCTTCGGGCCATTGAAAGAGTTCGGCTCGTAAAAGGCATCGGGGTTGGCCGGATTGGGCCTAAAATTCAACGCGCCATCCTTATGATAGGTGTTGACCGCCGTATGCGGACGGTTGACCGGCAGCGCCTCGTAATGCGTGCCGATGCGATGCCGGTGCGCGCCGGCATAGGAGAAGATGCGCGCTTGCAGCATTTTATCCGGCGAGAAGCCGATGCCGGGCACCACATTCGAGGGCGAGAAGGGGGCCTGCTCGATCTCGTTGAAATAATTCTCGGCGTTCCGGTTCAATTCGAGAATGCCGACGTCGATCATGGGGTATTCCGCGTGCGGCCACACTTTGGTGAGATCGAACGGATTGTACGAGGTCTTGTTCGCGTCGAGTTCCGGCATGATCTGGACTTACATTTTCCACTTCGGGAATTCGCCCTTCTCGATCCCGCCGAACAGAGCTTCCTGATAGCTCTCGCGCGTCTTGCCGGCGATCTCGTTCGCCTCGGCATTGGTATGGTGCGCATGGCCTTGCAGGGTCTTGCAGTGGAACTTCACCCAAAAGCGCTCGCCGTCCACGTTCCAGAAGGAATAGGTATGCGAGCCGTAGCCGTTCATGTTCATCGGCGTTTGCGGCAGACCGCGATCCGACATGAGGATCGTCACCTGAGGCAGGCTCTCGGGCGACCGCGACCAGAAATCCCACATCGCCGTGGCGGAGCGCAGATTAATCTTGGGATGGCGCTTCCGTGTATGGATGAAATCGGGGAATTCTAGGGGGATCGCGAACGAAAAACACCGGCGTTTTATTGCCGGCGAGATCCCAATTGCCCTGCTTGGTGTAGAATTCCAGCGCGGAACCGCGCGCGTCGCGCTCCGCATCGGCCGCTCCGGCCTCGCCGGCGACGGTCGAGAAACGCGTGAGCATATCGGTCTTGGCGCCCGGCTCGAAGACCTTGGCGATCGTATATTTCGTGATGTCGCGGGTGATGATCAGCGTGCCGAATGCGCCCCAACCCTTGGCATGGACGACACGCTCGGGAATCCGCTCGCGGTTCTGATGCGCCAGCTTTTCGAGAAGCTTGTAATCTTCGAGCAGCACCGGGCCGCGCGGACCGGCGGTCAGGCTATTCTAATTATCGGCAATGGGGGCGCCGGCAAGGTAGTCAAAGTGACCAGCGCCGGGAGCCCGGTGCTGGATCATGCGCGCCGCGCGGTCGCGGCCGACGACGACGTGTTGGCGGCGGCGGCACGGCAATGCGATCCCAAGGGCGCGCCGCTGCGGCTCGGCATTATTCCGACTTTGGCCCCCTATCTGATGCCGCTACTCCTGCCGTTGTTACGAAATAAATCGCCAAGCTTGCGCCTGATGATTGTCGAGGATCTGACCGGACGCATCGTCGAGCACGTTCTCCACGGCGAACTCGATGCCGGCGAGCCCATCGGGATCGTTGACGAGACGACCATTCTTGCGCCCGGGAATGGCCGTATCTGCGGTCTAATTCGCAAAGGGCGGGCGGTTATCGCGGAAGACCGGGCCAAAGCGACGCCAGAGATCTCAACTCAAACCAAGCGTTTCAATACCATAGCGGATTGACGGCATATCATTTGCCTTTTGAATGCCATACCGTTCTACTTAACTTGGTAACAAAGGCTTTTCGCCGGTTGATTCTCGAACGGAATTTTTCATTTTTAGTATCCGCGCCGGCGTGGTCAAGTGCAAGAGCTTATATTACGGAGAAGAGTCATGAAGGGTGATACCAAGATTATCGAATATCTCAATAAAGGCCTGCGAAGCGAGCTGACGGCGGTTAGCCAGTATTGGCTCCATTTTCGTATGTTAGACAATTGGGGATATATCGACCTTGCGAAATATTGGCGCAAAGAGTCGATCGAAGAAATGAATCATGCGGACCGGTTTGTCGATCGCATTCTCTTTCTCGAGGGCTTTCCGAATGTGGCTTATCCCGTTGCCTCCGGTAAATCTATAAGTAGCGATTTGCAGCCTGTCGATAGCTAATTAAGTTGGCCGGTTTTGGTAGCACATCAAATGTCCGCTTCTTCTGCTTCTGTTGTCC
>JBEKFQ010000007.1:0-98818 GCA_050013235.1 Beijerinckiaceae bacterium
TCTGGGATTATGTCGGCGCGAGGCTCGGCGCGCCGAACCACGCCGGCATCGCGATGCTGCCCGAAATAATCAAAACCCGCGCCGCGACAGCTTAATCGCCCGGGGTTTTGCCCCTCTTACGAGGAAATGCTCTAACCTCTTATAAAGAGGGAGAGTTCTTATGGCCTGGGTGATTTCGTCCAGGTGGAGCGCGCTCTCGCCAGCCCCTCTATCGAACGGCGGAGGCTCACGCGTCATTTTCCAGCAAACCGTTTGGACCGCGTTTACGTTACCGGACGACAATCGTTTCATGGGAGTAAGGCCATGACACCACCTGGAACACACTTTGCCTTGATCGGACGCGCGTACCCTTGCGAAATGTTCGAGCTTTGGGCGCGAGTTTCGCGCTCGGCACGGGAACACCGCAAGGCGGTCCACGCGGCTCATGGACCGCGCGAGCAGGCCTTTTTCAAGAAGGCCAATCAAGATTCGCCGCGCCGCTGATTCGCCCCTCATTCCCCGGCGGAGGACGTCAAATGCCCGGCCGAGGCACCCGGCGGTCCCATGAGGGGCCGTTCTTCCAACGAGAAAATCGTCACGAAAGCCGCTAGGCTCCCCAGCGCGGCAAGACCGAAAACAATCCGGAAGCTCGCGAGAACCCCCGCGGGATCGGCGATCGAGACATGCCCCGTCATCTCGTGGCCGCTCGCGCCAATGATAATGACCCCGAAAATCGCGACGGAAACGGCACCGGCGAGTTGGCGGCAGAGATTGGCCGTCGCGATCGCCGTGCCGAGCTGATGAGACGCCACGGCATTTTGGATGGATAGGGTCGAAATTGGCAAAATCGTCCCGAAGGCGGCGCTGATGATGCCGAGCAAGAGGCTTATGCCCCAGACCGGCAGGCTCCCGGCCCAAAGCATGAGCGCGATTGCGGCGAAACCCGCAATGGGCAGCACGGCCAAGGGCAGCCGCTTGTAATGCCTGTATCTCGCGAGTGTTTTGCCCGCCATCAGCGCACCGCCCACCGTTCCCACCATGAGCGGGATGAGGGCGACCCCGGATTCACTCGCACTCAAGCCGCGCACGCTCTCGAAGAGAATCGGCGTGTAGATCGCCAGCCCCAAGAACAGGCCAATGCTGAGACTGGCCGCGAGCGTCGAGATCATCACCACGCGGTCGAACAAAACCTCCAGGGGAATCAAGGGCTCGGGCGTATGGCGAAGGCGGAAGAAAAAGCCCGCCATGAGCAGCGCGTCGAGCACCGCCATGCCGGCCATTTCGGGGCTCGCCCAGGAAAAACGGGCGCCGCCCCAGTTCAACGTCAGAAGAATGCCCGATGTCGAAGCGATCAACAGAACCGCGCCGGGAATATCGAGTCCATGGGGACGTTCGTGCCGGGGCAGACGCTTCAGCGGCCCGTTCGACAAAAGAAAACCGGCGATCCCGACCGGAATGTTGATCCAAAAGATCATCGACCAATGGAGATGCTGGGCGAAAAAGCCGCCGAGCACCGGGCCGGCCAAGCTTGCCAACATGAAAGACGTCGCGAAATAGCCCTGATAGGACGCGCGCTCCTTCGGCGAGAGGATATCGCCCGCGATCGTTTGCGAGAGCGCCAAAAGGCCGCCGCCGCCGATGCCTTGAACGAAACGCGCGAGAATCAAGACGAGCATCGATGGCGCCAAGGCACAAAGGACGGAGCCAAACAAAAACACCGAGACCGAGACCAAAAACATCGGCCTGCGGCCGTGGATGTCGCTCAGCTTGCCGTAAAGCGGGGTCGCGCTGGTGGCCGCGAGCAAATAAGCCGTCACGACCCAGGGCAGATGTTCCGTATCGGCGAGATCGCGGCCAATCGTCGGCATGGCGGTCGCGACGATGGTTTGATCGAGCGCCCCGAGCATCATCGCGATCATCAAACCAAAGATGATGCGGCGGATTTCGGGTTTGGAAAGAGGAGCAGCCGGCTTCGAGCCGGCCGGACGCGCGGATGAGGACATGACCCGTCTTCTCGGCCGGGAAATCCATTCACGCAAGATGGAATCTTTCGAAATGCCCGCGTGAGTCCGTCGCGCCGCCTTGGTTCGGGGCGGCGCGGCGAGCGCGTTTCCAAGGATTAACGGCCGGAATGCGCGGCGACGAGTTCGAGAATGATGTCGCCATAAGCCTCGATCTTGGCCGCGCCGATCCCGTGAATCCCGGCCAAATCGCGTTCGTCTCGAGGGCGCTGGCGCGCAATGTCGCGCAGACTGCGGTCGGTGAGCACGACATAGGCGGGCACCTTGCGTTGTTTTGCCAGAACCATGCGCTTGGCCTTGAGGGCCGCGAATAAATTGGCGTCGTCCGCGCTCAGGGGCTCCTCGCCGGCAGCGCTCGCCCCGCCACTTGCAGCGGCATTGGCGCGCACCGGCTCGTTGTCTTCCGCGATGGCACTCAACATACCGCGCGCGCGCCGGCCTTTCGCGGACGTTTCGCCAACGAGGAGTTCGAGCGGCGCGGCCCCGCTCAAAACCTTGCGGCCTTCTTCCGTTACGTGCCAACGGCCGCCATCGTCCTCGTCTTGCGCAATCAGCTCAGCCGCTTGGATTTGCCGGAAAATACTGCGCCATTCCGCCGCGCCAAACTCGGCGCCGGCGCCGAAAGTCGGCAAAGCGTCGTGGCTGTGGCGCAGGATCGCCTCGGTTGCCTTGCCGATCAGCAGATTGGCGAGATGGCCGGGGAAAAACCGGCCCGATGTCCGCAACAAAGCCGACATCGCCTTTTGCGCGGCGACGGCGCCATTGAACCGCGCATGCCGCCCCTCGCAAATATCGCAAAAGCCGCAAGCATTGGATTTTTCGCCAAAGGCCGCAAGCAGCGTCTGGCGGCGGCAGCGCGGCGTTTCGCACACCGACAGAAGGGCGTTGAGCCGCATCTTTTCCATCGCCTTGCGCGGCGCGGATGCATCGCCGAGCGCGATCTGCCGTTCGCGCAGCCGGATATCGGACTCGCCCCAAAGCGTCAGCGTATCGGCGCGAGCGCCATCGCGGCCCGCGCGGCCGATTTCCTGATAATAGCCCTCGATGGAGCCGGGGAGATCGGCATGGCAGACATAGCGCACATCCGGCTTGTCGATGCCCATGCCGAAGGCGATGGTTGCGACCACAACCACCCCCGGATTTTTCAAAAACGCATCTTGGTTGGCATTGCGCACCGCGCCATCGAGCCCGGCGTGATAGGGCAAGGCCCAGACCCCATCGGCGGAGAGCGCCTCCGCGAGCTGCTCGACGCCCTTACGCGAGGAGCAATAGACGATGCCGCTTTCGCGCTTGTGACGGCGGATGAAGGCCTTGATCTGCTGCCCCGCATTCTCCTTGCGGGCAAAGGCGAGGTGGAGATTGGGCCTATCGAAGGAGCGCACGAAGATGCGCGGCTCGCGGCAAAATAGTTTGGCGACAATCTCATCCCGCGTGCCGGGGTCGGCGCTGGCGGTCACCGCGATGATCTGCGGATTGCCCAAGGCTTCGGCCGCCGCGCGAAGCTCCATATATTCGGGGCGGAAATCATGCCCCCATTGCGAGACGCAATGGGCCTCGTCGATGGCCAGCCGCTCGACACCGCTGGCGCGCAGCCGGTCCAGCATGCCCGCTTTCAGCAAGCGCTCCGGCGAGACATAAAGCAGCCGCATGCTGCGCTCGCCCAAGGCGCGCTCGACGGACGCGTGATCCCCGCCGGAATTGCCGGAATGCAGGGCGCCGGCGGAAATGCCCCGCGCGTTGAGCTGGCGCACTTGATCGCGCATCAAGGCGATGAGCGGCGAGACCACCACCGTCAGCCGTCCATCGACGACGGCCGGGAGTTGATAGCACAGCGATTTGCCGGCCCCCGTCGGCATCACCGCCAGCACGTCCTCGCCCGCCAGAATCGCCTCGACCACCTCGGGCTGGCCGGGCCGCAGCGCCGTAAAGCCGAACACGCGTTCCAGCTTGACCAAGGCCTCGCGCATGGCCGGGGAGGCGTCCACGGGCTCAGACCTCACGACAGCCGCGCAATCGCCGCACCTAAATCCGCCATGCCGGCAACGACCGCGCCCGCGCCTGCCGCCGCGAGCCGCCCGGCATGGCGATCGTCCGCGTGGCTCGCGCCGGTGAAGCCAATCACCGCCATGCCCGCGGCAACCCCGGCCTCGACACCCGCCACGGAATCCTCGATCACGACGCACTGGTGCGGCGAAACGCTCATCTGGGCCGCCGCGAACAAGAAGAGATCGGGCGCGGGCTTGCCGTTCTCGACCTGCGAGGCGCTAAAGATGTGCGTGCCGAAAAACGGCGCGAGGCCGGTAATCTCGAGCGATTCGGCAATGCGCGGCAGCGCGGAACTCGAGGCAACGCAACGCGGCCCCTCGAGCTGTTGCAACACCTCGGCCACACCCGCCACCGGCTGCAATTCGGCGCGCAACCGCGCCAGCATGCGCTCGCGCATCTCATCTCCGGTGCTTGGTGGCAGGGCGCGGCCAATCAGCCGCTCGATTTCGAGGACGATATCGGCATTGTGCCGGCCCATGAACGCATCGAGACAAGCCGCCACGCTCATCGGCCGCCCAAACTCGCTCATCATACCGGAGAGAACTTCGAGCGAGATCAGTTCGGAATCGACGAGCGTGCCGTCGCAATCGAAAATCAGGAGCATACGGGGTGGGAGTCCGGCCAGGGAGGGAGTCGGCGAAGCATAGACGCTTATGACGCGATGCGAAACGAGGCTGTTTTACACGAAAGCGGCCTCATTTTCCCCGGCATGACCATCAAAATTTAACGCCACGCCCACGTTCCCGGCCCCGGCGACCTGCCTGCGCAGCGACAAGCGGCGAGGATCCGGCCCTTCTCGAGGGCACGCCTCCAACGATGCGGCTCTCCGCCACCCGGCCTCGGTCGAAGTCACCCGCTGTGAAGACGGGACTAGACGAGACTCAAAACCGTCAGCCCCAGCACCGCCGCGCTCAACTTCCAACCGATGCGCTTAATTGCGAGTCCGGACATTGCCGCACCAAACGCCGCCACAATCCAGAAAAGCGCGAAAGGCCAGCGCCCTTCGACACCGCCAATGGCGAGCGCAACGACTATTGACAAGAGAAGAAACACGACGGTCGCGAGAAGATGCACAAAGGTTTCAAAAGTATGCTCATGCTCGATCACGTCATCGACTTGCAAGGGGGTAGTGAATTCAACGGACATGGCTTTCACCTCCGAATAGTTGTGCTGGATATAACGCGGAGAGCGATGACTGGTTTCGTCACGGCCTCATCCGAATCGCACGTGTCACCCTCGGCCTCGAAGCGCCCTAGAATGCGTTCACCAAGCCCAGCATTGCCTCCTCGTTTGGTTCCGCCGCGATACGCACCCCGGCGCAGCCCGCCGCCAGAAGCGGCGTGGCGACGTCTTGCGACAGACAGACATGCGTGAACAGCGCGGCGTCGATCCCGGCGGCAGCCGCGAGGCTCGTGAAAATCGCGGCGCTGCGGCGGGAATAATGCAGGACGGAATCGACCCGGCCCTCGCGTAGCGCCGCCACGGCTTCCCGCGTCAACACCCTGGCGGCCACCGCGCAATAAGTTTCGATCACGATCAAACGGTGGCCGGTGACGCCAAGCGCCTCCTCGATTAAAGGCTTGCGATCCGTGCCCGTGAGATAGAGAAGCCGGGCCGCCGGCAACGAGACCAGCACCTCGGCCAGCGCGGCGCTATCCGGCGCGACCGTGGCCGGCCCGGCAAAGCCATGCGCCCGCGCCGCCGCCCCGGTCTGCGCGCCCACGAGAAACAGCGGCACCATGCGCCAGGCCGCGAGATCGAGCTCCTCTATCTCCATGCCCGTGAAGGCGCGCGCGCTTGTCGCAATCAGCCCATGCGGCGGGCGCCGCGGCCAAGACTCGCCTGTAGGCTCGAAGGTGATCACCGGGCTCACCAGCACCTGATGGCCGCGGGCCTCCAGCTTGGCTTGCGTGCGCGCGGCCTCCTCTTGCGCCCGGGTCAGGAGGAGACGCATCGGCTAATGCTGAAAAAAGCCGGCGGGCAGGCGCGCGCGGATCGCCTCGCCCGCCGCGCCACCGAGCAACGCCGCATCGGCCGCCGCGCCCTCGACAAGCTCCTCGAACACTTCGGAGCCATCGGCCCGCAGCACGAGGCCATGCAGGCGGATCCGGCTTCCCTTCGTGACAGCATGGGCGCCAATCGGCGTGCGGCAAGACCCGTCGAGCGCCGCCAGAAAGGCGCGCTCCGCCGCCAAAGCCACGCCGGTGGCATGGCAGAGAATCGGCGCGAGCGCGGCGGCCGCCGCCCCGTCCCCAGTTCGCGCAGTGATGCCGATGGCGCCTTGCCCGGCGGCGGGGAGAAAATCCGAGGTGGGCAGAATGGCGGTGGCGCGATCCTCCAGGCCGAGGCGGCGCAAGCCCGCCAAAGCCAACAGCGTGCCCGCGCATTCGCCCTCTTCCAACTTGCGCAGCCGTGTCTGCACGTTGCCGCGCAACAGCGTGATCTCGATGTCCGGTCGCAGCCGCTTCAACATCGCGCCGCGCCGCAGCGAAGCCGTGCCGACCTTGGCTCCATCAGGCAAATCGCGCGGGTCCGCCGCCACGGGCGAGATCCAGACATCCCGGACATCCTCGCGCGGGAGATAACCCGCCACTTCGATGGCCTCCGGCAGGAGCGTCGGAAGATCCTTCGCCGAATGCACGGCAATGTCGATTTCACCCGCGATCAAGGCAATATCCAGCTCCTTGGTGAACAGCCCCTTGCCGCCGGCCTCGCTCAAGGGACGATCCAAAATCGCATCGCCGCTGGTCTTGATGATGCAAATTTCGATCGCATCCGGCGCAAGCCGATGCGCCGCCACGAGCAAATCGCGGGTCTGATGGGCCTGGGCCAAAGCGAGCGGACTGCCGCGCGTGCCGATCCGGAGGGGAGAAATAAGCGACATCGGCGAACGAACCTTCCCTAAGCAATCGACAGGGGCTGTAGAGCACGTCCCGGAAAAGCCGCAGACTTTTCAATCCAGGACGTGCTCTTTTTTGAAAAAAGAGCGATTTCTCGTCACCTGGGTGATGCCACCCAGATGGAAAGCGCTGTATCTTTCTATAGATCCGCGCTCGAACCTTCAAAAACTTTGCTATGGTCGAACGGCTTACACGATTACCGGGGTCATGCATGCGCGTTTTGGGGATCGAGACCACCTGCGACGAGACGGGGGCTGCCGTCGTGCGGCTCAAGCCGGAGGGCGGCGGGGAGATTCTGTCCAACGAAATCATGAGCCAGATCAAGGAGCATGCGGCCTATGGCGGGGTCGTTCCGGAGATCGCGGCCCGCGCCCATGTCGAGGTCTTGGACCGGCTGATCGAGCGGGCGATCACGAAAGCCGGAATGCGAATCAAGGATATCGACGCGGTGGCGGCGGCGGCCGGGCCCGGCCTGATCGGCGGCGTGATCGTGGGGCTGACGGCCGGCAAAGCCATTGCTCTGGCGCTCCGCAAACCCTTTATCGCCGTGAACCACCTGGAGGCCCATGCGCTAACGCCCCGGCTGACGGACAATGCCGCCTTTCCCTACCTCCTGCTGTTGGTCTCGGGCGGCCATAGCCAGCTCGTCGCGGTGAAGGGGGTCGGCGATTACGTCAGGCTCGGCGCGACGCTGGACGATGCCGTCGGCGAGGCCTTCGACAAGATCGCCAAAATGCTCGGCCTGCCCTATCCCGGCGGCCCGCTGATCGAAAAGCGTGCCCTGGAGGGCAATCCCGAGCGATTCGCCTTTCCACGCCCGCTGCTGGGGCGGCCGAAGCCGGACTTTTCGCTCTCGGGCCTCAAAACCGCCGTGCGGATGGAAGCCGAAAAGATCGCGCCGCTGACCGCGACCGACGTCGCCGATCTCTGCGCCTCGTTCCAGGCGGCCGTGGTCGATACGATCATCGACCGTACGCGTTGCGCGCTGCGCTTGTTTCAGGAGCGGATTGGCCCTTGCGAGACCATTGTCGCGGCGGGCGGCGTGGCCTCCAACGAAGCGATCCGCCGGGCGCTGGGACGGTTTTGCGGCGAGGCCGGACTCAAGCTGATCATCCCGCCGCCGATTCTCTGCACCGATAACGGCGCGATGATCGCCTGGGCCGGGATCGAACGGCTCGGTCTCGGCCTTGTTGACGACATGACATTCGCCGCCCGGCCGCGGTGGCCGCTCGATGCGCAAGCCGAGGCCGCGCATCACGGCAAGGCGTGAGATGAGCAAGATGGCGCAGCAACCGGCTCGCCGGATCGCGGTGCTTGGTGGCGGCGCCTGGGGCACGGCGCTGGCCAATCTCGCCGCGCGGGCCGGAGCGCAGGTGATTCTCTGGACGCGCGATCCCGCCCATGCCGCGGAGATCGCCGCCACGGGGTTCAATGCGCGCCGCCTGCCGGGCGTGCCGCTGCTGGCCAATGTGACCGCCACGAGCGATCTCGCACTGATTCAAGGCGCCGACATCGTCCTGCTGGCGGTTCCCGCGCAAACCCTGCGGGAAACCGCGGCTCGCGCCCGGCCCCACATTGCCCCCCATGTTCCCGTGATCATCTGCGCCAAGGGGATCGAACGCGCCACCGGGCTGTTCATGAGCGACGTGATCGCGCAGACCCTGCCCGACAATCCCCCCGCGGTCCTCTCCGGCCCGAGTTTCGCGGAAGACGTCGCGCGCGGCTTGCCGACGGCCGTGACGCTGGCCGCCCGCGATGCCGAAGGCGCGGAGGCGCTGGCGGCGGCTTTCGCGGCGCCTTGGTTCCGGCTCTATCACACCGCCGATATCCGGGGCGTCGAGATCGGCGGCTCGGTGAAAAACGTGCTTGCCATTGCTTGCGGTATCGCGGCCGGACGGGGGCTTGGCAAAAGCGCGGGGGCGGCCTTGATCGCGCGGGGCTTTGCCGAGCTGACCCGTTTCGGCCGGGCGCTCGGCGCCGATCCCGGCACGTTGATGGGTCTGGCCGGCCTTGGCGATCTCGTCCTGACCTGCGGCTCCACGCAATCGCGCAACTATTCCTTCGGTTTCGCGCTCGGCCAGGGCGTGAGCGTCGAGGACGCACAAGCGGCGGCCGGCACGGTGGAAGGCGCGCAGACTTGCGGCATTCTCGTTGAACTCGCCCGGCGTCAGGGCGTCGACATGCCCATCGCCCAAGCGGTCGAGAGCGTGCTGACGGGGCGCGCCAGCGTCGAGGACGCGATCACCGCCCTGCTCGCCCGCCCGGCCAAGGCGGAAGCGCGGCTTTAGGCAATCGAGCCGATGAAATCCTCCTCCGCGAAGCGGGGGAGGGGGACCATGTGGAGCATGGTGGAGGGGGCAGGTGCGCTCTGATGCCGCCAAGGTTCCACGGCGGAAGCCATCGGCGCGCGGTTTACTTCCGGTGGCTTATACTGCCAATTATCGCCGCGGCTGCCGCCCCTCCACCGCCTCCGGCGGTCCCCCTCCCCCGCTGCGCGGGTGAGGATCACGTCCGGAGATGGAGTCTCGTTTCACGGCCTGCTCGGAGAGAAAGCGAAATGGCGCATTGGCTGGTCAAGAGCGAACCGGAAAAATGGTCCTGGGCGGACCAAGTCGCGGCCGGGACAAAGGGCACGCATTGGAACGGCGTACGCAACCACCTCGCCAAAAAGCACCTGATGGCCATGCAGCTTGGCGAAGAGGCGTTCTTCTACCATTCCAACGAGGGCAAGGAGATCGTTGGCATCGTCACCGTGATCAAGCTCTATTATCCCGATCCCAGCGACGAGACGGGCAAGTTCGGGATGGTCGATTTTCGCGCCGTGAAGCCGCTGAAAAAGCCCGTGAGCCTGGCCGCCATCAAGGCCGAGCCGCGCTTGAAGGACATGATGCTGGTGGTGAATTCCCGCCTCTCCGTGCAGCCGGTCACGGAGGAGGAATGGTCGATTGTTTTGGAAATGGGCGGGATGTAGCCCTCAGTTGGGTAGCCATCCCACCCAGACGCTGACCAAGAGCACGACGCCAAGGGCAAAACGGTAGACCACGAAGGGCCAAGCGGAGAACCGCTCCAGGATGTGCATCAGGCTCCAGATCGCGGCGAAGGCCGAGATCGAGGCGACTACGATCCCGACGGCCAAGATCGACCAGCCGTGGGCATCGAGATGCGCTTTGTGCAACTCCCACAGCTCCTTGAACCCGGCCAATGCGATCGCGGGAAGGCCGAGCAAGAAAGAAAAGCGCGCGGCCTCGTCGCGTTGGAGATCGCGAAACAAAGCGGCGGTGAGAGTCGAGCCCGAACGCGACACGCCCGGGATCAGGGCGCCAATCTGGGCGAAACCGACCGCCAGGGCGTCCTTCAAGGTCACATTATCCATCGTCCGCTGCGGCCGGCCATACCATTCGGCCAGTGCCAGGAGCGCGCCCATGAGGACGCAGGAAAAGCCGATGACGGTCAGCGTGCGCAATGGGGAATTGCAGGCATTGAGAACAGGCGCGAGAATCAGGCCGGCGATCACGATCGGCAGGGTTGCCAGCGCGATCCAGGCGACGAACCGGAAATTCCAATCCCCGAAATCGCGCCGTGCGACGGCCTCGATCGCACCCGCCCCCAGTTCCCGCACATCGGCCCAGAAATAGCTGAGCACGGCGGCAAGAGCCGCTAGCTGCATAGCCGCGGAGAAGGCCGAACCCGGATCCTGCCATCCCAGCAAGGCGGGAATGATCCGCATATGGGCGGTCGAGGAAATCGGCAGAAGTTCGGTGATGCCCTGAACCACCCCGAGAACCGCAACCTTGACATAGCCCAGAGTCACGAAGCCGGTATCGAGACCAGCTGTACAGGCATTCGCCATGGATTCCGCCCACCCCAACCGGCGCGGTCTGGACCATCCCCGCGCGCTCAAGGAGCGTGATAATCACCCGCTTGGCCGTGTCAACACGGAGGTGGGCGCCAGGTTAAAAAACGGCGGGATAAACCGGGGCGGAGTCCGCTTAGGCACGAAAACGCCGGCCGCGAAGGCCGGCGCCGATCCGCATCGAAAAAGATCAGGTGCCCTGACCCGGCGCCGCCGGAGCCGGTGCCACGCCCGGAGCCGCATGCTCCTTCTGGAGCTCTCTCTGTTCCTTTTTATATTGATGGCGCTTCCACATGCCCACGGCGCAACCCACGACCGCACCCTTGACGGCATGGTGGCCGGCATAATGGCCCGCCACCGCGCCAGCCGCGCCATATTTCAGGCACCCGCCGGGCGCTGCCTGGGCAGCTGGGACAGAGAGGGTCATGCTCGCGGACAATCCACCGCAAAGCGCCAAGGCAAGAAGACGTTTGTTCATCGAATACCTCCATCGCGCGAGCCGCGCGGGTTGAATTCCGGCAAAGCGCACCCGGCGTCCCGCTAAAGCCTCTCCGGCTTTAGTCCCGAACCAAAGCTTGGAAGAGGTTATCCCCTCAGCTCCGTGACAATGGCATCGCCCATGGCGGAGGTGGAGAGGCTCGATGCCGCGCCACCCTTGATATCGGCGGTGCGCAGGCCCTTTTCAAGCACCGCCGAGATCGCCGTCTCGATCCGATCCGCGAGATCGCCGCGGCCGAACGTATAGCGCAAGGCCATCGCGAAGGAGCCGATCATGGCGATGGGATTGGCGATGCCCTGGCCCGCGATGTCGGGCGCCGAGCCATGCACCGGCTCGTAAAGCGCCTTGCGGTGGCCGGTGCGCGGATCGATATCGCCGAGCGAGGCGGAGGGCAGCATGCCGATCGAGCCGGTCAGCATGGCCGCGACGTCGGACAGCATATCGCCGAAGAGATTGTCGGTGACGATCACGTCGAAGCGCTTGGGATTGCGCACGAGCTGCATGCCCAGGGCATCGGCCAACTGATGATCCAGCGCGACATCGGGATAATCGCGCTTTTGCAGAGCGGTGATGACCTCGTGCCACAAGACGCCGGATTTCATGACATTGCGCTTGTCCGACGAGGTCACGCGCTTGCCGCGCTGACGCGCCAGTTCGAAGGCGACCCGGCCGATGCGCTCGATCTCATAGGTGTCGTAGACCTGCGTATCGATGGCGCGCTTCTGGCCATTGCCGAGATCGATGATCTGCTTGGGCTCGCCGAAATAGACGCCGCCGGTCAGCTCACGCACGATGACGAGGTCGAGCCCTTCGATATATTCGCGCTTCAGCGAGGAGGCGTCGGCCAAGGCGGGATAGCAAATCGCGGGACGGATATTCGCGTAAAGCTGCATGTCCTTGCGCAGCCGCAGCAAACCCGCTTCCGGGCGCAGATCGTAGGGCACCTGATCCCATTTCGGGCCCCCGACCGCCCCCAGCAGCACGGCATCGGCCGCTTGCGCCTTGGCCATGTCGGCATCGGAAATGGCGACGCCGTGGGCGTCGTAAGCCGAGCCGCCGACCAGCCCCCGGTCCAGAGCGAACGAGGCCGAGCCCTCCGCCTGGAACAGGCCGATCACCTTCTCGGCCTCCGCCATGACTTCGGGGCCGATCCCGTCGCCGGGCAAAAGGAAGAGGGAATACGTCATGGCGGGATTCCATTGGTGTGGCGGATTTAGTATTGGCGCGCCTTGAAGCATGCCAGGCGGCTTTTGGCTAGAGCGCTTTCCGCTTTGGTGATTCCACCAAAGCGATAAGAAATCGCTCTTTTACTAAGGAGTTAGAGCATGTCCTCGATCGAAAAAGTCTGCAACTTTTTCGGGACATGCTCTAGACGGGAACGGCAAGCCGCAATGCTCGCTGTGCCGGCTGGGTCAGTCAATGATCAGCCCGTGGGATTAGACGGCATCCCCCGCCCCCTCAAATCCGCTCCTTCTCGAACGGCACGAACTTCGGGGGCAAAATCTCCACGGAGCCGTCGATGCGCTGCATGAGGGGGATCGGCGGGAGCGAGGGTGTATAGGCGACCAGCTCCAGCGGGCTTTTCGGCGGCAGGGGCTCGGGGCCGAAGGGATAGGGGATGGGTGGCTTCGGCGGCTCGGCCTTTAAAGCTCCGGCGGGGCGTTCGGGCGGCACCGGCAGCTGCGTCCGCAACAATTCGTCCGGCACGGGTTTCTTGACGGCGGGCACCGGCGGCGCGGCGCCCTGCTCCGGCGGCGCGGTCCAGCCGGCCACGATCCCCTCGAGCTTGCCGGTCAGCGACGAAAGACCGGAGCCGTCCGATGCCGCGGACTCCGGCAGCGGCTTGATCGTGGCGGCCGCCATCATGATGCGGGGGCTGGCCGGCGTGTTGCAATCGCGCACGCCCAGCGCGATCAGCTCCGAGCCGCGCAACACCTTGTATTGTTTCGTTAATGTGCCGAGGCGCTCGCGGACGGCAGGCGGATAGGTGTAGAATAATTGCTGCGACACGGCCCAATTCGTGGAATGGTCGCGCGGGTCGTAGGCCTGATGAAATTTCAGGATCGAATCGGGGTAGACGCAGACGTTTGGCAGGCTGAGCGCCATGGTGCAGGCCGAGCGGCACTCGTGCAGGCGCACCTCGCGGTGAGTCTCCCGGTAGATTGCGGTGCGCAACGCATATTGGTCGACATAGCCGCCGACGTCCTTGACGACGACGACGGGCGAGGGCGCTGGCGGTGGTTGTAAATACGTCAATGGTCCAGTCTCGTGGGCCGCGAACGATGCCGGGGCGCTTTATAATCTAACCCCGCCATTTAATGAAAACGTGGTGAACGCATTCTTAAACCTCGGCATGGCATGGTCTATCCCACACTAGCCCGCTCCATAGGGCAAGACTTTGGCGAGAAGGTGGGGTGACTCCGGCCCCCCCGCATGCGACAGGGCAGAGATGGCGAGTCAACTCTACAAGGCGAGCAATCCAGGCTTCGCGGTTTACGTCCATTGGCCGTTTTGCCTGTCGAAATGCCCCTATTGCGATTTCAACAGTCACGTCCGCTCGACGGCGATCGACGAGGACCGCTACGTCGCGGCCTTCCGGGCGGAGCTGTCGCATCGCGCCAAGCTGACCAAGGGGCGCACGGTCTCCTCGATCTTCTTCGGAGGCGGCACGCCCTCGCTGATGAAGCCCGGCACGGTGGCCGCCATTCTCGATGCCATCGCCGCCAACTGGCGCGTCGACCCTAAGGCCGAGGTGACGCTGGAGGCCAACCCGACCAGCGTCGAGGCCAACCGCTTCACCGGCTACCGCACGGCTGGCGTCAACCGGGTCTCGCTCGGCGTCCAGGCGATGAACGACGCGGATTTGAAGGCTCTCGGCCGGCTTCACACCGCCGCCGAGGCGATGGAGGCGGTGAAAATCGCGGGCTCGATCTTCGAGCGCTTTTCCTTCGATCTCATCTATGCCCGGCCGAATCAGACGGTGGCGGGCTGGAAGGACGAGCTCGAGAGCGCCATCAAGCGCGCGCGGGACCATATGTCCTTGTATCAGCTCACCATCGAGCCCGACACGATGTTCGAGCGCCTGCGCAATGCCGGCAAGCTGATCGTACCCAACAACGATCTCGCCCGCGATCTCTGGGACGTGACGCAAGAGACGATGGATAAGGCCGGGCTGCCCGCTTACGAGATTTCCAACCACGCCAAGCCGGGCTGCGAGAGCCGCCATAATCTGATCTATTGGCGCTACGGCGAATATGCCGGCGTCGGGCCGGGCGCGCATGGGCGCATCATCACCCCCAAGGGCCGGCGGGCGCATGCGACCGAGCCGCATCCCGAAATGTGGCTGACGGTGGTCGAAACCGACGGCCACGGCTTGGTGGAGGACGAGCTTCTCTCCGTCGAGGAACAGGGCGACGAGTTCCTGCTGATGGGCCTGCGCTTGTCGGAAGGGATCGAACCCACGCAATTCGAGGCGCTGGCCGGCCGCATGCTCGACCGCAGCCGCGTGTCCTCGCTGATGGAAGACGGCATGGTGGAACTGACCCCGCACGGACGCCTGCGCGTCAGCGCGGCCGGCTTCCCCGTGCTCGACGCCGTGGTGGCGGATTTGGCGGCTTAGATCACGTTCCGTAAAAGCTGAACCGCCGCTCCCGTCACATCGCCTTCCGTCACATCGCCGAATTCTGGGCGAAGTTTCTTGGTGCGGGGCTCACCGGCGCCGCGGTGCCGTTATTGATCTGCAAGACGGCAAGACCGCGATCGTTCAGGCCATCGGGCCGGAAACGGAATACGCCGTCGGCGCCATTGAACCCGGCTTTATTCAGCAACACGCTCTCCGCGAAACGTTGCGACCCCTGGGTTTTGGCGAGCGCCGCCGCCAGTGACACGGCATCGTAAGCCAAGGTCGCGAGACGCGTGGGATCGACCCCGTATTTAGCGCGATAACGCTGGGCAAACCTGTTGAACCCATCGTTCTCCGGCGCGGCGAACCACGCGCCTTGCATGCCCGGCAAGTTGAGCACGCGGGCGTCGTTCCACAGGCCGGTGCCGAGGATTTGAACCCTTTTCCCATCAATCCCGTTGGCCACGAGCGTCGCCGACATGGCCGTCATCGCATCCGCTTGCTCGGGGATGAAGAGACTATCGATCTGGCCGCCCAGCGCCGCGATCTTCTTGATCGAGGCATCGAGAGTCTGCGGCGTATAATGTTCAACGGACTGGACGCGAATATTCTTCTTGGCCGCCTCGGCCTGGAACTCGGCCTCGGCGACCCGGCCATAATCATTGTCTGGAATAAGCGCCGCCATCGATTTCTTCCCCTTGGCGGCGGCGTAATCGACAATCCGGTCGACATAGCTCTCGATCAGGAAGGACAACAGCCAAGATCCGCGCGAGGCGGTGGTCGAATCGGTCGAAAAGGCGATCAGGGGCTTGCCGGCATTGCGCGCCACGCGGGACGCCTCCCGGACATCGCCGGCAAACAACGGGCCGATGAAGAGTTCCGCGCCTTCGGCCAGAGCCGCCTGGGCCGCGTCGCGCGCGCCGTCTGGGCTGGAATGGTCGTCCTTGACGAGGATCGTCAAACTGTTGCTGCCGGATTCCGCCAAAGCGAGATCGGCCGCGTTGCGCAGGGATTGGCCGACAAGGCTCGGCTGACCATTGGGCGAAGTCAGCGGCAAGATCAGCGCAACCTTAACCGGGCCCGTCCCGATCGTATTGGCGCTGCTCCCCGGAGCCGCGCCCTCCAGAGGCTGGCTTTCGACTTTGCCGACCGGCGCGTTGAAGGGCAGGTCGGATTCGCCCGCGTTCTTGCCTGCGAAATTAGCCCCGCAAGCCGAGAGGACCCCCGCGGCGGCCCCTAAAATCATCAGACGCCCGGCCGCGCGCAGAAACGGCCGGCTTGCCAAAAACCCGCTAGCAAAACAATCAGTTGCTTGCACCAGCCCCATCGCCCCGTCTTAAGCCGCCACCCGTCGCTCTGCCCATGTACGGGAAGCGAAGCCGTAGTCTAGCATAACTTTATCCTTGGCAACCTAACTCATTAAAACGGTCCGGTCATGCCCGTGCTTTTCCGCCTTTCGGGGCCAGCTCCCGCTTTGGCGTTTGCAAGACGAGCAATCGTTCTACGCCGCCGGGCAATGCGGAAAAGCCCCGTTCGTTTTAACGGGAACGGGAAAACGATCGTAACCGGCGCTTGCGGGCCGCGCGCAAAACTGATGCGGTAGATCCGGGATGGAGCATTTCCCACGAAAGTTGCAGGCTTTTGTGATCGAGGAAAGGCTCCAACCTCTTATAAAAAGGGCGAGTTCTTATCATCTGGGTGATTCCACCCAAGTGGAACACGCTCTAGTGACCAGGATCCCCGTTCCCATGCAAAACTCTTCAGGATCGCCCGGGGCGAGCGCCTTCACCGCCTTTGGTCTGAGGGCGGAGGCCGAGCCCATCAGCCCCGGTTTGCATGTCGTCGCGACTCCGATCGGCAATCTCGGCGATATTACCTTCCGCGCTTTGGCGACCTTGGCGGCAGCCGATCTCGTCTTGGCCGAGGACACGCGGGTCACCAAGACCCTGCTCGCCCACTACGGAATTACGACGCCGCTGTTCCCCTACCACGAGCACAATGCCGATCAGGTCCGCCCGCAATTGCTGGCTAGGCTCGAAGCCGGCGCGGCCCTCGCGCTCGTCTCGGATGCCGGCACGCCGCTGATCTCGGATCCCGGGTTCCGTCTCGTCGGCGAGGCGGTCAAGCGCGGCATCGACGTCAGACCCCTCCCCGGCGCCTCCGCCGTGCTGGCCGCCCTCGTGATCGCGGGCCTGCCGACCAACCGGTTCTTCTTCGAGGGGTTCTTGCCCCCCAAATCCGGGGCGCGGCGGCAGCGGATCGCCGAACTCGCGGCGATTCCCGGCACCTTGGTGTTTTTCGAATCGCCCCGGCGCGCCGCCGCGGCTTTGGCGGATCTCGCCGCCGTGCTCGGCCCGCGCGACGCCGTGATGGCGCGCGAACTGACGAAAATGTTCGAGACCGTGCGGCGCGGCAGCCTGCCGGACCTGGCGGCGGAAATCGGGGGCGAGGAGACGCCGCGCGGCGAGATCGTGCTGCTCGTCGGGCCGCCCACCGGCGAGGACGCACCGGTCGGCGCCGTTGTGCTCGATGCCAAGATCACGGAAGCTCTCAAATCCCTCTCGGTGAAGGACGCGGCCGCCGTGGTCTCGGCCGAAACCGGCCAGCCCCGCCGCCAGGTTTACGCGCGCGCCGTCGAGCTTGCGGCCCTCGCGCGATTATCCAAAGACCCCGTGGAGCTGGACTAGCCGTGGCGCTCACCCGCGCTGACCGGCGCCGGTCGCTTTGGGCGGGCCATGGCGCGGAATGGGCCGCCGAGATCTATTTGCGGGCGAAGGGCTACCGTATTCTCGCGCGCCGCTATCTCGTGAAAGGCGGCGAGATCGATATTATCGCCCGGCGCGGCGAGACCATCGCGTTCGTGGAAGTCAAGCTGCGCGGCTCGATCGAGGCAGCCCAGACCTCGATCGGGGCGGACAAACGCCGCCGGATGGCCCGCGCCGTCCGCACCTATCTCTCGGGGAACGAGGCCGCCATGCGCATGGTGCTGCGCGCCGACGCCGTCTATCTCGCCCCCTGGCACTGGCCCCTGCATGTCGAGAATGCGTTCGAGCTCAATTTGGGTTGAGCATCACCGCGTTCGACTCGAAGGCGCGGATCTCAAAAACGGCGAGCGCAGATTCGGTAAAGGTGACGGGACAATATCGGAACGAGCCCGTAGGAATTAGCTTACCGGCGCGCCAATCGTGTCGCGCAAAAAACCGAAAACGCGCTCGCGGTAGCTTTGATCCAGCGTATCGGATACGGCCTTATGGCCAAGGTCCGGCATCATCCAGAGCCATTTCGGCTGTTGGGCCAGATCATAGAGCGCACGGGTTTCCTCCGGCGGCGTAAAAAAGTCCCGCCCGCCGCCAATGACAAGCAAGGGACAGCCAAGTTTAGCCACCACGGAAGCCGGAGCGAGTTCGCCCGGCGCAACCCCGATACGCGGTTGCGATTGAGCCGCCAACAGCGGCTCGAATTTCTCCGCGAAGCACCGTCCTCCGACCACGGCAATCCGGCTACGGATCGCGTGACGGATATCGGGGAAGACCGCCTGCAGAACCATGGCATCGGCGGGCACGGGACCGTTGGGGCCCAGCAACGCCGCCGCGCCGCCCATCGAAATCCCAATGACGGCAACCTTGGCGCCCGCCTGTTTCCGTTTCAGCCAGTTGAAGGCAGCATGGACATCTTTCGACTCTGTCCAGCCGAAACCGCAGGGCGCGTCGCTCGACCCTCCATGTCCCCGCAAATCGATCGTCAGCACGGCATAGCCTTGCGCCGCGAACCATTCCGCGTTGGGTTGAATCACCTTCCGGGACGCGGTGAACCCATGGACGATGAGCAAGGCCGGACTATCCGCTCGAAGGCCGGGCCAGTAAGTGGCCGCGACGCGAAGGCCATCGGCGCTTTCAATCATAAGGTCCCCGGCGGGCGGCATTGGCGCGCGCCGGCGAGGCGGAAACCCAATTCGTCCCAAACGAATCGCAATCGATCCGATGATCCAGCTGGACTGCTCGAGAACCGTGAGGGCCATCGGCGCCGGGCTCCCTTTGTTGCCACGCGGGCGCTATAGGTGGAGAGGAATTGCAGCACTTCAATATCGGAAACGCGGGAAACGAGGCGGTACCCGGACAGCTGCGGGGGCGTTTGATCTCCCGTTTCGCCGGGCCGGTCATTAGTTCGAGAGATTTCGCCGCCGAAATTGACTTCTGCGCCGGCTTCCTCCAATAAGACGTCGCAATCCGACGGTGCCGGACGTGTCTTCCCTCGAGGCCCCGGCCCGGCCTATGCTTTTTCAATAACGATATCGGCCTCGACCCATCCTGTGGCGAAGCATGCCGCATCGGTCGAGATGGAGTTAGAGACGTGAAACGGACATATCAGCCTTCGAAAATCGTGCGCAAGCGCCGCCATGGCTTCCGCGCCCGCATGGAAACTGTCGGCGGTCGGCGTATTATCGCGGCCCGCCGCGCGCGCGGCCGCAAGCGCCTTTCCGCCTGAGCGGAAATCGCGGCATCTGCCGCCAAGCCGATCTCGAATTGGCCGGCGCTGCATTTGAAAGAGAGGGTTGCGCGATGCGGGACCCCAATCCGGCAAGCGAGAGCTTGGGGACCAAGGCAAGTGAAACGATCGGCCGGCTCAAGCGCCGCGCCGATTTTTTGCGCGTGGCAAAAGGCAGACGCTGGCACGGCAAGGCGTTTACCCTGCAAGCCCACCCGGCGGAAGAACGCGCCGCCGGCGCTGAAGCTTGCGCCGGCGACGAAGCGGCTCACGCCGTTCGCGCCGGCTTTACCGTCACCAAGAAAGTGGGCGGCTCCGTCGTCCGCAACCGGGCACGGCGGCGGCTTCGCGAAGCCCTGCGGCTCTGCCCGGACCTTCCCGTTCGCGCGGGCCATGATTATGTGATCATCGCCCGCCTCGAGGCCATCCGCCTGCCGTTTTCGACCCTGCAAGACGATTTGACCCGCGCACTCCGCGGCGTACATGCGGAGGCCAAGCCCCGCGACGGAGCCAAGCCCCGCAATGGAGCTAAGCCCCGCGACGCCACGAAGCGGCCCAAAAGGACCACGCCAAGCTCATGAAACCCGAAAATCGAAACTACTATGTGGCAATCGCCCTATCGATCTTGGTCGTGTTCGCGTGGAATTATTTTTACGCCATGCCGCGCCTGGAGAAACAGCGCCAAGAGCAAGCGCAAATCGCCGCCGTCACCACGCTGAAAGAGGGCGCGCCGGGCTCTATCGCCCCGCAATCGCGCTATGCCCCGCCGCAAGGCGGTGTCGGCCCGCAGACAGTCGAAGCCACCAAGGACCGTAACGCCGCTTTGGCCGACAGCCCGCGCGTGAAGATCGACACCCAGCATCTCTCGGGTTCCATCGCGCTGAAAGGCGCGCGGATCGACGATATCGTCTTGAAGGATTATCGCGAGACGCCGGACCCCAAGAGCCCCGAAATCATCCTGCTCTCGCCCGCCAACGCGCCGACGCCCTATTACGCCGAGAACGGTTATGTCAGCCAGCCCGGCGTCAAACTGGCGCTGCCGGACGCGAACACGCTATGGACCGCCGACCGGTCCACCCTGACCCCCGCGACCCCCGTCACGCTGACCGTCGACAATGGCCAAGGCCTGGTCTTTCACCGCAAGATCAGCATCGACGACAACTACATGCTTGAAATCGGCGATACGGTCGAGAACAAGGGCGCCACGCCAGCGGTGCTGTTCCCCTATTCCTTGATCCTTCGCCAAGGCCTGCCGCAAACCTCGGGCTATTCCGTTCTCCACGAAGGTTATGTCGGCGTGGTCGGCGATTCCGGCGTGCAGGACATGACCTATGCGGGAATCCTCAAAGAAACCAACGCCACCAAGACCCTAAAGGGCACGGGCGGCTGGGTCGGCTTTACCGATAAATATTGGGCGACCGCGCTGATCCCCGATCAAAAGCAGACGTTCGACGGCAGTTTCACCGCACGCGGCACCGCCGAGAAGATTTTCCAGGCGGATACGTTGGGCGAGGCCTTGACCATTCCGGCCAATGGCTCCGCCAGCACCTCGTCGCGCCTCTTCGCGGGCGCCAAGGTCACGGCCTTGCTGGATTCCTATAAACAAAATCTCGGCATCGAGAAATTCGACCTGCTGATCGATTGGGGCTGGTTCTATTTCATCACCAAGCCGATGTTCTTCCTGCTCGACACGATCTACAATTTCGTCGGCAATTTCGGCCTTGCGATCATCGCGATCACCTTCCTCGTCAAGGCTGTCTTCTATCCGCTCGCCAACCGCTCCTATGTCTCGATGGCCAAGATGAAGGCGGCCCAGCCGCAATTGGCCGCGCTGAAGGAGCGTTATCCCGACGACAAGGCGAAGCAGCAGCAGGAGATGATGGCGATCTACAAGAAGGAGAAGATCAATCCGGTCGCGGGCTGCCTTCCCATGGTGATCCAAATCCCGGTGTTCTTCTCGCTCTATAAAGTGCTGTTCGTCACCATCGAAATGCGCCAGGCGCCGTTCTTCGGCTGGATCCACGATCTGTCCCAGCCCGATCCGACCAATGTCTTCAACCTGTTCGGCCTGATCCCCTTCGACCCCACGGCGCTGCCGATGATCGGCCATTTCCTCGCCATCGGCATTTGGCCGCTGATCATGGGCTTCTCCATGTTCATCCAGATGAAGATGAACCCGGAACCCGCCGATCCCGTGCAGAAGCAGATGTTTGCCTGGATGCCGGTCATCTTCACCTTCATGCTCGGCACCTTCCCCTCGGGGCTGGTGATCTACTGGACCGTCAATAACACGCTGACGGTCATCCAGCAGTCCATCATCATGAAACAGGCGGGCCAGAAGCTCGAGCTCTGGGGCAATCTGAAAAGCCATTTCCGCAAGAAAGTCACGACTTGACCGGCTCCCCCGAAGTCGCGCCCGAAGAGACCGCACCCGATTTTCTGGAGTTGGGGCGCAAGCTCTTCGCGGCGGAATGCGAATTCATCTGGGGCGCCTCGAAGCCGGATGCCCTGCCTCCGGTGGGACCGCCCGAAATCGCCTTCGCCGGGCGCTCCAACGTGGGCAAATCCTCGCTGCTCAACGCGCTGACCAACCGCAAGACCCTGGCGCGCACGTCGCATACGCCCGGCCGCACCCAGCAACTCAATTTTTTCGCGCTGGGACCGAGCGTGGAAGCAGCCAAGCTGCGCCTGGTGGACATGCCGGGCTACGGTTACGCCTCGGCCTCCAAGGAGAAGATCGCCTCCTGGACCGGCCTGATGTACGATTTTTTGCGCGGCCGGGCGCCGCTTGCCCGCGTGTTCGTGCTGATCGACGGCCGCCATGGGCTGAAGCCGGTCGATTTCGAAATGTTCGACATTTTGGACCGCGCCGCCATGTCCTATCAAATCGTGCTGACGAAGAAGGACGAAGTTAAAATTTCCGAGCGCGAGACGCGCGTCGCCGAAACGCTGGCTGAACTCAAGAAGCGCGTGGCGGCGTTTCCGGAGGTGATTTTTACCTCCTCGGAAACCGGCGAAGGCGTACCGGAGTTACGCGCCGCCGTGGCGTTGCTGCTGCACCAGCGGGGGGCGTGAGGATTCCTATCTCAACACATTGAGCTCCCCGCCCCTTCCCGCTACAACGCCCCCGGCCCCATCCACCGGAATCCCGACATGACCGGAAACACCGCCGATCCGCACGAGCAAGCCGCCATTTTGATGCAGGCGCTGCCGCATATGCTGCGCTATGACGATGCCATCATCGTCGTCAAATATGGCGGCCATGCCATGGGCGACGAGAACATGGCGCGGGAATTCGCGCGCGACATGGTGCTGTTGGAGCAATCCGGCATCAATCCCGTGGTGGTGCATGGCGGCGGGCCGCAGATCGGCGCGATGTTAAAGAAGCTCGGGATCGAATCGAGCTTCGCCGGCGGCTTGCGGGTGACCGACAAGGCCACCGTCGAGATCGTCGAAATGGTGCTGGCCGGGGCGATCAACAAAGGCATCGTCGGCATGATCAATGCCGTCGGCGGCAAGGCCATCGGGCTTTGCGGCAAGGATGGCAACATGGTCATCGCGCGCAAGGCGGCTTCCGTCCACACGACGGTCGCGGGCCAAGGCGAGGAGATCGATCTCGGCTTCGTCGGTGAGCCCGCCAAGGTCGACACCATGGTGTTGCACCAGGTGCTCGGCCGCGAACTCATCCCCGTCCTGGCACCTATCGCCGCGGGGGAGGATGGCGAGACCTATAATGTCAATGCCGACACCTTTGCCGGCGCGATTGCCGGCGCGCTCGGAGCCAAGCGCCTTTTGTTCCTGACCGATGTGCCCGGCGTCCTCGACAAGGATAAAAACCTGATCAGACAGCTCAGCGTCGCCCAAATCCACGACCTGATCGCCGATGGTACGGTGACCGGCGGCATGATCCCGAAGGTCCAGACCTGCATCTATGCCATCGAGCAAGGCGTCGAGGGCGTCGTGATCCTCGACGGCAAACAGCCCCATGCGGTTCTGGTCGAACTCTTGACAGATCACGGCGCGGGTACGCTCATTACGCGGTGAACGCTCCAACCCTGCCACGCGCCCTCACGCCGCACGCTTTCACCCATGTCACGACATGGGTGTTCGACCTCGACAACACGCTCTATCCCCCCGGCGCCGGTCTGTGGCCGAAGATCGATGCGCGCATCACCCATTACATCTCGGATTTACACGGCCTCGACGGGCTTTCCGCGCGCGCCTTGCAGAAATTCTACTACGAACGTTACGGCACGACGTTGCGCGGCCTCATGGAAGATCACCTGATCGATCCCGCCGCTTTCTTGGCGTTCGTGCATGACATCGACCGCTCGGCGATCGTGCCCAACCCCATCCTCGCGGCCGCCATTGCGGCGCTTCCGGGGCGCAAGCTGATCCTGACCAACGGATCGCGCCATCACGCCGTCGAGACGGCGCGCGCCTTGGGAGTCGACCATCTCTTCGAGGATATTTTCGGTATCGAAGCCGGCGATCTCCTGCCGAAGCCAGAGCCGGAAACCTACCAACGGTTCCTGACGCGCCACGACGTCGATCCCCAAGGGGCCGTGATGTTCGAGGACATTCCCCGGAACCTCTTGGTGCCCAAGGCGCTGGGCATGACCACCGTGCTGGTCGTCCCGCCGCCCGGCGCGGTCGACGAGCGCGAAGCCTTCGAGATGACCGGCGGCGTGACGCCCGCGCATATCGATTTCGTCACCAACGATCTCGAGGGGTTTCTGCAGGGCATCGCACCGGAATAGACGCGTCTGGAGCAGACCGGTGGGACGTTCTTATTCCGCACGTTTCTAGCCCTGGCCCTCGGAAACCGGCGGCTTCAAAAGCGAGGAGAAACGCCCTTCGGTCCTGCCGGCAAAGCTCTGCGGCCCGGTGTGCGTGAGACGGCTTTTGAGATCGAGCCAAATGGTGCCGCCGAGCGCGCGCCAGCGCTGGCAAAACGCGTAGTCCTCACTCAAATAACTGCCGGTCACGGGATCGATGGTGCAATCGAAAAGCGCGTAGAGATTCTCGCTCCTCGGCATCAATCCCGGCAATGTATCGACCTTGCGGAACTTCTTTTCAGGATGGGCGGCGATGAGACGCTCGAACACCGCGCGCTTGATGAGCTGGAAACCCGTCCCGGCATAGCGGGCGGTGGCAAAATCACCCTCGACGCGAAGCTCATCGCCTTCGCAGAGCGACCCGGCATAGGAGAGCCCCGCCGCCTCCAAGGGCTCGCCAGCGACGACGCGGCTGGGGATGGCGGCCCAATCGATCTGCTTCAGCGGATAGAAGGCGGCCACGAAATCCTTGTCGAAGCGCAGAAGACGCAGCACTTGCTCCGGGCTGAACGCAATATCGGCATCGGCGAACAACAGATGCGTCGCATTGGGCGTATCCAGAAACCGCGCGGCCACGACGCTGCGGGCTCTCGTGATCAACGCATCGCCGCCAAGCAAGACGACATCCAAGTCGAAGGCGCCGCCGCTGGATTCGCGCAGCAGCTCCAAAAGCGACAGCACATAGCCTTGACCGGCCTGTCCGCCGTAGCAGGGCGTTCCGACGACGATCAGCGGCTTTTGCGTCATGGAGTTCCCACCAGGTTTCGAGACTCAGGCCGCTTCTTGATGCGATTGATCCGCGCCGGGCTCGGCCGCGGCGGCACGGCGCTTGCCGGCCTTCTTGGAGAGGAAGCTGTTGATCTTGTCCATGTAGATATAGGTGACCGGCGTCGTGAACAATGTGAGCGCTTGCGAGACGATCAAGCCGCCCACCACCGCAATGCCGAGCGGCTGACGCAAATCGGCCCCCGCGCCAATGCCCAATGCAATCGGAACCGTGCCCAAAAGCGCCGCCATCGTCGTCATCATGATCGGCCGGAAGCGAAGCACCGCGGCCTCGTAGATCGATTCCTCCGGCGTGAGCCCCCCGCCCCGCTCGCGCTCCAGCGCGAAATCAATCATCATGATCGCGTTCTTTTTGACGATCCCGATCAGCATGACGAGGCCAATGATCGCCATCATGCTCAAATCGAAACCGAAGAATTTAAGGGACAACAACGCCCCGGCCGACGCCGAGGGAAGGCTCAAGATGATCGTCAGCGGATGGATGAAGCTTTCGTACAAAATGCCCAGCACGACATAGACGGCAAACAATGCCGCCGCGATCAGGATCGGCTGCGTCGCGAGCGAGCGCTGGAACTCTTGCGCCGTGCCCTGGAACGAGGTCAAAAGCGTCGCGGGCTTCTCGACGGCGGATTCGATCCGCTGGATCTCTTCCACGGCCTGTCCGAGCGACACGTTGGGCGACAGATTGAACGACAGCGTCACCGCCGGAAATTGACCCTGATGGTTCACGGCGATCGTCGCGGGCATGGATTTCACCTGGGCAAACTGGCTAATCGGCACCAAAGCGCCGCCGGCCCCATGGACATAAATGCGCGACAAGGCCGACACATCCTGCTGGAACTGCGGCTCGACCTCGACAACGATGTGATACGTGTTGAGGGGCGCATAAAGCTGCGTCACATAGGGTTGGCCAAAAGCATCGGCGAGCGTCTGCTGAATCGTGGCGACACTAACCCCGAGCCGCGAGGCGGCATCGCGGTCGATATCGATCATCAACTGCAAACTATTGGTTTGCTGATCGCTCGCGACATCCTGAAGCAGCGGCGAGGCCTGGAGCTTGCCGAGAATGACCGGCGCCAAACGATTCAACTCGTTCAGATCGGTATCTTGCAGCGTATATTGATATTGGGTGCGCGAGATACGGCCGCCAAGCTGAATGTTTTGCGTGGCCTGAAGATAGACCGTAATTCCCGGCAACTCGGCGAGGTTCTTCTGCAGACGCCGCATCACTTGATCGACATTCGCCTTGCGCTCACTGTGGGGCTTCAACTGAATGAACACGCGCCCCGTATTGAAACCGGAACTGGCGCCCCCGCCGATGGCCGCGCCGACGGAGATGACGTCTGGATCGCTTTTAATGACCGTCAAACCCGATTCCATACGGCGCGACATGCCGTCGAACGAGACATCCTGATCGGCTTGCGCGAAGCCTGAAATCATCCCCGTGTCTTCTTGCGGGAAGAATCCCTTCGGCATGGTCACGAACAAATAGCCCGAGAGCGCGATCAAACCAATATTGAGGACCATCACCGGCGCGCGGAAGCGCAGGGACATTTTGAGAACCCGCTCATAGCCATTCACCATGGCCTCGAAGCCGCGCTCGCTCAGCTGATAAAGCCGCCCATGCTTCACATTATGGGGATTCTTCAACACCAAGGCGCACATCATCGGCGACAAGGTCAAAGCGACGAGGGCCGAAATCACGATCGAGATCGTCACCGTCATTCCGAATTCGCGGAACAGACGGCCGACAATCCCGCCCATGAACAGAAGCGGAATGAACACGGCGATCAACGAAACGGTGATCGAAATAATGGTGAAGCCAATCTCCTTCGATCCATCGATTGCGGCCGTGAGCCTATCCTTGCCCATCTCAAGGTGGCGGAAAATATTTTCCAACATGACGATGGCATCGTCGACGACGAGCCCGACGGCAAGCGTCAGCCCCATCAAGGAGAGATTGTCGAGGCTGTAGCCAAGGACGTACATCACCGCGAACGTGCCGGCGAGCGAAAGCGGCACGGTCATGGCCGGTATCAGCGTCGCCCAGAATTCCCGGAGAAAGACGAAGATCACGGCGATCACGAGAAAGATGGTCCCGGCCAACGTGATTTTGACGTCGTCGAAACTATTGCGGATCGAAATCGACCGGTCGCTCACCACCGACACATGAATGGAGGGCGGAATCCCGGCCGAGAGCAACGGCAGTTTGGACTTGATCTCGTCGACCAATTCCGTCGTATTCGCGCCGGGCTGGCGCCAGATGCCGATCATTTCGCCGCGCGTCGCGCCGACCCACGCTCCGTAAAACGGATTATCGGTGCCCGCGACCACTTGCGCGACATCGCTCACCCGCACCGGCGCGCCGTTGCGGAAGGCAATGATCGATTTCGCGATCTGTTGCGGCAGGAACAACTGGCCGTTGGTCGCGACCTGATGGGACTGGCTCGGCCCCTGCAAAGTGCCCACGGGGAGATCGCCGGTCGAACTCGTGACGGCGTTGACGACATCATCCAGCCCAATGCCGCGCGCGGCGAGCGACTGCGGATCGATCATGATCGTCGGCGCGTATTTCTGCTGCCCGAAGATGACGACTTGCCCGACACCGTTGAAGGTGGAAATGCGCTGGGCAATGTCGAGATCGGCGAATTGATCCATTTGCGTCAGCGGCATGGCGTCGGTGGTGAGGCCTAAAATCAGCACCGGCTGATCGGCGGGATTCACTTTGCGGAACGTCGGCGGGCTCGGAAGGTTTTTCGGCAGGAATCCCTGGGCGGCATTGATCGCCTGGGTCACGTCGCCCGCCGCGCCATCGATATTGCGGTCGAGATCGAATTGCAGGGTGACCGAGGTGGCGCCGAGCACGCTGGTCGAGGTGATCTGATTGACGCCGGGCACTTGCGCGAACTGCCGCTCGAGCGGCTGCGCGACGGCCGACGCCATCGTCTCGGGATCGGCGCCGGGCAATTGGGCGCTGACGGAGATAGTCGGGAAATCGACAGTCGGCAGCGCCGCCACGGGAAGCAGATTATAGCCGATCACGCCTGCCACGAAGAGCGCGGCCATGATGAGAACCGTTGCAATCGGGCGCCGGACGAACGTTTCGGAAATATTCATTGCGCGGCATCCGTTCCGGCGGGCGCGTCAGAGAGCTTTTGCTCGGCGTTGGCGATTTGATCGGCAACCCTCACCTTCGTGCCGCGCTGCAACCTATATTGGCCCGCCGTCACGACTTGCTCGCCCGCCGCGAGGCCGCTGCCAACCAGCACCTGATTCGCCTCGGTCTGAACGATGGTGAGCGGCCGGCGCTCGACCTCAGACCCCTTGTCGATGACATAAGTGTAGGGACCCTTGGGTCCGTTCTGGACCGCCGCCGCGGGAATCGTCACGCCATCGTGCACGACATCGAGAACCGTATGGATATTGACGAATTGACCGGGCCATAGCGCTGTATCGGCATTCTCGAATTGGGCTTTGAGCTTGACTGTTCCCGTCCCCTGATCGACCGAATTGTCGACGAGATTCAGCACGCCATCGGCGAGTTTGATCTTGTCGCCGGCGGCAAAGGCTTGGACGGCGACCGTCTTCGCCGCCAATGCGGCGCGAACCCGGGCAATATCGGCTTCGGGCAGCGTATAGATCACGTAAATTGGTTTGATCTGCGTGATCGTGACCAAAGTCTGCGAATTGGCCTGGATGATATTGCCGAGATCGACCTGCCGAATACCCGTTACGCCGTCGATGGGCGAGCGCAGTGCGGCATAATCGACATTGAGCTGCGCCGCCTTGATCGCGGCTTCGTCGGCCGCGATGGCCGCTTCGCTTTGCGCCACCGTCGTTCGCTGGGTCGCAACCTGTTGCTCCGGCGCGAAATTGCGCTTCAGGAGATCGGCATAACGCTCGAGATCGACCCTGGCATTGGCCAAAATGGCTTGATCCCGCATGCGGCTGGCCTGCGCCTGCTCCAGCGCGGCCTCGTAGGGACGCGGATCGAGCTGGATCAAGAGATCGCCCGTATGGACCGTCTGCCCTTCCCGGAAATTCAGCTGGGTGATCGCACCCACGACGCGGCTCTTGAGCGCCACCGTGGCAAACGCCGTCACCGTGCCGAGCCCGCGCAAAATGACAGGCGTATCCGCCTTTTGCGCCGTCGCGGCGGTGACGGGCACGGCCGGCGGCGCAGCCTCCGGCTTCTTGTCCGCCGTCTGCCCCGCCTTCACATGGACATAGGCGTAGGACGCGGCGGCAGCCGCAACCAAGCATATAAACCAAAGCAGAAAACGTCGCATGGAGACCCCAGGTGAATCGCGAGGATTTTACGTTGCCGTTAAACGGCGGCAAATCGCCGTCAGTTCAACGTCCAAAACGCGAACTCGCGGGATTGTGATATCAGATTGCTCTCAATTGAAAAGACACGGCCACTTTCCACGAAGAGCCGCAACCAAATCGCTCCCGGCGCGCTTCGCCACATCCATCCGGGCGCGCCCGGCGTCAATAAGAGACGGCAACCCGGCAATTAGCTTATCCCGCTATTTCTGAAGATGGCGGAAGCATATCGTGAATGACCACCCGCGCGACATGAGCATACGCGAGAACAAATGGGGTTAGGTGGCCACGGAAACCTTGGAGATCCACCAGCTCGTCAGCCAGCGAATGACCCAGGGGATCGGAATGATGAAAATACACATCAAGAACGCCGCCACGAGACGCCACAAAAGATCCCAGCCTGTCGCCGTAAACTCGAACCGATGCGTTCCCCGGACATTCCGGCACATCCATCGATACATTGCCTTGAGCACCCAAGCCCAGCCAATGATCGTCAGAAACGACAGGACGAAGAGCAAACTCCAGCCTAGCAGACCGAAAATATTCCCCTCGAAGGAGATATTCAAACTACCGTCCGCCGCTCTCAATTTCGCACAATACCACCGGATGACATAAGTCTGTAAGATTAGAGAAATTGGCGTGGCGATAATGACGGCGAAATATTGTGGGCCATCCGCGGCGTGATGGTTATGGCCATCCATGGCATGATGATATTGCCCAACCAAGGCCAGAATGGCGATCGCGACATGGATATACCAGATGTCGCCGGCCTTTCCCGCGAAACTCAGCTTCACCCCATTCGGAAGCGAGATACGCGAGCAAAGAAACCGGAAAAAGAACGCCGCCGCCCACGGCGCGGGAACGATGAATAGAAACCCGATCGACCGGACGAGGCCTCGCCAAAACAACCCCCAGACCGGAATGTCCGCCTTGAGAGCCCCTGACTGCGCGAAAGCCAAGGGACCGCCCTCGAGCGGCAGGGGCGGCATTGCGGCCCCCGAGGGCGGCACGGAGCCGCCAAAAAGCACGGAAAATTCCGGAAGCGCGGCCGCGGCGCGCCATTCGTTCAGGCTCGAATCCCAAACCAGCGTGTCCCGGACGATGATGCCGTTGCGGATGAAGCCCACGATATCTTCACGCTCGAACGGGCCACGGCGCTCGCGCTGGGCATCGAGATACCAAAAAACCGGATTCATGACGCCCCCCGAAATAAGCAATTAACTAGAAATAGCAGAGTTAGCGCTTATTTCAATTTTGAAGTGACCGGGCTCCTCCCCCAACGCATCCCGCGAAGGCACGCCCCTTCCCTTCCGAGTTGACAGGCGGCTTCGCGCGCACCAAACCTCGCGGCGTTCTTCTTTTCCTAGCTTGTCCGGGTCTCCATGCCGCATTCCAAACTTGCCGCCACCATCGAAGCCGCCTTCCGTGACCGGGCCGCCGTGACATCGGCCACGTCCGGCGAAATCCGCGACGCCGTCGACGAGGCGCTGGGCCTGCTCGACAGAGGCGAGGTTCGCGTGGCCGAGCGTCTCGGCGGCGAGGGCGCGGCGGCCTGGCATGTCAATCAATGGCTGAAAAAGGCCGTTCTGCTTTCCTTCCGGCTCAACGACATGGCGCCGATCACGGGCGGCCCCGGCGGCTCGACCTGGTGGGACAAGGTGCCCTCGAAATTCGAGGGCTGGAGCCCTGAAGATCATGCGGCGGCCGGCTTCCGCTCGGTGCCGAACTGCGTGGTGCGCCGCTCCGCCTATATCGCGCCGGGCGTGGTCTTGATGCCGAGCTTCGTCAACCTCGGCGCCTATGTCGATAGCGGCACCATGGTCGACACCTGGTCCACCGTCGGCTCCTGCGCCCAGATCGGCAAGAATGTGCATCTCTCCGGCGGCGTCGGCATTGGCGGGGTGCTGGAACCCTTGCAAGCGAATCCGACCATCATCGAGGATGATTGTTTCATCGGCGCGCGCTCGGAGGTGGTGGAAGGCGTGGTCGTCGGCCGTGGCGCCGTCATCGCCATGGGCGTGTTCATCTCCGCCTCGACCAAGATCATCGACCGCGCGACGGGGCAAATCCACACCGGCTTCGTCCCGCCCTATTCCGTCGTCGTCTCGGGCAACCTGCCGGGGAAGCCGCTGCCCAATGGCACGCCCGGCCCGTCGCTCTATTGCGCCGTCATCGTCAAGACCGTCGATGCCCAGACGCGGGAAAAGACCGCGATCAACGAGCTCCTGAGGGACTGATGAGCGACGGCACGGTTCATTTTCTCTTCCGTAGCGATCAGGGGCGGATCGGCGCGCCGGTCTGGCGGCGCAATGCGCTTTATCTCGTGCTGATCGCCGCCGCCTTGACCGGTGGCTGGCTTTTGGTGGCGCCTTATACGCATCACGACCTCAAGACCTCGGCCTTTTTCGCGCCGCTGACCATCGCGGCCTTTGTCTATCTCCTGCTCTATGCGTTCGCCGTGCTGTTCCTCGCGATTTCCTTCACCAATCTCAGCGCCAAGCGGCTGCGCGACCGGGGCGAGCCCACAGGGCTCGGCGGCCTCGTGCCACTGCTCGCGCTGTTTGCCGGCGCGGCGCACTGGCTGCAACCGCAGGTCAGCGACGTCGTTTCGATCTGGTATGTCGTGGGATTGGACGTGTTGCTCGTGGCCGCCACGGGATGGACAGTGGTTGACCTCGGCTTCCGCGAAGGGCGAAAGTAAACCGTTCAACGGGAAATCAGGCATGGCTGAGGACTCCGGCACCCCGCCCGATACGAAACTGACCCGGAGCAAATCGCGCTGGGCGCAAGAGGGCCGCTTTCTCACCGGCGCGCGCGCGGCTCGCGAGCGCCTGCCGCCCGGCCAGCATCTCACCAAGGATTGGCCGGTGCTCGATCTCGGCGTCCAGCCCGCCATTCCCCGCGAGCACTGGACGCTCGACGTGACCGGCGCGGTGGCGCAGCCCATTCATTGGACGTGGGCGGCGTTTTCGGCGCAGCCGCAAAATACGTTCGTCTCCGACATGCATTGCGTGACGACCTGGTCGCGCTACGACAATCGCTGGGAGGGGCTTGCCACCCGCGCCCTGCTCGACGCGGTGCAACCGCTGGACAGCGCGCGCTTCGTGGTGCTGCATTCGAGCGATGGCTATACCACCAACCTGCCGCTGGAAGATTTTGCCGCGGCCGATGCGCTGCTGGCCCATGGCTGGGAGGGCCGGCCGATCTCGCGCGAGCATGGCGGCCCGGTGCGCCTGATCGTGCCGCATCTCTATCTCTGGAAAAGCGCGAAATGGCTGAAGGCCATCGAATTCAAGACGCAGGACGAGCCCGGCTTTTGGGAACTACGGGGCTACCACATGCGCGGCGACCCCTGGACGGAGCAGCGATATTCCGATGATTGAGCGAACATGACCCAAGACGCCCTTTCCATCTGCCAGTCGCTCCTGCGCTGCCCGTCGGTGACCCCCACCGAGGGCGGGGCGCTCGACATGCTCCAGCATCTGCTGGCGTCACACGGCTTCACCGCCCATCGCGTGACCTTTTCCGAGCCCGGCACGCCGGATATCGAAAATCTCTACGCCCGGATCGGGACAGGGGCGCCGTACCTGCTCTTTGCCGGGCATACCGATGTCGTGCCGCCCGGCGCGGCCAGCTCGTGGACGCACGATCCCTTTAGCGGCGATATCGCCAATGGCATGATCTGGGGGCGCGGCGCGGCGGATATGAAAGGCGGGATCGCGGCCTTCGCCGCCGCCGCGCTTGGTTATTTGGCGGAACACGGGACGCCCAAGGGCTCGATCGGGTTTCTCATCACCGGCGACGAGGAAGGCCCCGCCGTCAATGGCACGGTGAAGCTGTTGGATTGGGCCGCCGCGCGCGGCGAGCGCTTCGATCATTGTATCGTGGGGGAGCCAACCAGCCGCGCGGCTCTCGGCGATACGATCAAGAACGGCCGGCGCGGCTCGCTCAACGCGCGGCTCACGGTACATGGGCGCCAGGGCCACGTCGCTTACCCCGCCAAGGCGGAGAATCCGATCCCCACCCTGCTCGCTCTGTTGCAAGCGCTCCTCACGCCGCCGCTCGATCACGGCACCGCGCATTTCGACCCGTCCAATCTCGAAGTGACCAGCGTGGATACCGGCAATCCCGCCGCCAATGTCATTCCGGCGGACGCCACGGCGGCGTTCAACATCCGCTTCAACGATCTCTGGACCGCGGAAACGCTCGCGAAAGAATTGCGCGCGCGTGTCGCGGCGGTGGCGAGCGGAGCGCGATACAAGCTCGAGTTCCTGCCCTGCAACGCGCCGGCCTTTTTGACCCCGCCCTCGCCCTTCACCGGTCTCGCGGCGAAAGCCATCGCGACGGAAACCGGTTTGCAGCCCAAACTTTCGACGACCGGGGGCACGTCCGACGCGCGTTTCATTCAACGCTTCTGTCCCGTGATCGAACTCGGCCTCGTGGGGGATACAATGCATATGGTGGACGAACGCGTGCCGGTGACGGATTTGGAGCAATTGACGCGGGTCTATCGGCGGATCTTGGAGGCTTATTTCGCGGGCGCGTAAGTGGGCCGGTGACCAAACTATTCCCGAAACCCCTACCCTTCCAATCCACCTTCGTAATCCACCCCCACGAGATAGAGCCCGTCGGCGGGGGCGACCATGCCGCAACGCGCGCGGTCCTTCGCGTCGAGCGCATCGCGGAGATCTCGCGGGCTCCAGCGGCCCGAACCCACATGTTCGAGCGAACCGACCATGGAGCGCACCTGACGGTGCAGAAAAGAGCGTGCCGCCGCGCGGATCAAAATGATCTCGCCATCGCGGACGACGTCGAGCTGCTCCAAGGTGCGGATGGGGCTTTCCGCCTGGCATTCGCTGTCGCGAAAGGTCGAGAAATCATGCATGCCCAGCAGGAGTGCCGCCCCCGCCTGCATGGCGTGGACGTCGAGCTTGCGCTTGATCAACCATTCCCGCCCGGCCGTCAGCGTCAGCGGCGAACGGCGGTTGCGCAGGCGGTAGATATAGTGCCGCCGCACGGCGGAAAAACGGGCATCGAACGTATCGGGCACCAGCTCCGCCGACAGCACCGCGACCGGCCGCGGCTTCATATGCGCATTGAGCGCATCGCGCAGCACGTCGACCCGCCACTCGCGCGTCAGGTCCACGTGGGCGACCTGCGCGCTGGCATGGACGCCGGCATCCGTGCGCCCGGCGCCGCGAATGGTGACCGTCTCGCCCGACAGGGCGAAAATCGCGCTCTCGACGACTTCTTGCACGGCGAGGCCATTGGTCTGGCGCTGCCAGCCGACAAAGGGCGTACCGTCATATTCGAGGGTGAGTTTGAAGCGGGGCATTAGAGCGACGTCATACCAAAACCAGCCCGGCCTTCAGCGGCGTGCCACGCAAAAACACGGACGCCTCCATGGGTGCCTTGCCCGCGCGCTGGATTTGCACGAGCTGCACCGCCCCATTGCCGCATGCGACGCTCAAGGCATCGTCCAGCAAGGTGCCCGGCGCGCCTTGGCCCTTCGCCAAGCGGGACCGCAACACTTTCACCCGCTCCGGCCCGCGCCCGAAATCGAGCTCGAAATAAGCGCCGGGAAACGGCGACAGGCCCCGAATTTTATTGTGCACCGCTTGCGCCGGCGCGGTCCAATCGATCCGCGCCTCGGCCTTATCGATCTTTTGCGCGTAGAGCACACCCTCTCCGGCTTGCGGCGTGAAGGTCAGCGTGCCCGCCTCGATTCTCCGCACGGCTTCCACCATCAGCCGCGCGCCAATGGCGGCAAGCTTGTCGTGCATATCGCCCGCCGTCGCATCGCTTGGGATGGCGACCCGCTCGATCAGAGCAGTGGGGCCGGTATCGAGGCCCTCTTCCACCCGCATGATCGCGGCGGCCGTCTCGGCATCGCCCGCCATGATGGGCCGCTGAATCGGCGCCGCGCCGCGCCAGCGCGGCAGCAGGGAGGGATGCAGGTTGAGAAAGCCCAACGGCGCGGCCTCGAGTATGGCCGGCGGCAACAGCAGGCCATAGCCCACGACGACGCCGAGCCGCGCGCCGAAAGCCGCGAACTCCGCCGCCGCCTCCGGCCCGCGCAACGACTTCGGCGTCACCACCGGAAGCCCTTTGCTCTCCGCGAAAACCTGGATCGGCGAGGGCGTGAGATCGAGACCGCGCCGTCCCGCCGGCTTTGGCGCCCTGGTATAGACAGCGGCGATATCGAACCCCGCCTCCACGAGAGCCGCGAGCGTGGGCACGGCAAACTCCGGCGTGCCCATGAAGACGAGACGCAAGGCCATGTTATGGCCGCGAGGACGGCCGGCTGTCCTCGTAATCCCTTGACTTTGCTGCTTTTTCAAACTTCCGCATCACCCGTGCACGCTTCAGCCGCGAGATATGATCGATGAACAGTACGCCGTTGAGATGATCGATCTCGTGTTGCAGGCAGGTCGCCAGAATCCCCTCGGCCTCGATCTCTTTCGAGGACCCCGAGAGATCGAGATAGGCGACCCGGATCACCGCCGGCCGCTCGACCGCCTCGTAATATTCGGGGATCGAGAGACAGCCTTCCTCGTAAGTCGAAAGCTCCTCCGACGCCCAGGTGACGGCCGGATTGATGAAGGCCATCGGCTCGGCCTTGGCCTCCTCGTCCCGCCTTTTGGCGACATCGAGCACCACGACCCGCTTCAACACGCCGACCTGCGGCGCGGCAAGCCCGATGCCCGGCGCGAGATACATGGTCTCGAACATATCCTCGACCAACGCGCCGATCTCCTTGTCGATGGAGGGCACGGGATCGGCGACCTGACGGAGCCTGGTATCGGGAATGATGAGGATCGGACGCGGGGACATGGCACAGTTTCACGGTGAGGAAGAGTTAGGAGATAAGCGCCCAGGGGCACGAGGTCAATTTTTTGGGGCAGTATAGAGAATATTTACAATTCCTGAATCGCTTGCGACAAAGATAGGAACCGGGCCCGGCGAATTCATCCCCAGATTTCTGTTCCGTATTCGTTCACACGCCGCTGGCAAGCGTGTAAGGTCGTTGCATGGATACGACTCTCTTCCTCCTCGACGGCCTCCGGGTCACCCCGCTGCATCTGCTGCTCGCAGGCGCGGGCGTCATGGCGCTGCTCGTTCTCGTACTGATCGTCATGCTTGCGCGGGTCGCCCGCGCGCGGCGGGACGAGATGGAGGAGGCCGATGCCCGCCAGCGCGATCTCGACGCAAAAATGGCGGCCTTGGCGCGCTCCTCGGCGGAGCTGACCGGGCGGATGCAGACGGTGGCGGAAGTGTTCGGCACGCGCCAGGCGGATTTGGCGCGGCTGGTGTCGGAGCGGCTCGACGCCGTCGGCCACCGCCTCGGCCAGGGCCTCGAATCCTCGACGAAATCCACGACGGAAAACCTGACCAAGCTGAACGAACGTCTCGCCGTGATCGATGCCGCGCAAAACCGCTTGGCCGGGCTGACGGAAGAAGTCATCGGGCTGAAGGATATTTTGGCCAACAAGCAGGCGCGCGGCGCCTTCGGCCAGGGGCGGATGGAGGCGATCATCCGCGATGCCTTGCCATCCTCGGCCTATGAGTTCCAGCCGACTCTGTCGAACCGGATGCGGCCGGATTGCGTCATCCGCTTGCCCGGCGATCCCCGGATGATGGTGGTCGATGCGAAATTCCCGCTCGAATCCTTTTCCGCGCTCAAGGCGGCGGAGAGCGAGGAGGCGCTGAAGGCCGCCATGACTCGCGTGCGCAACGATGTCGGCAAACACATCAAGGATATCGCCGAGCGTTACTTCTTGCCGGGCGAAACCCAAGATATCGCCATGCTGTTCGTGCCCTCGGAATCGCTCTATGCCGAGATCAACGAGAATTTCGAGGATATCGTCGCCAAGGCACATAAGGCCCGGCTCATCATCGTCTCGCCCTCGCTCCTCATGATGGCCGTGCAAGTCATGCAAGCCATCGTGCGGGATGCCCGCGTGCGCGAACAGGCCCATGCCATCCAAAACGAAGTGCGCCTGCTGATTACCGACGTCGGACGGCTGCACGACCGGATCAGCAAGCTCGGCAATCATTTCCGCCAGGTCGGGGAAGACGTGACGGGCGCGCTGACCTCGGCCGATAAAGTACTGAAACGCGGCGAGCGGATCGACGCGATGGATTTTACCGAGGTCGAGGCCAAGGCGCTGCCGGGCGGGTTTGTGAAGGCGGCGGAATAAACTGGCTCACGGAGCCCTGCGGGATCGGGCGGCGCCCACGGGGTGAAGCCGCGCTCGTCGACGCGGCCTCAAAAAATCCGTCCGGCTCCCAGACGCCGGCGGCGAATTTGGCTCAAGCGGGGCCTTGCACGAATATATCCGCTCCGGCGCTAATCGAGTCCCAAGCCTCGGAAGGGTTTCCAGGCGTCGAAGCAAGATGCCAAAGCGTATAAAGATAGACATCGCCCGCATCCGCCAAGATCAGACCGGTCCAGCTTGTCACCGATGGCGACGAAGACTTCCAATTCACCGTGAAGCCGATGGCATCTCCGGCAATCGTTCCGGAAAGCGGCCCAGAAACGGAGACGCCGCCAGCGCTTACCGCGCTCGTATAGATTCCGGTGAAATTATTGTTCGAGACGGTGACGACTTCCATCGTCGATCCCAGCTCATTGTGCCAAAGGCCTTCGAGATTGAAAGCCGGCGCGCCGGCCGCTCTCAGGGAAAAAGGAACAAGGGATTTTTTATCGACAGACATATTAAGCCTCCCGCGGATTATTACACTACAACATCATAAAACACGAATTTTTAATATTATACAACAAGCAGTTGTTGCGGTTTTGAAAATCAAGACGCCGCGCCGCGATAGATATTCATATGCGTGCTCTCTCAAAAATCCGTCCGGCTCCTGAGCGCCGCCGCCAGCGTGCCCTCGTCCAAATAATCGAGCTCTCCGCCGACCGGCACGCCGTGAGCCAGCCGCGTCGTCTTGATTCCGAGGTGAGAAAGCAGATCGGTCACGTAATGCGCGGTCGTCTGACCATCGACGGTGGCGTTCACCGCGAGGATCACCTCTTTCACGCCATCCTCGACGCAGCGCGCGACGAGGTTCGACAGGTTCAGCTCTTTCGGGCCGACACCATCGAGCGGCGAGAGGGTGCCGCCCAGCACGTGATATTTGGCGCGCACGGCGGCGGCGCGCTCCAACGCCCAGAGGTCGCCGACGGTTTCGACCACGATCAGCACGCCGGGATCGCGGCTGGGGTCGCGGCAGATCGTGCACGGCTGGCAGGTATCCGCATTGCCACAGGCTTCGCAGATCACGATTTTTTCGCGCGCGACGGCCATCGCGTCGGCGAGCGGACTCAACAGCTCCTCGCGCTTGCGCAAGAGATGCAGAGCCGCGCGCCGCGCCGATCGCGGCCCCAGGCCGGGCAGCCGCGCCAGCAATTGAATGAGCCGCTCGATTTCCGGCCCGGCGATAGGGTTAGCCATTAGAATTTGGCCATCGAAACCTGCCTCATCAGAACGGCAGCTTCATTCCGGGCGGCAGCGGCAGGCCGGCCGTCACGTCGCGCATCTTGTCTTCCATCAGACGCTCGGCCTTCTTGCGCGCATCCTCATGCGCCGTGACGATCAAATCCTCCAAGATTTCAGCCTCGTCCGGGTTGAACAGCGAGGCGTCGATGGCAATGCCCTTCATCTGGCCCTTGGCGGTGAGCGTCACGCGCACCAACCCGCCGCCGGACTGCCCCTCGACCTCGACACGCTCCAATTCGGCCTGCATGTCTTGCATCTTGGCCTGCATGGCTTGGGCCGACTTCATCAGTCCCATCAGGTCTTTCATGGCCGTAACTCCGTTTCTCGAAAGGATACGCGTGGCCGGCGAAAAGCGCTCTGGTTTTCGCGGGTCATGCGCTAAAAATCGTCCTCGGTCTCGATCATGTGATCGAAGGCAATATCCTCGCCGCCGTCGCCCGCGGGCACACCGGCACTGAGCGCCGGCGGCGGCGCCACCTCTTCGGGCTGGCGGACCGCGACGATTTTCGCACCGGGAAACCGAGCGAGCACGCTTCGCACCAAGGGATCGCTTTCGACATTCGAAATCGTCTGCTTTTCCCGCGCCTCGGCCTGCTGCTTCAGGCTCGGGCCGCCGGGCGTGCGCGACAGCGTGATCATCCAGCGCGCGCCGGTCCATTCCTGCAGCTTGCGCATCAGCGTCTGCGCCAATTGCGGCGACGCGCCGGGCGCGGCCGAGAATTCGATCGAGCCTTCCTCGAAGCGCACGAGATGCACGTCGCGCTCCAGCGCCGTTTTCAACTGAATGTCGCGCTTTTCCGCGCAGAGCGCGATGATGTCCTCGAGACGGCCGAGCCGGATCGCGGCATCGGGCGCGGGCTTGGCGGCCGCCACGATCGGTTGCGCCACGATGCTCTGCATCTGGGCCGGCATTTGACGCGGCGCCGGCGGCACCACGGCCAAGGCGGCGCGAGCCCCTCCGCCACCGCCGCGCGGCGCTGCGCTGCCTGAACCGGACGCGCCCGCGCCAGAGAGCTGGCGCAACACGTCGCCGGGGGGCGGCAGATCGGCGGCATAGGCGAGGCGCACCAGCACCATATCGGCAGCGGCGAGCGGGCGCGGCGAATCCTTGACCTCGCCGAGCCCCTTCAGCAGCAATTGCCAGGCGCGGGTCAACACGGCCATGCTTAGAGTCTTGGCAAAAATCTTTCCGCGCGTGCGCTCGTCCGGCGTGGCGGCGGGATCGTCGCCCGCCTCCGGCACCAACTTGAGCCTCGTGACGAAATGAACGAAATCGGCGAGATCGACCAGAATCTGGCCGGGCTCGCCGCCGCCATCGTGCAGATCCTTCAAAGTGCACAGCCCGGCCGCCATGTCGCCGCGCATCACTTCTTCGAAAAGATCGATGATGCGAGTCCGGTCGGCGAGCCCCAGCATCGCGCGCAGGCTCGCGCCATCGAGCGTGCCGCCGGCGCCGGCCCCCAATGCCATGGCTTGATCGAGCAGCGACAGGGCATCACGCACCGAACCCTCGGCGGCCCGCGCGATCACCGCCAAGGCCTCGTCCTCGACGGGCACATGTTCCTTGGCGCAAATCCGGGCGAGATGGGCGGCGAGCACCGGGGCTTCGACGCGGCGCAGATCGAAGCGCTGGCAGCGCGAGCGCACCGTCACCGGCACTTTTTCGATTTCGGTCGTCGCGAACAGAAATTTGACGTGATCCGGCGGCTCCTCCAGCGTCTTCAACAGGCCGTTGAAGGCCTGTTTCGACAACATGTGCACCTCGTCGATGATGTAGACCTTGGTCCGCGCCATCACCGGGCGGTAGCGCGCGTTTTCGATGATTTCGCGGACGTCGTCGATGCCGGTATGCGAGGCCGCGTCCATTTCGATCACGTCGACATGGCGTGATTCGATGATCGCCTGACAGTGGACGCCGATCTCGGGCATGTGGATCGTCGGGCGCGTGACGGCGGGATGGCCGTCGCGGGCGGGCAGCTCGTAATTAAAGGCGCGGGCGAGAATGCGGGCGGTCGTCGTCTTGCCGACGCCGCGCACGCCGGTCAGCATATAGGCTTGATGGATGCGGTCGAGGTCGAAGGCGTTGGAGAGCGTCTTGACCATGGCCTCTTGGCCGATCAAATCCTCGAAGGAGCTGGGCCGGTACTTCCGGGCCAGCACGCGATAGGGCGCGGCCGCCTGCTCGCGCTTCGGCGCGTCCTCGGCGGCGAACAACATGCCGAGGCCTTCGGAAGGGCCTCCGGCCTCGGGAGCATCGCTCATCGGCATTCCCAAGCGGCCATTGATTGGCTTAGCAAAGCCGGCCACGAAGACGAGGGAGAAAGTGGGAGGCTGGACGAAGACCCGCCCTGTCTCGTTAGGGCTGCTTCCTTCCGGACCTGACCCGATTGGCGAGTGGAACGTCCACCGCCAACCTCCCGCCCCCTATGTGGACCAAGCCGCGCGATTTCGCAATGGCAGGCTTGCCACGGGCGGCGGAAGTTGAGAGGGAGGGATCATGCATTTTCGACAGGGCTCCATTTTATGCCGCAAGACCAGGTCAAGACACTGCCCGCTTGGGTGATGCCGGGGAATCTCGCCGAAATCATCGAGGAAGACGGCGAATGGGAGGATCCGAGCTGGGATCCGCTTCTCCTGACCGTCGTGGGGGACACGAGGCACGAAGGCCGGCTGATCAAGAAAGCCTGGCAACTCTCGCTCTGGCCCGGCGACGCTTTTTTCGAACCGTTGAACGCCGCGCTCAAGGCGCGGGGCGGCAAGGCGGACGGCCATGCCTGGTCCGATCTCATCCACGAGGAAATCGCCCGCCGCGCGCCCGCTTTATTGCCGAAGCTGCATGATGATTCCGACGCCGCGACTTGCGTGATCTGGGTCGAGACGGAGGCGGACGGAAGGGCGCTGATGGAGACGGCGTGGGTGTATTTGCACGAGGGGAAGGCGGCGCGGGAAAACGATAAATGAGTTGATCGGCCCAGCCACTCAGGATATCCTAAGTTTTGCTTCGGATATCCTGAGCCCGTCATGCCCCTCTACATCAAGGACGATACGACCGCCGAGCTGGTGGCAAAACTCGCCGCATTGCGCGGGACGTCGAAGCAAGACGCGGTAAAATTCGCCGTCCAGGCCGAGTTGGACCGGGCAGCCCAGGCGATTCCATACCGGCAACGGCTCGCCGCATTCCGGGCAACGCATCCCTTGCCGCCACGCACGGGTCTCGAGGCGGATAAAGCGTTCTTCGACGAACTATCCGGGGAAACCAGATGATTTTCGCCGATGCCTCGGCCCTGATCGTTCTCATGACGGGAGAGGCCGAAGCGGATACTTTGGCTGAAACCCTCGAATCCGGCGGTGAGCGCCTATGTTCCGCTCTTTCGATCTGGGAAACTGTCGCAGGCCTGTGCCGCTCTTACCAATACACAACGGATTCGGCGCGCGCCGATGTTCAGGACTATCTGAAGCTCGAACGCTTCCGGATCGTTCCGATCGGCGTTGCTGAGTACGAAATCGCGGCTTCTGCCTATGCGCGATTCGGAAAAGGCCGCCATCCCGCAGGCCTCAATATGGGCGATTGTTTTGCCTACGCCTGCGCCAGGACAAACCAGGCCAAACTGCTTTACAAGGGCAGTTATTTCGACAAGACGGATCTCGCCTAACGCGGCCAACCCCAAAGAGGTCTCGTGCTCGACAAATCGCATGCCACCAGCTTCACCCTCAACACGCTCGACCGCAAATCGGCGCAGCGGGAAGATTCGGCCTTTATCGCGGCTTTGCTCGCGGCGCCGTCCAGCCGCAGCCTCGTGCTGTCGGCGGAGATTCCCGCGTTGAAACGCGCCGGCGACGTCCATGACGCAGTTTTCACCCTGGACGAGGCTAGGGATTTCGGCAGTCCGGCGGAGATCGTCTTTCTCGGCTGCCATGGCGAGCGCGCGCTGTTCGCGACCCAAATCGAAGGCACAGCGCATGAGACGGCGCCGGAGCGCGGCGATCTCGCCTTTGTCGATTTGCGCACCATTGCCGCGCAAGGTCTGGTGGCCCCCGAGATGACCGGCGCGCTCAGCCAGGCCAAAAGCCTGTTGCATTGGCATCGGCACAACAGGTTTTGCGCCAATTGCGGCATGCCGTCCAAAGCCGCGGCCGGCGGATCGCGGCGCGAATGCGAGCACTGCGGCCGCCACCACTTTCCCCGGTTGGAGCCCGTCGCCATCATGCTGGTGACGCATGGCGCGAGCTGCCTGCTTGGGCGCCAATCGGGGTTTCCCCCTGGCATGTACTCCTGTCTCGCGGGCTTTGCCGAGGTCGGCGAGACGTTGGAGGATGCGGTGCGCCGAGAAATCATGGAAGAGGCCGGCGTCAGAGTGGGCCGCGTCGCGTATTTCGCCTCGCAACCCTGGCCCTTCCCCGCCTCGCTGATGATCGGCTGCACCGCGCAGGCGCTGTCGAGCGAGATCGCCATCGATAGCCAAGAAATCGAGGACGCCCGCTGGTTCAGCCGGGGCGAAACGCGGCTGATGCTCGCGCACGAGCATCCCGGCGGCCTGACTTGCCCGCCCAAGCTCGCCATCGCGAATCTGTTGATCTCGGCTTGGGCCGGGGAAGAAGGTTGGGCCGGGGAAGAACGTTGGGTCCGGGAAGAAAGCTGGGATCTGGAGAAACCATGAGCGCGATTGTCCTGTTTTCCGGCGGTCAGGATTCGACGACATGCCTTGCCTGGGCGCTCGAACGATTCGGCCATGTCGAGACCATCGGCTTCGATTATGGCCAGCGTCATCGTGTCGAACTGAGCCAACGGCCCCTGATCCGCACGGCCTTGGCGGAGAAATTTCCGCGCTGGGCGGCCAAGCTCGGCCCCGATCATATGATCGATCTCTCCGCCCTGGCGGCAATCGGGGAGACCGCGATGACGCAAGACATGGCCATCACCATGGATGCGCGCGGCCTGCCCAACACGTTCGTGCCGGGCCGCAATCTGTTGTTTTTGACATTCGCGGCGGCGCTGGCCTACCGGCGGGGCCTCCGCCATATCGTGGGCGGCATGTGCGAGACGGATTTTTCCGGCTATCCCGATTGCCGCGACGATACGATCAAGGCGATGCAAGCCACGATCAATCTCGGGATGGACAGCCGCTTCGTCATCGAGACGCCGCTGATGTGGATCGACAAGGCCGCGACCTGGCGGCTCGCCGAAACGCTCGGGGGCCAAACGCTCGTCGATTTGACGATCGAGGAGACGCACACCTGTTATCTCGGGACGCGAAGCCAGAAACACGATTGGGGCTATGGCTGCGGCACCTGCCCGGCTTGCCAATTGCGCGCCGAGGGCTGGCGGCGGTTTAGGGCATTTCCCACGAAAGTCGCGGGCTTTCGTGATTGAGGAAACGCTCTAACTTCTTATCGAGAGAGCACTTTCCGCCGGGGTGGAAGGTGCTCTCCCATACGGGAGTTGGGCGGGAATTAACGCCGCGCCTTTCGGCTCAAAACTCGTCCCATTCCTGTTCAGCCGAAGCAGCAGGCCGGCGGGCGGCGTTACCGCCGGTGCTGGTTGTCCTGAGCATCGGCCGGGGCGCGGCGGCTCGCGCGGGCAAACGGGAAACGGGTGCCCGGGCCGGCACGACGGCAGGCTCTTCGAACTCCGATTCGTCCGCGCCGATCTGGAACTGCGCGACCAATTTCTCGAGCGTCTCCGCTTCCTCCGCCAAGTGATGGCTCGCCGCCGTCGATTCCTCGACCATGGCCGCATTCTGCTGGACGACCTGATCCATCTGGTTGATAGCCGTATTCACCTCTTGCAGGCTCAACGCCTGTTCCTCGGACGAAGCCGCAATGACCGTGACGATCTCATTGACCTTGCTCACTTCGTCGAGGATCTGCTCCAGGGATTGACCGGTTTCGCCAACGAGAGAGACACCTTGCTTGATATGTTGGTTGGACGTCGCGATCAGAGCCTTGATCTCCTTCGCGGCCTCGGCCGAACGCTGAGCCAAGGCACGGACTTCTGTCGCGACAACCGCGAAGCCACGCCCCGCATCGCCTGCGCGCGCCGCCTCGACACCGGCATTCAACGCCAGCAAATTGGTTTGCGACGCAATCTCGTCGATCACACCGATGATCTGGCTGATATGACGCGAGGAAGTTTCAATTTCGCTCATGGCGGTAACAGCCTGGCGCACCACGCCGCTGGAATGTTCCGCCGTCGCCTTGCTATTGCTGACGACCTTACGAGCTTCGTTGACACCGTCCGCCGTCCGCCGGACGGTCGAGGTGATGAGATCGAGCGAAGCCGCGGTCTCTTCCAGATTCGCGGCCTGTTGCTCCGTGCGGCGGGACAACTCGTCGACCGCCTGAACGATTTCCTGCGTATGGCCGCGCATGGAAGAGGTTTCCGCCATGATTGCGCTCATCGTGTCGCGCAAAGCCAACAGAGCGCCGCCGAAATCGTCCTTGAGCTTTTGATATTCCGGAGGGAAGGCCATGTCGATCCGGTGCGTCAAATCGGCCGCGGCCAAACGTTCGAGCGCTGTAGACAAAGCAGCCACGACGCCTTCCTGGGCGATTGCCGTCACACGCTCCAGAGCCTTTTGTTTGCGCCGCGCATCCGCCATGACGGAACGCTGCTCGTTCGCCTCGCGCATGGCTTGATCGCGGCTGATCGTAATCTGCCGCAGTTCCGTGATATTCTTGTTGATCGAACCGAAATCGTCCAGTGCAACGGACCCGGAATGACCGGCGCCCGTAACCGCCTCCGCCTTTTTGAAGCACACGAAGATAATTCCGACGATCTCCTGCCCTTTCACGATGGGCTCGTAGATCGTGATGTATTTCTCGCCGAAAATCTCGGCTTCGCCGCGATAGGTTTTCCCCTCTCCGAGCGCCGTGTCGAAGGCCGGCCCCTTGGCGAGCCTCGTACCGGTCTGGCGCTTGCCCTGCGGATCCTTGATATTCGTGGACACCCGCAAATCGCCGAGGAAAATCGTGGCGGATCCGCCATGGACCGACTGAACCTTATCGACAATCTCATCATTGCCGTTGACCAGGAGGTTCCCGAAGTAAAGCTTGTCTCCCGACACGGATGGATCGCCATGCTTATAAAGCTGATCGCGCAAGAAAGTCAGATTGGCATCGAGTTGAGCTTGGGCCTTGGCGACCGAATCGAGCGCACGGGCTTCGCCGGTTAGAGACGCGATCGAGTTGTTGATAACGGCGAGCGGCTTCAAAGTGATTCGAGCCAAGACATAAGCAATCGCCGCGCCGGCGCCAGTCAAGCCTAGGATCAAGCCCCCGCGCACACCCGTCAAAGATGCGGAACCTCCAAGACTCTCGCTGGGCAAAAGGCCGATGAGCGCGACGGCAGCAGTGACGCCAAATATTCCCGCACATCCGGCGATCATCTTGGTCTTGAGCGACAAAGCCATTTTTCTTCCTTTTTAGTCCCCCCTTTTTTGCAAAGGGTGAGAGGCCTCCCTGGAGCCATGGAAACCAAAATAAGCGAAACAAATTACCAAATGATCACCGGTAATTTACGGGCTGGCCTTGAAATGGGCGGTTTGCGTTCAAAAACTCGACTTTAGTCGGATTGGCGCCGGAGTTTTGGACTGAATTGCGTTCAAAGTCCGCCGATAAAGCTAATTTTAAATAACGGCGTTCTTTTCAAAATAGAATTTTTTTTAGGTTCGCGCCCGAATAGCGGGTGCATAGCCCGAGGTTGCAATCAACCCCGGCATTCTCGTAAACAACAATGCGCGAACATCTAAGGCACGATAGGTATAAAAACCTACCTTTGGAGCGCTTTCCACTTAGGTGGAATCACCCAAGGGAGGAAATCGCTCTTTTACTGAGAAATTGGAGCATTTCCTCGATCGCGAAAGTCTACAACTTTTGTGGCAAACGCTTGGGAAGAGCAATTCTCGCCCGGCCGCGGATGGCCTGGCCAAGCCAACGATTTCCCGGCTCCCATGAGCGAGGCGGCAGGCTTATGAGGCACTCGAGAGTAACGACCTAAACCACTCCGGCGAGCAGCGCTTCTTCTCCGGCGACTTCCGCCTTTCCGAAGAGATGACCTTGTAAATAGTCGACTCCCCATCCGGTCAGGAGCTGGGCGGTGGCTTCATCCTCCACCCATTCGGCCACGGCCGGAATTCCCAGATTGCGGGCGAGATCGATGAGGGTGCGAACGAAGAACTCGTCATCGGAAGACCGTCCGGAATTTTGGGCGAAGGCTCCGTCGATCTTGAGATAATCGATGGGTAGCTCGCGCAAATTGCGAAACGAGGAATGTCCGGCCCCAAAATCGTCGATGGCAATCTTGATGCCCAATCCCTTGAGCGTTTCGAGAACCGAACGCGTCGCTTCGAGATCGGCAATCACGCAGGTTTCCGTGATTTCGATGGTCAGACGCCGCGCGGCATCGGGATAGCGCCGGCAAGCCGCGCGGAAATGCTGCTGCCATTCTTGATTGTGCAAGCTGATCACCGACGCATTCACGGACAACTCGAGATGCCGGTTGGCGTTGAGATGCGCTAGGGAAAGATCGGCGACCCGCCGGTCGAGAAGAGCGACGAGACCGCCTTGCTCCGCGGCCGGAACCAGGACATCCGGCATGATCAGCGTGCCGTCCAGGGATCTAATCCGCACAAGAGCCTCATAAAAAGCCACCTTACGCGTCTTGGCGTCGACGACCGGCTGTAAGGCGATTATGACCCGCCCTTCATTCAACGCCGATACGATCGCATCGGTGGCTTTGAGCAGCCGCACGTCCGCCGCCTTGCGGGCCGCCTCGGGTTCGTAGCGCACGAAACCTGTGCCCCCCTGCTGCCGGGCGATATCCAAAGCCTCCGCCGCGAAGGAAAGAACGTCCCGCACTGTGCGGCCCTGAAGCGGCGCGACGACACCGCCAGCGCGAAAGCTGGCACTCAATGGACCCGCCGCGCTAGACATAGGCGTGGCGCCTGCGTATCCGAGCAAACGCGCCGCCGCGATCTCCAGCTGGTCGCCATTGCAATTTTCGAACAGAATCGCCAATCCGGTCTTGCCATGGCGCGCAAGAATTTCACCGGCCCGCATTTGCCGGGTGATCCGCGCCACGGCCTGCCCCATGGCCTCTTGCATCGCCGCGGCATCCCCGGCCTGGTCGCCTCCGCCGATGATGGAAAATTCCACCAAGACGACGGCAAATGTCGTGTGTTTGCGCGTGCTCAGCTCGAGATGTCGGGCGACTTGGTCCTCGAAATGGGCTTGATTGAAGGCGCCGGTTTCAGGATCGCGTTGCGCCGCCGCGGTCCGCGCGCGCTCGGCTTCATATTGTTCCGTGACCACGCGGATGGCCCCTGAGGCACGAACAGGGCGGCTGTTGCCGTCGGCAAACCAGCGACCGCTATCCTCGATCCAAACAGGCGGGGCAGGCGACCGTCCATAGGGCAATAGGCCGTAAATCACCCGGAAAGGAACGCCGCTGCCGGTATCGAAACCACCTGCCATGATCGCTTCGTAGCGGGACGAGGGACTGACGAGCGCGAGATGTTCGGCATAGGCGAGGCCTGTCGCGAAAGCCTGCCCTCCGCCGAAAGCGATCACATTGGCGAGGTCGCTCCCCCAATCGATCCGGTCGGTGAGCAAGTTCCAATCATAGCTCACGTCTCGATCCGCGCCGTCCTGGCGTGATCCCGCATCGCTTGCCACGGGTGTCCCCTCCAAGCCGCCCATATCGGCAGAGAGCCGGTCTTGCGTCACACGCCCATCCCTTTAACGATCGAGCGCGAATTCAACGCCCATTTGATACAGAGAGTGAACGAGCTTCCTTAAGAACCGATTGCTAGGGATGGCGGAGGCGCGAAATTCCGAAGCTTTCGATCATACGAAAGTTTTAACGCCCCCGCGCAACCTAGAAGGAAATTTTTCGCAAAACCTAACCCCGGTTCTTACGCTCCCGCAAAACCTCGAAAACATCGGCGGGCGGGGTGTCGCCGGGCAACCCGAGAGATGCCTTGATCGCCGGACTGGTGGCCCGCAAAAACGGATTGGTTGCCCGTTCCAAGGCAAGGGATGACGGCAAAGTGAAGCGCCCCGCGGCGATCGAACGCTCGACATCGGCCGCGCGGGCGAGCAAGTCCTCGTTGCGTCCATCGACGCTTAGCGCGAACCGCGCATTCGCGGCGGTATACTCATGACCGCAATAGAGTTGCGTCTCGCCGGGCAAGGCCGCAAGTTTCATCACGGAGTCATGGAGCACCGCCGCCGGCGCCTCGAAAGCCCGGCCGCAGCCAAGAGAAAAGAGCGTGTCGCCAGCAAACAGCAGCGCCTCGGACTCGAAATAGTAGGCGATGTGACCGAGCGTATGACCGGGAACCTCGATCACCCGGCCCTGGAGCTGTCCCACACGAACCACATCCCCCTCGTGCAAAAGCTCGTCGAGCACGCCGATCTTCGCCGCTTCCTTCGCGGGGCCCGCCACGCGCGCCGCGGGAAAGCGCGTCTTGAGCGCTCCAATGCCTTGGATATGATCGAAATGGTGATGCGTCACCAGGATATCGGTCAGGTCCCAGCCCTTCTCCTCCAAGGCCTGGAGGATCGGCGCGGCTTCGGGCGCGTCGATCGAGGCCGTCCGGCCAGTTGCGGGATCGTGCAGCAAGACGCCGAAATTATCGGACAAGCAGAGGAATTGATGGATTTGGGCGGCCATGGCGGGTGTCACTCCGTTCTCGACAAACGTTTCAAAGTTTGCTTGACGCGTTGGAACCTGACCGCACGACATAGGGCGAGGCTGCGAACCGGGCAAGGTAATCCAAAAATCCCCGTACCCGTCCGGCGGCATTCGTGCGAAACTGACACCATGGCTCTCGATGTCGTCGATCTCCGCTCGTTTTATGCCTCGCCGCTGGGGGAAGTGACCCGGCGGCTCGTCGGGCGTTTGATCCGGCAGCGTTTTACGTCCTGTTTCGGCTATTCGATTCTTGGCGTTGGCTATGCCACGCCCTATCTCGATATTTTCCGGCCCGAAGCGGTGCGGGTCTTGGCTTTCATGCCGGCCGAGCAAGGCGTGGTGAACTGGCCCTCGAGCGGCCTCTCCGCCTCGGCCCTGGTCGATACGATCGCCATGCCTTTGCCCAACAGCTGCATCGACCGCGTGCTTCTCGTTCATGCGCTCGAAATCGCGGAACATCCGCGCGAACTGCTCGCCGAAATCTGGCGCATTTTGACCCCCGGCGGCCGCGTCATTGCGATCACCCCAAGCCGCGCGGGCCTTTGGGCGCGGCTGGATACGACGCCCTTCGGCCATGGCCAGCCATTTTCACGCAGCCAATTGCGGAATTTGATGCGGGAAACCCTGTTCTCGCCGACCCATTGGGCGGAAGCGCTTTATTTGCCCCCGTTCGAAAAACGGCTCCTGCTGCGCTCCGCGCCAGCCTTCGAGCGCCTCGGCGCCCGGCTGTCTCTTCCCGGCGCCGGCGTCCTGGTCGTGGAAGCCACCAAGCAGCTCTACCGCCCCGTCGGTCTACGGCGGCCCGAACGGCGAACCGTCCCCATCCAGCCCGCGCTCGCCCCCCAACCCGCGGGGGTCGTGAGCCGCGCCGGGCGAAAGATTGACCCATAATTAAAAGTTGTAAAATTCTAGTATTAATCGCAGTTTTCTAAAAAATTATGTCCGGATAACACAACTTGAAATAGAAAATAAATATATAATCGCTCCGTATTTACAATGTCCTAGAAATACCGGCACTAAGGGAAGTGACCGAGCCCCGGGCTAACGGCGGCGAGGCCCGGCCGGCGGCAAGCTGGTTGCCGTTTTCTCTTGCCCCGCGAGGGGTCATGCCATTCAAAACCCAGGGCTTCGCGGACTTGCGGGACTGGCGCCGATCACCGGGCGCCGGACCTCGGCGGGATCTCCTCCCTATCGATATCGCCTTTCTCCGCCGTTACGGCATCGCAGACGCGCATCTTCGTCATGCCCATTCGGAAGCAGGCCGCCTGAATGTCAGCGCCTCCGAGGTTCTGATCGCGCAGGAAATGGTCAGCGCGGCGCGCTATTATCTTTGCCTCGCCGACACGCTCGGCGCCCCCTTTATCGGCGCGGGCGCTCTTCTCGATCGAATCGAGGATCCCGGAGCGGCGATCCGCAGGGGCTTCGCGCGGCTCGCCCATTATCCCGGCAATTCCGCCCAAAGTGCCGCCAAGACAAAAGGCTGGCTGATGGCCCCACGCGGCGGCAGAATCCGGCTTCTTTTGCTTGCGAAGCGATTCGGTCTTGCGCTCCCGCCCCTGGCGATCGCGACGCCCGCCCATTTCTCCGCCTTGGTGCGCCGGAGCGCGCGGGCGCAATTTGCCCGGGATGCCAGCGATGGCCTCGCCAGCGCCGACCCCAGTCTTTGCGCAAAGCAGGCGGTCGATACCGTGCGAGGCTGGAAAGGCGCGGGCTTTATCGCAATCGCCGCCGGTCTTGCCGTTCTGGCGCCCCGTTGGACCTTGCTCGGCCTGGGCCCCTTGTTTTTCGCCGCCATCGCCGGGCGGCTCGTGATTTGCGCGCTTGGGCTTCGGGAGACGCGCGAAGCAACCGCGATCCCCACCGCCAGCCTGCCGCTCTATGGCATCATTATCCCGCTTTACCGCGAGGCGGAGATGGTGCCGTCGCTGATCGATCAATTGAAGGCGCTCGATTACCCCGCTCCGAAATTGGAGATCAAGATCCTCATCGAGGCGGATGATCCGGCAACTCGCATAGCCCTGGAGCAGCAGCATCTGCCGCCCCATTTCGAGATTGTCGTCGCCCCCGAGGGATTCCCGCGCACAAAGCCCCGCGCGCTCAATATCGCACTGGCCCTGATGCGGGCCGAACTGGTGACGATCTACGATGCCGAAGACGTGCCGGAGCCCGGCCAACTGCGCAAAGCCGCCGCCAGCTTTCATCGCGCACCGCCGGAATTGGCCTGCCTTCAGGCGCCGCTGGTGATCGACACCGGCCAAGGCAGCCTCCTGGCAAAGCTGTTCGCGATTGAATATGCCGCCCTCTTCGATCTCTTCAACAAAGGCGTCGCGGCGGCAGGCCTGCCCCTCGCGCTTGGTGGGACGTCAAATCACTTCCGGACCCGGATCCTGCGCCAGGCCGGCGGCTGGGATGCTTGGAATGTCGCCGAGGACGCCGATATCGGCTTCCGGCTGGCGCGCTTGGGCTATAAGGTGGAAATGCTCGCCTCGACCACCTCGGAAGAGGCCCCGGCGACGCTGCCGGATTGGTTCAAACAACGGCGGCGATGGACGAAAGGATGGATCCAAACCATTCTTGTTCTCGCGTTGCACCCATGCCGCACATTGAACGATCTCGGTTTGGCGAAAACAGTGGCTTTAGTCCTCATGGCGGTGTCGCTCGTCGCCGGTCCGCTGTTGTCGCCCTTCGTGGCGCTCGCCATGATCGCGGACCTTTCGATCCACGGCCTGCCGGACCCGCGCGACAGCCTGGACACCGCCGCCGCGAGCCTCTGGGTTTCCGTGCTCGTCTTCGGCCTCTTGGCCCCGGTCTGGTGCGGCTATGCCGGGATGAGATCCCGCAAATTACAACGGTGCCGGAGCACCCTGCTCTTCGTCGTGCCCTACCAACTGCTGATCGCGGCGGCGGCATGGTACGGGCTCTTCGATCTCGTCACGACGCCCTATCACTGGTATAAGACCAAACATTATCCACCGGCGTCTTATCCGCCCCGGCAAAGCGGGAGCGCGGGACCGCCGGAGGCGATCGAGGGGAAAACCGGCGGGGCCATCGCCGCCAAGACGTCCGCGCGGCAATCATGGACCGCTCGCCTTTGGCCATTCCGGAGCTTTCGGGCGTAAAGCTTTGAATTGGCGCGCGCGTACCCCCTCCCCGCTTCGCGGAGGAGGTTTGCGGCCGCCGGATTTAGAGCTTGCGGGCCTTGCGGGCGGCGTATTTCGCGTCGCGCGCGGCTTTGCGGGCGACTTCGTCGGAGATGACGCGGGAAGCGCGCGCCAAAGCAGCGGCGGCGTCGGCGGCCTTGGCCTCTTCGGCCTTTTGCCGTTCGATTTCACGCTCGGCTTCGAGAATGAGTTCCCGCTCGGCGCGGGCGGCTTCTTCTGCTTCCCGCTCCTTGGCCCGGATCGCCTCGCGCTCGGCGTTGCGAATATTGCGGGCATCGACGATCGCCCGGCGCGCGGCTTCTTGCGCCTTCATTTCCGGGCTGGCCAATCTGGCCTGATAATTTTTGAGCTGCTCTTGCTTCTTATCCATTGCCGAGCTGCGGCGTTCCGCGAAGCTCTTTTCCCTAAGACCGGCCAAACCGTGTTACCTTCTTCAACTGTCGGAGAGAGGCTCCTATAGCCCGGCTCGCGCGGAAAAGCTACCATTCCGGTCCAAGTTAATTAGAGCATGTCCCGAAAAAGTTGCAGACTTTTTCGATCGAGGACATGCTCTAACCTCTTAAAAAGGGAGCGAGTTCTTATCGCTTTGGTGATTCCACCAAAGCGGAACGCGCTCTAGCATGTCCCGAAAAAGTTGCAGACTTTTTCGATCGAGGACATGCTCTAACCTCTTAAAAAGGGAGCGAGTTCTTATCGCTTTGGTGATTCCACCAAAGCGGAACGCGCTCTAGCGGCCGGCTCCGGCTTTCAAGCGGAATCCCTCGGCGAAAACAGGCCGGCGGTCGCGGCGCATGGCCCAACGAGGTCTCGCCGGCAATCCTGCTCCGGTTCCCCTCAAGCCGCCAGGGTGGACCGGACCGGCGCCTGAGCGTCCCCGCCAAGCTGGAAACGGCCGACCAAACCGGCGAGGATCACCGCCTCGGAGGCGAGCAAATTGCTGGCGGCGGTGGATTCCTCGGCCATGGCGGTGTTTTGCTGAGTTGTCTTGTCGATCTGACTCATGACTCGGCTGATTTCCGCCAGGCTCGCCGCTTGAGCTTGCGCATATTTGGAAATATCGAGAACAAGCGTGTCGATGATCGTGGCCTGTCCGATGACTTCCTTCAAGGCCGCGCCCGTTTTGCCGACCAGTTCGACGCCGCTATCGACTTGGTACGTCGACGACGAGATCAAAGCTTTGATTTCGTCCGCGGCTTCCTTCGACCGTTGCGCCAGGCCACGCACCTCCGAGGCCACCACGGCAAAGCCGCGTCCGGCTTCGCCAGCGCTCGCCGCCTCGATTTCCGCGTTCAGCGATAGCAAATTCGTGCGGAAGGCAATGTCGTCGATCAATGCCACGATCTGGCCGATCCGGTGCGACGAATCCTTGATTTTGCGCATGGCTTCCGTGGCTTGAAGGACGATGGACCCCGAGGTTTCCACCGCGCGGCGTGTTGCCGTCACAGCTTGGGCAGCCTCGCTGGCGCCGGCCGCCATATTCTCCACGTTCTTGGTAATGAGACGCAATTCAGTGGCGGTTTCGTCGAGACTGGCAGCTTGCCGTTCATTTCGCCGCGACAAATCGTGAGAGGCGAGCGCAATTTCGTCTGTCCCCACGGCAATGACCTGTGTGGATTGCGCAATGGAACGCAATGCGTTCCTCAGGCTGCCCGCCGTCGCGTTAAAGTCAATCCAAAGCTTTTCGTATTCCACGGGAAAGGCATCGCCCAAGCGGCAATCGAGGTCGCCTCTCGCAAGCCGGTCTAGCCCCGCTCCGATCGATGTCATCACCATTTGCCGGTCTGTTTCGACTTTTGCACGCCGCGCTTCCATTTCACGAAGCTTGACCCCATTGTCCCTGAAGACTTGGACAGCCAGCGACATTCTTCCGATTTCGTCGCGGCGTTGCGTCCCCTCGATCGGCACCTCGAGATCGCCTTCCGCCATAGCTTGCATGGTATGGGTCAGCGACCCGATCAGTTTGGCGATCGACCGGCGTATGAGAAAGGCGATCAAGAGGGCGCCGCCGAAGAGCGGAATGAAAATTCCGGCAAACCGGATCACGCTGCCGATCATTTCGGCTTCGATGTCGTCGACGTAAACGCCCGTCCCGAGGACCCATTCCCATTCCGGGACCGGAACCGCGTAGGACAATTTCAGCATGGGGACTGCACCATCCGACTTCGTGTGGAAATAATATTGAAAATCTGAATGTCCGATCTTCGCCATTTCGACCATCCCACGGGCTATAAAAGTGCCTGAAGAATCAACGACATTCATTCGATTCGTGCCGATTATTTGCTTGTCCGGAGAGGCGAGCATGTCGCCTTTGAAGTTAAGGACGAAGATGTAATTGCCTCCGCCGTAGCGCTCCGCCATCATGGCATCCAAGGCGAGCCGTTGCGCGTCGGCGGTGCTCATGGCGCCGCTACGGGCTTTCTCGACAAAAAGATGAACCACGGCGCCGCTATTCTCCAAGATATGGCGGACTTCGGCGCGTTTTGCGTCAAACGCCAGATCATAGCTCCGCTTGAGCGCCAGCCCCAGACCCGCGAATGTCAAAACCACGCCTAAAATCGCCAAGACCGTGAATTGGCGGGTAATGGAGAGGCGGGTAATGGAAGGGCGGGCCAAGAAAGTGATCATCCGTTAAATCCAGCGCCCCTCACTAACGGAAAGACAATACGGCCAAAGTTGTTAAAATTTTTTATGATGTTTTCGAGCCGGGGAACTTCGAGGAAACGGCCTTACCATGGCAAAGCTTGAGTATATCTACGGTTGAGCATAGCTAAGGTTGAATGGGTTTCATCGGAAAGACGCGTATCGTTCCGGAAGCGCACGGCCTGTCTCGTCGATCCCTCTCCCACCGGCCCGGCGGCAAAGCGGTGGCCGGAAGGGATAAGTCCGCGGCTCGCGGGCCAAATCCGTCCGGGGCCAACGAGCTACCGGCCTGTTCCTCGCGCCCGATTTGACGCGGGCCCACCCCCTTTATTACTGTGCGCCGCCCGCCCTTGGGATTTTTCCTTAGGGCGCCGGCTCGTCTCTCCATTCCCGGAACATGCCATGACCAGCGCCGCGCAACCGGCCGTCCTTCCCGTTTCGCTTCTCGAAGCCGCCAAGGTCTCTAAAGCCTGGCCGTTCGAGGAAGCACGGAAGCTCGTGGCGCGGATCGAGCGCACTGGACAGAAAGAGGTTCTGTTCGAGACGGGATATGGCCCCTCGGGGCTCCCGCATATCGGCACGTTTGGCGAGGTCGCCCGCACCACCATGGTGCGCCATGCCTTCCGCGTGCTGACGGAAGACAGCATCAAGACCCGCCTCCTCGCCTTTTCCGACGATATGGACGGGTTGCGGAAGGTGCCGGACAATGTGCCGAATCAAGAGATGGTGCGCGCCCATCTCGGGATGCCGCTGACCGAGGTGCCCGACCCGTTCGGCACCCATGAAAGTTTCGGGGCGCATAATAATGCGGAGTTGCGGCGCTTCCTCGACCAATTCGGCTTCGACTACGAATTCGCCTCCGCGACGGATTATTACACCTCGGGCCGTTTCGATGCCGCGCTGCTCCACATGCTCGCGCGCTACGACGAGGTGATGGCGATCATGCTGCCGACGTTCCGCGAGGAGCGCGCCGGGACCTATTCGCCGTTTTTGCCGATCCATCCCGTGACCCGCCAGGTGATGCAGGTGCCGCTCGAGTCGCTCGACGCGGCGGCGGGCACGATCAGCTGGCGCGATCCCGCCACCGGCGAGGCCTTCACGACGCCGGTGACCGGCGGCAAGGTCAAGCTGCAGTGGAAGCCGGATTGGGCGATGCGCTGGTATGCGCTGCATGTCGATTACGAAATGGCCGGCAAGGATTTGATCGATAGCGTGAAGCTCTCGGGCGCCATCGTGCGGGCGCTCGGCGGCATGCCGCCGGAAGGATTCAATTACGAGCTTTTCCTCGACGAAAAGGGCCAAAAGATTTCGAAGTCGAAAGGCAATGGCCTGACCATCGACGAATGGCTGCGCTATGCCAGCCCGGAAAGCCTCGCTTTGTTCATGTATCAGCGGCCGAAAGAGGCGAAGAAGCTGCATTTCGACGTCATCCCGCGAAACGTGGATGAATATCTCGTCTTTCTCGAAGCGGTTCCCCGGCAGGACATCAAGAGCCTCATCGCCAATCCGGTCTGGCATATCCACGACGGCGCCCCGCCCGCGGCCGAACAGCTCGCTACCCCCAGCGGTTCGGCCTCGATCTCCTTCGTCATGTTGTTGAACCTCGCCACCGTCGCCAACAGCACCGACCCGGCGGTGCTCTGGGGCTTTTTGCGCCGCTATGCGCCCAGCGTCTCGCCGCAAAACCATCCCCGGCTCGACGCCTTGGTGGGCTATGCCGTCGCCTATTACCGCGATTTCGTCCGCCCAGCGAAAAAGTACCGCCTGCCCGACGAGGTTGAACGCGCGGCGTTGGAGCAACTCGACGCGGCCTTGGGGGCTCTGGCGGAAGGCGCGAGCGCGGAAGACATCCAAACCGCCTTGTACGACGTCGCCCGCCCGATCCCGCGCTACCAGAATTTGAACGCCAAGGGCGCGACGCCGGAACGGCCCGGCGTCTCCAACGATTGGTTCTCCATGCTGTACCAGGTACTGCTCGGCAAGAGCGAAGGGCCGAGGTTCGGCTCGTTTGTGGCGCTCTATGGGGTGAAGGAGACGCGGGCGCTGATCGAGGCGGCACTCGCGGGGGCGTTGGTGGGTGAGGCGGCGTGAACAACGGCACGCTCTTGATCTACAAAATCCTCCCCGCCTCTCTCTGGCATGGCGCCGAAGCCGCCGGCACCTTCGCCGGCGCGCCGGTCGATCTCGCCGATGGTTTCATCCATTTCTCCACCGCCGCGCAGGTGGAAGAAACCGCCGCCAAGCATTTTGCCGGACAGGACGATCTGCTGCTCGCCGCCGCCGATCCGGCCACGCTCGGAGATGCGCTGAAATGGGAGGCGTCGCGGGGCGGCGCGCTGTTTCCGCATCTCTACGCGCCGCTCGCGGTCGAAAACGTGCTTTGGGTCAAGCCGATCCCTCTGCGCGCGGGCGCCCATGATTTTTCCGGGCTTTTGGCATGAGCCGACCTTTTGGCATGAGCAACGCGTCCCTGTTGAAGGCCGGCTGGGCGCTGGCGCGGCCTCTCCTGCACCGGCTCGATCCCGAGCGGGCGCATGATCTGACGTTGCAGGCGCTGAAATATGCGCCGCTGCCAGCGCCCGCGCCGGACGATCCAAGCCTGAAAGTCGAGGCCTTTGGGCTCACGTTCGCAAACCCCATCGGCCTGGCGGCGGGCTTCGACAAGAATGGCGCCATCGCCCACAAGGCCCATCTGCTCGGGTTCGGCTTTGCCGAAATCGGCACGCTGACGCCCCGGCCGCAAGCCGGCAATCCCAAACCCCGGCTGTTCCGGCTGCCGGAGGAGCAGGCCGTCATCAACCGGTTCGGCTTCAACAATCTCGGTCACGAACATGCGGCGAGAACGCTGAAAAAGGCGGCCTGCGTGCTCGGCATCAACATCGGCGCCAACAAGGATGCGAGCGACCGGGTAGCCGATTACGTCAGCGGCATCCACGCTTTTTCCGGCCTCGCCGATTATTTCACCATCAATGTTTCCTCGCCCAACACGCCGAACCTGCGCGATCTGCAAAAGCCGGAGGCGCTCGACGATCTGCTCGCCCGCGTGCTCGGCGCGCGCGACAGTTTGACGCAAAAATTTGGACGCACGCCGGTGCTCCTCAAGATCGCGCCGGATCTGTCGCTGGGCGAGCTCGACGGAATCGTGAAGGTCGCGCGCGCGAAAAAAATCGATGGCATGATCGTCTCCAACACCACGATCACCCGCCCCGGCGCCACCGCCCAAGATCGCGCGGGGCTGGAAGCCGGCGGCCTCTCCGGCAAGCCGCTCTTCCCGCTGGCGACCCGCATGCTCGCGGCGACCTATTTACGCGTGGACCGGCAGTTTCCGCTCGTCGGGGTGGGCGGCGTCGACAGCGCCGGGACGGCCTTGGCCAAAATCGAGGCCGGCGCCACGCTCGTCCAACTCTATTCCGCGCTAGTGTTCCATGGGCCGGGGCTGATTGCCACGATCAAGCAAGGCCTCGCCGTCCGGGATTTGGCGGCGGCCGTGGGCAGCAAGGCGGCGGATTGGGCCAAGGTGTAACGCCGCCGCGCGCTCACCGCCCCGGACGGTAACTCAAAATCCGCAGAACCAGCCACACCGGCACGACGATGGCGGCGCCCGCGCCGATATAGGTGCCGAACTCCCGCACCGCGTCGAAACCGAGGTCATAGAGGTGACGGGCAAAGGCGCTCAGCAGCCGGAAGATTTCCGCCGGGCGGATGTCGAGCCATACCAAAATGGCGCCCGTGATGAGCGACAGAACCGCGAGCTTGATCAAGACGGCCAGAGGCGATCCGCCGAGGAAACGACGCAACGGCGTGTCTTGGGATTGCCACCGCGCGGCGGGCGCGCTTGGCGCCCAATTGGGCGGCGGCGCGGATTCCGTGGTGTTTTCATCGATCATGGCGGCCTCGCGGGATCTCGACTGCGCCCCATATAGGTACGGGACAAATACCCGGCGAGATCATGCCATTGATTTACGGCGCAGGCACTTTTTTATGTCGAGGACCCGTTTATGTTGAGGATCCATCGCGCGAAAAACCGCGTTGCTCTATTTTCGAGACCGCGATCACCGCCTGGGTCCGGCTATCGACCCCGAGTTTTTGCAAAATTGCGGAGACATGCGCCTTGACGGTCGCCTCGGAGACTTTGAGTTCGAAGGCAATCTGCTTGTTCAGCCGGCCTTGCGACAACATCATCAAGACGCGAAGCTGCTGCGGTGTCAGGCTCGCGAGCCGCCGCATCATATCCGCCACGGCCGGATCGGCGGGCTGGCCGAGATCAAGATCGGGCGGCGTCCAAATATCGCCGGCGAGAACACGGCGGATCGCCTCGCGCATCTCGTCGATTTCCGTGGTTTTGGGGATAAAACCGGCGGCCCCCACCTCGATACAGCGGCGCATCACCGCCCGGTCCTGCGTCGCGGACACCACGATGACAGGCACCTCGGGATGCTGGGACCGGAGATACAAAAGACCGGAAAAACCGCTCACGCCCGGCATGGCGAGATCAAGCAGGACGAGATCGACCGCATGATCGGACGCCAAAGCGGCGCCAAGCGAGGCAAGATCGAACGCTTCGCGGAACCAGGCGCCGGGCAAGGCCGACGCGACGGCCGCGCATAACGCCCCGCGAACCAACGGATGATCGTCGGCGATGACCACACGTGTGACATCGGAGGCTGTAGCCAGGCGGTCAAAAACAATGGTCACGGTCTCGCACTCCAGCCGCCGCGCGAGAACGGCAAGCCGGGCCCTAAATTTCGCAACAACCGTGTGATCCTTTCCTGGCTAAGCCCTGTGACCAAGAGCTCTCACCTTTTGTTCCATCCAGGCCATCGGACATGTTCACAAGGCCAGATGCGCGGCGGAAACCTCGCTCGCAAAAGACGGCCAGCACCGGCAACAGCTGGATCCTATACCTTGTCTAGTCTATTGTTTTTTAAAGATATTGTCAAAAATACCCCCGTAATTTTTGAAAACCCAACGTGTGGATTCGGCTCAAGCGTATTTTAAAATAATCATAGTATCAACACGTTAAAGTAGAAATGCTGCATTTATAATCAAGTTTCGCGAAGCCGGATAGGATTCGCCAACCGCCTTTCGCGGGCGCGGCTTTTGCGCTATTGCCATAGCCGAAATCACCAAGCACCACCTTTTCAGCAGCCGTCAGGGTCCGCATGAACGTCTTAGCCCCCACGAAAAGCGTTGTTCTGGAAGAAGTTACCGCCGGACCGCTCCCCCGCCGTGCCACCAAGGCCGTGATCGTCGGCGCGGGCGAAGGCGCGGTGACTGTCGGCGGCGGCGCTCCGATCGTCGTGCAATCCATGACCAATACGGATACGGCCGACATAGCGGGAACGGTTGCGCAAGTCGCGGCGCTCGCCCGCGCGGGCTCGGAAATGGTCCGGATCACGGTCGACCGGGACGAGGCGGCCGCGGCCGTGCCGCATATCCGCGACCGGCTCGCCAAGATCGGCTGCCACGTGCCGCTGATCGGCGACTTCCATTACATCGGCCACAAGCTCCTGACGGACCATCCGGCCTGCGCCGAGGCGCTCGACAAATACCGGATCAATCCCGGCAATGTCGGCTTCAAGGACAAGAAGGATCTGCAATTCGGCACGATCATCGAAAAGGCGATCGAGCATGGCAAGGCGGTCCGGATCGGCGCCAATTGGGGGTCGCTCGACCAAGACCTCTTGACGGTCCTGATGGACGAAAACGCCAAATCCGCCGAGCCCAAGGACATGGGCGCGGTCACCCGCGAAGCGATGCTGCAATCGGCCCTGCTCTCCGCCGCCCGCGCGGAGGAGATGGGTCTGGCGAAGAACCGAATCATCCTCTCCGCCAAGGTCTCGGCGGTGCAGCAACTGATCGCCGTCTATAAAATGCTGTCCGCGCGCACCGATTACGCCCTGCATCTCGGCCTGACCGAAGCCGGCATGGGCTCGAAGGGCATTGTCGCCTCCGCCGCCGCCCTCGGGATTCTGTTGCAACAAGGCATTGGCGACACGATCCGCGTTTCGCTGACGCCGGAGCCCAACGGCGACCGGACGATCGAGGTCAAGGTCGCGCAGGAAATCTTGCAGACCATGGGCTTCCGCACCTTCGTGCCGCTCGTGGCCGCCTGCCCCGGCTGCGGGCGCACGACCTCGACCGTGTTCCAGGAACTGGCGCGCGACATCCAAGACCACATTCGCGACGAAATGCCGAATTGGAAGACCCGCTACCCCGGCGTCGAGGTGCTCAACGTCGCGGTCATGGGTTGCATCGTCAACGGCCCCGGCGAATCGAAACATGCCGACATCGGCATTTCCCTCCCCGGCACCGGCGAGACCCCGGCCGCCCCCGTCTTCATCGACGGCAAGAAGGCCGTGACCCTTCGAGGGGCAAATATCGCCAACGAATTCAAAGTGCTCGTCGCGGATTACATCGAGCAACGCTTTGGGCAGGGGAAGCAGAGCGCGGCGGAATAGGCTGACTTGCCTTTTTCATTAGTGGGATCAACCCATTAGCCCTCACCCTGAGGAGCGCGCCGAAGGCGTGGCGTCTCGAAGGGCGGGGACGGTCCCCGGAGCCGGGGAGCGTCTGGAAGGCTCCGGCTTCACGAATCCCTCGCATTTCGAGACGGCTTCGTCACTTTGAAGGCCTGGTAAATCCGGCAGAAGTTAAGCGACGAAGCCTCCTCAATGTGAGGGAGGTTGAAGCGCTTCTCGGTGGGTTGGCCGCTTTATAACAAAGGTCGACGCAACTGCCGGAGGGGGTGCCCCTTAAATCAGTCCCGCCGCGATATTGATCGTCAATGCCAGGATCGCGCTGTTGAAGAAGAACGCCAGCACCGAATGGACCAGCGAGGTCCGGCGGATCGCTTTCGAGGAAATCGACACGTCGGCGGTTTGCGAGGCGACGCCGATGATGAAGGAAAAATACATAAAATCCCAGTAATCCGGATCCTGCGTCTCGGGAAAAATGATCCCGCCGCGCAGTTTGAAGGTTTCGCCCTCCTCGTTCTTGGTCTCGTCGAAATATTCATGGGCGTAATGCAAAGCAAACGTCAGATGGATGAACACCCAGGCACTGATGATGGTGGCGACGGCCAGGGCCAGATGCCAGTCCTTCTCCAGCCCCTTCAAATCCTTGGTGACGCTCAGCTCCGCGAAGATCGCGGCCGTGGCGGCGAGCGCGGCGAGTGTTGTGAAAATAAGGATCGCGAACTTGCCCTCGTCCGTCGTCCTGGCGCGGATGCGGATCGATTTCGAGGTCGCGCGCGATACGAGAAAGAAACTCAGGACGAAGTAAAGCCAGGTCCCGGTGTTCCAAGCGATGAGCAAGCGTGTCGCGAGATCGAGATCGCGGGCCGTCACAAAATAAACGACGAAAGCCGCGCCCACGCTTTCGAAAAGGCGTGGGCGCCCAAGCATCAGCCGGTTCCAGTTGAGAGCCAGCGGCGCGGCCACGCGATCAGCTCTTGCGTTCGACCGCGAAACGCGCGGCCTCTTTCAGGATCCGCGTATCGGCGATCTTCGGGAGGGCATCGAGCGCGGCGATAGCCTCGTCCGCCAGACGGTCCCGGCGATGGCGCGCGGCCTCCAGCCCGAGCGCGGCGACCAGGGTCGCCTTGTTGCGCCCGGCGTCCTTGCCGGCCTTTTTGCCGAGCGCGGCCTCGTCGGCTTCGACATCGAGAATATCGTCGGCGACCTGGAAGGCCGCGCCAATCGCCTGGCCATAGCGGGAAACGGCCGCCAAGGCGCTCGAATCGGCCTTCCCGAACAGAGCGCCGGCGAGAACCGCATAATGCAGCAAGGCGCCGGTCTTCATCGATTGCAGCTGGATGACGTCATCGGCCTGATGCGGCTCGATCGAGGCTTCGGCCTCGAGATCGAGAACCTGGCCGCCGACCATTCCGCCAAGGCCGGCATGGCGCGCAAGCGAAAGGACCAAGCCGGCCCGGACCGCCGGATCGGGATGGGTCGCGGGATCGGCCGTCACATCGAAGGCATAGGTCAAGAGACCGTCGCCAACGAGAATGGCCGTCGCCTCGTCATAGGCCTTGTGGGTCGTCGGACGGCCACGGCGGAGGTCGTCGTTATCGAGAGCGGGCAGATCGTCGTGCACGAGAGAATAGCAATGGATCATTTCAAGTGCGGCGGCGGCGCGCAGCACCCCCTCGCCCTCGACCCCAAACAGCCGCGCGCTCTCGATCATGAGAAACGGCCGCAGACGCTTGCCGCCGCCGAGGCTGGCATAACGCATGGCCTCGAGAAAACGGCTGGGACGCACCGTCTCGCCGGGGAGGGGCGTCGGCCCCAAAAGGGCGTCGAGCATGCTTTCCGTCGCATCGGCGGCGGCGATCAAACGCTCCTGGAAATCGGTGGTCTCAGGCGAACGCGTCATTCTGCACTCAAGGTTACATTAATCGGACGTAAAGGTTCGCAGACGGCTTGCCCGATCGAAGTTGGCCGGTCAAGGGTTAGGACAGGAACATTGGAAACTGGGTAAAGTCGAAAGGCGAGGACTCATTCGAAAATTCATCCGCTGGGTCTTTTTCGGCGCGGTGGCGGCCTGCTTTCTCTTGGGCGGCCTCATCCTCGCAGAGACGTTCGAACCGCCGGTCTCGACCCTGATGCTGGCGCGATGGCTCGAGGGCGAGCCGGTCCAGCGCGACTATATCGGGCTGTCCGCGATCGCTCCGGTGGCCCTCGCCGCGGTGATCAGCTCGGAGGACGAGCGGTTCTGCCGTCATCACGGGGTCGATTGGGGCGCCCTGCACGAAGTCATGAGCGAGGCCGGCGAGGATGGCCCCTCGCGCGGGGCCTCGACCATCACCATGCAGACCGCGAAAAACCTGTTTTTGTGGCCCTCGCGCTCGGCGCTTCGCAAAGGCATCGAAATCGTCTTCGCGCTCGGCCTCGACCGGCTGTGGACCAAGCGGCGCGTTTTTGAGGTCTATCTCAATATCGCGGAATGGGGCGATGGCATCTTTGGGATCGAAGCCGCCGCGCGTCATTATTTCGGCAAGAGCGCGGCGGACCTCGACGCCCGCGAGGCCGCCCTGCTGGCGACCGCCCTCCCGAACCCGGTCCGGCGCAACCCAGCCCGGCCCAGCACCCTGCAGCGGCGCTTGGGCGCGCGTCTCATGCAGCGCGCAAGCGAAAGCGGGCCTTGGCTGGACTGCCTGAAATGAACAAGCTTCGATTGGGGCTAGCCATGCCCGCCGGATCGGTGTATGCGAGCGCTTCCCAATTTGCCGTTCGCGAAAGCCAAGGAGGCTGACGCGGGGCGTTTGAAGCTTTCCCTCTTTGGGACAAGCATATCCCAAGAGAAGTATCATGGCCGTTCCGAAGCGAAAAACCTCTCCGATGAAGCGCGGCTTCCGCCGCTCCGCCGATGCGCTGAAGGCGCCCACCTATATCGAAGACAAGGATTCGGGCGAGCTGCGCCGTCCCCACCACATCGACCTGAAAACCGGCATGTACAACGGCCGCCAGGTTTTGACGCCGAAGACATCGGCCGAAGCGTAAGCTACGGTTCCGGCTCTCGATATGAAAGGCCCGCGAAAGCGGGCTTTTTTGTTGCGCCGCAGCCTAAAGGCAGTTCCCGCTTGCGGGAGAACGGACGCGCAGGCTCTTTGAAGCGCAATCCCCAATAAAAGGCTTGCCCCCAATGAAAAGGCTCGCCCTCAATAAAAAGGCCCGCACGCGCGGGCCTTTTCTCTCAGCGGAAACGGTTCTGGAGCCGCCTCACACCATATACTGCCCGCCGTTGGCGCTCAGCGTCGATCCCGTGATGAAACCGGCGTCATCGGACACGAGGAAGACCACGCAGCGCGCGATTTCCTCGGGTTGGCCGAGGCGGCCGACGGGGATGTTCGGCAACACGCTCTTTTCCAGCACCGCTTGCGGCACGGCCAAGACCATTTCGGTCGCGATATAGCCGGGGCAGACGACGTTGACGGTGATTCCCTTGCTCGCGTTTTCGAGCGCCACCGCCTTACTGAAACCGATGTCGCCCGCCTTGGAGGCGGAATAATTAGACTGGCCGAACTGACCCTTCTGGCCATTGATCGAGGAAATATTGACGATGCGGCCAAAGTTGCGCGCGCGCATCCCCTCGATGACCGGACGCGTCATGTTGAAGAGCGAATTCAAATTGGTATTGATGACCGCGTTCCATTGCTCGATCGTCATCTTATGCAAAGCCGCATCGCGCGTGATGCCGGCATTGTTCACGAGAATGTCGATGGGTCCGAGCTCGTCCTCGACCTGCTTGAGGCCGGCGGTGCACGCGTCGTAGCTCGACACGTCCCACTTATAGACGGCGATCCCCGTCTCCTCTTTGAATTTTCCGGCGGCCTCGTCATTGCCGGCATAGGTCGCGGCGACCTTGTAACCCGCCGCCTTCAACGCTTTGCTGATCGCTGCTCCGATCCCGCGCGAGCCTCCGCTCACTACCGCTACTCGAGACATGCATTTTCTCCCAGACTAATTATGGACGGGTTCTCAGCGCCCGCATGTAGCTTCACCAAGTTGCAAGCCTGAATCGATGATCGAGCCTACCATGGAAAGAATAGTTTTACGTGACGCCGGGCGTCATCTCGTGACTGAAAAATTGCAGACTTCGATGTGCTTGGGCGGCAAGCGCCCAAGCTGGTCTCGATTCGGATGACTTGGGCGGCAAGCGCCCAAGTCATTCCCGAGACGAGAGCAGCCTCTTCGAAAGGGCCCTAGCGTTCGACGGTCAGGGCAATGCCCATGCCGCCGCCGATGCACAAAGTCGCGAGACCTTTCTTGCCGCCCCGGCGGGCAAGCTCGTGAAGCAGCGTGACGAGGATGCGAGCTCCCGAAGCGCCGATCGGATGGCCGATGGCGATGGCGCCGCCGTTGACGTTCACGATCGCGGGATCCCAGCCCAAGGCCTTATTGACCGACAAAGCCTGGGCCGCGAAGGCCTCGTTGGCCTCGACGAGGTCGAGATCCGCGACTTTCCAGCCGGCCTTTTCCAAAGCCTTGCGCGAGGCCGGGATCGGACCCGTGCCCATGATGGCCGGATCGACGCCGGCGGTGGCCCAAGAGGCGATGCGCGCCAACGGCGTCAGGCCACGCTTTTGGGCCTCGGCCGCGGTCATCAGCACTACGCCAGCCGCGCCGTCGTTGAGGCCCGAGGCATTGCCCGCCGTCACCGTGCCATCCTTCGAGAAGGCCGGCTTGAGCTTGGTCATGCTCTCCAGCGTCGCGCCATGGCGGATATATTCGTCTTGATCGACGATGACATCACCCTTCCGGCCGGGGACCGTGAAGGCAATGATCTCGTCCTTGAATTTGCCGGCCTTTTGCGCCGCCTCGGCTTTGTTCTGCGAAGCGACGGCGAACTGATCCTGTTCCTCGCGGGAGAGCTGCCATTTGGTGGCGATATTCTCGGCCGTGGTCCCCATGTGATAGCCGTTGAACGCGTCCATCAGGCCGTCCTTGATCATGGTATCGTAGAATTTGGTGTCGCCCATTTTCGTGCCGGCCCGCAGATGCGAGGCATGGGGGGCGAGCGACATGCTTTCCTGGCCGCCGCCGATGATGATCTTGGCGTCGCCATTGGCGATCTGCTGCAAGCCGAGGGCGACCGCGCGCAGACCCGAGCCGCAAAGCTGGTTCAGACCCCAAGCCGTCTTTTCCTGCGGAATGCCAGCCTTGATCGCGGCCTGACGGGCCGGGTTCTGACCCTGGCCGGCGCTCAAGACCTGGCCCAAGATCACTTCGTCGATATCGCCAGCCTCGAGCTTGGCCTGTTCGACCAGGCTCTTGATCACGGCGGCGCCCAAATCATGAGCGGGCGTATTGGCGAAAGCGCTGTTGAAAGAGCCGACGGCGGTGCGGCCCGCAGCCACGATGACGATATCGGTTGCCATAATAGTTCTTCCCTCTGATTTGGCCACGAGACGGCCATCGCCGCAAGGCTAAGCTGTATTCACGGCCTCGCCTTTGCCGCATCTTCAGCACCATCTCGCCTATCCGGTCAAGCGAGCCGCCCGACAAAAAGGGTTGATCGGCCACAAGACAGACCGCACTGCACCAAAATGGGGTTTCACCTTGCCGTTAAAGCGCTTATCTTTGCGCGGCACAGAGCTTATCTTTGCGCGGCACAGACTTGGATCCTCGAGAATTGTCCGGTTGCAGGTCGATTCGCGCGATCGTGCGGAAAGGACATGCCCGATGGCTCTTGGCCCGGTGCCGGTTGCGTAAGCAGGTTGGATCATATGACGAGCGAAAAAACCCCGGTCACGATCAAGAAATACGCCAATCGCCGGCTCTACAACACCGGCACCAGCACTTACGTGACCCTCGAGGATCTCGCGGTGATGGTGAAGCGCGGCGAGGATTTCGTGGTGTTCGACGCCAAGAGCGGCGAGGAGATCACCCGCTCGGTTCTCACCCAAATCATTTTCGAGCAAGAAGGCAAGGGCGGCCAAAGTCTGCTTCCGATCGCCTTTTTGCGTCAGCTGATCCGCTTTTACGGCGACAGCATGCAAATGATGGTGCCGAGCTATCTCGAATTTTCGCTCGACAAGCTCACGTCGGAGCAAGGAGCGTTTCGCGATCAATGCGCGACGGCCTTCGGCGTGGCGCCGCTCGCCAGCGCGGCGCGTCCGATCATCGGCCAGATCGAGGAACAAACCCGCAAAAACATGGCGATGTTCCGTCAAGCCCTTTCGATGTTCCCGCCCTTTACCCCGCTAGCCACGGAGGCGCCGCCAGCGGCACCTTCGCCTGCCGCCGAACCGCCGCCGCCACCAGCCCAGAACGATTTCGAGGACATGAAACGCCAGCTCGACGAGCTGCAAAAGCGCCTCGACGGTCTCGTGCCCAAAACCTGAGCGTTCATAGGCTTAGAGTGGTTTTCGCCTCGCGGGCCTCGCCTGGGCGAGGCAAAACCGCGTTCGTTTAAAAAAATGATCCTGCCCGGACCACGAAAGCCGGCCCGGCTTTCGCCAATCATGCTCCGATGGACGCGATAGGCGGAGGCCCGCCTGGCTTTCCGGTTGTCGCGGGCGGATATCTTCGACTTTAGAAATACGCGGCTTGTATTTAAAAGCGCTTTAACAAAATATTAATATATTGACACGCCACCTTAATTTTATCGTTAGCTTATTGTTAATAAATCCGCAATACTGTCATAAAGTGACACGGGACGCCCGCCCGTATTTATGTGGATTAAACCCTGCATTACTTTCACTTGATCTGGAGAATGCGACACCGCGAAAGTGAACGCGAAAACTTTATCATTCTGGAAAAAAATATGGTCAAGCATTTGCATTTGCACGCTAAAATAAATAAAAGCATCTTTGCTAGGTTAGCTTTTGTCTACTATCCGATCGCGGCCGATATCCGGCTTCGTGGACTTTGCCCCGCCTTGATAGGTCGACACCGTATCAGCCTCTGGCCTCTCTTCGAGACCCTCGTCTGGGCCTTGACGTTCATGGCCTTGGATTGCCATTTCAAACTCGCGGCGTCGCTAGAGCGGCGGCCGATGGCAATCCCGGAAAACAGCACGCCGGCAACCCGTGGCAAGAATTCAGCCGCCTGGACTTACGCCAACGACCGGCGGCCGGTCCCGAACATGTCCATCAAAGGTTACAGACCTTTGCCATCAAGGACATCCTCTCCCGTTCTCGCGAAGACAGCGCGTTTTGATCGGTTGGGTGATTTCGCCCCGGTGCAACGCGTCAAACAGCCGGGCTTGTAGGGATTTCCGCCGATGGCTGGACCGGAAGCAACCGATCTGCTCCAGCAGAACGATTGCTCACTTGGCGACGCTCACTTGGTGATGCTCACTTGGCGAATAAAGCCGCCGTGAGATTCGAGGTCCAGTCCCCGGCCTTGGCGGGCGGAGGCGCCGTTCCGCCCTCGCCGGCGGGAGCCGCGGCCGCCTGCGCCGGGGGCGCGGCAGTTGGCGATTGGCTTGCCGCCGCGGACGGTTTGCTCGACGCATCGGCCGTGCGGGCGGCAGCCGGGTCTTTTCCGGACTTGGCCACGGATTCCCTCGCCGCCTTCGCGGCGGCCTGATCGGCAGCCGCCTTTACCACCGGCGAGACCTTTTTGCCCTTCGGTTCGACCAGCCAATCCGTCGGACCCGCGGCAACCGCCTCGGGACGGCTGATATCCACGAGATTGGCGGCGGCGAAAGCTTGGTTTTGGCCCCCGTCGGCATAAATCGTGCGGATCGCGGGCAGGCCCGCCGCGACGAGTTCCGCCGCCTTCGCCTCGTCCTGCTTCTGTTTGGCCGCGACATCGGCCTCGACGCCAGGGTCGCGTTTCAAGGGCGGGCAAGGCTCCGTTGCCTCGAGATGCGACCCGTCGGCCGGCGCGGCATCGAAAACATAATGCTTGGCACAGACGCCGGCACGGACATCCTGCTGCGTGACCTCGAAATGGTCGGCGCCTTCCTTCAATTGCTTCCAGAACGCGATATTCGGGTCCAACCGGTACTTCGCCATGTTTTCGGCGGTCATGTGGAACGGATAGGACTGCATCTGGATCGCTTGCTGGCCCCCGGCAAAGCCGTCGCGGGCCAACGCATAGATTTCGTCGATCTGATGGTCGGTCATCGAGAAACAGCCAGACGACGAACAGGCGCCATGCACCATGATCGACCCGCCCTCATGCCCCCAAGCCCGGTCGTAAGCGTTGGGATAGCCGACATTGAAGGCGAGGTAATAATTGGAATTGGGATTCATCTGGCCAGGGGTGATCTTGTAAAATCCCTCCGGCACCTGGCGGTCGCCCTCGCGCACTTTCGGGCCGAGCTGGCCAGACCAGCGGCACATCGGATAAGTCCGCAACAAGGTGTAACGGCCGTCCGGTTTCATTTTCCAGACTTCGAATTCCGCTTCTTTCTTGAAAGTCCGGATCAAAACCGGCGCATTGGGCAAGATGCCCTTTTTCTGCATCAGAGCGGCCATTTCCGGCGAGACCGGATGGGACGCGCGCGCCAGTCCCGCATTATTCGTTCCGGTCGCCGCCTCTTCGCAAGCCGCAAGCATCACGGAGGCCGAGGCCACGAAGGCGGCGGCCCCGAGACGGCGAGCGGTAAGAGAAAGCGGCAAAAGAGTGGAACGCATACAGGGTCTACTCTGTTATCGGGAGTCGCCAGGATGCGAACTCCAGCGTTTCGGGCTTAACCCCAAACGGGGAACGCCGCAAGATCGCGACAATCGCGCCTCGGCGTAAACGAAACGCTAAGACCCGGCGTCAACGAAGCGCCAAGATGGGCGGCAAGCTCTAAGTCTTGCGTCCCATGGCCAGAAACTTCTCGCTCCGGGCCTTCTTGACCGCCTCGCGGCTAAGACCCGCGAGGTCGGCCAACGCCGCCTCGACGGCATCGCCCATGACACTGAAAATCTGATCGCGATCGCGGTGCGCGCCCCCGGCCGGTTCCGGAATGATCGTATCGATAATGCCGAAACGCAGAAGATCCTGCGCCGTGATCTTCATATTGGTGGCGGCATCCTCCGCGCGGCCCGATTCGCGCCAGAGGATCGAAGCCGAGGCCTCCGGCGAGGCGACGGTATAGATCGCATGTTCCAGCATCAGCACTTTATTGCAACTGGCGATGGCGATCGCGCCCCCCGAACCGCCCTCGCCGATGATGACAGCGACATTCGGCACGCCGATTCCAAGGCACACATCGATCGAACGGGCGATGGCCTCGGCCTGGCCGCGCTCCTCGGCATCGACGCCGGGAAAAGCGCCGGGCGTATCGACCAGGGATAGAACGGGAATGTCGAACCGGTCCGCCAGTTGCATCAACCGCACGGCTTTGCGGTAGCCCTCCGGCCGCGCCATGCCGAAATTGTGCTTGATCCTGGTTTCGGTATCCGTCCCCTTCTCCTGCCCGATCACGCAGACAGGACGGCCCCGGAACCGGCCGAAGCCACCCACGATCGCCTGATCCTCGCCAAACAGCCGGTCCCCGGCCAAGGGCGTGAACTCCGTCACGAGCGCATTCACGTAATCCGTGAAATGGGGACGCTGGGGATGGCGAGCCACTTGCGTCTTCTGCCAGGGCGTCAGAGTGCCATAGAGATCATGTAACGCCTTGGCGGCCTTGACCTCCAAACGCGTCAATTCCTCGCCGATCGAAACAGCATTCCCGTTCCGTTCGAGGGCGCGCAACTCGTCGACCTTGGCTTCGAGGTCGGCGACAGGTTTTTCAAAATCGAGATAAGTTCGCATCGGTCCGATGTTCTGACGGAAGGCGCGGACCCTTGCGATTTTGGATCGCTCAAGTCAACAGGCGCGCAAGGAAAGTTTAAAAACTGGTCCGGAGACGCCGGGCCGGCCAGAGCGGAAGAAAATCCAAAATATTGAAGACAAAGAATTTTACAACCTTAAAGCGAGCCGGCCGGGCGCTTTCGTTCAAACCAGGGCTCCTCCAGAACGCCCAGGGCCGGCAGGGGCCCGGCGCCCGATGGGCGGCCGCGTCTCACCAAGACATTCAGCCGGGCGGTCTGCCAGAGCGCGAAACCCACCGGAATCAAGAACGCCACGTGGATGTTCAACGTGCCAAGCGCCAGCTGGATCGAAGGCATGTAAAGCAAGAGGAGCAGCCAAGCCTTGCCGCGCCCCGGATCGCAAACGAGGGTGAACAGGACGGCGCCGGCTGTCAAGGCGGCAAGGTCATGCGCCAACAGATAGGGCGTCGCAAAGACGGAACAGGACAAGAAGATCAGCGCCTCGCGTTCCGGCCCCGCCGTCTTGGCGTGATAGCCGGCATAGGCCACGAGCCCGGCCGCGAAAAGGCTCAACGCCACCTGAACAAGCGTCACCGCAAAGGCCGGGAACCCCATCAACGTCAAAGCGCTGGTTGGCGTGACCGAGACTTGCCCGAGCGCCGCCATGGTGACGCGCATATCCGCCGCCTGCGCGGGAAGACCCTTCGTCACGAAATCGATCCAGGTTTGCGTGCCGTTAAGCAAGATCGAAATCAGGACGATCGCGGCAACGCCTCCAGCGGCGGCGAAAAGCACACGCCATCGCCGCGACGCGATCAGGAGCACGGGAAATAACAACGCCATCTGCGGCTTGACGCAAAGACACGACAACAAGAGACCTGCTCTGACGGGATGACGATCCATCGACCGGAAAACACCGATTAGGGCCGTGGCACAAAAGAGCGATATTTGCCCCGCCACGACGGCTTGCAGGACGGCCGGCGAGAAAAGGACCGTCGAAGTCCGCCAACGCCACCCTTTCCGGTGCACGGTGAGAAAAAGTGCCCCAAGGCCGAGCAGAGTCCAGAGCGCCAAGGCGACGGGATAGGAGAAAAGACCGAACGGCGCCGCGAAAACGAGAAAGACCGGTGGATAGGACCAGACATGATCGAACCGGTTTGCCGGGAACACCGCCTGAATAGCCCGCTCATAGATTTCTTGATCGTAAAACCGGCCGGGATCGTTGGCCCAAAAAGCCTGCCCGTAAAACCATGTATTGATAAAATCCCGCCCGAGCTGAATGCCGTGGGCATCCAGGAGAAACGGCAACCTGCCGTGGAGCCCGAGCAGGTAAGGACCGAGGCTGCCGGCGCAAATGATCGCGCCGATCACTGCGAGCCGGCGGTAGGTGATTTGATCTTCCATGGGGATTCCGGCCGGCTTTACCGGACCAATCGAGAGCGAAGGCTGCCCCTGGGTACCACCGCCAGCTTGAAATTTCGTTTAGGTCAATTCCCACGAAAGTTGCGGACTTTTGTGACCGGGGACAGGCTCCAACTTCCCTTGAAGAGAGCGGCTTTTAAAAAGAGCGTACTGGCCGCTAAACGAGCGCGGCGCTCCACACCGCCGCAAAAGCAAAAAGCCCGACGCAAATGCCCAAGGCCCGCCAACGCTCCGTGTGCCACAGCCGCAAGCCGAGCCACGCGATGGCAACAAGCGCGAAAAAGGTAGCCACCGGCGGGCCTGCCGCGAATAGAATCGTGGCGGCGGGCAGACCTGGCGCGCTAGCGGCTTTGGCGGCGAGCACGGGAAAAACGGTGAGAATGTCGAGAAGCACCGGGACGAAAGCCGCGATCAGCAACAGCCGCAGCAAAACCGTGAGGCTTTTCCGCCAAGGCATCGGCACTCCCTTTCGAAATCGAATCCTCCGCAATTTTACGACCCTAGAACGTTGGAGCATGTCCTCGATCGAAAAAGTCCGCGACTTTTTCGGGACATGCCCTAGCGCCGCGTGCTGTCGGGCGGCAAATGGCGGGTATAGTTCTTATCCCGCTCGTCGCGCTCGCGCATCAGCTCTTCATAGGCCCGCTTGGCCTCGGGCGACATGGTCACGGTCTTGGCGCGAGCGGCCTTCCGTTTTGGACTTCGTCGAAATTGATCTGGCAGCTCGGCCATGCGCTATCCCCTCGTGCGGGCCGGTCTTAGAGCATTTTTCACGGAAGTGGCGGATTTTTATGACGAGGCGTCGCCATGCGCATGTTCTTGGCCTGGCAGCGTCATGCCGGCGCCGCGACCGCGATCACCAAGAGGTGATCGCTCATTCCCGGAAATTTGATCGCCGGGAATGGGCTGAAGAGTCTTGGGCAGGCATCCGCTTTCCCTGCTCCTCCGCGGCTCGCGCAGCGAGAAAGCTGTGTCTTTTGAATACATTGGATCGGCCAAGCGGACGGCCCGCGCGCCCGTTCCGGCCCTCTATTGTGGCTCCGGAAGCACGCTGCGGAGAAACAAGGAAGACGCCATATTATGGCTACGCTTTGCCCGCTATACCCCGCCTCGAATGCAGACTATTAAGGTAGACTTAACGCTTGGCCTCGATGACGAGACCGGGCTCTGGTGGCTTTGAGCCCCACGGGATTGGACAAAGGCGTGAAGCTCAGGCGTTCGACAAGTTGCATTCCCGCTTGGGCGCCTCCAGCGTGGCTCGCCTTGCCCCAAGTTTTCAAACGTCCCCTCGCATCGGCCCGGCTCGGCCAGCTATGTGCATTGGCAGCTTTCGCGGGCTTGGCCGGCGGCTGCGTTCCCTCGGCTGTCACGCCGGATGTGGCGCTCGACGTCCCCGCCGCCTATCGTTTCGCGGGCAAACAAGGCGGTTTGGAAGATCATGCGACGGATTGGTGGACTGGGTTCAAGTCCTCCGAGCTGACGCGTCTGATGGAAGAGACCGAGATCGCCAATCTCGACATAGCGGCGGCCATCGGGCGGGTAAAACAGGCCGATGCTCAAGCCGGACAATCCGGCGCGGCACTTCTTCCCGCGATCTCGTCAGGTGATTCCTTCACGCGATCCCGGTCCTCGACCAATGCGCTCACAAACAACTCTAGCCTAGCAAGCGGCGGTATTTCCGCCGAATCGCAATATCTCGCCTCCTTCTCGGCGAGTTATCAGCTCGATTTCTGGGGCAAGAACCGGGCAAACCTGGTGGCGGCGCAAGATAACGCAACCGCGTCGCGCTGGGACCGGCGGACGGTTACGCTGACCTCGCTCGCCTCGACGGCAACGGCCTATTATACCGTTCTGGCCACGCGGGAACGGATTGCCTTCGCCAAGCAAGACGTGATCGATTCGAGCCGCATCTTGAAGCTGATCGAGGACCGGCAAACGGCGGGCACGGCCTCGGCGCTCGATGTCGCGCAACAGGCCGCCCTGGTGGCCAATCTCAAGGCGTCGATCCCGCCGCTCCAGGTCACCGAGGCGCAAAATATCGCGGCTTTGGGAATTTTGCTGGGCGTGCCGCCCGAGCGCGTGAGCGTGGCCGCCAACAGCGTCATGAAAGCGCATGTGCCCGTGATCGCCCCAGGCTTGCCCTCGGAAGTGCTGACCCAGCGCCCCGATGTTCAATATGCGGAATACCAACTCACCGCCGAGCATGCGAACTTGGTCGCGGCGCGCGCGGCTTTCTTCCCCACCATCACCCTTACGGCGCAGGGCGGCTTCGAGAGCCTAGCCCTGCAAACCCTGCTCTCGCCGGCCTCGACCTTCTATTCGGCGGCCGCCAGCCTGTCGCAGCCCATTTTCGACGGCGGGCTCTTGCAAGGCCAGTTCGATCAGGTGAAGGGACGCCAAGACGAATTGCTGGCCGATTACAAAAAGGCCGTGATCACCGCCTTCTCGGACGTCGACAAGGCGCTCGCCGCTCTCAAACTTTTCGCCGTACAAGAAGAGTTGACCCGCCAATCCCTTGTCGCTTCAAGAAAAGCATACGATCTATCCGAACAGCGTCTGAACAGTGGGATCATCGACGTCGTAACTTTGCTGCAAACTGAGCAGACCTTGTTCACGACCCAAGATTCCCTGGTGCAAGTGCGTCTGTCCCGGCTTACGGAAGCGGTCGCACTTTACCAGGCGCTGGGCGGCGCCTATGCCGTAAAGTCAAAGAGCGGCACGTAATGATGGAACGACTTTCGAAGACCGGTTGCAGCGAAAAGTTCGCTTGCGAGCGGCAGGCGCGCGCCGCGAGCGGGAACCGGCAGGCTCGTGCCGCGCGCATATTTTTGGAGCAGCAACCATGAAGCGTTTATGGCGAGTTTTCGCCTGGATTGCCGGCCTCGCGGTTGTCGCTTTGGTCATTTCTCCGGTCTTTACGGGCGGCAATTACTCGTCCGACGAGTCCTCCGGCCAATCGCGCCGGAGCAAAGGCAGGAATAGCGAGCCGTCGGTACCTGTCCTGACCGCGACGGCGAAATCCTCCGACGTGCCGGTCTATATCGAAGGCGTCGGGACGGGTAAGGCCCGCCAATCCGTCCTGATCCGGTCGCAAGCCGACGGCACCCTTTTGAGCCTCAACTTCATCGAAGGCCAAGACGTCAAGGCCGGCGACCTCATTGCGGAGATCGACCCCCGGCTCTACCAGGCCACCCTGGACCAAAACCTCGCCAAGAAAGCCTCGGACGAGGCGGTGCTTGCCAATGCCCTGCTCGATCTCGAGCGGTATAAAGCGCTGATCGTGACCAAAGCGGCAACGCAGCAGCAACTCGACACGCAAAAGGCGACCGTCGCCCAAGACGAGGCCCAAGTTAAGCTCGACAAGGCGATGATCGATAGCGCCCGCACATCGCTCAGCTATTGCCACATTACGACGCCCATCTCCGGGCGCACCGGGATCCGCGTCACCGACGTCGGCAATCTGATCCACGCGACCGATACGACGGGCCTTGTGACCGTTTCGCAGATCCAGCCCCTCGACGTCCTCTTCACCGTACCGCAGCAGCAGCTCACCCGGATCATCCCGGCCTCGCTGAACGGCACGCTCGAGGTCGAAGCGCTCGACAATGACGGCGTCAGCGTCGTCGATAAGGGCAAGCTCGACGTCATCGACAATACGATTGATCCCACCACCGGCACCGTGAAACTGCGCGCCGTATTCCCCAATGCCAAGCTCGCGCTATGGCCGGGGATTTTCATCAACGTCCGGCTTCTGGTCGAAACCCTGCATAATACGGTCGTCGTTCCCGTGGCCGCCGTGCAGCGCGGCCCGAAGGGCGCGTTTGTTTTCGTCGCCGATCAAGACAAAGCCGTCATGCGGCCGGTGACGCTCGGCCAGCAGGACGACAAACAAGCCGTGGTGACGACAGGCGTCCGGCCGGGCGATGTGGTGGTGACGACAGGCTTCTCGAAACTCGCGGACGGCTCACTCATCGCCGCCGAGGAAGATAAGAGCGCCTCTTCCGAAAATGCGGCACCCGCGATTCATCAGCCCGGCGTAGCCCCGCCCGCGGGCAGCGAGTCCGGCGATCACCCGCACCGTCACCGCGATAGCCAGGATCCAAATAGCCAAAATCATAAAAAACCGCCGGGCGCGACGGAATGAACGTCTCCGCCCCTTTTATCCGGCGCCCGATCGCGACTTCGCTTCTTGGGATCGCTGTGCTTTTGGGAGGGCTACTCGGCTATAACTTCTTGCCGGTCTCGGCCTTGCCGCAGGTTGATTTTCCGACCATCCAGGTCACGACGCAGTTGCCGGGGGCCAATCCCGATACGATGGCGCAGCTCGTCACCGCGCCGTTGGAACGCCAGCTCGGGCAGATCCCCTCGCTGCAGACGATGACGTCGTCCTCGGCCTTCGGCCTCTCGGCCGTGACGCTGCAATTCGATCTGAACCGCGATATCGACGGCGCGGCGCAAGACGTCCAAGCCGCGATCAATGCGGCCGCTTCGACGCTGCCGAAGAATCTGCCTTATCCACCGGTCTATTCCAAGGTCAATCCCGCCGCGGCGCCCATCATTACGGTGGCGCTGACCTCCAAGACGATTTCGATCCGCCAGATGTCCGATCTCGCGGATACGTTGATCGGCCAGCGCCTCAGCCAGCTCAATGGCGTCGGCCATGTCGGCATTCTCGGCGGATTGAAGCCCGCCATCCGCATCCAGGCCGACTTTACGCGTCTGGCCGATTACGGGCTCGGCCTGGAAGACCTGCGTAGCGCGATCTCCAACGCCAATGTGGCCGGCGCCAAGGGCTCGCTCGACGGCAGCCAGCAATCCTATGCCATCGGCGCCAACGATCAGCTCGACGCGGCGGAAGGCTACAAGCCGGTCGTGGTCGCCTATCGCAACAACGCGCCCGTGCTCGTCAGCGATGTCGCCAATGTCGTCGAAGGGCTCGAGAACGCCCATGTCGCGGGCTGGTACCAGGGCACGCCGGCCATCATCATCGACGTGCAACGCCAGCCCGGCGCCAATGTCGTGGAAACGGTCAACCGCATCAAGGCGGAACTGAAGCGGCTGCAAAGCTCGATGCCCGCGGGGATCACGCTCACCATTGTCAACGACCGCACGGGAACGATCCGCGCCTCGATCGCCGACGTGCAATTCTCGTTGATTCTATCCGTCGTGCTCGTCGTGCTCGTCGTGCTTTTGTTCCTGCGCTCGGTCCGGGCGACGATCATCGCCGGCGTCGCGCTGCCGCTATCGCTGATCGCGACCTTCGGCACGATGTATTTCCTCAATTTCAGCTTGGACAACCTCTCCTTGATGGCGCTGACCATCGGCACGGGCTTCGTCGTGGACGACGCCATCGTGATGATCGAGAATATCGTCCGCCATCTCGAACTCGGCGAACACCCGCTCGAAGCCGCCTTGAATGGCGCGAAGGAAATCGGCTTCACCGTCATCTCGCTGACGGTCTCCCTGATCGCGGTCTTCATCCCGCTCTTGTTCATGACCGGCATTGTCGGGCGGATGTTCCGCGAATTCGCGATGACCTTGACCATCGCCGTCGTCGCCTCGGCTGTGGTCTCGCTGACGCTGACGCCGATGATGTGCGGCCTGCTGCTGCGTCACACGCCGAAGAACGAGACCAAGGCGCCGGGCCGTCTCGCCCGCTTGGCCGATGATTTAAGCGGCCGCTATCGCAAAAGCCTCGAATGGGTGTTGCGCCACGAAGCCTTGATGCTGCTGCTGACCGCGGCCACGCTGGCCGCGACCATCGCGCTCTATATCGTGATCCCCAAGGGGTTTCTGCCGCCGCAGGATACCGGCCTGATCGCCGCCGTCACCCAGGCCGAGCCCACCGTGTCGTTCGATGAAATGTCGCGGCTGCAACAGAATATCGCGACGCTCATCGCCGGCGACAAGGACGTCCAAGGCGTCTCCACCGTCGTCGGTGTCGGAACCGTGAACGCCACGCCCAACGCCGGGCGCATCGATGTCGTTCTGAAGCCCCGGGACAGCGGACGCGACGGCGTCGTGACCATCATCAAGAGATTGCAGGCCAAGGTCGCGGGCCTGCCGCGCATGAACGTCTCGTTCCAGAGCGTCCAGGATATCCAGATCACCTCGCAATCGAGCCGGGCGCAATATCAATATACGCTGAACGGCACCAATGCCCAGGACGTCTCGGAATGGTCCAACAAGCTGGTGGCCGAGATGCGCCGGTCGCCGGTGGTCCGCGATGTCGCTTCCGAGGCGCAAGACGGCGGCCTGCGGCTCTATGTCGATATCGACAGGGAATTGGCCGGACGTCTCGGCGTCTCCGTGCAAAACGTCAGCGATACCCTGTACGACGCCTTCGGCCAGCGGCAAGTCTCGACGATTTACGCCCAAACCAACCAGTATCGCGTGATCTTGGAAGCCGACCCCCGCTTCCTCGCGGATTCGACGTCGCTGAAGAATCTCTTCGTCTCCTCGAACACGGATACGCAGGTTCCGCTTTCGACCTTCACGCGGCTGCGCCACGATACCGCGCCTTTGTCGATTCAGCACACCGAGCAATTCCCCGCCGTCACCATCAGCTTCAACCTCGGCGACGGCGCGGCGCTCAGCGATGCCGTCAAGGTCATCGAAAAAGCCAACAAGGACATTGGCTTGCCGGACTCCATCCTCGGCTCCTACAATGGCGATGCCGCGGAATTCGCCAGTTCTCTCGCCAACGAACCCTATTTGATCCTGGCCGCGGCGATCACGATTTATATCGTGCTTGGCGTGCTCTACGAAAGCGCGATCCACCCCATCACCATCATCTCGACGCTGCCGTCGGCGGGCGTCGGCGCGCTTCTCGCGTTGATGGCCTTACGGATGGATCTCTCGCTGATCGGCTTGATCGGCATTGTGCTCTTGATGGGGATCGTCAAGAAAAACGCGATCATGATCATCGATTTCGCCCTGGAAGCGGAACGCGACGAAGGTTTGAGCCCGCATGACGCGATCCTCAAAGCCTCGCTGCTGCGCTTCCGCCCGATCATGATGACGACACTGGCCGCCTTGTTTGGCGCCTTGCCACTCGCCTTGGCGACGGGCACGGGCTCGGAATTGCGCATTCCCTTGGGCATTTCGATTGTCGGCGGCCTGCTGCTGAGCCAGCTCATCACGCTCTACACGACGCCGGTGATTTACGTCATGATGGAGAGCGTGCGGTTCCGCTTTTTCGGCGAGACGAAGCGTCACCGCCCAGACGTGAAGCCGCCGCTCGAATATCCCCGTTCGAGGGCCGCGGAATGAACATCTCCGCGCTTTTCATCCGCCGGCCGATCGGCACCACCCTTTTGGCGATCGGCGTTTTTCTCGTCGGTGCCGTCGCTTGGTCCCTGCTTCCGGTGGCCAGTCTTCCCACCATCGATTTTCCCGCCGTCTTCATCAATGCGCAATATCCCGGCGCCAGTCCGGAGATCATGGCGGAGACGGTCGCGGCCCCGATCGAACGCCGCGTCGGCGAAATTGCCGGCGTCACCGAACTCACGTCGGTCAGCTCGCTGGGCTCCAGCGTCATCGTCGCCCTTTTCGATCTGAGCCGGAACGGCGATGCCGCCGCGCGCGACGTGCAAGCCGCGCTCAACGCCGCCGCGACCGATCTGCCGAGTGGCCTGCCGAATGTCCCGACCTTCCGCAAAGCCAATCCCAACGCCATCCCCGTCCTGATCCTCGCCCTGACATCGGACACTTTGCCGACAACGGCCTTGTACGATGCCGCCGATACCGTGCTGGCGCAGCGGATTTCGCAAGTCGATGGCGTGGCGCAAGTCAGCACCGCCGGCGCCGATCAGCCCGCGGTGCGCGTGCGCGCGGACCCTACCTTGCTGTCGGACATGGGCCTCAGCATGGACGATATCCGCACGGCCATCGTCAATGCCAATGCGGTGTCGCCGCTCGGGACAATCGATACGCCCGCGCTCGGCCAATCCATCGACAGCAACGATCAGCTCGACACGATTCCCGACTACGGCAAGCTCGTCATCAAGAACAACAATGGCAGCAGTGTGCTGGTCTCGGATGTCGCCACCGTGGACAATGGCGTGCGCAATATGCGCTCCGTGGCGACGTTCAATGGCAAACCGGCCGTCCTGATTCAAATCACCAAGCAGGCCGATGCCAATGTGATCGAAACGGTGGATCACGTGAAAGCCTTGCTGCCAAAGCTGCAACGCTTTCTCCCCGCGGGCATCAATATTTCCGTCCTCAACGACAGAACGGAAACGATCCGCGCCAGCGTGAACGACATGGCCGGAACGCTATTGGCCACGATCGTCATGGTGATGATGGTCGTTTTTGTCTTTCTGCGGCGGATCACGCCAACGGTGGCGGCGGGCGTCACCGTCCCCCTTGCTCTAGCGGGAACATGCGCCGGCATGTATGCCGTCCATTTTTCCATCGACAATATCTCGCTGATGGCGCTTGCCACCTCCGTCGGCTTCGTGGTCGACGACGCCATCGTGATGATCGAGAACATCGACAAGAATCGCGAGCTCGGCCTGTCCCCGATGCAGGCGGCCCTGGCAGGCTCCCGCCAGATCGGTTTCACCGTGATTTCCATCTCGGTCTCGCTGATGGCGGCTTTCATTCCGCTGCTTTTGCTCGGCGGCATGGCCGGCCGGCTGTTCCGCGAATTCTCGGTCACGCTGGCTTTCGCGATCATCGTTTCGACGGTGGCGTCGCTGACCATCACGCCGATGATTTCGGCGCATCTGACCAGCGGCAAGCCCCCGCGGCCACCGAACTTTCTCGACAGACTCGTCGAAGGCGGATTGGAGCGCCTGACGAATGCCTATGCGTCGAGCCTCAAGGTGGTGCTCCGCCATCGCCTCTTGACCATGATCACCTTGCTGCTCACGATCGCCCTGACCGTGGCGCTCTTCATCAAGACTCCCAAGGGCCTCTTCCCCGCGGACGAAACCGATCTCATCTCCGGTTCGACGGAAGCGGCGACGGAAATTTCCTATCCCGCCATGGTCGCCTTGCAAGAAAAGGTCGCCGCGATCGTCCAAGCCGATCCCGCCGTCGACCGTCTCGGTTCGTCCGTTGGCGCCTCGGGCCAAGGCCCCAACAGCAGCTCGATCAACCAAGGCAAATTGTACATCACGTTGAAGCCGCTGGCTGAACGCGGCAATCTGTCCACGAACAAGATCATCGACCGTCTCCGGCGCAAACTCTCGCACGTTCCCGGCATGAACACGTACCTGGTAGCGCAACAAGATCTGCGGTTTGGCGGACGCCAATCCAAAGCCACGTACCAATTCACGTTGACCGATTCCGATTTTGGCGAACTCACGCACTACACGCCGTTGGTACTCGACGAAATCAAAAAAATACCCGGCATTGTCGATGTCACGACGGACCGGGAAGCCAATGGTTTGCAAGCCAACGTCGTGATCGACCGGCTCGCGGCCTCGCGGCTCGGCGTCACCATGGCCAACATCGACAATTCCCTCAACAATGCCTTTTCGCAGCGGCAGATATCGACGATCTATTCCGCGCGCAATCAATATCGCGTGGTGCTGGAAGTACCCAACGAATTGCAGCGAGACCCCAAGGCGCTCGACAACATTTTCGTGCCCGCCGGCGTGAACCTCGCGGCGTCCACGAATTTGAGCGGGGCGCAAGTGCAAACGGCCCTCGTCGCGCCCACGACCGCGCAAGGCGCGACGGTGGTTCCGCAGCCAACAGCGCAGATCAAGCTGAGCACCATCGCCCATATCGAAACAGGCTTCGCGCCGCTGACGGTCGCGCATCAGGGGCAATTTCCGGCCATCACCATCAGCTATAATTTACAGTCGGGCGCGGTGCAGCAGGATGTCAATAATGCCATCTTCGCTGCCTTCGCCAAGATGCATCCGCCCGACACACTCCATGGCGACTTCGCGGGCGACGCCAAATTGTTCCAAGCCAGCGCCGGCTCGCAAGCCTTGCTTCTCTATGCCGCGCTGATCGCCGTCTACATCGTGCTGGGCGTTCTGTACGAAAGCCTGGCGCATCCGCTGACCATTATCTCGACCCTGCCCTCGGCGGGCCTCGGCGCGCTGCTCGCGCTGCAATGGACGGGGACCGAACTGACCCTCATCGCCTTTATCGGCATCGTGCTGCTCATCGGCATCGTGAAAAAGAACGGCATCATGCTGGTCGATTTTGCCCTGCATGCGGAGCGTGAGCGCGGCATGGAAGCGGTGGATGCGATTTACGAAGCCTGTATCGAGCGCTTCCGCCCGATTCTCATGACGACGCTTGCCGCGCTTTTCGGGGCGATCCCGCTAATCATGTCCAGCGGCGCCGGCGCGGGCCTGCGCCACCCGCTCGGTGTCGCCATCGCGGGCGGGTTGCTCGTCTCCCAGTTGTTCACCCTCTATACGACGCCGGTGATCTATCTCTATCTCGACAAGCTCAACGATTTGATCTCGAAGCCGAGGGGACGCCGGCGCCACGCCGCCGCGCAGCCGGCGGAATGATTTGCGCGGCGTAACTTTATCCCGGCGTAACTTGGGATCCGCGCGGGACGAAACAGCCTTGAAAAAGGAGTGGCCCGGCGCATGACACCCTGGAGCGATCGAACCGGCCGCTTTGCCCCGCTTCGCGCTTTTTTCTTCGCCGCGCTGTTTCTCCCCGCGCTCTGGCTCGCCCTTGCCGCCGCGCGCAACGGGCTGGGATCGCGGCCCACCGCCGAGGCGATCCATCAAGCGGGCCTTTGGGCCATAAGGCTGCTCGCCCTTAGCCTTGCCATGACGCCGCTCCGGGTCGCGTCCCGCTATGCCAAACTCGCCGGCATCAGGCGGATGCTGGGTCTATCCGTGCTGGCCTACGCGGCCCTGCACCTCGGTCTTTACATCTACAGCCAGCATTTCGACATGGCGAAAGTCGCCTCGGAAATCGTCAAACGGATTTACCTGTTGATCGGCTTTGCCGGCTTTCTCGGGCTGCTGACGCTGGGCGTCACCTCGAGCGACGCGATGGTCCGCCGGCTCGGCGCGCCCCTCTGGAACAAGCTGCACCGGATCGTTTACGTCATCGCCGTGCTGGCCGTGGTGCATTTCTTCATGCAATCCAAGCTCGACGAGACCGAGGCTTTCATCATGGCCGGGCTGTTTGGCTTGCTGCTGTTCGCCCGCGTGGGCAAGCGCGTGCAAGGCGATCTCACCTTGGCCGGCGCCGTTGCGAGCGCGGCCGGCGCTACGGTGCTCACGGGCCTGGCCGAGGCCGGCTGGTACAGTTTCAAGACCGGTGCGCCCTTCGATCTCGTCCTAGGCGCCAATTTCGATCCCTCGCTCGGAATTCGCCCGGCTTGGTGCGCCCTGGGCTTCGGTGTGGTGCTCGTGCTCGCCCGCGCATCGCGGCCGTTGTTTCAGCAGCGGCCGGGCGTGGCCGGGACACAGGGGATCGCAAAAAAGGTCCGCGACCGGCTGCTCGCGCCGTTGCAGGGATAGCGGAGGGCAGGCTTCTTGCCGTTCCTAGAGCGCGTTCCGCTTTGGTGGAAGCATCAAAGCGACAGGAACTCGCTCTCTTTCCAAGATGTTAGAACATGTCCTCGATCGAAAAAGTCTGCAACTTTTTCGGGACATGTTCTAGCGCCCCGTCCAGACCGGCTTCCGCTTTTCGACGAAGGCCGTGATGCCTTCGCGAAAATCCCGGCTACGGTAGCAGCGCAGCAAGAGATCGTCGTCCGGCGCGACTCGGGGCCGTTGGCGCGCCAAGGCCCGCTTGGTTGCGAGCAGCGTGAGCGGCGCATTGGACGCGACGTCGCGCGCAAGCTCATGCGCGGCGGCCGCCAAGGCCGGGGCATCGGCCACGATCCGGCCGGCAAACCCGGTGGCGAGGGCTTCCTCGGCCCCGGCCAAGCGAGCGGTAAACACGAACTCCTTGACTCGGGCCTCGCCCAGCAAAGCCAGCAGCCTCGCGAGATTTTCGGCCGAGAGGCAATTGCCGAGCGTGCGGGCGATGGGAAAGCCGAATTTGAGATTTTGCGCGCCAATCCGCAGATCGCAGCAGCTCGCGATCATCATGCCCCCGCCGGTGCATGCGCCTGCCAGGGCGCCGATGATCGGTACGCGGCAACCCTCGAGCGAGCGCAGCACGCGTTCGATCATGGCCTCGTAGGCCAGGGCGTCTTTATCGCTCGCGAAAGCGTGAAATTGCGAAATATCGGTGCCGGCCGCAAAGGCCTCTCCGCCGGCGCCGGTTAGCACCAGGGCCTTCACGCTCTCGTCGGCATCGATCTGGGCGCAAAGGCCGGCGAGCCCCTCGTACATCGCGAAAGTCAGGGCATTACGGGCCCAGGGCCGATTGAACGTCAAGGTCACGATGCCGTCGCCGCGCGAGACCAGGAGGTCGTCCGTCATGAAACTCGATCTCCGCCCTCGTGGCTGAATGAGCCTGTTGCTTCCGCCGCCGGTGACATCATAAAGATCCGCGCGGCCCGGTTGATGCGTCGCATCCTAGTTGAAACGTAGAATAATGTCCTCGGCACAAAACTCTACTGCTTTTATAGAAAATTCCCCGAAGGAGCCCGGTATGATCGATTTTTACTATGGACTGGGTCCCAATCCCGACAAGGTCGCGCTTTTCTTGGAAGAGACCGGCCTGCCCTATGCGTTCAAGCCGGTCGATACGAGGCGCGGAGAACAATTCGCGCCGTCCTTCACCGCGCTCAATCCCAATGCCAAACTCCCCGTCATCGTGGATGAGGGCACGGTGGTCTTCGACAGCAACGCCATTCTTCTCTATCTCGCTGAAAAAACGGGACGTTTTCTGTCCGGGCCGCGCGGCGAACTTTATTCCTGGCTGATGTTCGTGGCGACTGGCATCGGCCCCTATTCCGGCCAATCCGTGCATTTCACGCATTTCGCGCCGGAAAAGCTCCCCTATGCGATCAACCGCTATCAGCGCGAAGTCGAACGCCATTACCGCGTGTTGGACGAACGCCTGGCGCATCGCCCCTATGTGCTGGGCGAAACCTATACGATTGTGGATATGTCCGTCTGGGGCTGGGCGCGGCGTCTGCCCTTCGTGCTCGGCACCGCTCCCGACTGGCCCGAATTCCCGCATGTGAAACGTCTCGTGGACGAAATCGAGGTCCGCCCCGCCGCCAAGGCCGCCTTGGCGCTGGCCGGAAGACACGCGTTCAAGCGCGAACTCGACGAGGACGCGCGCGCCTATCTCTTTCCGCAGAACCGGCCGCCGGAGATTTAAGGGCTTCGCTTGTCCTGCGCGTTGCCGCAAACCTTGGCGAACATCGCCTCCAGTCCGTCGATATCGACATAGCCTTTTTCGAACTTCTCGCCGGCGATATGGCGCAGGGGCTTACCCGGCTCGCCGAGATCGCTCACGACGCTGAGCGCGCCCGCGAAATTTTCGCCCGCGAGGAACCGGCTCGGTGTCGCGACGACGGCAAGCCCGGCGGCCAAGGCGGCCTTGAGGCCGTTGGTCGAATCCTCGAAAGCCACGGCATGGGCGGGGCCGACGTCCAGCGCCTCCAGGGCCTGGTAATAGACATCGGGCGAGGGCTTCTTCCGGGGCGCGACATCGCCGGCGGCGATCGTGAACCAACCGGGACTGTCGCTGCCAAGCGCGCCCCGCAGCAGCGCTTTGACATTACGCGGGTTCGAGGTCGTCGCGATCGCGAGTTTCCAGCCCCGCGCGCGCGCCTCGTGAATCAACCGGGCGACCCCCGGCCGCAACGGCAAGGCCCCGTTTTGCAAAAGCGAGAGATAGCTTTGCGTCTTGGCCTTGTGCAGCGCCGGCATCTTTTCCAGCACGCCACGCTGCTCCGGCACGAATTCGGAGATGTAGCGGATCATCCGCTCCTTGCCGCCGGTGGTCTGCAACAATTCAGCATAAAGCGCTTCGTCCCAATGCCAGTCCAGGCCGTGCTGGCGGAACGTTTCGTTGAACGAACGGCGGTGGAGCTCCTCGGTCTCCGCCAAGGTTCCATCGACATCGAAGATCAGCGCTTCAAGCGGCATTGCATTGCGTCGAGCGAGAGGTGACGCGGCGAGCGCGCGCGGCGGCGGAGAATACATTGCGAAAGCACATGCGAAAAGACCTTCGATGGCATTAGATCAAGCGGCGGTGGCGCTCGACCAATTTGAGAATATACGGCGTGAGAATGAGCTGCATCGCGAGATCGAGCTTGGCACCGGGAATGACGATTGAATTGGCGCGCGACATGAAGCTGTCGTGGACCATCGACAGGAGATAGCGGAAATCGATGCCATGAGGATTGGCGAAGCGGATGATGACCATGGATTCATCCGCCGTGGGAATCCAGCGCGCCGCGAACGGGTTCGATGTATCCACCGTCGGAACGCGCTGGAAATTAATGTCCGTCTCGGTGAATTGCGGGCAGATGTAGCGGATATAATCCGGCATCCGCCGCAAAATCGTATCGGTGACGGCCTCGGTCGTATAGCCCCGTGTCTGACGATCGCGATGGATCTTCTGGATCCATTCGAGATTGATGACCGGCGTCACGCCGATCTTGAGATCGGCATGCTGCGCTGTATTGATCGAATCCGTCGTGACGGCGCCGTGCAATCCTTCGTAAAAGAGCAGGTCGCTCTGAATCGGTTCGAGCGGCTTCCACGCCGTGAAGGTTCCCGGCGGCGCATTATAGAGTTCGGCTTCCGTCAGATCGTGGACATAGTGGCGCGATTCCGTCACGCCGGTTTCGGAATAATCGCGGAAGGCCTTTTCGAGCCGTTCGAGCAGGTTGGCGTCGGGGCCGAAATGCGAGAATTGAAAATTGCCTTGTTCCGCTTCCTTCTGCACCGCGAGCCGCATCTCGTTGCGATCGTAGCGGTGAAAGGCATCGCCCTCGATGAAGACGGCCTGCACCCCTTCGCGGCGGAAAATTTGCTCGAAGGTCCGGCGGATCGACGTCGTGCCTGCACCTGACGAGCCGGTCACGGAGATGATGGGATGTTTAGCCGACACGTCGCATACTTTCCAACCAGCCAGAGCTTTTAAGACGCCCCGGCACTCTAATGCTAATTTCTACTGCGGCGCAGAAATATTTCGAAGTCCGCGACCCCTCCCTCTTACGGGGAGGGGAGAAATACTAAATCATCAGCCCGCGCGATTTGAACAACGGGGAGGAATGGGAGGCGAGCTTCGGGTCGGTGTGATATTTCGTAATGGTGTCCACCACGAGAGCCGAGCCGAAGACGAAGGGCGAGCGCTCGTGTAAGTCGCTCGGCACGATATCGAGAATGCGCTTACGCCCATCCGTCGCCGCCCCGCCGGCATGTTCCACGAGAAAAGCGAGCGGGCTGACTTCGTACAAAAACCGTAACCGGCCGGAGGCGTACCCCTTGCGCTGATCGCCCGGATACAGAAACACGCCGCCGCGGATGAAAATGCGATAGGCGTCGGCGACCATCGAGGCGACCCAGCGCATATTGTGATTGCGGCCGATCCGGCCCAACTCGCCTTGGATACAATCGTCGATAAAGGCGCGCACGCCGGGATCCCAATGCCGGTAATTCGAGGCATTGATCGCATATTCGTGCGAATCCTGAGGGATAGCCAGCGCCTCGGAAATGATCACGAACTTTCCGGAGCTTGGGTCCAGGATGAAAGACGCGGTGGGGCTGCCCAACGACAGCAGCAGGAGCGTCTGCGGGCCATAGACGATAAAGCCCGCCGCGAGCTGGTTGCGTCCGGGCTGGAAAAATTGGGCGGCTGGGCTTGGTGCTCCCGGAATCGCCGGAAGAATCGAAAAGATCGTGCCGACCGAGACATTGACGGCAATGTTGCTCGAGCCATCGAGCGGATCGATGGCGATCACCAGCGGCGCACCCGCGTTCAGCTCGAGGGGCGCGTCCAATTCCTCGGAGACGGCGACCGCGACCGGGGCTTTGGCCAAGGCGTCCATGAAGATTTGATTGGTGAGGAGGTCGAGCGCGTGCTGAACGTCGCCGTCAATGTTGCGCGAGCCGCTCGCGGGCTTGGCATGGGGCGACAACGGGCCGAGCGCGATCTGCGCGGCCACTTCGACGGCGCCAGCCGCCAAGGCCAAAACCGTCTCCGCAACCGGCGCCAAAGCCGGATTGCCGGCGGCGGCGGCCGACAAAAACGACGCCAAGTCCTGTCGCGTCTCCGTGGTTTGCACTGCTTCCGTCATGTCGCCACCGGCCCTTGCTTCCCGCCGCCGCCTTCCTTATGACCTGAAAAGACAGGTCTCGAGGCAGCGGCAATTTTTAAGTTCTATAATCTAGGCATATATACCAGCCCCAGGGCATCACAAACGACAAAAGCTGACGACCCCCGGAACGGGATCTCCTTCGAGGGACTTTAACCGGCGGGCTTTCCACAGGCCATAGGTCGAAGAGAACAAGCCGCATTTGCCTACACCGTAAATCGTAGCAACAGTGATCAGGATTCGTGATCAGTAAAAGAACTCAAAGAAGCCAATGCGCCGCCTGACCCTTAAACAATTACAGACCGTGCGGGCCGTCGCCCAGAGCGGTACGATCGCGACCGCCGCCGACATGTTGCGGGTGACGCCCGCAGCCCTCACGGCCCGCATCAAATTGCTGGAAAGCGATGTGGGCCTCGCCTTTTTCGACCGCGCGGGCGGACGGCTGCGCCTGACCGATGCCGGCAAAGAGGTCGTGAACACCACGATTCGCATGGAAATGCTGCTGGTCGAGCTTGGCAATACGCTCGCCGCCATCAAAGGCAAACATGCCGGTCACATCTCCATCGGCATCGTCTCCACGGCCGAATATTTCGCGCCGGGCCTCATCGCCGCTTTTTCGAACGAAAATCCAAAGATTGAAATTTCGCTCTCCATCGGGAACCGGCAAGAAACGATCACGCGGCTACGCGATTACGAGATCGACATTGCCTTGATGGGCCAACCGCCGGCCGACGTCCCCGTCATGAGCCAGCCGATTGGCTCCCACCCGCAAGTCGTAATCGCGCCTTTGAACCACCGGCTGGCCGGCCGCAAGGACATCGAAAAAAGCGAATTGGCGGGGGAAAGCTTCATCGTGCGCGAGGATGGCTCGGGAACCCGGGCCATTTTCGATTTCTTTTTCGGCGATATCGTGCTGCGCCAGCCCCATATCAAATTCGAGATCGGCTCGAACGAGACGATCAAACAGGCCGTCATCGCCGGCCTGGGCTTGAGTCTGATCTCGGCCCATACGATCGAGGCCGAAGTCGCGACCAAAAAGCTTGCGATCCTCGACGTGAAGGGCCTACCGATCTTCCGGCAATGGTTTCTCGTGCGCCGCGCCAACTGGTCGCCGACCCCTCTCGGCACGGCGTTCTGGGACTTTGCGACGAAAAACGCGGCCGCTTTCATGCCCGCCACCGTCCCGCTGCCGGAAGCCGGGTCCAGCTAGACATTCCCGCCGCTTGCCTGTATACGCACGCTTCAACTCAAAACAGCGTCCCGAAACGCTCGCCTCCATAGAGAGGCGGAACGGCAGGATTTCCCATGAATATCATCCAACAGATCGAGGCCGAACAGGCCGCGAAACTCTCCGCCAATAAGACCATCCCCGAGTTCCAAGCCGGCGATACCGTCATTGTGAACGTCAAGGTGAAGGAAGGCGAACGGACCCGCGTGCAGGCCTATGAAGGCGTCGTGATCGCCCGCAACGGCGGCGGCATCAACGAGAGCTTCACCGTCCGCAAGATCTCTTATGGCGAAGGCGTCGAGCGCGTTTTCCCGGTCTTCTCCCCGAACATCGATTCGATCAAAGTGATCCGCCGCGGCAAGGTCCGCCGCGCCAAGCTCTATTACCTGCGCGACCGCCGCGGCAAGTCGGCCCGTATCGCCGAGCGTCTGGATACGCCCGCCGCCAAGGCCGCCCGCGATGTCGCGAAGAAAGAGGCCAAGGCAACCGCCAAGGCCGCCAAGAAGGCGCCGGCCGCGGAATAAGGCTTACGCGGTCATTGCGAGAGACGCGAAGCAATCCATGCCGTGGCGCGTTGCCGTGGATTGCTTCGCTTCGCTCGCAAAGACGGCAAGTTATTCGATTTGACGCGAACCGCTGAACACGTGCTTCAAATAGACGAGCGAGTGGTGTTTCCGGGGCGATAGGCGCGGAAAATGCCTTACCCGTTCGCAATCGGCGCGTTCAAGATCCAGCGGTGGCCGAAGGGGTCGCGGAAGGTCGCGAGCCTTGTTCCCCAAAACGAATTGGTCGGCGGCGTCTCGCCCTTGGCGCCGAGGCTCGCCGCCTTTGCGAAAATATCGTCCACGTGTTTGGCGGTTGGAAATTCGACGCTGATCGAAACCGTCGCGGGCTCGCCGGGATTGCAAACGCGCGTCTGGCCGAATTCGGGGAAGGCATCGGCCAGCATGATCGACCCGCCGTTGATCGACAGTTCGCAATGCAGGATTCGCATCCCATCGAGGGCCGGCATGAAGGCTTTCTGCTCCGCCCCGAACACCGTGGTGTAAAAGGCGATCGCATTCAGCGCCGGCGATACGGTGAGATAAGGCGCGACAGTCGGACGCATGTCGTAGACTCCAGCAAGCTTCACCCGGCTTATAGACCGTCGCGTGCGTTGTTGCACAGCACCTAAGCCGTGACCGCCGCGAATAAATGCCGCCGGCCGCTGCGGCGATTCACGATTCGCTTCAAATATCTTTCGCTTCGCGCCTATCCCGATTAGATAACACGCATCCAATTGGATTTCATAAATCACGGGATGGTTGGGAAGATTAAAATGGGTAAGCCGCGCACTCTTTACGACAAGATTTGGGATGACCATGTCATCGAAGCGCAGGCGGACGGCACCACGCTGCTCTATATCGATCGCCATCTCGTGCACGAAGTGACAAGCCCCCAGGCGTTCGAGGGGTTACGGCTCGCCGGACGCAAGGTTCATGCGCCGGACAGGACGCTCGCCGTGGTGGACCACAACATCCAGACCACCAGCCGCGAGGGAGGCATCGTCGATCCCGAAAGCCGCACGCAAGTCGAAACCTTGGCCGCCAATGCCAAGGAGTTCGGGATCGAATATTTCAACGAGCACGACAAGCGCCAAGGCATCGTCCATGTCATTGGCCCCGAACAAGGTTTTACCCTGCCCGGCACGACGATCGTATGCGGCGACAGCCATACCTCGACCCACGGCGCGTTTGGCGCCTTGGCCCATGGCATCGGCACCTCCGAAGTCGAGCATGTGCTGGCAACCCAGACCTTGATCCAGACCAAGGCCAAGAACATGCGCGTGCTCGTCGAGGGCAAGGCCGCGGCAGGCGTCACCGCCAAGGATATCACCTTGGCGATCATCGGGGAGACCGGGACCGCCGGCGGCACGGGCCATGTCATCGAATATGCCGGCGAGGCGATCCGCGATCTCTCGCTCGAGGGACGCATGACATTGTGCAACATGTCGATCGAGGGCGGGGCGCGGGCGGGTCTGGTCGCGCCCGATGAAAAGACCTTCGCTTATTTCGAGGGCCGCCCGAAATCCCCGAAGGGGGCGGATTGGGACAAGGCTCTTGCTTATTGGCGCGGCCTGTTTTCGGACGAGGGCGCGCATTTCGATAAAGAGATCCGGCTCGATGCCGCCAATCTCTCCCCCATGGTCTCTTGGGGCACGAGCCCGGAGGACGTCATCACCATTACCGGCACGGTCCCTCGCGCGGAGGATGTGGCCGACGAGCTGAAACAGGCCTCGATCCGCCGGGCGCTCGACTACATGGGGCTGAAAGGCGGCGAGAAAATCACCGATGTCGCAATCGACCGCGTCTTCATCGGCTCCTGCACCAATAGCCGCATCGAGGATCTGCGCGCCGCCGCCAAGATCGTGGCGGGGCACAAAGTCGCGGCGCGGGTCAACGCCATGGTCGTTCCCGGCTCCGGCCTGGTGAAAGCGCAGGCCGAAGCCGAGGGGTTGGATGCCATCTTCATCGCCGCGGGGTTCGAATGGCGAGAGCCCGGTTGCTCCATGTGCCTGGCCATGAACCCCGACAAACTGTTGCCCGGAGAGCGATGCGCCTCGACTTCGAATCGCAATTTCGAGGGACGCCAAGGGATCAAGGGCCGCACCCATCTCCTCTCCCCCGCCATGGCCGCGGCCGCGGCCATCGCGGGCCATTTCGTCGATATCCGGACTTGGAGCTAGAGCGCGGGAGCTAAAGCGTGAGTCCGGCGGCATCGCAATTTTTCAGGGGATAGGCTGTAGACCTCCAGCGGTCTCTTGTGCCATGAAGGTTTCGCGCGGGCGTGGTGGAACTGGTAGACGCGCCGGATTCAAAATCCGGTTCCGCAAGGAGTGTCGGTTCGATTCCGACCGCCCGCACCACTTTTTAAGGCCACACCTCTCCATGCTCGAGCAATCGATCCCGGGTGATTGCGGAGGGTGGTCGCTCGGGCCGTAAAACTAGGGTCAATCCGGCTGGAATCTTTTGCCTCCGGCACTCTCGCGCGGCAAGCATTGAACCATCGGCGCCGATTGACCCAACCCCGCGGAAGCAGTCCGGCCTGAGAACAGTCTTTTGACGCGGGCAAGACAAGTTCAATTCAAGCGCATCACCTTATATCGAGACCTGCATTATTTTTCTCTACTATATTTCCGCTTTTATGACCCTGATCGATAATCGAACCCGGCGGCGAGCATGTGTTTTCACTAATGACCGGACGCTCCACGTTTTTAAGCAAGATTACGGCTGGCGGCATATCCCTAAATACGTTTTGAACGACACGGATTTCTTCGATTGAATGAGCGGAGAGCGCCGGCCCATGGCACTGGTCGAAGGTGCAGCGGCTTATCGACACCGTTCCAGAGGGCGCGGGATCCATCACCTCGACTTCGGCACCGTCGCGAGCGGCGTAAGACTCGATTTGAATGGCGGCGGCCTGCCGGCCCCGGCGGGACGTGCCCGAAAAGGTGCACCGGTCAATCGCGACGGCGTTAATGGGGCCACCTTCCAACCACCAGGAGCTTTGCGATAGCAAGATCGCGGATTCGAACTGGTTGGCAAAGGAACAATCCGCGATTGTCGCATTATCGTGGGCGAGCACGCCGCGCGCGCGATTTCCGGGGAACCGGCAGCCGCGCACTTCGAGCCTATGCTGGTTGGCGGTCGCGTCCATCACGAGATCGCCCGGTTCGAGGCCCGAAGGGCAAGCTCCTTCGAGGTGGATGACCTCCGCCCGGCCCGGCTCGCTTGCCTGCACCCGCCCTTTACCCAAAACCCTGTAATTGCGGCCGGAAAGGTAGACGAGATCATGACCTGGGGGCACCACATCCGTCTTCGGGATCCACCAATGATTTCGTGTCGAGACCGCAAGCGTCCACGAATTGACGACTTGATCGACCCGCAAATAGGGCGTCAGGACGTTCACGCAATCGTCCCCCATGCCGCGCATAAAACAATCCTCGATCAGGATCTTGCCGCGGCAGCTCGATAAATGGACTCCATCCGCGCATGTCGACATCAGCCGCCCGGAACCGGGCGTGGGCTCGATCCGCAGGCGCGCGATGGTGACCCCGTTACATCGAGAGCCAATCACCGCCATCCCCGGCGCCGCATGAATCGTGAGATCCCGGAGCACGGCATTATCGCAGCCTTCGAGGGAGACGGCGTTCACGCCATAGGTCTGGTGGCGCATCACCACCGTGTCTTCCGTCTTGAAACCGAGGGGGCGCGAGAGAGCGAGCCGGAGGCGTTGAGGTCCGATCAATTGGACGTGCTCGACGCCATTGTAGCTGTCGATCCCACCGAGGCTCATCAGCCCGCTCGCACGATCGTAAGTCGCTAAAGTCTCGATGCGCTCCGCGCCTGTCACGGGGAATCCGGCATCGACGCGAATCTCCAATGTTCGCTGGTCCGCCGCGGCCGAAATCACATCCCCTTGCGAAAAAGGCGGCCGCTCCCAATCGATCGTTCCTCCATTCAAACGGAAATTCCGGCAATTCACGGCCGAGATTGGCGCGATCCGTTCGTTAAACAGGAAGACGGCGCCCGTTGCATCGATGGACAAATCCTCGATGTCCTCGAATTCGAGAGCCGCTTGGCCGGTGTCCTGAAACCTGTAGAGTCCGGCGGGAATCCGCAGGGATGCGCCGCCTTTCCTGGGCAGGCGGCCAATGGCTTCCCGCAACTTCGAGGCCGCCTCGATCGGCCTCGACTCCGCCGCCCCGGCGCGCTTTGCAAGGGACGCCGAGCCCAACAGAGCCGCCCCAAGAATCATCCCACGCCGGGTCAACATAAGCGGGCTCCAATAGCAACGCTGCACCCTAGGGCGCTTATCCCTCGAGTGGAATCACCCAAGGGATCGGAAATCACTCTTGTGATAAGAAGCCGCCGCCATTTTTGGCGCGACCGTTCGACTTTCCCAGCGGGTCCCGCTACCCTCCGGGTCAAATCATATTGGGAGACTGGGATGCCGGGTCCACTGACGGGGATTCGTGTCATTGAAATCGGCACCTTGATCGCCGCGCCTTTCGCGGGCCGCCTGATGGCGGAATTCGGGGCCGACGTCATCAAGATCGAGACGCCCGGCGCGGGCGATCCGCTGCGGAAATGGCGGAAGCTTCACGAGGGCACGTCGCTCTGGTGGTATCTTCAGTCTCGCAACAAAAAATCGATTGCCCTCGATCTCAAATCGGAAGCAGGCCGCGAGGTGGTGCGCAAGCTCGTCGCATCGGCGGATGCCGTCATCGAGAATCTGCGCCCCGGCGGTCTCGAAAAACTCGGTCTCGGTTGGGATGTCTTGTCTGCCCTCAATCCCAACCTGATCATGGTCCGGATCTCGGGCTATGGGCAGACCGGCCCCTATCGCGAGCGTCCGGGGTTCGGCGCCATCGGCGAGGCGATGGGCGGCCTTCGCTTCACGACGGGCGATCCCGATAGCCCGCCGGCCCGGACCGGCGTCAGCATCGGCGACAGTTTGGCCTCGCTCCATGCCGTGATCGGCGCGCTCATGGCGCTGTTGCGGGTCAAGTCCGGCCAGGGCGCGGGACAGATCGTCGACGTTTCGCTTTACGAGAGCGTCTTCAACGTGATGGAGAGCCTGGTGCCGGAATACGACCTGCTGGGCCATGTGCGCCAACGCAGTGGCGGCGCCTTGCCGGGGATCACCCCCTCGAATTCCTATCCAACCAGCGACGGCAGCTATGTCGTCATCGCGGGCAACAGCGATCCGATCTTCAAGCGCCTGATGCGTGCCATCGGCCGCCCGGATCTCGCCGAGGATCCAGCGCTGGCCACGAACGAGGGGCGGGTAGCCCAGGACACATTCATCGACGAGACGATCTCGGCCTGGGCCTCGCAACGTTCCATCGACGAGGTCTTGAGCGCCTTGGAGGCCGCGGATGTGCCGGCCGGCCGGATTTATTCCGTCGCGGATATCGTCCACGACCCCCACTTTCTCGACCGCGAGATGATCCTGCAGGCCCACCTCCCCGGCGGCACGGATGTCAAAATGCCCGGCATCGTCCCCAAACTCTCGGAGACACCGGGCGAGGTGCGCTGGCAGGGGCCGAAACTCGGCGAGCATACGGACGCCATCCTCGGTGAACTTGGTTACGATCAGACCGCGATCGCGGACTTGCGCGCCAAGGGAGCCGTGGCGTGAACGGCTCAAGCAAACTGCTGGTTCAAGAAGTCGCGCTCCGCGATGGCTTGCAGATGGAGCAGGTGTTCGTCCCCACGGAAGAGAAAATCCGTTTGGCCGATGCCTTATCCGGCGCCGGTTTTTCCCGGATCGAAGTTTCTTCCTTCGTTTCCCCCAAAGCCATCCCCGCGCTGCGCGACGCCGCGGATGTCTTTGCCGGAATCACGCGCCGTCCCGGCACGATCTACGTGGCTCTCGTTCCCAACCAAAAAGGCGCCGAGCGCGCGCTGGCGGCCGGCGCGGACGAAATCAATCTGGTGATGTCGGCGAGCGAAACGCATAACCGCGCCAATATGGGCATGACCCGCGAGGCCTCGCTCGCCGGCTTCGCGGCGATCGTCCAAGCGGTCCGCGGTTCGAACGTTTCGGTCAATGCGTCGATCGCCACGGCCTTCGGATGCCCGTTCGAAGGCGAACAGCCCATCGAGAAAATCGAAGCGATCATCGATCGCTATCTCCGCCTGGGCGTGACCGGGATCACTTTGGCGGACACGACGGGCATGGCCAACCCCCGCCAAGTCGCAAAGACCGTGCGCCGCGCGCTCGAACGGATGCCCGCCGGTGCGCTGACGCTGCATTTCCACGATACGCGCGGCCTCGGTCTCGCCAACGTGTTGGCTGCTTGGCAGGCCGGCGCCTATCGCTTCGATGCCGCGCTCGGCGGTCTCGGCGGATGTCCCTTCGCGCCCGGCGCATCGGGAAACATCTGCACCGAAGACCTCGTCAGCATGGCTCACGAAATGCAGCTCGAAACCGGTCTCGATCTCGCGGCCCTGATCGACCTCTCGCGGCGGCTTCCATCGCTGATCGGACATGCCGTGCCCGGCCAAGTCGCGAAAGCCGGGCCGCCCTCGCGGCTTCATCCCAAACCCGGTTTCGCCGCTCGATCAGACGGCCCTCGCGGGATCGCCGATTGAGCCCGCGAAATTGACGGGCTAACCGCGCCTCAAGGCCGCCGGGGCTGTCACCACTTTACGGTGGTGGCAATCGCGGCGGCCGAGCCCGCATTCGCGGCGGCCGTGTTGAAGACTTGCATGACCTTATAGACGTCGGTGAGAGGCGCATTGGACACGTAGATGACATCCCGGTTCATAATCCGGAACTTTTGCTCGACGAACAGGCTGTTGGCGTCGCGCAAATTCAGCCGGTAGACGACCGGCGTCAGTTGTCCGCGTCCAACGAGCGGGCTGGCCGGATCGAGTTCGCGCGCAATATTTTCGGGTTCGTAACGGAACACGAAGACGCCTTGCGGATCCGAACGCTCGTCGAGCAGACCTCCCGCTTTCGAGAGCGCTTGGGCGAGCGATATGCCATCGGCTTCGAAGGGAATTTCCGCATTACGCCCTGTCGCCCCATAGGCGATGAAGGTTTGCGGCTCGCGCACCAGCGTGAGAACGTCGTTGGGCCGGAGATAAATATTTTCTTTCGGATTGGCGATCACCCGGACCAAGGCGACGCGCGTGGTTTTGTTTCCGCGCGACAATTCGACAAAGGTTTCGTTGACCGGCGCGCGCACGCCCCCCGCGGCGGCGAGGACATCGAGCAAACGGTCACCCTTGACCGAGAGAGGGATACGGGCGCCCGTGCTGACTTCGCCGCCAACCGACACGCTATTGCTCAGGGAGTGCGTCACATTGATGAGCACCTGCGGCTGGATGGCTTTGCCCTCCAATGCTTTTTCGACGACGCTTTGCACTTCGCGCGTCGTCCGCCCGGCGACGGGAACCCGCCCCGCATAGGGAACGGTAATGGCGCCGTCCCGGCCGACAATTTGTTCGGGAATGGTGGCGCTGTTCGATCCCGTGCTCACCTTATCGAGCAAGGGCGCGGAAAACAGACCGCCTGAACTCGCCTCCCAGATGGTGACGCTGATGGAATCGCCGATGCCGATCCGCGGCTCGCCTGTCATGCGATAATCGCCAAAATGCGCGAACAAACTCGGCGGCGCGCGTTGCTCCAAAAGGGCGGTGACCTCGGACGTCAGATCGACGAATTCATAGCGCTGCAACGAATCGTTGGACGCCTGATGGATGACATCGCTCGCGCTCGGTCCCGCATTCGGAATGGCCGAGCAACCCGCTAGGGGAATCAATGCGCCTAGCAGCCTGTCGGGCTGAGGCTTTCAGACTGATCTCCGGGGAGGTTTTGCCAGCGCGAACGTTCATCGGACTCCTAATGGTGTCCAGAACGGGTTGTAACTCCGTCTAATGACCTTGCAC
>JBEKFQ010000008.1:0-98689 GCA_050013235.1 Beijerinckiaceae bacterium
AGCTTGCGAAGATCCGGCGCCAGCATATCGGCTTCGTGTTCCAGTCCTATCACTTGTTTTCCACCCTCACGGCCGCGGAAAATGTGCAGTTGGCGCTCGACGTGCGCGGCGAGCAGGGACACCAAGCGATCGCGAAAACCGAAGAGGTGCTGGCCAGCGTCGGCTTAACCTCCAAAATGGCATCTTTCCCGGGCCAGCTCAGCGGCGGCGAGCAACAGCGGGTCGCGATCGCGCGCGCTATCGTAGCGGAGCCTTCAGCCATTCTCGCCGACGAGCCGACCGCCGCGCTGGACTCCGCCAATGGGCGGGTGACCATGGCGATTCTCTCAAAGATCGCCAAGGAGCGAGACCGCGCCGTGCTGGTGGTGACTCACGATCCGAGGCTGTTCGAATTTGCCGACAGGATCCTGTACATCGAGGACGGTTCGCTCACGCATGAAGAGTTGACCGATCCCAAGTCAACTGAAGCGCAGCAGAAATCTTAACCGAGCCCTCGAATACAGTTACAAAAGTAGCCGCCTGACCCAAGGCGAAAGCTGAGCAAGCTACCGGCTCAGTCCTTGAGCTTCGAAAGGTCGAATTGGCTGCTGATTTGCGCGGCTTGCACATCGATTTCTTTTTTGTTTAACTCATTCGAAATTGGTTTGTTGCCAACCAGGATTTTGTTTACGATGTGGCCGCGGCTTGGATGATGCGGGAGAGGAGCAGTGAAGAGCCCTGCTATTCACGCAAAGCCTTCTTGCCGGGGGAATCGCGCGACGATAAATCCTATAAATCCGATAGACTATTAGTTGACAAAATTTGGTATTTTTGCTGATAGTGAATCGATGTGAGGCGGAACGTCCGGAAAAATCCGTGGAACATCCCGATTTTGATCCGGTGTCGTTCGTCGCCAATGATAGGCAAGCTCCATGAAACGTTTGTTCGTCAGCGCGGTTCTTTGCGCATTCTTCGTGTCCCCTTCCTGGGGCGCTCTCAGGGATGGCGATGTCGCGCCGGATTTCACGGCCCAGGCGGCGCTGGGCGGCAAGAGCTTTACGTTCAAGCTCGCCGATGCGCTCAAGCGCGGACCGGTCGTGCTCTACTTCTACCCGAAGTCGTTCACGAAAGGTTGTACGATCGAGGCGCATGATTTTGCCGAAAGCGCTGAGAGTTTCACTGCGGCGGGCGCGACCCTGATTGGCTTGTCGGCGGATAAAATCGAAACTCAGATCGAGTTTTCCACTAAGGAGTGCCGCGATAAATTTCCCGTGGCGGCTGATCCAGACGCCGCTATCATTCGCTCTTATGATGCCTTGCGGGTCCGCCCCAACGCGCCGGATGTTGTCGTGGCGGATCGAATTTCCTACGTGATCGAGCCGGGTGGAAAAATCATCTATTCTTATGCCGATACCGCGCCACAAAAGCACATTGAAAATACGCTAGCCGCCGTGCGCCGCTGGCATGAGGATCACAAGCCTTAAGCGAAAGCTCTCCTAACCTTCGCAAGCCCTCCGCCTGGGCTTGCCAGTGTTCCCGACTCAAGCCATAATAATAGGTATTCGATAGGAATTATCGTAATCATGCCCCTGGGGAAAACACGCAATGCGTAAAGTTTTGACGCTTCTCGCCATCACCACGGCCTTCGCCGCGCCCGCAATGGCTCAAACGCCGGCTCCCGCTCCCGCCGCTGGCCAAGCCGCGCCGGCGTATAAATATCTCACGCCACAACTGCACCGCGCCGCCATCGATGCCTTGCTGGCTGATCCTAGCCACGTGCTGTTCGTCGATTTGCGCCGGCCCGACGAAGTCTCGGCGATTGGCACCTTCCCGGTCTATTTGAGCGTGCAGATCAAGGATTTGGAAAGGGACCTCGCCTTTATTCCCAAGGAGCGGCCGATCGTCACCGTCTCGAACCATGCCGGCCGCGCTGGCCAAGCCGGGGATCTTCTGACCAAGAAGGGCTTCAATGTCATTGGCGCCGTCGGCTCGCAGCTCTATGAGGCAGAAGGCGGAACCATCGTGAAGATCGCCATTCCCCCGAAGCGTCAAGCGGCGGCTGCTGCCCCGGCAGAACCAAAACCCTGACCTCAGAACGCGCTTTCGCCGTCTGGAACGAGCCGCTTTTTCATTGCAGTCAAATTGGCAGTCAAATCGAAAGAGCGGCTCGCGCCGGCCACCGGCGTGTTGTCTAGACTGGCGCCGGCCTCGCCTCGCGCGAAACTATTTCGGATGGAGTATTGGCATTGACCGATAAAAAGCCTCTCACCACCGCTAGCGACTTTCATCCAGAGGTGCTGCGGCTGTTCGACCAATATGTGCACGGCCTGATCCCCCGCCGCGGTTTCTTGCAAGGCGCTTCGACCTTTGCGGCGCTCAGCGGGGCGACGGCCGTCGAGCTCTTGGACGCGCTCAATCCCCGCTTTGCCGCCGCGCAAAAAGTTCCTGCATCGGATCCTCGCATCCAGGCTGGATATACCGAATTCGAGTCGCCTCAGGGCTATGGGAAGTTGCGTGGCTATCTCGTGCGCCCTGCCAAGGCCAGCGGACCGTTGCCGGTCGTTCTCGTGGTTCACGAGAACCGAGGTCTGAATCCGCATATCGAAGACATCGCCCGCCGTCTGGCGCTGGCTGATTTCATCGCCTTCGCGCCCGACGCTCTGACGCCGCTCGGGGGCTATCCCGGCGACGAAGACCGCGCGCGCGACCTCTTTCCAAAACTCGATCAGGCCAAGACACACGAGGATTTCGTCGCGGCGGCGAATTACGCGCAGACCCTGCCTGGCGGCAATGGCAAACTCGGCGTCACTGGCTTCTGCTACGGCGGCGGGATCGTCAACCTTCTGGCCGAACGCTTGCCCACGCTGAGCGCGGGCGTGCCGTTTTATGGCGCGGCGCCGCCGCTCGACAAAGTCTCTGGCATCAAGGCAGAGCTGCTTCTGAATTTCGCGGGAGAAGACGAGCGCATCAATGCCACATGGCCGCCCTACGAACAGGCCCTGAAGGCGGCGGGCGTTCACTACGAGGCGTTTATCTATAAAGGCGCGCAGCACGGCTTCAACAACGATACGACGCCGCGCTTCGACGAGGCCTCGGCCAAATTGGCCTGGGACCGGACCATTGCGTTCTTCAACCGGACATTACGCGGCTAGACGAATATTCCGCGATTCAAAACGCCGGCGCCCAACAGCAGGCGTACAACAGAAGGAATGAAACACGTATGTCTTCGCAACGTTTTACCGGGCTTCGCGCGGCAACAGCCGCACTTGTGCTTTGCCTTGGCGCTGGCGGCACGCTAATCGCCCATGCCCAAAACGCGCCTGCCCCCGGCGGCGTCAATGCCGGCCGTCAGGCGGCGGAGGAACGCAAAGCTGTCTTCAAACTGATCGGCGCGAATTTTCGTCCGCTCGGCGCGCTGTTGAAGGACGGCGCGCAATATGACGGTGTGGGCGCTAGCAAGCGCATCGCCCGCGTGAGCTTTCTCGCGGGATTCCTGAATGAGTCTTTTCCCGACGTTTCCAATCTCGGCGAACCCGACACCAAGGCCAAGCCGGATATTTGGACGCATCGTGAAGACTTCGACAAGGGCCTCAAGCAGTTTCAAGATCATCTTGTCGCGCTCGCCGCCGTCAACGACAAGGAAAAAGGCCTGACGGAACCATTCAAGGTGGCGCTTGCCGCTGTCGCTCAGGACTGCAAGTCGTGTCACGAGACATACAAGGTCAAATAAGCCTGATGCCCGCTCGAGGCTCTTAGAGCTCGATGCGCACCCAAGCAGACATGCGTTTATCGCTTCCCCGCGCATATCTGCTTGGATTTTCCACCGAGGCAGATTTCTCCGAGCTACGCCATGACCCTATTTGAAGACGTCACAGCCATCACCAACGAGAGGCAAGCACCAGCCAGCGCGGAGCGCCAGGTTTGGGACCTCCCTGTGCGGATTTTTCACTGGAGCGTGGCCGGAGCGTTCGTTGCTGCTTTTGTCACCAACAAACTCGGGATCGCCTATTTCAAATATCACGTTTGGGCTGGCTACGCCGTAATCGTCCTCGTGGCGTTTCGTCTGGTTTGGGGACTCATTGGAACGCGGCACGCGCGGTTCTGGAATTTCATCCGGGGCCCGAAGGAAACCCTGATCTACGCGCGTGGTTTGCTTGTGTCGAAGAGCCGGAATGCGAAGAACAGCGAGGCCAAGAACCACGGCGCCGAGAGTCGGCACTATGCCGGCCACAATCCGCTCGGCGCCATCATGGTGTTGGCGTTGCTCGTTGGACTCGGCGCGCAGAGCACGCTCGGCCTATTCTCCAATGATGAAATTTTTAACACCGGGCCGCTTTACGGCTATGTCACCAAGGATGTGAGCCTGGTATTCACGTCGATTCATCGTCAGTTGTTTTACTGGCTCGCGGGCGCCGTGGCGCTGCATGTCCTGGCTGTGATCGGCCACCGCGTTTTCAAGAACGAGAATTTGGTGCGCGCCATGATTACCGGCCGCAAGCCGCATCATGCGGTCGCCGCCAGCGAGGCGATTACATCGTCGCGCGTCTGGCTCGCGGTTTTCGTGGGGCTGGTGCTGACCCTCGCCCTCGCCTTTGCCGTGGGTCATGCGCCTCCGGTCGATAGCGTGGAATTTTAGTCCTGCGCGTGCTCCACCGACCGCCTGTATCGCAACCCAGGTCCAACTGGCGACAGCCTTTTGGTTGTGGCTTTCCTGGCGCGGGACCGCCAGCTCGCCACGCTTCGCTCGATTCAGTGCCACCAATTTTAGCGTAGCGTCTGATCCGATCTTTTACCGCGCGCGCGCATCGCGGCGATGGACGTGCGATCGAGGATCAAAGCCATCGCGTCGCGCACGTCGATCATAATGTCACGGACCGCGCACGCACTTTCGTCCGGGCAGTCCAGACAGGGCCGGTAGGCCGTGCGGCTGGCGCAAGCAATGGGAGCCAGCGGTCCGTCAAGGATGCGGATGATCTGCCCCGCCGTAATGGCGTCGGCTGGCCGTGCGAGCCGGTAACCTCCGCCTTTGCCCTTTCTGCTGCTGAGAATGCCGGCCTTCGTCAATTCAAGGAGGATCGCGTCGAGGAATTTGCGGGGAATCTGGTTTTCCGCGGCGATATCGGCCGCGAGACTTACGCCTTCGTGCCCCGCGAGGTGCATCAAGGCCTTCAGTCCGTATTTGGCTTTGTTCGATAACATGACATTCCAGATCGGTGTCGACGGGTTCTGGCGCGGCGCGTCTTTTCTCCCGGTAAGCTGCACACGTTTACATCAGAAGCCGCCGGCCGTTAAGCGCTTCGAGACTGTATTTTCTAATATCCACGGCATTGGCAGCATAGGATTTCCAAAAGCCCCGCCATTTGAAAGCATCATCGTTGCCCGGGCTCGCGGGAAGCTTCCCGCCCCCCGTTGAGTTCTTGAAGTCCGGCTATGCGCGGAGCAGAAGTCTGGTGCGCAAATGGGTTAGATCCCTTAAAAGTGTTTGCCCTTAAATCCGATAGATTATATAGGTAATGCGAATCTAATGACCGCTCCTTTTTAATAGGTGACAGGATGACCGCAGCATTAGCCGCCGCTTATTTGGACGTTCCGGATATTCAAGATCCGCCGGCCGGACGAGTGCTCGGAGGCGCCCAGTCTCTTCTAGCGCTCAAAAAAGCGCGGCAGAATTACCTGGCCGAAGGCGCGGCGGTTGCGGCTTATGCGTTGGTTCTCTTTGGATTGTTGACCTATACGAGCAAGCCGCAGGACGCGCCGGCGGAACAGCCGATGGAACTCGTCATGCTTCCCGCGCCGCCGCCGCCGGTCGAGGAACCAAAGCCGCCGGAGCCCGAGGCGCAAAAGCCACCGGAACCACTGCCCGAGGAACTGCCGCCGCCCCCTCCGCCACCCGCGGCAGTCGAGCCCGCCGTGGCGCCGGTCCAGCCGCCCCCTCCGCCGCCGCCGCCAAAGCCCGAACCGGTGGCGAAGCCGAAACCTAAACCCGTCGCCGTGGTCAAGCCACGGCCGGTCGCCGCGCCCCAGCATCCCGCCGCCGAAACGGCCGTCCCGCGTACCGCGCCGCCGCCCGGTGCCACGTCATCGGCGATCGCCAATCAAATCCATGCGCGGCTCGCGCGCGCCGCGGCCGATGCCTATCCGGAGTCACAAAAACCGCGTTCGGCGCATATTAGCTATCGCGTTCAAATCGATGCCTCCGGTCACGTAACATCGTTTACCATCACACCGTCTGGCAATGCCGCCTTCGACTCGGTCGCCTCGCGCCTGGGGGGCCGGATCGGAACCGTCGAAGCGCCAGGGCGTCCGGCCGCGCTCTCGGGGTCGTTCACCTTTGCCTATCAATGAAGTTCCAGATCGGCACGGATTCAATCCGCGACAACCATGAAAGAAACGAAATATGAGTGATCCAACTACGGCTGCGGCCGCGAGCGCCTCGCACGGCATTTCACCGGTCGATCTCTTTTTGCAAGCCGACACGGTCGTCAAGACGGTGATGGTGCTCTTGGTTCTCGCTTCGGCCTGGGGCTGGGCGGTCATCTTCGACAAGCTGGTCCGCATTCATCTGTTGAATGCCCGCGCCGCCAAGCTGATCAAAAGCGTTCAGCGCGAATTGCCGGTGGCCAGTCTCGCGCCGGCCTTCGCTGACGCCTCGCCCAACGATCCTTTGGTCCAGGTCTATCAAGCGGCGGTGGACGAATATGCGCGTTCCGCCGATCTCATTTATACCGAGGCGCAACGCGAAGCGGTGCAGGAGCGTGTTCATCGCGCGGCGCAATTGGCGAGTTCCGCGGCGCTTGGTCATTTGCAGTCGCGGCTCGGCGGTCTCGCGACAATCGGCGCGGTCTCGCCCTTCGTCGGACTGTTCGGCACGGTCTGGGGAATCATGACCTCGTTCCAGGGCATTGCCGCATCGAATAATACGAGCCTCGCCGTGGTCGCCCCCGGTATTGCCGAAGCGCTTTTCGCGACCGCGCTCGGCCTGGTCGCCGCTATTCCGGCCGTGATTTTCTACAATCGCATCGGCTCGGACATTTCCAATTACGGGAAAAAAGTCAGCGGTTTCATCGGTGTGTTTGAAATCGAACTGTCGCGTCAATTGTCGAGAACGGGAGAGCGCAATGGCCTTCGCGCTGCGTAAATCCGACGGCGATTCCGATTCCGCCCCGATGGCGGACATGAATGTGACGCCGCTCGTCGACGTCATGCTCGTGCTCCTCATCGTCTTCATGGTCGCGGCCCCGCTCATGGCCACGGGCGTCCCCGTCGATCTGCCCAAGGTTCAGACCAAGCAGCTCAACGATCAAAAGCCGCCGATCGTCGTCAGCATCGATATCTCGGGCAGTTATTTCATCGATCAGACGTCGATTCCGCAGGATGGTTTGCTCAGTGCGTTGACCCAAAACTCCGAGAACGACAAGGAGCGGCGCATCCATGTGCATGCCGACCGGAACATCACCTATGGAAAGGTGATCGAAGTGATGGGCCTGATCAATAGCGCGGGCTTCACCAAGGTCGCGCTGGTCTCCGAGTCGCCGGGACAACAAAGCGCCGCCGCGGCGCCAGGTCCCGCGTCTTCGCCCGCCGTGGCTGCATCCGCCAAAACGGGGCCGTGACGCCGGAGGGATCGCGGCTGCCTTCCCGATCAAACGGGAAGGCCTAGCCGGATTGCGCTTTCATACCAAATCACAGTGATCGCGAGATGCTCTAACCTTCGCGATCGTGGGGACGTTCCCCGGCCGATTTTTTGGGATGAAACTGCGCCGTCATTGCGAGCGCAGCGAAGCAAACCATCTTCGTGCGGCGGGCGGCCAGCATGGATTGCTTGCGCGCAATGACGCTGAAGACAGGTCGCAGTCACTGGAATTTGGTATCAGCGCTTCCAAAGCCGAAATGATCGAAAAGAAAGCCGGATCGTCGCTGAGACGTCCGGCTTTTTTCGTTCGAGACCTGCTTGGGGTTCTTGGTGTGACTTCCAAGCGTCACGCACCGCGAAAATTTTCATAGGCCAGGACGAGATGGGCGATGGCCTCGGTATCCCCCACGTTCGCATAGGAATGGGGCACATCGGCATCGAAATGCACCGCGTCGCCTTCGCTGAGGCGGTACGGCGGCTCCCGGCCGGAAACGATTTCAAGAGCGCCTTTCGTCACGAGGATGTTTTCCGTCGTGCCGGGCGCATGAGCTTGCGACCGTTCGATATGCCCCACGGCGATCGTCAGTTCGTAAATCTCGATCAGGGGATGGTTGCCAAAGGACGTCAAGGCGCGCGACTTGAACGCGCCGGAACTCGAGCTGAGCACGCTGGCTTTTTCCTTGCGAATGATCGAGGCGCCGGCCGGCGCGGGCGATCCGAGCAGACTTCCAAACGGCACGCCCAAAGCATTGGCAATTTTCCAAAGGAGATGAATACTAGGTGCTCGTTCTCCATTCGCGATCGGGCGTAGTATTTTGTGCTCGACGCCGGCGAAATCGGCCAATTTCTCCAATGTTCCGCCGCCTTGATCCAAATGCTCGCGAAGCCGCGCGGCAATAGCGAGTGTCAGAGCCCGTTCTGACAAAAGCGGGCCGTCCGAGTGATTGGCATTCATCCTTCATACCTTTTGTTCAGTATTATTATGGATTATCTATTATTTTGGTCAAGCCTTCCTTCTTGGTCCGCGCGATCATAAACTTGCCGCGGCAGCCTGCCCGCGCGGGGCGCGCTCTAAGGCCCAGGCTTGGCGCCGGTTTCCCATGAGACCGGGGCGAGCGATCCCGCGAGATATTTCGCGAGAGCATCGATGTCCGTATCGGTGAGCGCATGGCCGATCGCGTTCATCACGCCGCCCGGACTGTTTGTGCGATTATCGGCTTTCCAAGACCAGAGTTGCGCGATGAGATAGCTTTCGCGTTGCCCCGCGAGAACGGGAATGGGGCTCTCTGCGGGCGTACCACCTTTGCTCCGCCCACCATGGCAAGCCGCGCAAGGGGGAAGAGCGCGGGTCTCGTCGCCATTGTCGAACAGACTTTGCCCCAGCGCGCCGTTGTCCGATTTCGCCGCGCCCATGGCCGGCGCGCGCGCGAAATAGGCGGCAATGCTCGCAATGTTCTCCTTGGACAGTTCCGAGGCCATCGCGTTCATGATCTCGCTTTGACGCGCCCCGGATTGAAAATCCGCCAGTTGCTTGCGGAGATAGGATTCGTTCTGTCCAGCCAAATTAGGATAATGCTCGGACGTGCTGATGCCTGCTTCGCCGTGACATTCCTGACATTGCCCGGCGCGCGAGATGAGCTTGCCATCGCTGGCGTCGCCGGTTGCCGCCCGTTGTGCGAGCGCGTCTTGCGCGGGAAGAGGAAGCGAGAGGGCGAGAAGCGCCAGGAGATTGCGCCGGAATTTGCGCCCCATCACGCATCCCTTTTTTGATTTACGATCCGGAATTAAAAAGGCTCCGGCGCGACCAAATCTCGCCCCGGAGCCTGATTTGTCAAACCATCAAAATACGGCGCGGAGGGTGACGCCGAACGTTTGGGGGTCGACAAAAGTGATGGAGCCGTAAGGAGAACCAAGGCTCGGGGCGGCAATACTGGCCGATGCGGATTGCCCGAACGACGAGACCGCCTGACGATTGAAGATATTCTTCCCCCAGAACGAGATATCGTATTTCGAGTCGGGGGTCTTGAACCCGATACCGGCGTTGAAGATCGAATAGGCGCTCTGCGTCAGCACATATTCGGTGTAAGACGCATCGAGAGAATATGTGGTTTTGCTATGATAGGCTTGGTTGCCGTAGACGTAGCCAATGATGTCGTGCCCAACGAGGCTTGCGAGCGAATGTTCGTAATTGGCACCGAGGATGAGGGTCACCGGAGTCACGCCGGGCACCTTTTGGCCGGAAAGATTGACCGGCAGGCCCCCGTTGACCGCATTTAAGTCCGCCGGGGCGGGCGCAAGGGGATAGCTGACATACCATGCGCCGTTATACGCCCCCGAGAAATTGATCCAGAGGTTTTCAAGTGGCGAATAGCGCCCTTCGAATTCGGCGCCCGCGAGCCGCACTGCCGGAACGTTTCCGAGATAGCTTTTGTAGACCAGCACGGAGTTTCCGTTGCTTTGATACGTGTAAGGTTGGGACAGCACCGCTTGGAAATCGGTAATGTCGTTCCAATAAAGATCGGCATTCAGTTGCAACTTGCGATCGAGCCAGTCGGTTTTGATGCCGACCTCGTAATCCATCGAAATTTCCGGCTTCGTGATGGGGGACTGAGTGCCAATTACTTGGCCAAGTTGTTGGTTTAGTCCCGTGCCCGTGGTTGGTCCATAAATCGGCACCGCCACGGTATTGGCCGCGCCCGACTTCACGCCGCGCGCGACGACGGCATAGGTCGTCACATTATCGTTGAACTTATAGGAGGGGTTGATGAGGAAGGAAATCGAATTGGTGCGTTGGGTTCCGGCAATGGAGTCGGCGCCGGTGAAATCCGTCCCCTTTAGCCCTTGGTTGACGACATAAAGTTCCCGTAGATGGTTCAAGGCGGCGCTTCCGAGCGTTGCGCCGCCGAAATAGTAGCCGTTGTCGGACGATGTGCGGACTTCATAGGAGTCGCGAATACCGAGGGTCAACTGGGCATGCTCGTCATAATGATAGTTGGCCTGAAGGAAGGGCGCGGCGGACGTGATGGTCGCCTTGCCGTCCAAATCGCTTTCGACACCGTTTAGAATGTTCGAGGCATAAGCTCCGGTATTCGTGTTATTGAATGTTTGCAACGTGACGGCGTCGGAACCGAATTGGATACGGTCCTTGGACCAGATGTCTTCACGCAGGAAATAGGTGCCGGCCGTGAAATCGACAGGCCCGCCCTTTGGTGAGGATATGCGCGTCTCTTGCGAATATTGATCGACGTTGACGTCGAAGCCCGAAATGTTGCCGGTAACGGCGTTAATGCCGTAATTGCCGTCGCTGTTCTCCGGGTGGAAGTCGAACTGCCGGAATGCCGTGACGGATGTCAGCGTATAATTGCCAAGCTGCCAGTTCAGCTCATTCGACGCTCCGTTGGTGTGGGTGAAGATCGGACCGTAATTGGTGTTGTTCGTCGCCCAGGCATTGGGCGTAATCAGCGACGCATATTGCGGGAAGAGTCGGGCAAGCGCCGCGGATTCGGTCGGAAGTGCGAGTGTCCCGGCCGAGGTCGTCGTCTTGTAGCTTGTCGGGATGCCATAGGTGGAGGTGTAATTTTCGTTCCAGGTGCCCGAGCCATTGTTGGTTTCGGCGGTCGCGCCATGTTCGAAGATCAAGCGGTCGGTGATGTCGCCGAACGTGCCGAGCAATTGGCCGCGAATGTCCCAACGATTGGTATCCTGCGCCTTGAGGTCGCCGCCCTCGATATTCGGCAGGAAGCCGTCCTGATAAGCGCGCAGAAACGAGAGACGATAGGCGATCGTATCCGGAACCAATGTCCCGGTCGTCGAGAATTTCTCGGAAAGAAGATGGCGGCTACCGAAGGTCGATTCGGTCGTCGTCTCCGGCGTGAAGCTCGGGGACTTCGTATTGATGATGACCGCGCCGGCGGTGGTGTTCTTGCCCAACAGGGTGCCTTGCGGCCCGCGCGCGATCGTCAACGAATCGATATCGTAAAGGGTGAAGAACGAGAAGCCGATATAGCTGTAGAAGACATTGTCGACGATCAAACCGACGTCGCCTTCGGAGCCGTCCGCGCCGCCGGAAATGCCGGTAATGCCGCGCAGACCGTTGGCGCCCGTGCGCGGATTGGCAATGGCCGGCGTGAAGCTCGGTTCCGCCTGGATCACGTCCTTGAACGAATCGATATGCTGGCGATCCGTGGTCTTGGACCCGAGGGCCGACAGAGAGAGCGGCACGTCCTGGGCTTTTTCGGCGCGGTCGCGAGCCGTGATGACAACGTCGTCGACCTGACTATCCGCGGCCGGCGCCTTCGCGGCGGGTGGGGTGTTTTGTGCCTGCGCCGGGGGCTGGGCGTCCTGAGCGGGCGGGGCAGGCGGGGCGCTCTGAGCGAGCGCGGCGGGCGAAAAGGCGAAAGCGGATAAAGCAATGGCTCCACCGCCGGCAAGGCCGATAGGAAATGCGCGAACGCTGGATAGCAGTTGCTGACGCCACGAAGGTAACCGGTTACGCATTTTCTTCAAACCCCTGAAACTGATTTGCCGCCGAGCCGCGCCGAGCGCACGCCACGAAGTCACACGCGCCTTTGCTTTGACGATGTATCTGATCAAATTAATATGATTTTGACGTAGCGTGAGAGTCAATCGGCGCGGCTCAGAAAATCCGGAACTTTTCTTGGTTAGACGTTGGTGTTGCAAAAACCCAACAATTTTAAAACAGATTTTTGAGTTATACCGTGCCGGAAAGCAGTCCCGGTCAGCTTTAACTTCTTTCAATATTACATATTGGCGAATTGTTTGTTGTGCGGAGCGAATTTATTGGAAGATTTGCATCGTAAGGCTGCCGGTGTCCGTCCTGGCCCGTGCCCTTCTCACAGAATTGTGCACAAAGTTTCGTGGCGATCGCCGCTAGTTTCTGTTGCCAAGCCCCAAATTCCAGATTATTCCTATCAATGTAGTAGGCTTATAGCCGGTGCGTTCTCGCTCCCCCGGAGCGAGCTGGACGCGCGATTAAGGTCTTGGGATGGGGCGTCGCCGCAAGCCGCGCCCGCATCGCGGCAATGACGCCCACGAAGTCAGATCATGGCTCCAAAGGCCAAAGGACAGTTCGACGGCGGCAACACGAATAGGGTTATGGCAATGAAATCCACTAGAATGAAAACCTACGTAGCTCTGCTTCTCGGCTTCACCGCCCTCACACCGGTCTGGGCTGCGGATGAGCGGCCTTCCCAAAACGAAAATAAGGCTCCCGCCGTAGCGGCCCCTGCGCCGCAATCATCTATCGCATCGCCCGCGCCAGTCGCATCGCCTGCCCAATCCGTTCCGCCTCTGGCCGCCCAGGCGCAACCGCCAGCCGTCGCGCCGGCTCAAGCCGCGGCGCAGCCGCAAGCGGCGGCCGCGGCAACTCAGCCGTCCGCATCACCTCAAGCGCCGGCGCAAACCGCCGCGGCTTCCGCTCCCGCCGGCGGGCCGCAACATTGGTCTTATATTCCGGTGGTCGCTCCCGCCGTGCCCGAGGTTCAGCAGAAGGACTGGGTGCGCCAACCATTCGACGCTTTCGTGCTTTCCAAGCTCGAAGCCAAGGGCTTGAAGCCGTCTCCCGACGCGGATCGCGCCACGTTCATTCGCCGCGCCACGCTCGATGTCTGGGGGCTTCTCCCCAGCCCGGAGGAAGTCGAGGCCTTTGCCGCCGATCAGTCGCCCAACGCTTATGAAAAGCTCGCCGACCGTCTGCTCGCTTCGCCACACTATGGCGAGCGTCAGGCGCGCCGCTGGCTCGATCTGGCGCGCTATGCCGATAGCGCCGGGTTCCAGGGCGACGCGACCCGGCCCAATTACTATCGTTACCGCGATTATGTGATTTACTCGTTCAATCAGGACAAGCCGTTCTCCCGTTTCATTCAGGAGCAATTGGCCGGCGACGAACTATTCCCGAACAATCAGGAAGCTCTGACGGCTACAGGTTTTCTCACCGGATATCCCGACAATCCGAATTCCCGCGATCTGGTACAGCGTAAATACCAAATCACCACCGACATGACCGATACCGTCGGTTCGGTGTTCTTGGGCACGACACTTGGCTGCGCCCGGTGCCACAACCACAAGAGCGACAAGATCACGCAGAAGGATTATTATTCGTTTCAGGCCTTTTTCGCCAATACCTCGACCACAGAAGATATTGCGGCGGCCAAGGGCTATGCCGAAGAAGCGTTCGAGAAGGAACAGGCCAAATACGATCTGGCAATCAAGGACATCAAGGCACAACGTTTGGCAATCCTCGGCCCGGTCCGGGAGAAAGCGCTCAAATATCATAAGGAGCGCTATCTGACCGACAGCCGGGAATCGATCTTCAAGCCCGAGAAGGATTGGAACGCGCTCGACCGTTGGGTCAATCACCGGCTGGTCAACGCTAATGTCACCAACGACGAGATTATCGGCGCATCCTATCTGCGTTATGCCTCCGAGGATAAGGAATCTCCGGATTTTGGACCCGAAGCCAAGGAGCGCTGGGAGAAGTGGCAGAAGCTCACGCAGCAGCTCAAGGAATTCGACAAGCAAAAGCCAAAGAGCGGCTCCGATACAATTACTGGGGTTTCGGAACTCGGCCATCCTGATGCGCCGCCGTCGCATATTCTTTTCGGGGGCAATCACGAGCGTCCGTTAGATGAAGTTCAGCCAACCTTCCCGGTCGCCATGTCGAGCGATGCGCCGTCTATTGTTCCGACACAAACATCCTCGGGGCGGCGTACGGCCTTGGCAAATTGGCTTGCCAGTCCATCAAATCCGCTGACCGCCCGCGTCTTCGTGAATCGTATCTGGGCGCAATATTTCACGAAGGGAATTGTTGGAACCGTCAGCGATTTTGGTAAAGCGGGCGATCGTCCTACCAACCAGCCCCTGCTCGATTCTCTCGCCGATTCCTTTGTCAAGAGCGGGTGGAGCGTGAAGGCGCTGCAGCGCCAGATCTTGCTCTCCAGTACCTATCGTCAGTCTTCGGACTATCGCCCAGAAGTCGCCAAGGATGATCCTGACAACAAACTTCTTGGCGTGTTCCCGCGTCAGCGGCTCGACGCCGAAGAAATTCGCGACGCCTTGCTGGCTGCCTCTGGAAAGCTGACCGATCAAATCGGCGGTCCAAGCGTTTTCCCGCCTGTTCCCGCCAACCTGGGCGCCGGACAGCTTTGGGATGTCTCGGCGGACAAGAAAGATTGGTATCGCCGCAGTCTCTATATCTTCACGCGCCGCAGCGTTCCCTACCCCTTGCTCGAGGCGTTCAACGCGCCAAACACGCAGCAGGTCCATAGCGCGCGTGAAGTAACCACGACGCCCTTGCAAGCCCTTGCGTTGTTGAACAATGAGCAAGTGTTCGAACTCGCGCAGACGCTTGCCGGCCGTGTCATTCACGAAGCGGGCAAAGACGAGACGGCACGGATCAATCGTCTTTATCAGATCCTGTTTTCGCGTAACGCCGATGATTTCGAGAAGACCGCGCTGCTGGCCTTCCTCGATAGCCACGAAAAGACTCTCGACGAAAAAGGCGCCAACGGCCGCTTCCTCATCGCACTCCCAATCGGCTCGAAGCGAGAAGAGGCTCCCGATCCCATTCGTGCCGCGGCTTTTGTCGATCTCGTTCACGTCGTCGTCAATTCAAACGACTTCGTCTATCGGTTCTAAATTTTCACATCGAGAACAGGAAATTCAATCATGGCAATGATCAAACAAACCCGCCGCGATATGATGTTCAAGCTGGGCTTCGGCGCAAGCGGCGTAATGCTGGCTACGGCGCTTCCCGGCGGCGGTTTCATGGCGGCCGAGGCAGCAAGTCTTGTCGATCCGCTTGCGCCAAAACCCACGCATTTTCCGGCCAAGGCCAAGACCGTGATTTGGCTTCATATGGATGGTGCCCCAAGCACGCTCGATCTGTTCGACTATAAGCCCGAATTGATCCGGCTCGCGGGACAGGAAGTGCCAGCCTCCTTCTTGAATGGCATCAAGACGTCGACACAGGGCGGGGTCGGCAAGTTGTTTGCGTCCAACCGGACTTGGAAACAATATGGACAGAGCGGAGCTTGGTTTTCGGACTTCGTGCCGAATATCGCTCAACATGCCGATAAGATCGCCTTCATCAGGAACAGTGTCACGGTTGGCGCCACCCACGACATTTCAATCTTGAAACTCAATACCGGTGACGTGTCGCCAGGCCGGCCCTCGCTCGGTGCTTGGGTCACCTACGCGCTCGGCTCAGCCAACCCTGATCTGCCCGCCTATGTCGTCCTCTACGACGGCAAGCGCGAGCCGACCGGCGGCTCGGTCAATTGGAGTTCAGGCTTTCTGCCCGCCGTCTATCAGGGCACGGCTTTCCGGCCTGGTGATTCGCCGATCATCAGTCTGAACCGCCCCGACGTCATTGGCGGTCCGCAACAGCGCGACGATCTCGCCCTTTTGAAGGAGCTGAACGATCATCGCGCGGCGCTGCGGCCCGAGGACAGCGAATTGCAAGCGCGCATTCGTTCCTTCGATCTTGCCTCTCGCATGCAGAAATCGGCCCCTGAAGCCGTCGATCTGTCCAAGGAGAGCGATGCCACCAAGGAACTCTATGGTTTGAACGATCCGGTCTCGCGCGACTATGGCACCAACCTCTTGCGCGCGCGCCGTTTGGCCGAGCGCGGCGTGCGTTTCATTCAGGTTGTTTCCGGGCCAGCCGAAGACGGCACCGACAATCGCAATTGGGATGCGCATTCGAGTTTGGAGAGAAACCATAAGGCGCATACGCGCGCCGTGGACAAGCCGATCGCAGGTCTTTTGGCCGATCTCGCGGCACGCGGTCTGCTCGATCAGACGTTAGTGGTTTGGACTTCGGAATTCGGCCGCACCTCTTACGGGCAATCGGGCGACGGGCGTGACCATAATCCTTGGGGCTACACGCAATGGCTTGCCGGCGGCGGCTCGAAAGCGGGCTATAGCCATAGCCAGACCGACGAGATTGGTTTGCGTTCGGTCGACAAGGGCACGGATACCTATGACGTTCACGCCACCGTCCTCCAATTGCTCGGTCTCGACCATTTGAAGACGACTTTCTTGCACTCGGGCCGCCGCGAACGTCCGACGGTCGTTTATGGCTCGGTGGTGAAGGAATTGCTCGCTTAAGGGTGATCTGTCCGTGAAATGAAACGCCCGGACCCCAAGGGATCCGGGCGTTTCATTGAAGTAGAGGTTGGCCAGAGAGCCAGAGCGAATCGAGGATTGAGGTGATGATGCGTAAACTGGTGATTCTGTCGTTGCTTGCCGCGATGGCGGCGGTTGCACCGGTGCTGGCCGCCGATGCGCCCAAGACGACATTTCTCGATTACGATGATGACTTAATGCATGATCTCGATCGCACCATCAAATTTTTCGAACCCGATGTCTCGGGTGAGAACGACCAAGGCATCGCCGACGATGCGGCTGTTTTGCGCCAGGGATTCGAATATACCGAGAAATATTTTGCCAAGATTTCCACAGGCGCCGATGCCGTGAAAATTTCCCGCGACGGGTTGAGCCTGCTCGACACGGTGTTGAAGAACGTCTCGGACAAAAAGTTCGATGCCGCGGCGGAAGGCGCGCGGAGCGTGGCAGAGGCCTGCAAGGCTTGCCACGTTCTGTATAAACCGAAACAGGCGCGCTCGTGAGCCACGGGCACATAGCGAATTTTGCCGATGGTTTTTCGTGGTCCGCCGTGCCGGGTTCGAGGCATTGCGGTATAAATTATCTAAAACTCGGCAAAATATAGAAAGGTTGGTTCCGGAAGAGGCGAAAATACAGAATTACATTTCATATTCCGGCGGATATAAAGACGAATGTTCTTAAGTGACTTTGCGCGGTTTGGGGCCGGCGGCAGGTGGCCTTGCGCCGGTGCGCCATCGAACCAGAGTCTCTTACGATCCTCGCCGCGAAAAAGGGTGTACTCTGATGTCCCGAATTCCGCTTCTGACCATCGAGTCAGCTCCCGCCGAAGCAAAACCGCGCCTCGCGGCTGCCGAAGCCGCGAATGGCTATATACCAAACCTTGTGGCTCTCCTCGCCAATGCGCCGGGCGCGCTTGAAGCCTATCTGACGCTGAGCGGTATTAATGCCAAGATTGGTTTGAGCCTCGCCGAGCGCGAAACTGTTCAGATCACGGCGGCGGCGACGCATGGCTGCGGCTTTTGCGTCGCGGGCCACACGGCCATAGCTCTCAAAAAGGCAGGGCTGCCGGCGGCGGAGGTCGATGCGTTGCGTTCCGTGGGCGTGTTGGCGGATCCACGCCTCGATGCTGTCCAGGCTTTCACGAAAGCCGTCATCCGGCGCCGGGGCGCGGTATCGGATGAAGAACTCTCGGCGTTCAAGACCGCTGGGTTTAGCGATGCGAATTCGCTCGAGGTGGTCTTGGGCGTTGGTTTGGCGACAATCTGTAATTTTGCCAACAACCTCGGCCAGCCCGAGCTCAATGCGCAGCTCGAACCCTATCGTTGGGAACGGCCAGCGGCGCTCGCGGCCGGGTAGCGATCATGACTTCATCATTGTCGCCTGACCTTTCCGACTGGCTCGACGCGTCCGCGGGCGGCCTCGATGCCGGGACCCTGGAGCCATCCGGGGTCGTCCCGAAGCTTGCGGCGTCCGGCTTGTTTCGCGGGGGCTTGGCTCCTGACTTGGGCGGCGATGGCGGCGACATCACCGATGCCGTCGAGGCAATTGCCAGCGTATCCGAGCGATCCATGGCGGCTGGTTTTGTCTTTTGGGGACAGCGGACCTTTATCGATTATCTCGTGCAGAGTTCCAACGAGGCGTTACGCCAAGCGCTCATGCCGGATCTTCTCGCGGGAACGGCGGCAGGCGCGACCGGTCTCTCCAATGCCATGAAATTCCTTTCGGGCCTTGAAGGACTGCAGATCAAGGCGCGCCGGGCCGGTGACGGCTATGAGCTCGATGGCAAACTACCTTGGGTCACCAACCTGCGGCCGCAGGGGTTTCATGTCGCGGCAGCCGTCGCCGAAGAGGCGACGGGCGCTACCCTCGTCATCGCGATTCCCTCGGACGCTGCCGGTGTGACCCGTAGCGCCGATCTCGAGCTGATGGCGATGCGCGCCTCCAATACCGCCGCCATCGATCTTAGGGCCGTGCCCGTCACGGCTGCGCAGGTGTTGACGGCGGACGCCAGGACATGGCTTCCCCGCGTGCGTCCGGCGTTTCTCGGCATGCAATGCGGTCTTTCGATCGGCCTTGCGCGGCGCGGTCTGGCGGAAGCTCGCGCGCAACTTGGCGCAGGGCGGCATATTTTGAGGGAACCGCTCGAAGATCTTGCCGCCGCTCTGGTCCGCGGTGAAACCGCGTTGCGCGAGGGTTTGCGTGGCGGCTCGTTCACGACGGCCGCGGCGCCTCTTTTCGAGCTTCGTATCCAGCTCGCTGAAATCGCGCAAGAAGCCGTCTCCTTGGAGCTGCAGGCCGCTGGCGGCCGGGCTTATTTGACGGCTTCGGGCCAGGGCTTTCAGCGCCGCTGGCGCGAGGCGGCTTTCGTACCCATCATTACGCCGAGCCTCGTGCAGCTCAAGGCCGCGCTTGCCACGCATCGCGCCGGCGCGGCTGGATGCGCCGCGTGACCTCCGTGCAGGCCGCCGCGCTCCAGGCCTATGGCATCACGTTTCGATATCCAGGCGCATCTCTTCCCGTTATCGAAGACTTGAATCTCGCGGTGGAGCCAGGTGAAATCGTCGCTGTGCTGGGGCCGAGCGGGATCGGAAAATCGACGCTTCTGCGTGTGCTTGCCGGGCTGCGGCGGCCGGACGCCGGAAACGTGTGGGTCGGCGGCGAGCGGCTGGACGGCGTGCATCCGCGCGCCGCCTTGGCCTTTCAGGATCCAGGCCTTCTGCCCTGGTTGACACTCGAAAAGAACGTCGCCTTTGGCCTCGATTTCAAACGCCAGCCGGTTTTGGCGGCGGACGAGCGGCGCCAGCGGGTCGACGCTGCGATTGCGGAGACCGGTCTCGATCATGCGCGTAAGCTCTATCCGCACGAGCTGTCTGGCGGCATGGCGCAACGCGCGGCTCTCGCTCGTTGTCTCGCCCGCAAGCCCGAGGTGCTTTTGCTCGACGAACCCTTCGGCGCCCTCGACGAAGTGACGCGGGCCTCGATGCAGCAGCTCCTTTTGCGTGTGAACGCCGATCTCGAGGTGGCGATCGTCCTGATCACGCATGATATCGATGAAGCATTGCAAGTCGCCGATCGGGTGGTTCTGCTGGGCGGCGCGCCGGCGCGAGAAATCGGTCAATGGCGCGTCGATGTGCCGAAACCGCGCGACGATGCGCTCGCGACGCTGGGGCAATTACGCACCGAAATCCTTTCCACGCTTCGCGCAACGTTGCGCCAACGCTGAACCGCGAGACTCCGTGATGTGTGACGCATGTTTTGCTCGCCGCGATATTTTGAGACTTGCAACGATGCTGTCGGCCTCCGCCGCGCTGCCATTGCTCCGCGCGCGGCCAGCTTTCGCCGCGGATGCGCCGTTGCGGATCGGGTACCTCCCGATCACCGATGCGGCACCGCTTCTGGTCGCCCATGCCAAGGGGTTTTTCGAAGCGGAAGGCATTCAGGCGGAAAAGCCGGTCTTGCTTCGCAGCTGGGCTCAGGTGATCGAGGCATTCATTGCCGGTCAAGTCGATGTCGTGCATCTGCTCGCGCCGATGACGATCTGGGCGCGCTTCGGCAGCAAGGTGCCGGCCAAGGTGGTGGCGTGGAATCACGTCGATGGGTCGGGCCTGACCGTCCTTCCCGAGATCGCAACCGTGAAGGATCTCGGCGGCAAGACCGTCGCGGTGCCGTTCTGGTACTCCATCCATAACGTGGTGTTGCAGGCCTTGCTGCGCGACAATGGTTTGAAGCCGGTGATCAAGAAGGCCGGAGCGCCTGCCGTGGACGAGGTCAAGCTCGTGGTGATGGCGCCTTCCGACATGCCACCGGCTTTGGCCGGAAAGCAAATTGCCGGCTATATCGTCGCGGAACCGTTCAACGCCGCTGCCGAACAGCTCGGAATCGGCAAGGTGCTGCGCTTTACCGGCGATGTCTGGAAGAACCACGCGTGCTGCGTCGTCTTCATGCATGAAGACGATCTCGCGAAGCGCCCGGACTGGTCGCAAAAAGTCGTCAATGCGATCGTCAAGGCACAGGTTTTCGCACGGGAGAACCGGGTCGAGACGGCGCGAATTCTTTCGAAAGAGGGCGGCAATCGTTATACGCCGCAGCCGGAATCCGTGTTGACCAAAGTGCTTGCGCCGCCGCCATCGGATGCCGCCGCCTATTTGCATGATGGCGTCATTCGGCATGCCGCCTGGAACGAACAGCGGATCGACTTCCAGCCTTTCCCCTACCCAAGCTACACCGAGGAGCTGGTGCGGCGCCTGAAGGAAACGGAAATCGATGGCGATAAAGCTTTCTTGGCGGCGCTCGATCCCGCCTTCGCGGCCCGCGATCTCGTCGACGATCGTTTTGTGAAAAACGCTATCGCGGCGGTTGGCGGTTTTAAGACGTTTGGCTTGCCGGAAGATTTTGACCGGCACGAAGTGATCGCAACATGAGCGGCCAAGTCCAAGAGAGGGTGATTCTCATCGATCGCGAGGTGCCCGCCGCGCTGAAGCGCGAGGTTGATGGACGTGAGAGCGCACGCGTAGCGCCTTTCCTGCTCGGGAGTCTTGGGATCGCTGGCCTCTTTGTGCTCTGGTTTATCGGCACGGATGTGTTGGTGCCGGCGACGAGTTTTGTCAGGCGTTTCTCGCCTATCGCCACAATGGCGAGCTTTGGCGCGCTCATTAGTGGAACGGATCTCCTCGTCCATATTAGCGTAAGCCTGAAGCGTGTGCTTGCGGGGCTCGCCTGCGCCATTCTCATTGGCGTGCCGCTCGGTCTCGCCGTGGGGAGCTGCCGGCCACTCGATACCGCGACCTCGCCGGTCTTCCAGTTGCTGCGGATGATCTCGCCGCTCTCCTGGATGCCGGTCGCGATCATGCTGTTCGGGCTCGGCGACAATGCTATCATCTTCTTGCTCGCCTTCGCGGCGACATGGCCGATTCTACTCAACACGGCAGCGGGCGTGCGCGCTCTCGATCAGCGCTGGCTGCTCCTCGCTCGCAGCCTTGCGGCCACCCCTCGCGAGACGCTGATCCATATCGTGCTTCCCGGTGTGATGGATCATGCCTTGACCGGGATCCGGCTTGCGATCGGTATTTCCTGGATCGTCCTCGTGCCTTGCGAGATGCTTGGTGTTTCCTCGGGGCTCGGCTATCTCGTCCTCGATACGCGTGACCGTCTCGCCTATTCCGAGTTGATGGCCGTCGTTCTCGTGATCGGCATGACCGGCTTCGCGCTCGATAGCGCCGCGCGCGGCCTCCTTTGGCTGTGGCGCCGGGCCTGATCGCGGGCCGCAAAGACCTGCCGCGATCAATGAGGCGCCACGGCTAACTCTAAGCCAATAATAATCGCCGCTTGCATCGGATGAGGTACGCCGCGCCAGCGATTTGAAGAAACGATCCCGGCTACCGGAAGCGCGCCTAATATGGGCGAGGACGTCGGGATGGCCGGGGGGCCTGTTGCTTGGCATCCGCCCGGCGACGTCGGAACGGCTCCATTCTTTGTTTTCATCGCATGTTCTTATCCGTTAAGCGGAGCGCCCAACTTGAAATACTCTACTTTGACCAATTGATCGCGATTCCGCCGGCGACGTAAAATTTTCAAGTTGCTTAGGGGCCGAAACAATTTTTAGGGTTGTCTCGCGGCGGCATGGCGCGACACCTCGTCCAGCAACGGCCGGCAATTCTTCGCCGTTACCGCGGCTTCGATTGCCCGGCCGGGCACTCATCCCACTTGACCTCTGTTCTATTAAGTCTATCAATTAGATAATAGTTGTGGACTTTGAGGGGCTATGACCTATAACAGCGAACGCCAAACGATAGCGCAAGACACCGGATCCCAAGGCTCGGCGCAGGACGCGGTGTCATCCCGATGGAAAATCGATAGCCTCGTTACGGCCCTTCGGGTTTCTCGTGACACCACGCATAATATTCGCCATTTCAGATGGACGCAGCCGCCGCCGTCCCGCGAGGCCATCGTCGCGACATTGAATGGTTTGGCCGCGGCCTTGTTTCCCTCTCATTATGGCCGGCCGGATCTCGTGTCCGGCACGATCGACCAGTTCGTCCAATCGACGCTCGAAACGTCGCTTGCGGCCTTGAGCGAGCAGGTGCGGCGCAGTCTGCCTTTCTCCGAGCCGGATGATCATGGGGATGACTTTCATCGCCGCTCACTCGAGATCACGCGGGATTTCGCCAGTCTCTTGCCGGATATTCGTGGCGTGCTCGTCAGCGACGTGCGCGCGGCGTTCGATGGCGATCCCGCGGCGACGGGCTTGGCGGAAGTCCTGCTGGTCTATCCCGGCATGACCGCGATCATCCATTACCGTTTGGCGAATGCGCTTCACGAACTCGGCGCCCGGTTCCTCGCCCGGCTGATCTCCGACATCGCGCATTCGCGCACAGGCATCGACATTCATCCTGGTGCCCGGATAGGCGGGAGCTTTTTTATCGATCATGGAACCGGTGTGGTTATTGGCGAGACCGCGATCGTCGGGGATCGCGTGCGTCTTTATCAAGCGGTGACGCTCGGCGCGCGTAGCTTCCCGAACGACGCGAATGGGGCGCTCATCAAAGCCATTGCCCGTCATCCCATCGTGGAAGACGACGTGGTGGTTTACGCGGGAGCGACAATTCTTGGCCGCGTGACGATCGGGCGAGGTTCGACGATTGGCGGCAATGTCTGGCTGACGCACAGTGTGCCGGCCAATAGTCATATCACCCAAGCTTATTCGTTGGACACCACACGTCTCGAATGAGCGGAGCCATTCCGGCTGGCCGTTTTCTTCCCGCGGCCAATCGCGCAAAAGTCCGCATCCGGAAACGGAGCGGGCTTTTCGCGCTCGTTCACGGGGTATTCGCGGTGTCTTGGGGCGGAAGCTCGCGAGGCCCTTCAGGTTTCCCCGGCGCGGCCTTTAAAAGGGGCGCTTCGACGGCGGGTTTTGCCGGAGGCTGCTCCATCGCGGCAGGCGTTTCCGCTGCCGCTTGCCGTGCCGGCGCGGCCGCTTCCCGTGCGGGCTTGTCCCGCTCCTTCAAGCCCACCTTATGCGCCGCCGCATCGTAGAGAACATCGTAGAAATAATAGGGGAACAGACCGGCCAGGATAAAGCTGTCGCCGAGTTTTGGGCGTTGCTTCGCGGGCACGATCCTGACTTGCGACATGTCTCCCGCTCCGCCCGTGTCGAAGCTTAGGGTTTGGCCGGACCGGAACCGGAAGTTCGCGGCCCGGCCCTTGGGCCAGATCTCACTTGTTTCGGTATCCTGCGTGACCGCCATGATACTGGGGGCGCCGGTATCCAACAGCAGCGGACCGCAAATCATTTGCTCCGGCTTTTTGGTTTGCAGACAGCCGAAGAAATCGCCGCCCTTGACGGCGGGCGCCATCTTGAATCCGGCTTGCGCGGCGGCATCCGGTTTCAGAACGAGGCGGCCTGTCGCGGAGGGGTCGTCGGGCGACGGCAGTTCCACCATCCATTGGCCTGCTCCCAGGGCTTCCAAGGGATTGGGGACATCCGGGCTGCGCTCGCTGAAGCCAATGCCGAGGATCGCGGAATAGCCGTGGCCGGACAGGCCGTCGCCGCCGATCAGAAACGTGCCGCCGTGTTTGGAGACGGGGCAGTTCGCCTCCGTGGCGTCGCATTCGGGCTTGTCCACCACTTCGACCGGCACGGTTCCCGACAGGGCGCCGATTTCGACACCGATGGGGACGCTGAGGCCTTTGAGGCGCACGCCATTATCATAAGTGGCTTCCGTGGGAAGTCCGGTAAGATCGCCGGGAACGACGGGCGGCAGCACGCGCAAGCCGGCCGACCCCGTGTCGAGCATGGCCTCGACGGTGCGATGTCCGACCTTCACCCAAATGCTGTAGCGGATGGTGCCATCGTGCATCACGGTTTGGCTGATCGGAATTATGAGCCCGGATGGCGCGGCCTCGCCGGCGGCACCCGCGTGCGGAATGAGTCCGAGCGCGAGGCTCGAGATCATCAGTCTCCACGTGGTTTTAGCCGGACCGGCCATACGAACTCTCCCCGGTCTAGAAGTGTCCGATCACGGTTAACTCTTGATGAATTTGAACGTCGCGGCGGGGTGTTTTCATCCGGAAATAATGATTTAAATCTATGTTCTGTAAAAGTTTTTATGGCGTTTTCGCCCGATCCTTCAATAAATCCGGCCGGCGTTCGAGGGTGAGGCGCTCCGCTTCCGCCCGGCGCCAGGCGTCGATCTTGCCGTGGTCGCCGGACAGCAGAACCTCGGGAATCGCCCGGCCTTCGAAGCTGCGCGGCTTGGTGTAATGGGGATATTCGAGCAGGCCCATCTCGAAGCTCTCGTCCTCGCCGGACAAAGCCTTGCCCATGATCCCCGGCAGCAGCCGGACGCAGGCGTCGAGCAGAACGAGGGCCGCGATTTCGCCACCCGACAGGATGTAGTCGCCGATCGAGACTTCCTCGAAGCCGCGTGCCTCGAGCAGACGTTCGTCGATGCCCTCGAACCGGCCGCAGAGGATGATCGCGCCTTCGCCCGTGCCGAGGGCGCGCACGCGGGCTTGCGTCAGCGGCTTGCCGCGCGGGCTCATCATCAAGCGCGGGCGTTTGTCGTCCGGGGCCAATACGGAATCGAGGCTTGCCGCGACGACATCGGCGCGCATGACCATGCCCGCGCCCCCGCCGGCCGGCGTATCGTCCACCGCGCGATGCCGGCCGAGGCCGTGGTCGCGGATGTCATGTGTTTTGAGGCTCCAGATCCCGCGCGCGAGTCCCTCGCCCGCGAGCGACAGGCCGAGCGGTCCCGGAAACATTTGGGGAAAGAGGGTGAAGACGTCGGCGCGCCACTCAGCCATCGGAAGGCTCGCCGGGGACCGTGGTCACCTCCGGCGGCACCACGGTGACACGCCGCGCCGCGAAGTCGATCACGGGAACGACGGCTTTGGTGAAGGGCAAGAGCAGGCTCTCGCCGCCAGCGACCGGCGCGATTTCCAGGATATCGCCGGCGCCGTAATTGGGCACGGCGATCACCTTGCCGACCGGGGATCCGGCCTCGTCCACGGCGGTCAGGCCAATGAGATCGGCGAGGTAGAATTCATCCTCGTCCGGCGGCGGTAGGGCGTCGCGCGAGATGAACAATTCGACATTGGTGAGCGCCTCGGCCGCCGTGCGACTGTCGACCCCCGCGACGCGCGCGACGAAGAGATTATCCTTCAAAGGGCGCAACGACTTGATCGTGAAGAGCTGCTGGCCCGTCCCGCCACTCAACGGCCCATAGCTGGCGATGGCGGCGGGATCTTGCGTAAAACTTTGGAGGCGCAGCTCGCCGCGCACCCCATGCGGGGCGCCGAAGCGGCCCACGAGGATGCGGCCGGCAGGCTGGCGCCCCGTCATGGCGTGACTTACGCGGCTTCGCTAGGAGCGGCGGCAGCGGCAGCGGCCTTTTCGGCGGCGGCGGCATTGGCGGCGGCGCGTTCCTGAGCCTTCTTCTTCGGCAGGCCCTTCACGGGGTTGTTGCGCTTTTCACGGGTGCCGACACCGGCGGTCTCGAGCAGACGGGCGACGCGGTCGGTGGGCTGCGCGCCCTTGACGATCCAAGCAGCGGCCTTTTCGGCATCCACGACGAGACGCTCGGCCGAATCCTTGGCCTTCAGCGGGTCGAAGGTGCCGAGACGCTCGATGAAGCGGCCGTCACGCGGCATGCGGGCATCGGCAACGACGATACGGTAGAACGGACGTTTCTTGGCGCCACCGCGCGACAGGCGAATTTTGAGGGACATGGGGTCTTCTTTCTCTAATGGTTCGAACTGTTGGTGGGAGCATCCGGCCGGGCCGGGATGCTCTCCGGTTTGGATCAAGCGGGCCTCAGGCCCGTCGAGATTTCGGTTTGGCCATTTTCGTTGGGGCCATTTATTTCTTCTTGCCGAAGGGATTGAAGCCGCCGCCCAGCCCTGGCAAACCGCCGCCGCCAAGACCCGGCAAGCCTTTCGGCAGGCTCATGCCGGGTGGCAGCGAAGGCATGCCGCCCGCGCCGCCGCCCAATTGTTTCTGCAGACCGGCAATTTGTTCGGGCGTTGGCTGGGGCATGCCGCCCGCGCCGAACGGATTGCCGCCGCCACCCATCAGGCCGCCCATCATGCCGGCCATTTTGCGCATGCCGCCGCCCTTCATGCCGCCCATGCTTTTCATCATATCGGCCATCTGCCGGTGCTGCTTGAGCAGCCGGTTGACGTCCTCCACCCGCATGCCGGCGCCGGCCGCGATCCGCTTCTTGCGCGAGGCCTTCAGAATATCGGGGTTGCGGCGCTCTTGCGGCGTCATGGAGAGAATGATCGCGCGTTGGCGCTTGATCATGCGGTCGTCGAGGCTGGCGGCGGAGAGCTGATCCTTCAGCTTGCCCATGCCGGGCAGCATGCCCATGATTCCATTGAGCCCGCCGATCTTTTCGACTTGCGCGAGCTGGTCCGCGAGATCGTCGAGATCGAACTTGCCCTTGGCCAATTTCTTGGCCATCGCCTGGGCTTTTTCGGCATCGATGTTTTCGGCTGCTTTTTCGACCAGCGAGACGATGTCGCCCATGCCGAGAATGCGGTTGGCGATCCGCGCGGGGTGGAAATCCTCCAGCGCATCCATCTTTTCGCCGGTGCCGAGCAGCTTGATCGGCTTGCCCGTGACGGCGCGCATCGACAAAGCCGCGCCGCCGCGCCCGTCGCCATCGACGCGGGTCAGCACGATGCCGGTAATGCCGACGCGATCGTTGAAGCTCTTGGCGAGATTGACCGCGTCTTGACCCGTCAGGCTATCGGCGACGAGCAGGATTTCGTGCGGGCGCGCGGCCGATTTGATCTCGGCCATTTCGGCCATCAAGGCCTCGTCGATATGGGTGCGCCCGGCGGTGTCGAGCAACACGACATCATAGCCTTGCAGGCGCGCGGCCTGTTCGGCGCGGCGCGCGATCTGCACCGGCGTCTGGCCCGCCACGATCGGCAGCGTATCGACCCCGACCTGCTTGCCGAGCACGGCGAGCTGCTCCTGCGCGGCCGGGCGCTTGACGTCGAGCGAGGCCATCAGCACGCGCTTTTTCAGGCGCTCGGTCAGCCGCTTGGCGATCTTGGCGGTGGTGGTGGTCTTGCCCGCGCCCTGCAGGCCGACCATCATGATCGCGACCGGGGCGGCGGCTTCGAGATCGATCGGATTGGCGTCGGAGCCGAGCGTCTCGATCAGCACGTCGTTGACGATTTTCACGACCATCTGGCCGGGCGTCACCGACTTCACGACATTGGCGCCGACCGCTTGGACGCGCACCTTGTCGACGAAACTTTTCACGACATCGAGCGCGACATCGGCCTCGAGCAGGGCCCGGCGGACTTCGCGCAGGGCCGTGTTGACGTCCTCCTCCGACAGCGCGCCGCGCCGTGTCAGGGCATCGAAAATGCCTGAGAGCTTATCGGAGAGACTTTCGAACATACTGCCCTTTTGTGTTTGCCCGAGGCTCCCGTGAGAGCCAGCCCGCAACCCTGATCCCAACGCAAAACGCGCCCGGGGGCGTGAAACGCTGCCGGACGAGACCGCTAGCTGTAAAAGCCGAAGCGGATGCGACCCCCGTTTGGGGAGAGGTGTTGATAGAGGGTGAGGGGCGGAGGGTCAAGGGGGGGCTCCCTCTTGATTTCGCAACATTGTCCGTCATGGCCGGCATAAGGCAGGCAGTCAGAGCCTCTCCACCCCGCCCGCCGCGGCCTGCGCCGCGACCACCCCCGTCTCGAACGCCCCATGGGCAGTGGAGAAGAAATGCCGGGACACGGCCTCGCCGGCGAAAAAGATGCGGCCATCCACGGGCGTGGCGAGGACGGCGCGGGCGTCGGCCTGGCCGGGCAGGGCATGGGAATAAGAGCCGAGGGCGAGGGGATCGCGGGCCCAGCTTGTCGCCACGATGGGGGTGAGCCGGGGCAAGATCGAGGCGCCGAAAGCGCGGGCGAGATCGTCGCGGGCGGCGGACACGAAGGCGGGCAGGCCGCCGTCTTCCAAGCTGCGGGCGTAATCGCCGCCGAAATAGCCCTCGATCATCGGCCGCCCGCCCGGCAGCAAGGTGTAGGAGCCGCTGTCGCGCTTGTTCCAATCGCCGCCGGCGCGAGTGTCAGGCTCGAAATCGCCCGGCGTATCGAGCGCGAGATAGAGCTTGTCGGCGATGCCGAGCGGCAGTCCCGCCGCCGCCGCGAGATGCGCGTCGAGCGCGGGCGAAAACGCGATGGCGCCGGAGGCCAGCACGTTGGTTGGCACGGTGACGATGACGGCGCCGCATTCGAGCGCACCCGAACTCGTCTCGATCTTGATCCGGCGGCCCGTCGCGTCGATTTTCCGCACGGCGCAGCCGAGCTTGACGGGAAGGTCCGCGCCCGTCGCCGCGATTAGCGCGCCATAGCCGCCGCGCACGCGCCAGTTTTCGCCGGTGTCGATGTAGCGGCCGTAGTCGACCACGGAGACGCGTTCGAGCGGCGCGCCGTGATAAAAAGTCGCGATCGCGTCGAGCCGCGCATTCCAACGGCCGAGGGGATCGAGAAAATCGCTGGCCGCGCGGTCTTGGCCCGTGCGCTCCGCCTCTTCGGCGGCGGCCGCGAGCCTGTCGTCGAACGCGCCGTAGGCCGCGTAAAACGCCTCGGCATCGGCGGCGGAAAAATCTTCCTGCCGGGCAGGGCGCATCCACGGCGGATCGGACTTGTCGAGATCGAAACCAAATTCGGGCGCCAAATCCGCCAAAACATTGCGGCTGCCCGAATGTAGCCATTCGCAGCCGAGATCGAGTGGGGCGGAGGCGCCGTGCGGCACGGTCCAAGCCCGCCCGCCCACGCGGTCGCGGGCTTCCAAGATGACGAATGAGACGCCGAGCCGCCAAAGCTCGCGCCCCGCCGCAAGACCAGCCGCGCCAGCGCCGATGACGGCGACTTCGGGATGTGTGGGGAGAGCTGACATGGGACGTGTGTGCGATATTTGGGGGCGGATGAAAAGGGTGGGGGGTGCTGGGTTATGCCTCGAACTCATCCGGCGGCCATTGAAGTTTGGTCAGATCGCGGGCGGAATCGGCGATCCGTACCGCTTGGATGGAGTTTGCGTTTTATCGGAGGGCGATCAAGCTTGTGCCTGATAGGAATTCAGCGACGGCGCGGCATGGGTGCGGATTGCGGTTCGTGTTGACGAAGAATTCGAGAAAGCGGGTCAGCGCCCGTCGTCCGGCAGCGGCAACAAGAGGCAGAGGAGCAACCTTTCCGACGGTGGTCAGGCTAGAGCTTGACACCGGTATACTCCTCGATCTGCTTTTTGACGAAGCCTTTGGCCAAGTCCTTCAACAAATCGACCGTAAACCCTCCTGCGGCTTCAGCTCCCTTTCTCGTTTTCTCCCAAATCTTTGGATCACGGACGGAGTCAAGAAAGTCGTGACCGGCAGGCGTGAGACAGCGGAATCCAATGCCGATCATCGGTCGGACGCCACCTGTGTCAATGAAACCCGATTTTTCAATCTGCGACAGGTGGTATTTGATCTGATCGAGTGTGTATCCGGGGATCGCGAGTGTCTCATCGTCAGGAACGATGTGGGCGGTGGCTCCTAGCCGAATTGGGAAGCGCTCAAGCTGCAAAAGCAGCTCTCGTATCAGGTTCATGTCGCGTCTCATCTCATCTCAAGCTCCATATCCATCTGATAAAGCATATTATCCCAACTTACCCGCAAAACCACCGCCTCCGGCCAACGCCACCGCATCGCGCGCGCCGTGCAGTACGCGGACGATCACCAACTCCCGCTCATCGTGCAGATAATAAATCCCATAGTTGCCGGCAAAGACGGCCCGCAGACTGGGAGCAAGCTGGTCTCGCGCGGCACCTGACTCCGGAAAGTCGCATAGCGGCTCGCAGGCGCTCCGGAGTTTGTCGATTAGCCGCGTCGCTATCGCCTCGGAGGCGTCCAAGGCGACATAGGTCCAGATTTCGGCGAGGTCTGTTTCCGCGGTTTCTGTCAGACGGAGGGTGAGCGGGCGGCTAATAGCTTCCTCCCTCGCTCGACGATGCGGGCGGCGTCAAAATCCTTGACACGACCAGCCGCGACATCGGCGAGGCCGGCGTCGATATCGGATTTGAGTGCCGCTAGTTCTTCGAGCTGAAGCGCGCGTTTCGTCTTCCAGTCGCGGAGCGCGGAGCGAACCACCTCGCTCGTCGAGGCATAATCGCCCCCCTCGACGGCGCTTCTCACAACGGCCGCCATTTCGGCGGGAAGCGTGATGGTCATACGTTCGATGCCGGACATGAATGGATTCCTTTTCAGAACTTTGATCATACTAAATCATACTTAATAAGCAATCACCCCCGCAACAACGCCTCCAGCGCCTCGATACGGTCCGCCTCGCCCGCCGGCTTGTCCCTCCTGATCCGGGACACGCGCGGAAATCGCAGGGCGATGCCCGACTTGTGACGTGCCGAGCGGGCGGGGCCCTCGAAGGTAATTTCGACGACGAGACCGGTGGCGGGGCCATGCGCGACTTCGCGCACAGGGCCGAAGCGGTTGATGATGTTGTCGCGGACAAATGCGTCCAGCAGCGCGAGGTTATCATCCGTAATGCCGGAATTCACTTTGCCGATCGGCACCAGGCCCAACACACTCGCCTCCTCGCGCCAGACCCCAAACGTGAAATCAGCGTAGAAGGGCGAACGTCCGCCGTGGCCGTGCTGGGCATACATCAGCACGGCATCGACGGTGAAGGGATCGCGCTTCCACTTGTACCATTGCCCGTCCGGCCGGCCCGGCACATAGATGGAGTCCAAACGCTTGAGCATCACGCCTTCGATCGCCCCGGCATCGCCTCCCGCCCCCGCCTCCGCCGGATTCTTTCGCGCAAAGGCGAGGTCGTTCCAGCTCGCAAAGGGCAGAAGCGCGGAGAGATCGAGCCGGGGACTCGCGGCGTCCTCGACAAACGCGGCGAGCTTGGCGCGGCGGGCGCAAAACGGCAGAGCCCTGAGATCCTGGCCCTCGAGCGACAGGAGATCGTAAGCGCGGATATGGGCGGGAAATTCGGCCAAGAGTTTGGCCGCGACCGCGCGGCGGTCGAGCCGCTGCCGCAACTGGCCGAAATCCTGCGCGAAGCCGTCGCGCACCACCAAGAGTTCGCCGTCGAGCGAAAATTGTTGCCAGGGCAGGGCGGCCAAGACCCCGGCGAGATCGGGAAAGGCGGCGGACATATCTTCGCCCGCGCGGGAATAGAGCCGCACCACGGTGGCGCCGGCGGCATCCACGCCCCGCGAGGCCTGCACCCTGATGCCGTCCCATTTCCATTCGGCGGCAAAATCCGCGATGTCGAGCGTGGCGAGGTCCTGCTCGTTCAAGGTATGCGCCAGCATGGCGGGGCAAAACGGCGCGGGGTTCCTGGAATCGGGCTTGCCCTCGCGGCCCTCGACCCAGGCGAACAGATCGAGATAGGGTGGCTGCGAACCATGCCAGACCTCCTCGATTTCGTGGGCCGCCTTGCCGCCGAGTTCGGCCACAGCGGTTTTAGCGAGCCGCGCGGAAACGCCGATGCGCAGCGATCCGGTGACGAGCTTGAGCAAAGCCCAACGGCCATTCTCGTCGAGCGCGTCGAGCCAGGCCGCGAGCAGGCCGGGGAGATCGAGCTTCCCCGCGCTCTGCAAGCGGGTGATGATTTCGCTCAGTGTGGGCGCTGTTCCAACGTCTTCGTCGGGCGCGGGCCACAGCAGCGCCGTCGTTTCCAGGAGATCGCCGATATAATCGAGGGAAAGCGCGAACAAATAGGGATCGGTGCGCGCGGTGACGAGCGCGCGGACGAGGTTGGGCTTGGCGCGGGGGAACGAGAGGGCGCGGGTCAAGACGGCCAGCGCATAGCCGCGCTCGGGATCGGGCGTGGTGCGGAAGTAATCCACCATCAGCCGCAGCTTGTTTTCGCGCGTGGGCTCGTAACCCAACCGGTCGATCAGCCCGGCGAAACGGTTCACGCGAGCGGCTCCGGCAAACTCTCCTCCTCGCCGCCATAGCCCAAAATATGCAGCGGTGCCGCTTCGAGGCCCTGGCCGCGCGCCCAATGCACGAGCGCATCGGCCTCGCCATGGGTCACCAAAAGCTTGGAGCAGCCGGTTTCCAACACGGTGGCGCGGAGCGCATCCCAATCCGCATGGTCGGAAATCACCAGCGGCAATTCGACGCCGCTCTGGCGGGCGCGGGCGCGGATGCGCATCCAGCCCGAGGCGAAGGCCAGGACGGGATCGGGGAAATCTTGCGCCCAAGACTCCCGCAAGGCACCGGGCGGGCAAATCACGATCTCGCCGCCGAGCTTGGCGGGCTCCGCATCCGCCACGTCGTGGATCTCGCCGAGATCGACGCCATGCTCTTGATAAAGCCGGGTCAAACGTTCCATGGCGCCGTGGATATAGATGGGCTTGCCGTAACCGGCCGCCCGCAACAAAGCCATCACGCGTTGCGCCTTGCCCAAGGCATAGGCGCCGACGAGATGCGCGCGCCCGGGAAACAGCGCCAGCGAGGCCAAGAGCTTTTCGATTTCGAGATCCGCGCGGGAATGGCGGAACACCGGCAGGCCAAAGGTCGCCTCGGTAATGAAGACATCGCAGGTCACGGGCTCGAAAGCCGCGCAGGTGGGGTCTGGCTCGCGTTTGTAATCGCCCGACACGACGATGGTCTGGCCGGGGAAGCCGAGCCTGATTTGCGACGAGCCCAGCACATGGCCCGCGGGATGAAAGCTCACGGCCGCCTCGCCGAGCCGCACGATCTCGCCGGGTGCGATGACTTGCCTTGTGCGGCAAAAGCCCGTGCCATAACGCTCCGCCATAATGTCGAGCGTCTCCGCCGTGGCGAGCACCGCGCCATGGCCGCGACGGGCGTGATCGGAATGGCCATGGGTGACGAGCGCGCGTGCGACACGGCGCACGGGATCGATAAAAAAATCGCCTGACGGGCAATAGAGCCCTTCAGGCGCAAGGGTTAGCAATTTTCCGAGATCCATGGAGCAGAGGATAGCCGAATCCTGACGATGGCCAAACCTCGAAAGGCTTACCGGGATCCGCCGCAGACGAGGCCGTGCACGGACGATTTGATTAAGGGCCCTACGACGCGGATGACACGGACGCAATCTTCATTGAAACCCTCTCCGGCGCTCGCCAATTGAATGGCCGGCCCGGTTCCCAGCGGCGCGAGTTTGGTGGCGTGCGGCGATGGGCCGACGCCCACGACATAGGCTGTCGTCGAAAATGTGAAAGGCGCCGCCACGGCAAAAGCGCCGATACAAATGAAACCCGCCGATGCAGCCAATAGCTTCAACGCGCGGCGTCTGGCCCTTTTTTCTGTGGTGACCATGGATTTGGCCCTCCAACCCGTGCCTAAAAATTCGGCGCTTGACAATGTGATATATGACAAGACGCTTATGAAACGGCTGTGGGAATAAAAAGTTGCGCAAGAGTCTCGTGCAAGCGCAAATATTTTAAGAAACAGTTAAAAAGAGGTCTCGGGATTCCATAAATTTGTCCGGACCTGGACCCCCACGCAGGCATGCCCACCGCCGGATCCGCGAGGCTCGCGGCCATGGTCAGAGCCGTGGCGCCAGCGGCAAACGTCTATTTCAACCAAATGCCTGTTTCAGCAAGGTATTCAACGTGATCTCCTTGTAAAAGGAATATATAAGCGGAGTGCAACCTTGCTCGTGTCCCGTCCGTACATGTCCTTTCGTAATGGGCCATATCCTTTCGTAATGGGCTTGGAGCGGTTTCCTCCGCGCCCTTTGATCCGGACATTTGCTTCATGCCTTGTACCTCGAGCCTACCGGTGTCCGATGCCGCCCCGCGCGATCCCCTTGCGGATCGCCGCTTCGCCTATGCCGCCGCCGCCGCGGAAGATGGCGCGTGGCAAGAAGCCGCGGAACTTTTCGAGCAAGCAATCGAACGCGCTCCGGCCTGGACCGCTGCCTGGATCGGCCTAGGCGATGCGCGCGCCGCCGGCGGGGATCGCGCGCAGGCGCTCGAGGCCTACCGCCAGGCCCTGACACTCGATCCCGCAGATCTCCATGGTGCCGCGCTAAAGATCGCCACGCTCGATTCCGCCACGCTTCCCTCGCAGGCACCGCCGGCCTATGTCAGTGCCCTGTTCGATGAATATGCCCCGCGGTTCGAGGCACATTTGACCGGGAAGCTCGGCTATTGCGGCCCGGCGGATCTCGCCGGCGCTTTGGCGGAACTCGGCCGCACGCGTTTCGCCCATGCGATCGATCTCGGATGCGGCACCGGCCTCGGCGGCGTGGCGTTTCGCCCCATGGTGTCCAAGCTGACGGGCGTCGATCTTTCCCCCAAAATGATCGAGGCGGCGGAAGCCAAGGGCATTTACGAAAGGTTGGAGACTAAGGATATTCTCGCTTTTCTCCAAGACGAACCCACGGAGAGCGCCGGCTTGATCTTGGCCGCCGATGTCTTCATCTATCTCGGCGACCTCGCGCCCGTGCTGTTCGAAGCCGCGCGGGTGCTGCCCAAGGACGGCACGCTGGCCTTTACCGCGCAGCGCTGTTCCACCGGCATCGAAGTCGGCCCAGACCTGCGTTTCGCGCATTCCTCGACCCTGATATCGGATGTTCTGACGCGTTGCGGCTTCCGTATATTGATGCTGCGCGAGCATAGCGCGCGCCGCGAGAAAGGGAGCGATGTGCCGGGTCTGTTAGCCGTTGCCGCGCGGGCCTAGACCATGTCCCGAAAAAGTTGCGGACTTTTTCGAGTGAGGACATGCCCTTGCTCCTTAGCAAGAGAGCGATTTTCTGTCGCTTCGATATCTAGATGACGCAGGCCGCCGTATCGTCAGAGCTTTTGCCGCCACGCTTCCGTGAGTGGTTTTCGGCGCGGGGTTGGGCGCCCCGCCAACACCAGCTCGATCTCCTCGCCGCCGCGCAAGGTCAAGAGAATGCACTGCTGATTGCCCCGACGGGCGCCGGCAAGACATTGGCCGGCTTTCTGCCCACCCTCATTGATCTTGCCCGGCCCGCCAACCGCTCCCGCCTGCACACGCTCTATATTTCCCCGTTGAAAGCGCTGGCGATCGATGTCGAGCGCAATCTCGGGCGCCCGCTCGCCGATCTCAAACTTCCTATTCGCGTCGAAACGCGCACGGGCGACACATCCGCCGCCAAACGGAAGCGCCAGCGCGTCAATCCGCCCGATATTTTATTGACCACGCCGGAACAATTGGCCTTGTTGTTGGCGAGCCCCGATGCGGAGCCTCTCTTTTCCGATCTGCGCCGTGTCGTGCTCGACGAACTTCATGCGATCACGGCCTCGAAACGCGGCGATCTTCTCGCGCTCGATCTCGCGCGGCTGCGCGCCATTGCGCCGATGATGCGCGCGACGGGGCTTTCGGCAACGGTGCGCGACCCGGAAGAGCTGCGCCGCTGGCTCGTGGCGCAAGCGTCACGCGGCAGCATGGCGGAGCTGATCGTCGCGCCGCCGGGCGCCCCAGCCGATCTCACCATTTTCGACACGGAGGAACATCTGCCCTGGGCCGGCCATTCCGCGCGCCATGCGCTGACCGGCATTTACCAGGCGATCAAAGCCGCGCGGATGACCCTCGTCTTCGTCAATACCCGCGCGCAGGCGGAATTTGTGTTTCAACAACTCTGGAGCCTCAATGAGGACAATCTGCCCATCGCCCTCCACCACGGTTCGCTCGATGCCTCGCAGCGCCGCCGCGTGGAAGAAGCTATGGCGGCGGGAAAATTAAAGGCCGCGGTTTGCACCTCGACGCTCGATCTAGGCATCGACTGGGGCGATGTGGATCTTGTCGTCAATGTCGGCGCGCCCAAGGGGTCGAGCCGCCTGATGCAGCGGATCGGCCGCGCCAACCACCGGCTCGACGAGCCCTCCCGCGCCATCCTCGTGCCCGCCAATCGCTTCGAGGTGCTGGAATGCCGCGCGGCGGTGGATGCCGCTTTGCTCGGCGAGCAGGATACGGCCGTGGCCCGCGCTGGCGCGCTCGATGTGCTGTGCCAGCATATTTTGGGCATGGCCTGCGCCGGGCCGTTCGACGCGGACGCGCTTTATGCCGAGGTGATCAGCGCCGAGCCTTATGCCGGGCTCACGCGCGAGACCTTCGATCGCGCGCTTGCCTTCGCGGCCCACGGCGGTTATGCGCTGGCGGGCTACGAACGGTTCGCCAAGATCAAGCAGACGCCCGAGGGCACTTGGCGCATCGCCAATGGGCGGGTGGCGCAAGCCTATCGCATGAATGCCGGCACGATTGTCGAGGCTGCCTCGCTCAAGGTGCGGCTGGTGAAGGGAAATACCGATACCGCGCGCAGCTATACCGGCCCGCTGCGGCGTGGCGGCCGGGTGCTCGGCGAGATTGAGGAAGGCTTTCTGGAAACGCTGGCGCCGCGCGACACGTTTTTGTTCGGTGGCGAAATTCTGGCGCTGCAAGCCATTGTCGAAAACGAGGCCCTGGTGTCGCGCGCGGCCTCCGAGACCCCCAAGGTGCCGAGCTACGCCGGCGGTAAATTTCCGCTCTCGACCTATCTCGCCCAGCGCGTCCGTGCTTTGCTCGCCGATCCCGCGCAATGGCACCGGCTGCCGCTTCAAGTCGCGGAATGGTTGGCGCACCAACAAGCGCGCTCGGCCTTGCCGCCGCCGGGCGATCTCTTGGTGGAAACGTTTCCGCGCGGCGGCAAATATTATCTGGTTTGCTATCCCTTCGAAGGCCGCTTGGCGCATCAGACGCTCGGCATGCTGCTGACGCGCCGGCTCGAACGGGCCAGGCAGAAGCCGCTGGGCTTCGTCGCCAGCGATTATGCTTTGGGCATCTGGGGCGCGAGCGACATGGGGACGGCGATCGCCAAGGGGCGCCTCTCGCTGGAAGAGCTGTTCGCGCAGGACATGCTGGGTGACGATTTGGAGAGCTGGTTGCAGGAATCGGCGATGATGAAGCGTACCTTTCGCCAATGCGCCGTGATATCGGGCCTGATCGAGCGGAATTTCATCGGCAAGGAAAAGAACGCGCGGCAAGTCACGGTCTCGACGGATTTGATCTACGATGTGTTGCGCCGTCACGAGCCAGGCCATATTCTGCTCCAAGCGGCGCGCGCGGACGCCGCCACCGGCCTGCTCGACCTCGACCGGCTCGCCGCCATGCTCTCGCGCATCAAGGGCCGGATCCTGCATAAGGGTCTCGACCGGATCTCGCCGTTGGCCGTGCCGGTCATGCTCGACATCGGCCGCGAACCCGTGCATGGCGAGGGCCGCGAGGGGATTTTGGCGGAAGCGGAAGCGGAGATGATCAGGGAGGCGGGGGCATGAAAGCGACGAGGGCCGGGCATCGCGGGTCGGGCGCTTTTTCATGAGCGCTTCGGCCCTATCTCGTCAGCCATTGCGCGAAAAGCTCATCGCCCTTCACGGACGGACCTTCCTGGTCGATCCCTCCGGCGCGTTGTATTGGCCGGACGAGCAGATGCTCGTGGTGGCGGATCTCCATCTGGAAAAAGGCTCGGCCTATGCGGCGCGGCGGGTGTTTTTGCCGCCTTACGATACCACGTCGACGCTGGCGGCGCTGGGCGCCGTTATCGCCCGGCTCATACCCAAACGCGTGGTCGCCCTGGGCGATAGCTTTCACGATTGTCTCGGCGCGGGGCGCATGCCGGCCCATGATGCGCAGGCGCTCCGCGCGCTCCAGGCGGGGCGCGATTGGCTCTGGATCGCCGGCAACCACGATCCCGTGGCGCCGGGTTTGGAGGGCGATCATGCCCAGGACTTGACGCTCGGCCCGATCCACTTCCGCCATGAGCCGCGCGCGGGTGTTCAAGAGGACACGAGTGCGGGCGAGATCGCGGGCCATCTCCACCCCGTGGCTCGCGTGGCGGGCCGCTCCGGCGTGCTGCGCCGTCGCTGTTTTGTGTCGGACACCAAACGTTTGATCCTGCCCGCCTTCGGCGCCTATACCGGCGGCCTCAATATTCGCGACGCCGCCTTCGCCGCGCTCTTTGGGCCTCGAGAGGTCCAAGCCCACATGCTCGGCCGCGATGCCGTTTACACCGTCGCGCGCAAACAATGTCTGGCGGAGGCGCCGGGATTGGGACGGTGAGCGACTACCACTTGTTGATCGGCTCGATGGCGTCCTGCATGGCCTTAGACACCGTGAGATGTTCGGGATTGTTGACATCGAATGTCTCATCCGTCGCCGCCATGAAAAGACTGCCATCCTCGCGCGTCTGCTGAATGGCTTGCGGCGGCGGCGTGATCTGGCTCGCGAGTTCGCGCGGCAAAAGCACCATCCAGCCGGCGAAAATCGGAAGTTTGTTTCTCTTTGACATCATGAAATTCCGGTCGAGCGCCCCGGGATGAGCGTTGGAATATTTAGGATCGAACGCGTCGGCGGTCGCGAAAAGGATTTTTTTGAACAGGCTGAAGCTGACCAGGTGCGGATTTGGAGCAACTTCAAGCGCTGTATGAAACCAGATCTTGTTATATTGTTCGGTCCCTGCCCTTAAAAAAATATTCAAATCATCGGGACGCCAAACGTTTTCATATCCGTTGGTTGTCGCGCCAAAGGTATAGAATGGTTCCGAACCATCTTCTGTTTTTCTATTGGCCCAATAATGTAGCGATGTTTCAATCATTCGCACATCGGGTTTCAGTGGGGTTGGGCTATCGCCTTCCATCATTGAAAACCATTTGCTCATCAACGGATCGATTTGGCCGAGAGAATCGAGAAGCTTCACGAAACGGGTCGCGATTTCGGGAATCGACTCGCGTTTATCCTTTAAATTCGCGGAGATGCTGAACCATGGAACATTAAACATACATTGACTCCCTTATGGAAGGTTTTACGATTTGGAATTGCGTGGCGTACCCGCCGTGATCATCGGGAGGTGAAAGACATCGATATTCGTGAGATCCTTGAATTCCTCTTGCGCTAACGGGACAGCCTTTTCGTCCTGAAAAAGATAAACGTCGCGCCGCCCGGTGCCTTTGACGCCTGCGTTCTGCCTGGTCGCTTGGCCCAGAAATCCGCCCCTGTCCTTCCACCATTGATATGGGATGAGCGAAGAATATGAGCCGCCTTTAAACTCGATCATGTCACCGGCCTTCCATCTGCCTTGGGGATCGTCTTGTTGCGCGCAATCGTCATAATATACCCCATGATAGAGAATAGCTTCTCCGGGCTGCAGTGGATTGAGCGAGTTTACGTAAGTGTGTCCGAAAATTTCATATGCGGTTCCTGAATCCTTTGAGCCGTGCGGCGTGTCCGGCCCTGGATCGGGACACGGCCATTGATCGTCTCCCTCGCCTTGAGAGTCCCATGGAGGGGTATTGCCGGAGCCCGCGCTTCCGGATGAGGATCCTGGCCTTTGCACTGTCCTTGGCGTATCGGAGGAGCCAGCCGAAGCAGGCGGCGCCTGCGTTCCTGGCTTCGCGGCGGACGGTAGCGGCGGTGCCGCGGCTGACGGCATCGGCCAATTCTAAATTGTGGTGGATGTGGAGCCTGGGGTTGCGGAACAGGAGGATTGGCGGTCGCCGATTCCGTTTCTTCACGTGGAGCGGTCTCGTCCATCCGGGACGTATCCAAGAATACCGGCGTAACCGTCGCGGCATCCCCTTGCTGCCCAGATGAATACTCGCCGCTCGGCTTCCCGCTCCCGGCGGGAACACGGGGCTGTCCCGGAAATTTCAGCAGCGCGATTTGGGATTTTTCAAACCCCAGCTCTTGCATCAGCAGAGCGGGAGAAAATCCGGTGAAGAGAAATTGTTCGGCGGAAAACAGGTGGAAGGCATCGTCCGGGCCGTCGAGGCGCGGGAGGCGCGCGAAAGCCAGATGGAAATTGGCCTGGACCTTGTTCCCGCGCCGCCATTGCGCGGCCGCCGCCTGGAAGTGCCCGGTCAAGCCTGGCGGAATACGCCTGGTGGTGGCCGCGACGAGCGCAATGATGCGGTCGTGATCGCCTTCGACATTCAGCGCGGGAATGCCCGAGGGATCGGGCCGCATTCGCGCGAGAACGGTTCCGGCGCCCCAAACGACGCCTTCGTCCGTGAAAGCTATAGCGGGATAAAAAGGGCGCGACGCCCGCCGCTTTTTTCAATTTTTTGCTAAATTATGAATCATCCGCATCCATCCAATATCTGGAATTACCGGATGCGCAGTATGGATTATAAATACAATTCGTATAGAGGGGTCACGAAAACCCGTCTAGACATAAGTTATTTCAAGATATGTAAGTTTAGAGAAAATGCCTTTCGGGAGGTCAGTCTCTCACGCCCCAAAAAGCAGCGGATGGAGAGAATTGGCGATGAGCCATGCCTCACTGATGCGGCTCCAAGTGCCATCCTCCATCGCGCCGGACGTGAGGTTAAGCGCTGGCCTCTGGCTCCGTCGGGCCAAGGCTTACCGCGCGTTCCGCATAGGTGGACTCATGGTCAACCTCCAATATTCCAGCCCGTTGGGCTTATCTTTTTGGTGCCACCATCAGGTAGCGCTACATATTTTGCCCGTTTGCACCGGTTGTCAATATAAATGCTATCCGGCGAATGGGCGATGCGGCGTCAGGGCGTAAGCCATGTTCAAGCTGGCCCGATTCGATGTGGCGAAAATAGTTTATGACAAAACATAAATGAGAATTGAAAAAACACCTGGCTGGTTTGGGCCGCCCTCATCCGTCGTCTTCCCGCCGCGACCGGATGCCGCGGCCAACCAATCGATGGGGCGGTCCGCGGCCTTGCCGCGAAATCTCCGGCCGGCTTTCCGGTCATTTCGCACGGCGTATTTAGGCAAGGGTTTTTGCGCTCCCTCACAGCACCAAGATCGCCCTAAAATCGTTGACGTTCGTCAGCGTCGGCCCGGTGATCACGCTATCGCCCAAGGCTTGGAAAAAGCCGTGACCGTCGTTGTTGGCGAGGCTGACGGCGGGATTGATGCCGAGCGCAAAGGCGCGAGCCAACGTGTCCGGACCGCAATAAGCGCCGGCGATTTCCTCGGCCCCGTCGACGCCGTCGGTATCGCCCGCCAAGGCGTGGATTTTGGCATTGCCTTGCAACGCAACCGCAAGCGCCAGCAAAAACTCCACATTGCGGCCGCCGCGTCCGGTGCCGCGCAACGTCACGGTGGTTTCCCCGCCCGACAGTAACACGCACGGAGCGGCGAAGGGCTGGTTGCGCAAGGCGACCTGGCGCGCGATCCCCGCCATCACCGTGCCGACGTCGCGCGATTCCCCCTCGAGACTATCGCCGAGAATATAGGGCGTGATGCCCTGCGCGCGCGCGACTTCGGCGGCGGCCTCCAACGAGGCCTGCGGCGCGGCAATCAAGTGGAATTCGTAAGGCGGCAGGCTCGGATCGTCGGGCTTTGGCGTCTCGCCCTTGCCGGTTTCCAAGATATCGCGCACGCCGGCCGGCACGTCGATGCCATATTTCGCGATAATGGCGAGCGCATCCGCGCAAGTGGTCGGGTCGGGCACGGTGGGGCCGGAGGCAATATCGCCCGGCGCGTCGCCCGGCACGTCGGAAATCGAAAGCGTGACCACTTTGGCCGGCGCGCAAGCGGCGGCGAGGCGCCCGCCCTTGATGCCGGAGAGATGGCGGCGCACGCAATTCATTTCCGTGATGGTGGCACCGCTTTTCAGCAAGGCCCGGTTTACCGCCTGCTTGTCCGCCAATGTCAACGGCGCAATCGGCAAGGGCAGCAGCGAAGAGCCGCCGCCCGAGATGAGCGCGATCACGAGATCGTCCGCGCTGAGGCCTTTCACCAGCTCCAGCATGCGCTTGGCGGCATCGGCGCCGGCTTGATCGGGCACCGGGTGGCTCGCCTCGACGATTTCGATGCTGTGGGTTTCCGCGCCATGGCCGTAGCGGGTGACCACAAGGCCGCTGAGCGGTCCTTGCCAATGGGCCTCGAGCGCTCGCGCCATTTCGGCGGAGGCCTTGCCCGCGCCAATCACCAGCGTGCGCCCCTTGGGCGGCGGCGGAAGCGAGGCTTCGATCGTCTTCATGGGATCGGCGGCGGCGATAGCGGCGTCGAACAAGGCGCGTAGAAAGGATTTCGGTTCCACGGATCAGACTCTTAAAGAGAAGAGAGTTTCGGTCTCTCGCTCTTTAAGGGAGTTGGCGGCGTAATGCTATCCCATCCGCCCGCGGGAGCCTCGACTTCTGTCGCCGCGACATCCGCCGTTTTCGGATGGAACGCCGCGGCCAAGGCCTTGGCGATCGCAAGATCGTCCGGAGAAAGCTTGGCCGCGACTTCATCCCGCTTTTTCGCCGCATCCACGTCGCTCTGCTCCGCCGCGATAGCGAACCATTGATAGGACTGGATGAGCGATTGCTTCACGCCAAGCCCGCGCGCGTAGAGAATGGCGAGATTATATTGGCTGTCGTGAACACCATATTCCGCCGCCTTGCGGAACCATTCCACGGCGCCGGCATAATCGGGCTTGCCATCGCCATCGGCAATCATGACGGCTAGATTGTGCATCGCACGCGGATTGCCTGCTTCAGCCGCCTTCACATACCAGGCCCGCGCCTTCGCGGAATCGCGGGGAACGCCGATGCCTTTTTCGTAGAGCGAAGCGAGCTTGTATTGCGCGGGCACCAAGCCTTGCCGCGCGGCTTTCTCGAACAAATTCGCGGCGAGCGCGAAATCTTTCGTGACCAGCCGGCCTTCGGCGTAGCGGGAGGCCATCTCGTATTCGGCCGCGGCATTGCCGCTATCGGCCCATTGCTTGAGCACGACGGTCGACTCGGCCGCGGAACGCGCCGGTTTCATCGCGGCGAAGCTCGGGATGGACACGAGCGAACCGGTTGGCGTGGTGTCGCTTCCGGCGAGCGCCGCTCCCGGCGGCGGCGGCGCCTTTGGCAAGGCGTTTGGCGTGAGATCGGACGCGGCCAAGCGGCCCGCGCCCGAGGCAACGGGGGGCGCGCGCGTGGCGGCCTCGGGCCGTGGCGCGGCTGTTTCAACTCGTGGCGCGGCTGTTTCAGTTCGTGGCGCGGCCTGGGCGATCTTTATGGGCGCCACGGCTTTTCCGGCAGCGAACGTCCTCGCGCCGTCCTCGCCTTTTATCGCGCCGATGACGGCAAGCGTGCCAACCATGACAAAAAGCGCCGCGATGCTCATCAAGATCGGCTTTTTATGAGTCTCGACATAATCACGTGTTTTCGCCATCAAATCCGCGCGCGACGCCGAACCGGGAGCGGATGTGCCCATTTGCTTGAGGGCGATGACCGCGGGATCGTTTTGCGCGGCACGGGCGGCGCGGCGAGCCGCGGCAATAAAGTCCGCGCGGCCCGCGGTTTCGTCCAGATCTGCCGGCCCAGCCTGCCGGGAGGGTGTCTTGGCGCGTTCCGCCGGCCGGGCCGGGCGCACAGGCGCGTCCAACAAATCGGAGGCATCGAGCAGCAGATCGGGCAGAGCTTGCGCTCGCGGCGAACTTGTACGTTGATCCCGCGCACGGGGAGCTTGCCTGCCGGAATCGGAATCGGGACCGTGCCGGACGTCCACGGCGGTGGATGGCGCCGGCGCGGCTTGCGGCTGAGGCGCCCGGGCCTGGGCGATTTCGCTTTCCATGTGGGAAAGCCGGTCGACGACTTTCTCGAGAGTCTCGTGAAGAGCGTCGAGGGTCGCGCGAGCCCTTCGATCAGCTTGCTCTTGAAGCGATACGAGGGCGGCAATTTCATGCGCTACGGCGGGCCTGGCCTTTTCTCCGGCTGCCAGGGCCGCGGCCTCTTGAGCGGCTTTGGCGGCGGCGGTCTCGACGCTGCGGCGGGTCTCCTCGATATGCGCGAACAAAGCCTGCATCGAACGTTCGATCGCGGGAAGTGCCGCAAGTTCGCTATCGCTCTGTTCGAAGCGTTTCGAGAGTTGCGCAATCTGCTGCTGCAGGGCCTCGATTGCACGATGACTCGCATCTGGCGCGCGAGCCGCTTCGATCCGGCCGGAAAGTCCGCGGACAAGCGCTTCGAGCGATTGCGCATCGCCGGTCTGCCATTCCCCGGTCTTTTCCGCGCCGGAGACAAGCTGACGCTGCATCTGATCGATCTTCGAGCCTAAGTTCTCGAATTGCCGCTCGATCTTGTCGAAAAAAGCCGGTTCCTGAGGCTTTTGGAGCAGGGTCCGGACCCCCTTGGCGGGAGATTCGTGATGGCTGCCACCAGACTCGTCCGGGGATGATGGTTTCTGGGCCGGCCGCAACAAGACCTCTAACGAGGCGAGATCGCCGAACTTGCCGGCGCGGGTCAGGAGAGTCGCGATCGTCTCGTCGATCGCGGAGGCCCGCTCATCCGGCCCAAGGTGGCCGGGCAGACCCGATAGTTTCGCAATTTCGGCAGCCAAACCGGCGAGCGCGGCGGATCCCGGAACTTCGGGCCGGGCGGCGGCGCTGACGTTACCGGCGGGGGTGGCGGCAATCTGATCCGTCCGCGCGGGCACTGGCGCAGAGCCCATGGGCGGCTCCGCGGCCTGACGGCCCGCAATGCTCCGATGCATGTCCGCGAGCTTCGCCTCGAGATCCGCCATTCCCCGCTGCAACCGGCGGATTTCATCGGAGTCCTGGCCGGCGGCCCGGGGTTGCCCCGCTTTCAGCGAAGCCGCATTCGGCTCACGAGCGTGGGCTTGACCAGGCGGAGTTTGGCGCGGCGCGGCGTGCGGCCGGCGCTCTGTCGCTTCATCGAGCAGACGCTGATGATGGATGATATCGGCGATCGCCTCGTCGAGCCGCAATTTGGCAGGGGGCAATTCGTCAGCCTGCGATCGCGAGGGCGCGGCCAAGGCAGCGCCTTCGTCCACAGGGGCAGCTTGCGTCTCGCGTTGCGAGCGGCGGCCCAAAGCATCGAGACGTGCCTCTAACCGGGTGAGAGCGCCTTTAATGGGCCGGTAATGATCGCCGGAGACGCGATCGGCGATCCGCGCTTCCATTTCCGACAATTTGCGCGAGAGAGCGATGAACATCTCATGCTCGTCCGCGCGCTTGTTTTCGGCTGCTTCGATGATCTTGGCGATCGAGGCGAGGGCCTTTTCACCTTTGCGCTCGGCCAGTGTGGCCCGGCGCTCCATGGCCTCGATCGCCTCTTCAAGCAGGAATTCCGTATCGTCCGGAGCAACCCTAGACCGCTGCGGCTGCCGGTCCTCATCGGCATATCCGCCCGCATAGCTGTCGCGGCCGCTGGGGTCCGCCTGGCGATTTCGCGCCATCATGCCGCTTTCCTCGCGACCGGCGGCCTCGTCTCCGGTGTCGAAGCGGCCCTGGCCGCGCGAGTCGAATCGATTGCCGGTCCAACGGGTTCTCTGCGAAGGCCGCTGGCCGGCGGAATCCGCCTCGCGCTCCCCGGCGCCATAGCGCGCGCGCGCGCCCAAGCGCTCGAGCTTCGCTTTCACGGCATCGATCCGGTCTTGAGCGTCGACGTGGTCCATTTCGAGCCCATATTCGGCTGCGTGCCCGGCAATGACGCCGTCTAGCCATTCCCCAAGGGATTTGCCCTGGCGGCGTGCTGCTTCCCTTGCGGCCTCACGTGCATCGAACCCGACACCATTGATGTTCCAGGGAACCGCCTTGTTCATCGATCTATCCGTCGGGACGGAAACCCCGCGTTGGAGCAGATATGCAGGACCGGCCACCGCTGGAAACGAATCGCGGGCCGGTCACCCTAACTCGACCTTCCGTCGCTAGGGTAAACAATTCATTAAGATTGATCGATTTTGGCACAGGCGCGAACAGCATCTACAAAAGTTGTATTTCCGGCTGTTGGACTTGTCGCTATGGTAGTTGCGCGTTTTTATAAATCAATAAAGGGGGGGCCAATGCTGGACGATCGATCAGCGGCATCGGTAAAGGCTGAACCACTTGGTCACGAAGAGTGTTCCATTAGCGACATGGCGCGCATTTACGGCGTAAGCCTGCGCACGCTTCGCTTTTACGAGGATCGCGGCCTTCTGTCTCCAAACCGCCAAGGGACAGCACGGTTCTATAATGCCGCGAACCGTATGCGCCTCGAACTGATTCTGAAGGGTAAAAGGCTTGGGTTCACCCTGGCCGAAATTCAGGATCTCATCGCGTTGCGCGGGAAGAATGGGCAATCGCACGCGTCCGACGCTGACAAAGCCGATTTAACGAGCGGGTTGAACAATCAGCAGATCGAAGCTCAGATCGCCCATTTGGAGCGGCAACGCGGGGAATTGGACGAAGCCTTGGCAGAGCTGCGAGAGGCCCTTGGCAAGCTGAAGCAAAACAAGATTGGTCTTAAAAGCTGAGGGGGTAGCGGCCCCAGTCCCAATTCCACTTTCGTCAAACGGTCGAGCTTTGGCTCGTGGGTGGTTTTGGGCGGCTCCCGGCCCAATGAAATCCGGTCTCATTCCGCGGCTTGTTTGACGAGGTGCCATTGCGAGAGCAGGGACCGCAAGACGGCGGGTTTCAAGGGTTTGTTGAGAAAACGGACATCCATCGCATGGGCGAGATCGCGGACTTGCGGGCTCCGGTCTGCCGTGATCAGAACAGCATGAAAGGCGCCAAAATGGGCCCGGAGCGCCGCGATCACGGCGAGCCCATCGGTCTTGCCGAGGTGATAGTCCGCGATAATGACATCCGGCACGAGCTTGGCTGTGGTGAGAGCGCCCATCATGCCTGGCAGGTCTTCCCCGGTGACGACGGTGCACCCCCAGCCGCCTAGGAGCGCGCGCATTCCCTTGCGAATAGTGGCCTCGTTATCGACGGCCGCAACGACCAGGCCGTCGAGGGAGCGTTGTGTAGTGCCGCTAGTGCTGGCGGCGAAGCTCTGCGCCACCGGGATCACGGAGGCGCAGGGAACCAGCACGGAGAAAACCGATCCGCGTCCAGGCTGGGAACGCAGATGGATCTCGTGATTCAAGACCCGGCCGAGCCGCTCGACGATGGAAAGGCCGAGGCCAACGCCGGGGGCCGTTCGCACCGCGTTGGGGAGCCGCTCGAATTCCCGGAAAATCGCGCGTTGCTTGGACTTCGGAACCCCCAAGCCGGTATCCCAGATTTCAATACGGGCCTGGCGGCCACGGCGGCGAACCCCGATGACGACCTGGCCTTTGCCGGTATATTTGATCGCGTTGGAGATAAGATTGCGCAATAGCCGGCGGAGCAGGCGCCTGTCGGAAAAGATCGGCAGGGACGAGGGAACGAAGGTGACGGCGAGCCCTTTTTTGCTGGCGGCCGGTGCGAATTCCAGTTGCAACTGGCGAAAGACATCGTTGATGGCGAAGGCCGTGATTTCGGGCTTGGTCGCCCCGGCGTCGAGGCGGGAAATATCGAGCAAAGCCGTCAGAATGTCTTCGACCGCCTCGAGCGAATCCTCGACATTCACGGCCAGTGTGAGGCAATCGTCCGCCGCCATCCGGGCGCGGACCCGCTCCTTCAAGGAGGTCGCGTAAAGACGCGCCGCGTTGAGGGGCTGCAGCAAGTCGTGGCTGGCGGCGGCGAGGAAGCGCGTCTTCGAAATATTCGCCTCTTCCGCCTCGGCCTTGGCCTTGATGAGGTCTCCGTTCAAGCGTTGCAGTTCCTCGGTGCGCTCGCGGACCCGCCGCTCGAGCGTCTCGTTCTCGGCCTCGAGCGTTTCCTCCGCCCGCAACTCCTCGGTGACATCGATATGATGCAGGACGAGAAAACCATCGGCGAGCCGCAAGCTGCGGCAATCGTATACCCTGCCATCATTGGCTCGCTGCCGCTTGGTTTTGGACGTATCGAGAATGCCGGCGAGCCGGAATGCGACGATTTCATCGACGAGGCCAGGTCCATAGGCTCCGTTTTCGCCGCCATGGCGAATAATATCCAGAAGGGGAAGGCCAACCTGAAGGAATCCGGCGAAATAATTGAAGAGCGCGAGGCCATTGTTATTCCACGCCACCAGCCGCAAGTTTTTGTCGAATAGGGACATTCCGTGCCTCGAGGCAAGGGCGGCCGTCCGAAGGACGCCGCCGCCTTCATGTTCGAGGTCCGGTGTGATTTCGATCTCCCTGCCAAGGATGGCTTGCCGCTTCAGGAGAAGGGAGACAATCAAGCGCGATGTCGCTTTCCCAATCGCCGCAGCCAGCAGATCCTCGCCAAATTGCAATTCCGCTGTGTCCGCCTCTCGCTCTGGGACATGATCCACTCCGCGCTGGATAAAATAAGCTTGGAACGCGGAATTGGTTTGCTTCGATCCTAAGTAATGCGCGACAATATCGCGAAGCTGTTCCAGCGTGACCTTGATATCCGGCCGGAAAAAGCCGTCGTTCGAAGGATATTTTCCATCGAAAACCCGGTTGAGGAAAAAGCGATCCGCTCGAGAGCCCGGACGGGCCATCCATACGGCGCAGGTCATCGCCAAAGCCGCGAAATTGGCGCCAAGACTCCACAGCATGCCATGGGTGAACGGGTCGGTATGAAGGCCGAATAGCGCGCCGGGGCGCAGCCAGCCGATTTGAAAGGGCCCGTGCTCCAAGAGCAAATCCAGCCCCCCAAACGCCGGACCGGTGATCGGAAGCGCCATTGCATAGAACCACATCGCGATCCCCGCCATAAAGCCGTGGATCGCCCCGCGGGCCGGCAAATTCGTAAATACGACTGCGAAAATACAAATTGGGACGATCTGCGCGAAAAGACCCAGCGCGATCTGCATCAAGGCCGCGAGTTTGGCCCCCTCGAGCAAGATACAACAGCCGCCGGACAGGACGAAGGACGCGGCAATCGTAATTCGCCGGATCGTGAGAACCTTTGGCCCAAATTCCTTCTTCCGCCGGTGCCAACGGCGAAACCAGGGGTGCAGCAAGAGCGGCATCACGAGATCGTTCGAGACCATTGTCGCGACGCTGATCGAACTCACCAGCATCAAGGACGTCATCGCCCCGAAGCCAGCCACCAAACCAGCGGCGACCATAAGCCCGGAATCGGCGCGGAGGGGCACCGCACTCATGGCGACCACGTGAACGCTCTGGCCTGGGAAATGGACCAGGCCCGCGATCAAAATCGGCACGGTGAACAAAATCATGGTGCAGGTGAGGAGCGGAACGAACCAGGCGGCCTTGCGAATGTCCGCCAAGTCTTGGTTTTCGACGATCGTCATTTGGAATTGCGACGAGAGAAACAAGAAGCCCCCCGTGCATGCGAGGCCGAAGGAAACGACGGACCAATGAGGCCAGGCGATCAGGAGGTCATGGACCCCTAGGTTTTGTTGCACTTGGCTCAAAAGCCCGGCAACCCCGCCAAACATGCCCCAGGTGACAAAGGTTCCGAGCAGGAAAACAGCTACGAACCGCATCACAATTTCCGCCGCGACGACCAGGCTCATGCCGCGTTGATGACCCATGTTATCAGGCCGCCGCGTGCCAATCGCGATCACGAAGACCGCCATGGCCGCCGCAATGAAGATGCAAAAAACGCGTGTCGGTCCTGGAACGGATGGCCCCGGCAAATCTCCCAAAATGGCCGCGAACGACACGCAAATCGCGTTGAGCATCAAGGCATTCAGTGGAATGCCGGCGACGAATAAAATGACCGCCATGACCGCGCCAACACTGACCGCCTTGCCGTAGGCGGCCGTGGCAAAATCGGCGATCGTCGTGACGTTCCGGTCCTTGGCGAAACGGACCATCCTCCGGATGAGCGGCCCTCCCAAGGCGAAGACGGCGACCGGGACGAGCCAGATCAAAATCGTCTCGCCGCCCTCGCCGCCAAGACCGGCCAGCGCCAAGCAAGTTGGAAAACCCCAATTAATACAGCACCCCAAGAGATAAATGGCGGTGCGGGCGCGGGGGTTGTCGAAGAGATGCAAGGCCCGGCCGCCAAACTGCGACAAGGCAAAAAGCCCACCCAAATAGGCCAGTACGATGCAGGCCGGGAATACAGCTGATGCCACGGGCTGACTTCTCCATTACCGGCACCCCGCCAATGCAGGGGGAGTCTTCTTATTAAAATACGGGATAACCCAGCTTGCCAAGCTGAGACATGCCGTTAGTCTGAGGCGAGCTCCATAAAGCGAAATCGCAAGGACCATCACGGAGGCAGGGCCGCTATGCTGAAGGATTTCAGGGATTTCGCCATGAAAGGCAATGTCGCCGATCTCGCGATCGGCGTTATCATCGGCGCTGCATTTGGGAAGATCATCGAGTCTCTTGTTGGCGATATTATCATGCCGGTTATTGGGGCGCTGACCGGCGGGCTCGATTTTTCCAATTATTTTCTGGCTCTTTCGAAAGCCGTCTCGGCAACCTCTTTGGCCGATGCCAAAAAGCAGGGCGCTGTGCTCGCTTGGGGGAACTTCCTCACGATCGCGGTGAATTTCTTGATCATTGCCTTCATTCTCTTCTTGGTGGTGCGCGCTATTACGCTGCTCAAGAAGCAGATTGCCGCCGCGCCGGAGGCCGTAAATGCCGCGCCGCCCCGGCAAGAGATCCTGCTGGAAGAAATTCGTGACCTTTTGGCCAAGCCCAAATAGACCGGCAACCTTTTCCGGGCCGGCTTCTCCTTCGCCTTGCTCTCTTGCGCGGAGCTTTTCCAAGCCTCCAAAATAGACCTGGGCCTCTTATAAAGACTTGGGCCTCTTATAAATATTTGGCATTCGGCAAACAAAAGCGCGTTCCACCGGGGTGGAACGCGCATGTCCGTCAATCCTAGATCCATCCGGCGTGCTGTTATTCCGCCGCCCGTTTGAACTCGGGGAAAGAACAGGCAACCGCGGCGGGCTCGCGGCGGAATTTGAGGATCTTTGGCTCCTCGAAGGGAAGGCCCAGGGCTTTCCAGACATCGGCGAGCGCGTCCACCAGTTCGGCGATATGGGCATCGCTATGGAATGGAGTCGGAGTGATTCGCAGCCGCTCGGTCCCTTTCGCGACGGTGGGATAGTTGATGGGCTGGATGTAGATGTTATGGCGCTCTAGCAGCATATCACAGGCCGCCTTGCATAATTCCGCATCGCCGACGAATACCGGCACGATATGGGAGGGGTTGGCCATGACGGGCAAACCGGCCGCGCTCAAGGCATGTTTCGTGAGGAGCGCTTGGCGCTGGTGCTGCGCGCGAAGCTCCGACCCTTCCTTGAGAATGCGCACGGCGGCACTCGCGGCGGCCGCGACGGGTGGCGGAAGCGCCGTCGTAAAGATGAAGGAGGGCGCATAGGACCGCACCGCGTCGATGATCGCGCTATCGGCCGCGATATAGCCGCCGAGAGTCCCAAAGCCCTTCGCCAGCGTGCCCTCGATGACATCGACACGCGACATCAGACCTTCGCGGTCGCCAATCCCGCCGCCGCGCGCGCCATAGAGCCCAACCGCATGGACTTCGTCCATATAGGTCATGGCGTTATAGCGCTCGGCCAGATCGACGATCTCGGCGAGCGGCGCAATATCGCCGTCCATGGAATAAAGGCTCTCGAAAACGATCAGCTTGTTGCGCTCTTTGCCCGCCGCCTGAAGCAGCTCTTCGAGATGGGCCATGTCGTTATGGCGGAAGATCATGCGCTGGGCATTCGAGCGGCGGACGCCTTCGATCATCGAATTATGGTTCAGGGCATCCGAGAGGATGAGGCAACCGGGAATGAGATCGGCGATCGTCGAGATCGCGGCTAAATTGGAGACCCAACCCGACGTGAAAACCAGCGCGCTGGTCTTGCCATGAAGATCGGCAAGTTCGCTCTCCAGCTGAACGAGCGGATGGCTAGTGCCCGCAATGTTTCTCGTGCCGCCGGCCCCGGCCCCATGTTTGACGGCCGCTTCCGTCATGGCGCGGATCACTTCGGGATGACGCCCCATGCCGAGGTAATCGTTCGAGCACCAGATCGTGACGTTTTCAGCTTCGAGCCCAGGACGATGCCATAAAGCCGAGGGAAAGTTTTCCGCGCTCCGCTCGAGATCGGCGAAGACGCGGTAACGGCGCTCCGCGGCCAACCGGCCAATGGCATTTGTGAAGTGGTGACGATAGCTCATCAGAAACCCTACCCGCTGGCTTGTCTCGATCAATGCTCATTTCGCCAACGCCCCGGACCGGACCGTCCCGCAAATTGAACGTCAACCCAACCTGACACTTTTATGGCCTAATCGTGCCCATTTAGTAATCCGGAAATCACCTATCGAGCGTCTGATAACCCTAGAATACCGCTAGGCCAACAAGATTTTCTTAAATGAATAGGCCGGGCGAAGGCCCGGCCGCTTTGATCTCGGTCAACGGCCATGAAGTTCCAGTAAGCTCGCCCGGCCCTGGAGGGGTCAGGAGAGAAAAAATATCTCTTTTCATCGAGTTAGAGAGGTATCCAGAAGCGATGGTCTGATCAAGCCGGCGCAGCTTGTTATGACGGCAAGCCGCTCCGGTAACGAACTTGGCCTCGGCGCGCGCCGCGGTATCCGGCACGGTAGCGCTTGCAAGCCGCTCGACAGGCCCCCGGCATGGCCGGCTTCGCTAAATACGGCGGGTCCGGGCCAACGTTTCGACGTTTGTTTAGTCCCGGATAGGCTCGTGCCGGAGCGCGGTGCGCATGAAGAAATAGAGCAGAACGAAGCCGCTGAGGCCGAAGATCGCTTCGAGAGCGCGGCTGATCACGGGGGGAAGCTGCATGATGCCGCCGATCGCCCAGCCGGCGGCCCACGATGCCCCAACCACTTCCGTGCCCACGAGAATCGCGACGGCGATCAATGTCGAGAGTTTCAGCAGATTGATCTTACCAGGCGCAGACACGATCTCATGACCTCTCGAAAGCATTTTCGGGCGAGCCCGCCCTTATTGGGCCGTGCAAAGCCCCTCGTCAATCCCGCGGAATCATAGGAACGTCGAACGCCTCGCCCGGCAGCCGCACCTGAAAACGATCCTGGCCGATGCCTTGTGCCTCGAGTGCCGCTGCCAGGCGCCGCGGCGGATCCTCTCGCGCCTCGGCCGTCAGCTGGAATGTCCCCCAGTGACAGGCGAGCGCGTGATGGGCCTGGCAATCCCTAAAAATTTGAACGCTTTCGGCGGGATTCGCATGATTATCTCGCATGAACCAACGCGGTTCATAGGCGCCGATCGGAATGGCGGCGAATCGAGGACGCCCGAAGCACTCTGGAATTTCGCGAAACAAGCGGCCGTCGCGATAGGCCGTATCGCCAATCAGATACAGCGGTCCGTCCGGCGTCTCCAGAACGAAGCCGGCCCAAAGCGCCATCCGCTGGTCGCCGGGGCCCCGCGCGGACCAATGATAAGTGGGCACCAAGATCGCGCGTACTTCGGAGGAGAGAGCAACGGAATCGCCCCAATCGTAAGCCTCGGACGCAAGCCCGCGCCGGTTGATGATGGCGTCGTTACCCAAGGGCGCGATAATGCGGCACGGCCGGATTTTGCTCAGGGCCCGGAGCGTTGCCAAGTCGAGATGATCGTAATGATTATGCGTGATGAGAATGGCGTCGAGTCGGGGCAGGTCGCTCAAACCGATGCCGGGGGGTGTTACGCGCCGGGGCCCCGCGAAGGAAAACGGGCTTGCGCGCTTCGACCAGACGGGATCGACGAGGAGATTCAAGCCGCGCGTCTGAATCAGCAGACTGGCATGGCCGATCATGGTGACTTTGAGGGCCGGGCCCTCGACGCGGGACGGGGGACGCGCCGCCGGCGGGTTTTTCACCTCGGCCGGCCAAGCTTCGCGCTTTGTCCGTATCAACCTCCAGAGATCGGCCTTGGATTTATCGGCCGCGCCTCCGCGAATAAAAAAACGAGTCCCGTCGAAATGGTCCGAAACGGGTCCACAATAATAGAGGTTTTTGATCATGCCCCAACATTTAGGGTTTTTCCGGCAAAGAGGCGAGAGGAGGCTTGAGCGTCCTCCCGCCATTCGACCTCAAAGATCGTTAATGACCGCCATGACCGCCATGACCGCCATGACCGCCATGACCGCCATGACCGCCATGACCGCCATGACCGCCATGACCGCCATGACCGCCATGACCGCCATGACCGCCGTGACCGCCGCCGCCATGCCCGCCATGCCAGTTGTGCCAGCCGTAACCGCCGCCCCAACCATAGCCATAGCGATCGCCGTAGCCGCACCAATACCAACCTGGACCGCGCCAGCCGCCGTCGTACCAGCAATATTGACGCCCGCCCCAGAGGTACCCCCCCGTGGCTACGTCGGCGGCGCCTGCCACCACCCCGCCGATGACGTCAACCGGATTTTGTGCTTGAGCAGGTTGAACACCGAGGGAGACCCCCATGAACATGGCCGCCGCGGCGATTAAAGCTGTCGTTTTGTTCTGCATCATGGACTCCCTCGAAAAGCGGCTCAACCTCGGCCGCATTCCACAGTTGCCAAACGAACCAAGACGAAAGGAGTTGCCTTCCGTTCGTCGATTTGGTGTGCGTCAAACGGCAGAGTTCAAGAATGAAGCTTGAGGGCAACATATTGCCTTTATTATAGCCACGCTCAAGCAATCATTGGGATGAGGCGCCAGATCCTTCCATCGGCCGGCTGTCGGGAGACCGGAACAGCGCCGCCGCGAGGGCCAAGAGCAAAATGGCCGGCACGAGCGTGGCGAAATTTTGAAAACGGGGAGTCACATAGGCCCCCAAGGCGGCGCCGAGCACGAAGCTCGCGATGACCAGGCCGAGATCGAGGACTTGTTCGCGCGCGGCACGGTCGCCGGGCCAGACCCCAAGGGCCAGTGCATTCGAGAAGCTCTGGAGATTGCCCGTCATGATGACGGAATTATAGGTGCGCGTGCCGATATTCCGGAAACTCGTGTTCTGCATGGCCGTGCTCACGGTGATCACGGAAACTAGAATATGATCGTCCAGGCTGCCCGGCAGGAATGGGACGATCGCCAACACCGTGATCTCGGCCAATAGCGTGATAAAATGCAGCGAGGCGGGCAGGCGCCGCCTGACGCCTGGGCGCCCCAGAAGATTGGCCGCGATCACCCCGACGACATAGGCCAGCAGGGGATAGACATAGGCGAGAGCCTTGCTGCCCGATTGGGTCAGCGCGATTCCGAGCAGAACCATATTGCCGGTCATCGCGCTCGCGAATGTGTGGCCATGCCCGGCATAGGCAAAGCCGTCAAGGAACCCCGCGCTCGCCGATAAAGCGACGGCTGCCGCCAGGCTATTGGCCGCTGCAAAACGCGGTCGGGGCCTGGGAAAACCTTGATTGAGCTCGGGCTCGAACGCCGTTGGCGGCGAGGACGTCATGGCGGCCCCATTCCTGTATGAATCGAGTTCTCCAGCGCGAACCGCTGGAGAGATCGAACAACCGGTTTACCAGCGTGCCTGGTGACACCGCAGCTTAACAGGAAAAAATGGATCGTCTCACTCTCTTCGGCCTTTTCGCCGTCACCGCCATGTTGGTTTTCTACGCCCTGGAAGGCCGGAGCCATTGGTTTACCCTGGCCTTCGCCTGTGCTTGCGCCTTGGGCTCCGCCTATGGCTTTCTCCAGGGCGCCTGGCCGTTTGGCCTGGTCGAGGGCGTCTGGGCCTTCGTGGCTTTGGATAAGTGGCGGCGGCTTACCCGCTCCCCGCCAGCGGCTTGATGGCTCCCGCCGGCGAACTTAATTTGCCTCCCGCCGGCGGCTGGGCGCCGAGATGCCCGGCGCCACGGGCCGCCGCGAGATCGACCTGCCGTTGCCGCTCGGCGTAACACTGGCGCTGTTCTTTCTGCCGTTCCGCCGCGCAAGCGGGGCAGCGGACACCGCGCTCGAAGAGCGGCGAGAGCTGATCGTCCGGGCTCACCGGCCGGCGGCAGGCGTGGCAAAGGTCGTGTTTGCCGGGCACGAGACCATGTCCCACCGAGACCCGCTGATCGAAGACGAAACACTCGCCGTCCCAGAGGCTCTGGTCCGGCGGGATGGTTTCGAGATAGCGTAAAATGCCGCCTTTGAGGTGATGGACGCCCGCAACCCCTTCCGCCCTCAAAAAGGCCGTCGCTTTTTCGCAGCGGATCCCCCCGGTGCAGAACATGGCGATCCTTGGCGGTTCGGCGCGGGTTGAAAATTCTTCGCGCCGCGCCCGGAACCAGGCGGGGAAATCGCGAAAACTCGCCGTTTCCGGATTGATCGCGCCGCGAAACGTGCCGATCCCGACCTCGTAATCGTTACGGGTGTCGATGACGATCGTGCGGGGATCGGAGATCAGCGCGTTCCAGTCTTCGGGCTCGACATAGGTCCCGGCCTCGTGGGCGGGATCGAGCCCCTCGACGCCCATGCTCACGATTTCCGCCTTGAGCCGCACCTTCATCCGGTGAAACGGCATGCTGCCGGTGTAAGCGTTCTTGACGTCGAGAGACGCGCAGCCCGGCAAGGCGCGAATGGCGGCGAGCGCCTCGTCGATGCCCGCCTCGCTCCCGGCGATGGTCCCATTGATCCCCTCGTGCGCGAGCAGCAGCGTCCCCTTGATCCCGGCCGCCTCGCAGGCTTGCGTCAACGGCCCGCGCAAGGCGGCGGGTTCGGAAAATTCCGTGAACTGGTAGAGGGCGGTGACGCGGACGGTTTCGGGCACGGGCATGGCGTGAGGCGGCTGCTTTCTTTAAATTGCGATCTTCGGGATGGTTTAACCTAGGTTTTGTCCCCCGCGCCATGATTTATTGGCGCTCGCATGCTCCATGCCCAAGCCGGACCGCGCGCGCCATTTGCACCGCGCCGAATCTTCCCCTATCCAATATTTCCCTCCCTCCACACCGAGCCGCGCCGCCTTGCTCGAATCTTGGGATCAGCGCGGAGGATCATACTCATGCCGGACCGGACTTTGCCTCTTCTCGTGACCCATAGCGGCAAATTCCATTGCGACGAGGTCTTTGCGTATGCCGTCCTGCGGCTGGCGCTCGGGTTGAGCGAGCCGGGCAGCCATCGCTTGGTGCGCACGCGCGATCCCGCCATCGTCACCAGCGCGGATTTCGCCTGGGATGTCGGCGGCGTTTACGACGAAGCCGCCAACCGTTTCGATCATCACCAGCGCGGCGCGCCGTTGCGCGCGGATGGCATGCCCTTCAGCTCGGCGGGTCTCGTCTGGCGGCGCTATGGCGTGCAGGCGGTGCGAGCCTTACTGCCGGCAGGGACTGTACAAGATCTGGCTCCTGCAATCGCCGCCACGATCGATGCCGCTTTCGTGCGCCGCATCGACGAACTCGACAATGGCATGGCGCCGGAAGTGGACACCTTGGGGCTGGCCTCGCTGATCGCGGATTTCAATCCGAGCTGGGACGCGCTCGGCGGGGACGAAGCTGCCGATGCCGCCTTTCTCGACGCCGTGACCCTCGCGGAGGACGTGCTGCGCCGGCGCGTCGAATCCTTGCGCGCGAGCCTCGCGGCCGAGGCCATTTTGCTGGCCGCTCATGCCGCCTCGTTCGATCCCCGCATTTTGGTGCTGGACCAAGGCATGCCGTGGAAGACCGCCGTGTTTGCCCATAATCTGCCCGTCGCGTTCGCCGTCTATCCCGCCTCCAACGGCAATTGGATGGTTGATTCCATGCCGCCGGAAGAAGGCTCGTTCGAGCAGCGCATCCCTTTGCCAGCTTCTTGGGCTGGTTTGTCCGAGGCGGAATTGGGCGATGTGTCGGGTGTCGCCGATGCCGTCTTTACGCATCTGCGGCGGTTTGTGGGCGCGGCGAAGACGCGGGCCGGGGCGATCGCGATGGCGCAAAAGGCGATCGAGCTGAGCGGGGGCTGAAGGCATGAACGTGGCGGGACCCGTGGAAACCGCGGGTAAGCCGCATCTGGACCGGCGCGCGGTTGCCGCCGTCATCCTCGGCAATGCGCTGGAATTTTACGATTTCACAACCTATTCCTTTTTCGCGGTCTTCATCGGCAAGGCCTATTTCCCCGCGGGCGACGATGTCACCAGTTTGCTCTATTCGGTGGCGACCTTCGGGATCGGGTTTTTGACCCGGCCAATCGGCGGCATCATCATCGGCGCTTATGCCGACCGCGCGGGGCGCAAGCCGGCGATGCTGTTGACGATCGCGTTGATGGCCGTGGGCATGCTGATGCTGGCGGTCACGCCAAGTTATGCCGCGATTGGGATTGCCGCGCCGGCGCTTGTCGTCCTTGGCCGGCTCGTCCAAGGTTTTGCCCTGGGCGGCGAGGTCGGCCCCTCCACGGCTTATTTGCTCGAGGCCGCGCCGCCATCCAAGCGCGGTTATATCACGAGCTGGCAATTGGCCAGCCAAGGCGTCGCCACGCTGCTGGCCGGCGCGGTTGGATTGAGCCTATCGCTGGTGCTGCCGCAGGCCGCGTTGGAAGACTGGGGCTGGCGCGTGCCATTCGTGCTCGGCATCGCCATCGTGCCCGTGGGCATCATCATCCGCCGCCATTTGCCGGAAACGGCGGGCGCCGTCCATACGGCCATATCGCACGCCGAGGGAACATCGGTGGCGGTGTTGAAGCGGCTGATCGCTAGACATCGCGGCCCGATGATCGCGGCCATGGCGGTAATTTCGGCGGGCGCCGTCTCGAATTCAGCAGGCGCCTACATGACGAGCTATGCCAAGACGATTTTGCACATGCCGGAAAGCACGTCGATCGCGGCCACCTTGATGCTCGGTGTCGCCTCGCTGATCTTTTGCCTGGTGGGCGGCTGGCTGGCCGACCGTTTCGGGCGCCGAGTCATCATGATCGTGCCGCGCGCGTTGCTTGTGCTGATCGCCTATCCCGCCTATTATTTCATGGTGCATGCGCCCAGTGCCCTGAGCATTTTCGCGGCCACCGGCGTGATCTCCGCTTTGTCCTCGATTTGCAGCAGCGCCGGCATTGTCGCCATTCCGGAATCGTTTCCGCGCGCGGTGCGCAGCGCCGGGCTGGCGATCTCTTATGCTTTTTCGGTGTCGATTTTCGGCGGCACGACGCAGCTTGTGGTGACTTGGCTGATCAAGGTCACGGGCGATCCGCTCTCGCCGGCCTATTATCTTCTCGCCGCCAGCATGCTTGGCGTGATCGCGCCCTTCTTCATGCAGGAAACTTCGCGCGAGCCGTTGATCGATTAATTTTAGCCCCAGCTTGCTGTGCCGTCATAACCATCGCGCTTGAGCCTGACGATCGCGAGATCGAGCGCCGACAAGAAGGCCGAGCGGTCGCGGGGCGCGAAAGGTTTGGGGCCGCCCGTGATTTCGCCGCTCGAGCGCAGATGATCCATGAGGTTCCGGGTAGCGAGCGCGGCGCCGATGGATTGCTCCGTGAAGGCGCGGCCGTTCGGCGCGATCACGGCGCTGCCGGTCTTGATGCAACGCGAGGCCAGCGGAATATCCGATGTGATGACGACGGAGCCAACGCAGGCTCGCGCGGCGATCCAATCGTCGGCCACATCGGGCCCTTCCGCCACCACCACACGCTCGATCGCCGCCACGCGCGGCACCATAATGGGGGCATTGGCGACGACAAAGATTTTGATTTGGTAGCGCTCCGCCACCTTATAAACCTCGTCCTTGACCGGACAGGCGTCGGCATCGACGAAGATGGTGATCGTTTTGTCAGTCACGCCGGTACACGCTCACTCCGCATGCAATTCCACCGCGATGCGAATGAGATCGCTGCTGCGTTCCACCATTAGCTTTTGCTTGATCCCGGTGCAGCTATTGGCCACGGTCTTGTAGGAAATGCCGAGCTGGTCGGCGATGGAGGTGAGGTCTTTTCCCTGGGCGAGCAGCCGCATGATGTCGAGTTCGCGTGCCGAGAGCGCCTTGTTGGGTTCGGCGGGGCCGAGCGTGTGGAGCGCCAATTCGGCGGCCAGGTCGCGTTCGACATAGCGTTCGCCGGCCAGCACCTTGCGGATCGCCTCGACCAATTCGTCCGCGCTGGCGCCTTTGCTGACATAGCCCTTGGCGCCGGATTGAAGCGCGCGGGCGATATAGACCGGCGTCGTATGCATGGAAAAAATGAGGACGCGCGCGCGGGGATCCTCGGCGAGCATGCGCTTGAGGAGATCGAGACCGCCGGCGCCTGGCAGGTTGAGGTCGAGCACCACGATATCGGGCCGCTCCGTGCGAAACAAAGTCAGCGCCTCCTTGCCGGTGCCTGCTTCCAGCACGGCGGCCTCGACGAAAACGCCGAGCAGCCGACGCACGCCTTCGCGCACCACGCTGTGATCGTCGACAACAAGGATCTTCATGCCGGTTGGTCCAATCTCGCGGATTCTCTCATGGGAAGTTTGGCCTCGACGATCACGCCGCGTCCGCCGGGCCTGTTCTCGATCACCAGACGCCCGCCGACAGCCTTCACCCGCTCGCGCATGCTGGCGAGACCGAAGCCTGGCGCCGTTCGGCCCTTGGCGAGGCCGGAGCCATCGTCCTCGACCTGGATCGTGATCTTTTGCCCGTCGTTTCGAATGCGTATCTGCACGGACTTGGGATCGCCATGCCGGATCGCGTTGCTGAGACTTTCTTGAACCACGCGAAACGTGACGGCATCGAGCGGCGGTTCCGGCGAGTCTTCCGCGATTTCGAGGGAGAAGGCGATATCCGGCCGGCGCAACCGCCAAAAGTCGCAGAGATTGTCGATGGCTCCGGCTAGGCCCAGGTCGATCAACGTTTCCGGCGCGAGACGGCGTAGCACGCTCTTCAAATGTTTCTGCATGTGCCGGACGGACTCGACGATCGATTCCGCGCGCGGCGCGGCCTGTTGCGGGGCGCCGTCGCTGAGAAATTGCCGGATCATCGCGGCATCGGCCCCGACCGAAAACAGAAACGGCGCGACATCGTCATGCAGGTCGCGCGCGAGTTCGGCGCGCTCTTCTTCTTGCAGGCTGAGAATTTGCTCGTGCAGATCCTGGTTTTGCGCCCGCATGGCCTCGAGCCGTTCGGCCATGGCATCGAAGCCCGCGCGCAGCGGCTCCAATTCGCTATAAATATCGGGATTCATGCGCGCGGTATAATCGCCCGTGCCGATCCGCGACAGAGCGCCGCGCAAATCTTGCACGGGACGCAGCGCATGGCGGATGGTCCAAAAGGCCAGGCCCAAAACCATGCTGAAGAACAGAGCCATGATGCCCGATGTGAGAAGCAGGTCGCTCCAGGCTTCCGCGACTTCGTTATGGGCATCGGCCTCGAGCTCGAGATGGCCGAGGGGTTGGAAGGGCCCGGCAAGCGGAACGGCGGCTTGCGCCGGGGGGCCGGCGACGAGGCGGAAGAACCATCGAGGCGCCGGCGCCTCGGGCTGAAGCAGCGCTGATTGGGCGAGAATCGCGCCATTGGCTCCGAAGAGAACGGCTCGAACATGCCGGTCGCCATCGAATTCCGCCACGATCCTCGCGAGCTGCTTGGCGGCATCCGTGCCATCGGTGCTACCCAGCGCTTTGGCGGCGGTCTGCGCCCCGACCGCCAGCGCCGCTCGCATTTCCGTGCGGACCTTGGCCACCACATGCCAATAGGTCAACGCACCGCCCAGCGCGAGGCTGAGAAGCAGAACCAAAGTGATGGAAACAGCCAGGCGCCGTTGAATCGACATCGGAGAACCATGCCGCATGGGTTTGGGGAGTCAAGGAGGGGCCTTCACGCCGCCAGATTCATCAGAAGCTCAGGCGGGACGTCGCCGATCACTCAGGTCAGAAGCGGTTCCAAGAAGATCCCTTCCGCCGGGTCCGACCGCTCCTTCAAGACGATCACGCCGGCGTAAAAAGGCACCAAATGATCAGCGGCCGCGATGGCGCTATCGCGCGAGACGGAACGCCGGGGCGCGCCGGGATAAAGCCTCCCGCCGGCGCCTTTCAAGAACGGGACGATTGTGTATGTGATTGTCAAAGCCAGGGGAATCATCTCTGTTGAGATGAGAACATAGCAAGAACGTAAATTCCGTCAATCGAAACTCCGGACGCCGCGAAGCTGTTGCTCCGCGGCGAAGCGGATCCCGGAACCGGTTTAGGCACTGCCGATCAAAATCCCGGCCGCGAGCACCAGGCCGCCGCCGAGCATGACTTTCGCGGCTGCCGCGAAGGGTGGCGTGTCCATGTAGCGCCATTGAATCCAAGCAATCGCCAGAAGCTCGAACACGACGACGACCGCCGCGATAATCGTGGCCGTGACGAAGTCGGTGATGAGATAGGGCAGGGTATGGCCGATACCGCCCGCAATCGTCATGAGACCGCAAACGAAGCCACGAAGATAAGGGGTGCCGCGTCCTGACAGCTTGCCATCGTCGGCGAGCGCCTCGGCGAACCCCATGGAAATGCCGGCCCCGATCGAGGCCGCCATGCCAACCTGGAACGCGTTGAACGAATTATGCGTCGCGAAGGCGGCCGCGAAGACCGGCGCGAGGGTGGAGACGGAGCCGTCCATAAGCCCCACCAAGCCCGGCTGGATGATTTGGAGGACGAAGCGGCGTTGCGCGCTATCGGCCTCTGCCTCCCGTTTCCCCGCGGTAAGATGCTTGGCTTCCGACTCGCTGGCATTACGCTCGTGTTGCCGCTCGGCCTCCGCCAGGTCGCCGAGAAGCTTGCGGATTGCGGCATCGGTCGTCCGCGCCGCCGCCTGCTGGTAGAATCGCGCCGCGTCCTGTTCCATCTGCTGGGCCTGGCGCCGTACATTGTCGACACCGAGCGGAAGCACCTGCCACAGCCGTTTACGCTGGACCGTTCCCCGGATGTCTTGCCGGCGGATATAGGGAATATGTTCGCCGAATTTCGCCACGAAGAGGTCGATCAGCGACCGCCTGTGCTCGCTCTCCTCGCCGGCCATGTCGTAAAAGAGCTTAGCTGTGTCGGGGTAATTTTCCCGTAGGCCCTCGGCAAAATCCGTATAGACGCGTCCGTCCTCTTCCTCGCTGCTGATCGCAAGGGCCAGGATTTCGCGCTCGGTGAGTTCCGCGAAGGATTTCATGGGACGGGAGCCTCTATATAAACTAGAATTATTCTAATGTGATCCCACGTCCCCGCGCGTCAAGTTTTTTTTGCGGCCGGGCCGCCCGGATAGGCTCGGGGCCGTTGTGGCCGGCGCCTTGCGATCATGAAAGCGAACTTGCAAGCCGGAGATGGAGTCTCGACAGAATCATCCCCAAAATCTGGACCGCTCGCGGGCATAGCGGCGCGCGAGGGCGGCGCAAGCGAAGAGTTGAATTTGATGGAATAGCATCACCGGCAGCAAGATCATGCCGGCGCCTTGGCCCGCGAAGAGAATATTGGCCATGGGAATGCCTGCCGCCATGCTCTTCTTGGAGCCGCAGAAGACGATGGCGATCTCGTCTTGCCGCGAAAAGCCGAGCCGGCGGCTCAGAAAGGCCGTGAGCGCAAGGACCACCACGAGAATCAGAAAATCGACCGCCAGAACCAACGCAAAATTGAGCGGGGTCAGTTGCGTCCAAATGCCCGCGACCATGCCCTCGCTGAAGGCGGCATAGACGATGAGGAGAATCGATCCGCGATCGGTAAACGAGGTCAGCGCGCCATGGCGCAAGAGCCAGCCTCCGATGACGGGACGAATGGCCTGGCCCGCCGCGAAGGGGAGGAGCAGTTGGAACGCAATATCCCGGATGCTGCTCGCATTGAAGCCGGTGCCGTGGGCTTCGAGGAAGAGGGCGGCAAGCAACGGCGTCACGGCGATACCGAGAAGGTTCGAAACCGAAGCACTGCAAAGAGCCGCCGGCACATTGCCGCCCGCGATCGCGGTGAAGGCGATCGCGGATTGCACCGTCGACGGCAGCAAGCACATATAGAAGAGGCCGAGATTGAGAGCGGGCGGGAGATAGGGCCGCGTCACGGCGGTGACAGCCAGGCCGATGAGAGGAAACAAAACGAATGTGCTGAAAAAGACCAAACCCTGCAACCGCCAATGCGAGAGGCCGGAAATGACGGCGGCGGGGGAAAGCCGGGCGCCGTAGAGAAAGAAAAGCAGGGCCACGGCGGCAAAGACGGCATGACCGGCCAAGGGGGCTGCCGCGCCGCGCGCAGGCAGAATCATGGCGAGGATGACCGCGCCGACAAGCCCCGCCAGAAACGGATCGGCGCGAAACGCCGGCGCATAGTTTCTCAGTCTCTCCACCAAGGGACGCGCCGGCACTTTTGATTCCTTCGTCAGTTTGGAGGATATGTCGAATCCGGAGGCTTATAGAGGGAGCCCGTGGGGAAAGCCTATCGAGATATTGGCAAAAAGGCGTCTATACTTCTTGCTCGTCCGATGAACCGGATTGCCGGCCCCCGCCGGTTCGTCGATCCATGATTGGCTATTCCGGACCAATTCCCAGCCCGCGGCGCCATTCTGCCGATGTACTGAGTGCATTTTTAGATCAGGATGATAAAGCTTGCCGGTAAATATGTCAGGTCTACACGCATAAGGCGCGATCGATGGTGGCAATCTCCGAAGAAACAACCATCTGTCCCGCTCCAAGCGGGGATCTCGCGGAACTTCATAGGGCCTATGCCGGCTTGCGCGAGGCCTTTGATCGCGATGGCGGGCTGCCGGTGGCTGTCCGGCGGGAGACCTTGCGGGTCTTGCGGGCCGGCATCAAGCGCGATGCCGAGGCCTATGTTGCCGCCATTTCGGCTGATTTTGGCACCCGCTCGCGGCATGAGACGTTGCTCGCGGAGATTGCCGTCATCATCGACGCCATCGATTATAATATGGCCCGGATTGGGCGGTGGGCCGCGCCCGCCCGGCCGTCGCTGGGCTGGCGGTTCTGGCCCGCGCATGGCAGGATCCTCAAGCAACCTCGCGGTGTCGCCGGTGTGATATCGCCTGGGAATTATCCGCTTCACCTCGCATTGTTGCCCGTCATCGCAGCGCTGGCGGCGGGGTGCCGGGTTCTCGTCAAACCTTCCGAATCGACCCCCCGGACGTCGGAGCTGATGCGAAAGAGCATCGCTGCCGCGATCGACCCTAAAATTCTGAGCGTTGTCCTTGGGGATGCCGCTGTTTCCAGCGAAATGACGCACCTGCCTCTCGATGTGCTCTTGTTCACGGGCTCGGAGCGTGTCGGGCGTCTGGTGATGAACGCCGCGGCCGGGAATCTCACGCCGGTGATTTTGGAATTAGGCGGGAAATCGCCCGTCATCGTCGACCGGGGCGCCGATCTCACGCAAGCCGCGGAAGCCGTCATTTCGGGCAAGCTCATGAACGCGGGCCAGACCTGTGTCGCGCCAGACTACCTCCTCGTGCCGCGAGAGATCCAAGGCGTATTCATCGAAAAATTACGAGCTGCCGCCGGTAAGCTCTACCCGGATACGCGAGATTATACGTCGATCGCCTCGGAGAAAGCGCGGCGGCGCTTGCAGGCCTTGGAGGCTGGTCTCGACGTCGTGCCCTTGTTTGGGGGTCCCGTCGCCGCGCCTCATTACCGTCCCGCCCTCGTCCTTTCGCCGCCGCTCGACAGCGCGATTATGCAAGAGGAAATCTTTGGACCCCTGCTGCCGATTTTGGTCTACGACACGCTGGACGAAGCCATCGGGTTCGTGTGCGCAAGGCCTAAGCCGCTGGTTCTCTATTGGTTTGGCAAAAACCGGACCTCGCGCGATTATGCGCTCGCCAAAACCGCCTCAGGCTCGGTTGCGATTAACGAGACCGTGCTGCAGGTGGTCATTCAATCCCTGCCTTTCGGCGGCGTCGGCGCATCCGGCATGGGCCGCTACCACGGCAAAGCCGGTTTCGATGCCTTCACGCACGAACGCCCCGTGCTGTATCAGGCCCGGTTCAGTCCCACGTCGTTCTTGCGTCCGCCCTTCGGGAAAATCACGGACTTGATCCTAAAATTCCTGACGCGGTAGCTTTGCGGCGGCCGCATGTGCCGTGGCCGCCAGTAATTAGAGCGCGTTCCGCTTTGACGGACTGCTTGAGGACCAACGCGCTCTAATGGCTGAGGAACAAGACGGAAGGGCAGGTCGTCAGCATCGACCGGGTCATGCCGCCGAGGACGAGTTCGCGGACCCAGGAATGCGAATATCCACCCATGACAACCAGGTCTGGCCGGACGTTTTGCACATGGGCGATCAACGTCTTGACGGGATCCTTGCCGATCGTGGGGAGGCCTGTCAGCGTCGCGTTGATGCCGTGCCGCCGCAGATGCAGCTCGATTTCCAGTCCGGGAATATGATCGCGCAGGTGTTCCTCCGGACGGACGCAAACGACCTCCACCGAGATCATGCTGGTCAGAAGGGGGAGAGCTTCATTGACGGCCCGCGCGGCCTGCGCGCTTCCGTCCCATGCCACGAGACCACGTTCCAGTTTCGCCTGCTTCAGGCCCTCTGGAACAATCGCAACGGGCCGCCCGCTTTGCAGCAAGGCTTCCTCGACATATTGGTTCGACCCGCCAAGAGCCGTTTGGGAGGCATCCAATATGGCAAGATCGAACGTTCTCGCGGTGACGGCAAAGCGCCTCACGAGCGCGGCATAGGTCTCGGTCGCGGAGAGAACCGTGCAGGGCACGCCGCTCTCGGCTGCGTAAAAGCGAACGCGCTCCGCCGCTTTCTCCGCCTCTTGAACGAAGCGATCATTCAGCTCGCTGGAGATCGCCGTCGCTTCATAGGTCATGATGTCGACGGGAATGTCGTAGGTCGCGTCGACTTCAACCGTGAGATGGGCGCCGCATTTGGCGGCGAGGTCGAAGCTGAATTCGAGCGCTGGTGACGGAAGAAGCGGATCGAGCGTAAGGCCGGTATAGAGATTCTTATAGGATCTGACGGACATGGCGGATCACTCCAGCGGTTTCACATCTCTTATCCCAAAATTACATGCTTGCCGCTTTGATTTGGCTCAAATGGCTGCTGTCGAGATATGGGGCGGCCTAATTAATGCAAGCAAAGCAGTCCCGATTGCACGGCTGGCAGTAAGATGCTCGCCGCGGCAACAGCCAGGATCGAAACGCCCGCAATCACGCGAACGCGCGGATTGTTCGAAAGTTCGCGGAGCCCGCCAATTCCCAGCGCCGTAAACGTGACGGCAGGCAAGGTGCCGAGGCCAAAGCCAGCCATGACGGAGGCTCCCGACGCGCCGGAGCCGCTGAGTACGGCATAAAACAGGGCCGCGTAGACCATCCCGCAAGGCAGCAGACCCCAGCCAAGACCGGCGATGAAAGGAGCCAAAGGGGGGACGGAGGAAAAGCCGCCCGAGGCGACCCGGAGCCGGGCCGCGACAGGCGCGGCGAAGCGATCGAACATGGTGAGGGGCGGCGCAAGCCCAAGCACCGACAGGCCAACCCAGCCGAGCGACATGGCCGCCACCGCGCGCAACACCGCATGGGCGGCCATATGATCCATCGAGCCGTAAAATAGGGAGCCCGCCGCGCCGAGAAACGCACCTGCCACGATATAGGCGGAAATGCGTCCCGCTTGGGCCGCGAGCAAAGTCCGCAGCCGCCCGGCGGATCCCGCCGCCGGGTCGAAGGTAAACATCAAGGTCGCCGCGATTCCGCCGCACATTCCCGCGCAATGAAGGCTGCTGGAAAAGCCCAGCAGCGCTCCGCTTGCGAAGGTCAGTGCACCTAATGTTTCGCTCATGCCGCCCTTACTGGCCGCCTCCAAACGAATGGACGTAAACGGCGAGAGACTTGAGCGTGACCGGATCGAGCTTGCCACCCCATGTCGGCATGACGCCGGCGCGCGCATTGGTGATCGTCTCGACGACGGTCTTCTGATCGCCGCCATAGAGCCAGATGCTGCTGGCCAGTTTTGGCGCCCCGATCTCCTGGTTGCCTTGGCCTTTGTCGCCATGACAGGCCACGCAATTATCGGCAAAAATCTGCGCGCCGGCCTTCAGGTCGAGCTCCTTGCTGATGGTTTGGCCCGAGAGCGAGCGGACATAGCCCGCGACATTGGCGATTTGCGCCGCCGTCAAAATCCCGTCGCGGCCAAAGGCAGGCATTTGCGTGCCCTGCGTGTCGGGACTGGTCGAGCGTATACCGACGGTGATCGTATGCAGGATCTGATCGAGCGTGCCGCCAAACAGCCAGCGGTCGGCCTGCAGGTTCGGGTAGCCCTTGGCGCCGCCGCCGCCCGCCCCATGACAGGGCGCGCAATTATTGGCAAAGGCCGCCTTGCCATTGGCCATGGCATATTCGAGCAAGGCCGGGGTCTTCACAATATCCTGCAGGCTGGCATTGGCGAGCGCCTTGCCATGTTCCGCGCGTGCCGCCAAATCCTGCTGGACCTCGGCCAATACGGCACCCCGCACGGAATAGCCGAGGAAGCCTTTCGAATAGCTTGAAACCAAAGGCCACGAAGGCATCAAGATCCAATAGCCGACAGAGAAGAGGATACAAAGATAGAATATGTTCAGCCACCATTTCGGCAGCGGAGTATTCAGTTCTTTAATGCCATCCCATTCATGGCCGGTGGTATGAGTCCCCGAGTGGGGATCAACGTCATCATGATGAGTCATGGCTTAGTCCTCGCGCAGCGGAATTGTCGATGCCTCGTCGAATTTCTTCTTGTTCCGCGGCCAAAGGGCATAAACGAGAACCGCGACGAACATGCCGAAGAAATAGAGAAGGCCTGTCATCTGTGAAAAGTTCGAGATGGATTCATAGGCAGTCATCGCAATACCTCAGCGCAGGTTGGCCTTGTCGTCATAGGCTTTGAAGTCCACGAGGGTGCCCAGCATTTGCAGATAAGCGACGAGCGCGTCGAGTTCCGTAATCTGCTTGGGGTCGCCGCCGAAGGTTCGGACATTCGCTTTCGGATAGCGCTTCAAGAAGGCATCGACACCTTTGGAATCGGGATTGGCCTGGGCTTCGAGATCAAGCCGGGCGTTGGCGATTTCGTCGTCCGTGTAGGGGACGCCAACGATGCGGTTGGTCTTCAAAATATCGGCGATCAGCGTCGTGTCGAGCGGCGTCCTGGCCAGGAAGGGATAGCCGGGCATCACAGAGGCCGGAACCACCGAGCGCGGATCGGTCAGGTGTTGACGATGCCAATCGTCGGAATATTTGGCGCCGACGCGTGCGAGGTCCGGCCCAATCCGTTTGGAGCCCCACTGGAAGGGATGATCGTACTGCGACTCCGCCGAGAGCGAAAAGTGGCCGTAACGTTCGACTTCGTCGCGGATGGCCCGGATCATCTGGCTGTGACAGAGGTAACAGCCCTCGCGAACATAGATGTTGCGCCCGGCGAGCTCGAGAGGCGTGTAAGGCCTCATGCCGTCGACGGTCTCGATCGTGCTCTTGAGGTAGAACAGCGGGACGATTTCGACCAAGCCGCCGATTGCGACGACAAGGAGAATGCCGACGAGAAGCAGGATCGAGTTCTTTTCGAGGAGGGAATGCTTTTCCCAGACGTTGGATGTCATCGTGCGAACTCCTTGCCGGTCATTCTGCGGGGGCGAGCGAAAGGCCCGCCTGCGCATGCGCTTCGGATTCGCCTTGGCGGATCGTCAGGTAAATATTGATGGCCATGATGACGGCGCCGATGAGGAAGAGGCCGCCGCCGATCGCCCGGATGATGTAATAGGGATGGGTGGCTTGCACGGTTTCGACGAAGGAATATTCGAGGAAGCCGAGCGGGGTATAGGCACGCCACATCAGGCCCTGCATGATTCCCGCGACCCACATTGCGGAAATATAGAAGACGATGCCGATGGTCGAGATCCAGAAGTGCCAATCGACGAGCTTCAGCGAATAGAGTTTACGCTGCCAAAGCCAGGGGATCATACAGTAGAGCGCGCCAAAGGAGATATAGGCGACCCAGCCAAGCGCGCCCGAATGAACGTGACCAATGGTCCAATCGGTATAATGCGACAGCGAATTGACCTGTTTGATCGACATCAGCGGCCCTTCGAAGGTCGACATGCCGTAGAAGGCGACCGACACGACCATGATGCGCAAGACAGGGTCGGTGCGCAGCTTATCCCAGGCGCCGGAAAGGGTCATGAGGCCGTTGATCATGCCGCCCCACGAGGGCATCCACAGCATGATCGAGAAGGTCATCCCCAATGTCGAGGCCCATTCGGGCAGGGCGGTGTAGTGAAGATGGTGCGGACCGGCCCAGATATAGAGGAAGATCAAGGACCAGAAATGGATGATCGAAAGGCGGTAGGAATAAACCGGCCGGCCGGCGCGTTTCGGGATGAAATAGTACATGATCCCGAGAAAGCCGGCCGTCAGAAAGAAGCCAACGGCATTATGGCCGTACCACCATTGCACCATGGCATCCTGCGTGCCCGCGAAAGCTTCGTAGGATTTGGTGCCGAAGAAGGAAACGGGCACCGCGAGATTGTTGATGATATGCAGCATCGCGATGGTGACGATGAAAGCGAGATAGAACCAATTCGCGACGTAAATATGCGGCTCGCGGCGCTTCCAGATCGTCCCGAGAAACAGCAAGAGATAGGCGACCCAAACGATGGTCAGCCAAAGGTCGGCATACCATTCCGGTTCCGCATATTCCTTCCCCTGCGTCACGCCGAGGAGATAGCCCGTGCCCGCGATCACGATGAAGAAATTATAGCCGAGAATGACGAACCAGGGTGCGATCGAACCCGGCATGCGGGCGCGGCAGGTGCGCTGCACGACATAGAAGGATGTCCCGAGGAGAACATTGCCGCCAAAGGCGAAGATCACGGCCGACGTATGCAGCGGACGCAACCGGCCGAAATTGATGTAAGCGGTATCGAAATTGAGAAGCGGAAAGGCCAGCTCCAGCGCGATATAGAGCCCGACGATGAAACCGGCGAGACCCCAAAACATCGCGGCGATCGAGGCGAATTTGACGGGTCCAAAATTGTAGTTGGGCTTTCCGTCGATTTCTTGCGGCGGCGCGGTGAAGCCGGCGAGATTGTTTTTAAGAATGAGGACAAAGCCCGCGATGGCGGCGAGCGCGCCGAGCGCGGCATGAAATGCCATCGGGCCATCAGTGGCTTTGTTAACGACAACGAAACAGGTGATGGCTAGCAGACCAAGAAAGGCTAAAAAGCCACTTTCCTCGAATGAAAGCTTCGGCGTCGCCCGGGCAATGGTCATGGGGTTCTCTCTCGGCTCGATAGGCACAGGGCTGGCGTCCGATACCAGCTGCTCGAAACATCGTTTAAGGCAGTCCTTACGATGGAGCTTTGACCCAAATCAAGGACGGCAAAGCTTCTCGCGGTCATTTAGGCGGAATGACCGGCCAACGCCTTCTCGACATCACCGATAGATCCATTCCCCGCTATACGTCCTATCCTGCGGCGCCGCATTTCAACGGCGATGTGGACGGGCGCGTTTATGGCGAGTGGCTCGATTCCCTATCGCGGGCGCCGGAGCCAGTCTCGCTCTATCTTCACGTGCCCTTTTGCCGGTCGATTTGCTTCTATTGCGGCTGTTCGACGAAGGCGACGCGGCGGGACGAGCCGCTCGCCGCTTATGCCGCTTTGCTGCGAAAAGAGTTGGCCATGGTGGCCTCTCGGACGGGCCGCCTGCCGGTGTCGCATATTCATTGGGGCGGCGGCACCCCAAATTTGCTGCCGCCGGCCGTGTTTGCTGGCATCGTTGCCGATATGAAGCGGGATTTCGACATTCTGCCCGATGCCGGACATGCGATGGAACTCGACCCCCGATATGTGACGCCGGAGGGGGCCGAAAGTCTTGCCGCGGCCGGCGTCACGCGCGTCAGCCTGGGCGTGCAGGATTTCGATCCGGCGGTTCAAACGATGATCGGCCGTATTCAGCCCTTCGAAGCCGTCGAATCCGCCGTCGATATCTTACGCCAAGCCGGGATCCGGGATTTCAATTTCGACCTGATCTATGGCCTGCCCGGTCAGACTCTTGTGTCGATCGATAAGACGGTGCGCTTGGCGGTTGCCTTGAACCCGGGCCGGATCGCCATGTTCGGCTATGCGCATGTGCCCTGGTTCCGCGCCAACCAGCGGTTGATCGATGAAAACACGCTTCCTGACCGGCCTTTGCGTATTCGTCTCGCGGAGACGGCACGCGAAGCGATCGAGAGCGAGGGTTATGTCTCCGTGGGGATCGATCACTTCGCGCGGGCCTCGGATTCACTGGCTCGCGCGGCGGCCGCGCGGTCCTTGCGCCGGAATTTTCAGGGCTACACGACCGACCGGGCGGCCAATCTGATTGGTCTTGGAGCTTCGTCCGTTGGGCAGATGCCGCAAGGCTATGTTCAAAATGCCGCCGATACCGCTGCCTGGATGGAGGCCATTGGCCAAGGCCAGTTCGCGGTGGTCAAAGGCCGGGCACTGACCGCCGAGGATCGATTGCGCGCGGATGTGATTGCCGAAATTCTGTGCTATTTCGATGCCGGTTATGCCGCCCTTGCGGTCCGCCACGGCTTCGATGCAGGTATTTTTTCGGGCGCCATCGAAGAGCTCGCGCCGCTCGTGGAAGCGGGTTTTCTGCGGATCGAAGCGGGCCGGGTGACGATTTTGCGCGAGGGTCCGGCGCTTGCGCGAATCGTTGCGAGCGCCTTCGATGCCTATCTCAAAACCGGCGCCCGTCATTCCCTCGCGGTCTAGCATGTCCCGAAAAAGTTGCAGACTTTTTCGGTCGAGGACATGCTTTGACTTCTTAAAAAGAGGGCCGGTTTTCCCCAGGGCAACGTTATTTAGGTATCGTCGTCGTCGAGAATGCGCCAACTCGCGCCTTCGAGGTCGTCGTATTGCCCCGTCTTGAGCGACCACAGAAATCCGATGAGCCCGGCAACGCCGAGTCCAAGCGCGGCGGGGACGAGGAAGAGAAGCACGGTCATGTCGAGCTGACCTCCGGGGCGAGGCGTGGCGGAGCGGGGTTCGATTGGTCTCGAATCAGATGGCGCGCCCCGAGACGTAGGCGAAGTGCGTTCAATGTGACCGCGATCGAGGAACTCGACATTGCAAGCGCCGCGACGAGCGGACTTGCGTGGCCGAGGATGGCGATCGGAATAGCGGCGGCATTATAGGCGAGAGCGAAGACGAGATTTTGCGTCATTGTCTGCCGGGCGCGCCGGCTGACCGCGAGAGCATATCGGACGGCATCGAGATTGTCGCCGAGAAACACGGCATCCGCGGCTGTCTGGGTCAGACGCGATCCCGTGACGGGCGACATCGAGGCGTGGGCAGCCCGCAGCGCCGGGGCGTCATTGAGCCCGTCGCCCACCATGAGGACTTTGGCGCCTCGCGCCTCGAGATCATGCAGGTGAGCGATTTTTCCCGCTGGTTTCAGGTCGGCCTGCCAGGTCTCGATACCGAGTTGCTTGGCCGCACTGGCAACGGCGGGCGCATGATCGCCCGATAATATTTCCACGGAATAGCCAGCCTTTTTGAGGGCCGCGATCGTCGCCGCCGCGCCGGGACGCAATTGCTGGGCGAGCGCAAAAATCGCCGGGGCTTCGTTCCCCTCGGCATAGGCGACGAAAGAGGCATTGGGGAAACGCGCGGCGAATGCGGCTAGCCGGCCGGGCTCCACGCCGCAGAAAGACGGCCGCCCGAGACGGACGGTTTGACCTTGGATTTCGGCCTCGATCCCGGCGCCTGGGACTTCGTGAATGCCGGCTGGCGAGAGCGGCGCGGCGCTCACGGCGCGGGCCAAGGCCCCGGCGAGGGGATGGCGGCTCAAAGCCGCGAGTCCGCCAGCGCGGCCGAGGAGGCCGGGGCCGTAATCTCCGGCGTTGACGATGTCTTGGCAGGGCAAGGTCAAGGTGCCGGTTTTGTCGAAAACAATCGTATCGACCGCCGCGAGGCGTTCGATGGCATCGCCCGTCTGCAGGAGAATACGCTGGCGGAAAAGGAGACCGGAGGTCACCACCTGAACCGCCGGGATCGCCAGGGCCAAGGCGCAGGGACAGGTGATGATGAGCACGGCAATCGCGTCGGCGAGAGCCGGGCGCCATCCCGCGCCCACGGCGATCCAGCCAATGAATGTCGCCAAAGCCGCGATATGGACAACCGGCGTATAGGCCCGCGTGACCCGGTCGGCGAGACGCCGCTCTTTCGAACGCGCATCGCCCGCGGCGTTCAACAGACGTTCGACTTCGTCGAGAAAACTCCCCGCCTCGGCCTTTTCCGCGCGGATCGTGAGCGCGCCGGCGCCATTGGCCGTGCCCGCATAAAGCAGGGTGCCCGCAACGGCGGGAACCGGCGTGGTTTCGCCGGTGACGAGGCTGGCGTCGATGTCGGATGCGCCTTCGACAACGAGTCCATCGACCGGGATCCGCTCCCCCGGCCGCACCAAGATCATGTCTCCGGGGACGACGGCCGAGACCGGAACCTCGTGGAGCGTGCCATCGGCGGCGACGCGGACGGCGGCCTCCGCCCGCAAGGCGGCCAGCGTTTCCGCCTCGATGGCGGTGCGGCGGCGCATCGCCTCGTCCAGCGTGCGGCCTACGAGCAGAAAGAACAGCAGCATCAGCGCCGAGTCGAAATAGGCCTCGCGCGCATGTGTCACCGTATTGAAGAACGAATAGGCTGTCGCGAGCGTGACGCCAACGGCGATGGGCAGGTCGACCGTGATCGACCCGCCGCGAAGCGTGCGAAGGGCATTCGCGAAAAACGGCCGGCCGGCGATGGCAATGGCGGGCAGGGCGATCAAAGCCGAGACCGCGTGGAAAAAATCGCGTGTTTCCGGCGTAATGTCGGTGACGTTCCCGGACCAGACCGCGATCGACAGAAGCATGACGTTGGTGGCGGCAAAACCGGCAACGGCGAGACATGTGAGCAGGCGCCGCATTTCCGCCGACGCCGTGCTCTGCCGTAACGCGGGATCGAAGGGCCGCGCGGGATGGCCCATGGCGGCGAGCTTTTCGATCATCCGGCCCGGCTCCGCCAGCGCTGGATTGAAGGAGACCGACAGACGCCGGTCTGTCAGATTGACCCGTGCCGCCGTCACACCGGGAAGGCTAGACATGGCGCGCTCGATGTCGCCCATGCAGGCCGCGCAGCTGATACCGTCGACCGCGAGTTCGAGACGGGCACCGCCGTCCGCTGCCGGACGGATCCAAGACGACCAGTCGCGCTGAACGCCGCTCGAGACCGGCGCCAAGTCCGGCGAGGCGGCGAGAGCAGCGGCGGAATCGGTGCTCATGTCGCTCGCCTCACTGACCCAGGATGATGCGATTGCGGCTCTTGAACAAAACCTGGCCGTCGCGCTCGCCTGATATCACGAGGGTCCAGCCGCCATCTTTCGCTTGCTCGAACATGCCGGAGAAACGGCCGGGAATATCTTCGCTGAGCACGGCCGTGCGATCGAGGAATTCGTTGCTGGGATGCTCGAGCCGGGCCTTCACGGTCAAGCCTGGTATCGGCTTGCCATCGCGGTCGTTGAAGAGAGCGGAGACATTGGCAAGGCCGGGTGCGCCCTGCGCGCGGGTCACGCCGACATCGACCTTCCAGCCCCGCGCGGCTTGCTCGGCCGCGGCCGTGAGTTCCGTGCCATAGGTGAGCCCGGTTTGGTAAGCGCTTTTGGTATCGACGCCATTGAAGGTGGTGACGGCCAAATAAGCCATCGTGAAATTGACGGCGAAGACGACACCGAAGGCGCCGAGGAGGCACATGAGGAAGGCGCGGCCGGTAAAGACCTTTTCATAAGACGAAGCGGCCGGCGGCCTAGGGAATGTCGGCGTCATGGTGTTTGGCCCTCCTCTGGCTTCGGCATTTTGAAGAAATCCGATGTGCTGACTTTGTCGCCAAACACGGCGTCCTTGATGCGGAAGGTTATGGGTGTCGTTTCACCCAAGCCGGAATGGGGAGGAACCACGACAACCACGCGCACTTCGCGGGACGTGTCGGGACCCACGACGATTTGCGGCTCGACCCCCATCACGGTCGTCGCGCCGAACGCTTCGACCGCCGCGCCCGGCGGCAGGCCATCGACATGAAGCAGGAAGGTGCGTTCGATGGGCCGCTTGTTCAAAAACCGGATCGTGAAGCCGTTGCGGACGCCGCCTTGCGAGAGTTTCACGTAAAGCGGATTGCGATCGTGAATGACGTCGAGTCCGGCATAGGCGCGCGTCGCCAACGTGTAGAGCATGACCGAGCCAACGACGGCGATGATGCCGGCATAGAGAATGGTCCGAGGGCGGACCAACCGGTAAACAGGCGCGAGGCCCTTGATTCTCCGGGCCATGTTGACATCGGTATCGTAGCCGATCAGTCCATCGGGACGGCCGACCTTGGTCATGACCGTATCGCAGGCGTCGATGCAAAGACCGCATTGGACGCAGGCGACTTGCAGGCCTTCGCGGATATCGACGCCGCTGGGGCAGACCGCGACACATTGCTTGCAATCGATGCAGCCGCCGATGTCTAGGCCCGCGGCCTTGGCCTTCTCCGACCGTTTCAAGGGCATGCGCGGTTCGCCACGATCGTGGCGGTAGCTCACGGTCAAAGCATATTCGTCCGTCAACGCCGCCTGGATGCGGGGCCAGGGGCACATGTAAATGCAGACCTGTTCGCGCATATGGCCGGCGAGCAAATAGGTCGTGGTGGTCAAAAAGGCGATGGCGCCATAGGCCGCCATCGGGGCGGTGCCCGTCGCGAGTTGCCATACGATGGTTGGCGCATCGTTGAAATAAAGCACCCAGGCTCCGCCGGTCCACCAGGCGATGATGATCCAGGAGAGGTGCTTGGCGGTCTTCCTCAGGACTTTCTCGACGCTCCAAGGCGCCGCGTCGAGGGCCATGCGCTCACGGCGGTCACCCTCGGTAAGGCGCTCGAAATATTGAAATAAATCCGTCCAGACGGTTTGCGGGCAGAGATAGCCGCACCAGACCCGCCCAGCGATGGCGTTCATCAGAAACAGGGTCATGGCGGCAAGAACGAGCAGACCGGTGATGTAATAGACCTCTTGCGGCCAGATCTCGATGGAGAACAAATAAGCGCGCTTGGTGTCCAGATCGATCAATACCGCCTGGCCAGGCGCATTCGGCCCCCGGTCCCAGCGCAGGAAGGGCACGAAATAATAGATTCCGAGCGTGATGAAGAGCAGAGCCGTCTTGATGTTGCGGAAGCGGCCCGACACTTTCTGAGGATAAATTTTCTTGGCGGATTCATAGAGCGAGTCACCGCCAAGAGCCTCCGCCTGTTCAACGCGCATTTTTCGTGACTCCTGACCAAGCTCCACAGTCGTTTGGCTTTGGAGCGTTATGGAACCGCCCTTGACTCGAGACGGGATCGGCTAGGGTAAAAATTACCCGTGTCAGTAGACCGCGGGCGGGGCATTGCGCTAGATCAAAAGATGTTCGCGCACGAGATAAAATAAGTCGCCGGCATCTTATTGCTAAGCAAATCCTTAACGGGCGAATATTTTGGACAAAGGGCCTGAGCGCGCGGGTTGCCGAGGGAATCCTCCTTCGCGGCCTCTTCCGCGATCTCGCTTGCGCCATTTTCACGGACGAGGGTGGCCGTTTGGGCGAAGCCCGGAACCTTCATGGCTTCGCGCTCATCCCTTCCAAATAGGCTCCACGGATTTCAGGCATGTCGAGCAAGGTGCTGGCGGGTCCTGCATGGACCACGCGGCCGGTTTGCAGGACGTAGCCGCGATCGGCGATCCCGAGAGCCTGCGTGGCATTTTGCTCCACGAGAAGGATCGTGATTCCATCCCTCTCGTTGATGTCGCGGATCGCGTCGAAAATCAGTTTGATCACAAGCGGGGCAAGTCCGAGCGAGGGCTCGTCGAGCAGGAGAAGACTTGGCCGCTGCATCAAGGCGCGCCCGATGGCGAGCATTTGTTGCTCTCCGCCCGACATGGTCCCCGCGCGCTGCCCGCGGCGTTCCGCGAGACGCGGGAACAAAGCGAAAACCTTATCGGCATCGGCTTGAAACGCGCGGGGATCGGAAAGATGCGCGCCGATCTGCAGATTTTCCAAGACGGTCATTTTCGGCATGATGCGGCGGCCCTCGGGGGCATGGGCGATGCCGAGCCTTGCGACTTCATGGGCGGGAAGGCGGGTAATCGAGCGGCCTTGGAACAGAATTTCGCCGCTGCTTGGGCGTGGCTGGCCAAACAGGGTGCGCAGTAGCGTCGATTTGCCCGCGCCATTGGCGCCGAGCAGGGTGACGATTTCGCCTTGGTTCACGCTGAGGCTTAGGTCGTGCAGCACCTCGACCTTGCCATAACCCGCGTAGAGTTTTTTGATTTCGAGAATAGGTGTCGCGGGCGCATGGGGGCGTTCCGCCCGTTTGGCTTGCGCCGCACTGCCATCCGCCGCTTCGCCGAGATAGGCCGCGATGACCTTGGGGTGCTCGCGGATCTCGAGGGGCGCGCCCTCGGCGATCTTGCGGCCGTAGTCGAGCACGACAATCTTGTCCGAGACATTCATGACGACGCTCATGTCATGTTCGATGAGCAGGATGCCGATCCCATCCTCTTCGGTCAAACGCCGGAGATCGGCGCCGAGGCCGGCCGATTCCCTGGGGTTGAGCCCCGCCGCGGGTTCATCGAGGCACAGAAAGCGCGGATCGAGGCACATGGCGCGTGCGATTTCCAGCCGCCGTTGCAGGCCATAGGGCAGGGTGCCGGCTTCGTCGTTGGCGCGGGCGGCAAGGCCCATCCGGTCGAGCCAGCCCATGGCCTTTTCGACGGCGGCCTTTTCGGCCGCGCGGTAGGCGGGCAAGCCCACGAGGCCTTGAAGTTGCAGCAGGCCTCCGCCGCTGAGAAACTGGTGTTGCGCCACCAGCAAATTTTCGAGCGCCGTCATGCCGGCAAACAGCCGGATGTTTTGAAAGGTCCGCGCGATTCTGGCCCGCGAGACGATTTTATGGCCGGGCAACCGGTCGATCCGCAGGATGCCCGCGTCATCGCGGATCGTGATCTCGCCGCCGGTCGGCTTGTAGAAGCCGGTCACGCAATTGAAGGCCGTCGTCTTGCCCGCGCCGTTGGGGCCAATCACGGCCGTGACTTCTCCCGTCTTTGCCGAAAAATCGAGATTGTCGATGGCGAGAATGCCGCCAAAGCGCATGGTGAGGCCACGGACGGCGAGAATGGGACCTCCCGCGATGGCAGCGCTCACGGCGCCGCTCCCGGGCCGGCGTTCTTCAATCTCGAGAGATCGGCGCGAATGGTGGGCGAGCGTCCGGAGATCAAGCCGCCCGGCCGCCAAATCATGATCAGCACCATCGCCATGCCGAAGACGAGCATGCGGTATTCCGCGAAGCTCCGGCCGAGTTCCGGCAGTCCCACGAGAACGGCGGCGGCGACGACGACGCCGGCTTGGTTCCCCATGCCGCCGAGGACGACGATGGCGAGGATGATCGCGCTTTCCGAGAAGGTGAAGCTCTCCGGCGAGATGAAGCCTTGTTTCGCGGCGAAGAAACAGCCGGCCAAGCCGCCCAGCATGGCGCCGAGCGAAAAGGCGGTGAGTTTGATCACGGTGGGATTCAGGCCAAGCGCCTGGCAGGCGATTTCATCTTCCCGGAGCGCTTCCCAAGCGCGTCCGATGGGCAGACGGCGAAGCCGCGACGTGAACGCTAGGGTAAGCAGTGCGAGCACGAGGATGACATAATAGAGCCAGGCCAAACGGTGGAGCGGCGAAAACGGGATGCCGAAAAGCTTCGCGAATGTCGTGCCGCCTTCGGGCGCCGTCGCGGTGAACGGGATGCCGAAAAAACTCGGCCGGCCGATGCCGGAGATCCCGTTGGGGCCGCCGGTCAGATCTGCCCAATTCAGGAGAATGATGCGGATGATTTCGCCAAAACCCAGCGTGACGATGGCGAGATAATCACCCTTGAGCCGGAGCACGGGAAAGCCCAGCAGCATGCCGAGCGTCGCGGCGGCAAGGCCGGAGAGCGGCAAGGCCAGCCAGAAGCCGACGCCGAAATGGGTGGAGAGAAGCCCAAATGTATAAGCGCCCGCCGCATAAAACGCGACATAGCCGAGATCGAGAAGTCCGGCCAGGCCGACCACGATGTTCAGGCCCCAGCCCAGCATGACGTAAATCAGAAAGCTCGTGGCCAGGCCGATCTCGTAACGCGTGGAGAGCGGCGTCAAGGGAAATGCGAAAGCGAGCCCGAGGACGAGGGCGAAGAGGATCGTGGAAGTGGGGCGCTCGAGCCGGAGGTTCAATCGCAGCGCCGCGGGAAGCCGCGGACGCCAGGCCGCGAGGCCGCCGGTTTTGTCGAGGATGAGCCGCGCGGCAAAGACCAAAAGGACGAGGCCCGCGACCCATTGCGGCCGGAAGGCCAGCCCGTTCGGGCCATTGGTATCGTCGAGACGGATGCCGATAAAGGGAAGCGACAAGACCAAGGTCAGAAGCGCGGCAAGGCTGGCGTTTCTAAGCGACGCATGGCCGCGCGCGGGCGTTTTGAGGCTTGGACTTGACGCCATGCCTCAGACTTTCTGGATATGGGGTTTGCCGAGCAGGCCCGTCGGCATCACGGTCAAGACCAGGATGAGGACGGCGAAGACCGACACATCCTTATAGGCGCCGGAGACATAGCCGCCCCAATAAGCCTCGACCAGCCCAATCAGGACGCCGCCGAGCATGGCGCCGGGGATCGAGCCGATGCCCCCGAGCACCGCCGCCGTAAAGGCTTTCACCCCGGCGAGAAAACCGATGAAGAAATCGACCGAGCCGTAATAGAGCGTCACCATCAGTCCCGCGCCCGCCGCCAGCGCCGCGCCGATCACGAAGGTCAGGGAGATCGTGCGGTCGACATTGATCCCGATCATGCCGGCCATGCCCATGTCTTGCTCGCAAGCGCGCTGGGACCTTCCAAGCCGTGTGCGTTCGATGAGAAAGGTCAGGGCGCCCATGAGCAGGGTGGCCAGAAGGATGATCGCGATCTGAATCGTCGAAATGCGAACCTCGAAGTCATTCTCGCGGAAGAGGGTCACGCCGCCGCTCACCATGGCAGGCAGCGTGCGTAGCCGCGCGCCTTGGAGAAGCTGTACATAATTTTGCAAGAAGATCGACATCCCAATGGCGGAGATCAGCGGGGCCAGATGGAACGATCCGCGCAGCGGCCGGTAGGCGATCCGCTCGACCGCCCAGCCAAAGGCGGCGGTGAAGACGATCGCGATCAGCAAGACCAGCACGATCGCGAGCGGTGCCCAGGTAATGCCGATAAGGCCCAGGGCCGCGAAGGCGATGAGTGAGACGAACGCGCCGATCATGTAGATTTCGCCATGGGCGAAATTGATCATGCCGACAATGCCGTAGACCATCGTATAGCCCAGCGCGATCAGTCCATAAATCGAGCCCAAGGTGAGCCCGTTGATGGTCTGTTGGAGAAAATAGGCCACGCGCTCGGTCCCCCAAATCTTAATTTAGCTCGTCTTAATCTAGCTCGTAAGCCGGCAACAAATCGCAGTCGCTATGGCCTCGCGCGCCGGGCGATGCAAAAACTCTACTTCAACGGAACATATTTCCCGGCCTTCCAGACATAGACGATGAAGGGGTCCGTATTGGGATCGCCCTTGGCATCGAAGGCTATGGTGCCCAGCACGGTCTTGTAAGAGCCCTTGTGGAGTTCGGCCGCGACTTTCGTCCCCTCCGTGGTGCCCGCGCGCTTCGCCGCCTCGGCAAAGACCGTCACGGCGGCATAACTATACAGCGTATAGCCCTCCGGCTCGAATTTCTGGTCGCGGAACGCTTGGATCACTGGGGCGGCGGCGGGATTGTCGCGCGGGTCGGGATAGAAGGTCATCAAGACCCCGTCGGAGGCCGGTCCCGCGATACTGGCGAATTCGCTCGCGGCGATGCCGTCGCCGCCCATGAAGATCGCGTTGAGGCCTTGTTCCCTCGCTTGGCGAACGAGCAAACCGGCTTCCGAGAAATAGCCGCCGTAAAACACGAAATCCACATTCGCCGCCTTCAGGCGGGAGATCAGGGCCGAGAAATCCTTGTCGCCCTGCGTCGTCGTATCGTCTAGGGCCTCTTGGATCCCCTTGGCGGCAAGCGCCGAGCGCACGCCGTCCGCGATGCCTTTCCCATAGGCGGATTTGTCGTCGACGATGGCGATCTTCGTGCCGAGCTTGCGGGACACGATCGCCGCGGCCGCGACGGCGGATTGCTGGTCGTCCCGGCCGCAGGTGCGGAACACGCTCGTCAGGCCACGGTCGGTCAGCTTGGGGTTCGTCGAACCGGGGCTGATTTGCGGAACCCCCGCCTCCGCATAGACGTCGGAGGCCGGAATCGACGAACTGCTGCAGAAATGGCCGATCACCCCGGCATCGTTCGCGCTGACGATCTTATTCGCGGCGGCGACCGCCTGTTTCGGGTCGCAAGCATCGTCTTGCAGGTCGAGGACGAGCTTTTCGCCATTGATTCCGCCGTTGGCATTGACTGCGGCGGCGGCGGCCTCGGCGCCGCGCTTGATCTGCTCGCCAAAGGAGGAGTTTTGACCCGTGAAGGGGCTTGCGACGGCAAGTGTCACATCGGCTCGGGCCGCGCCGGCGGTCAAGACGAGTGCCGCGGCCGATGCAAGGAGAATTCTCGACGTCATGTTCGCTCCGGTTCCCGGTCTCACCGGCCCAATAGACCAATCCGCTGGCCCAAGCCTATACCGACATGATGGGATCGAAATAACATGCCAGTCCGTGCCGGGAACCCTCGCCAAGCGGCTTGTAACATTGCGCCGCTCTTGCCGCATAGTCATGATTCGGTGTCGAAAACGGGCTTTGCGCGGAGGGCCCTACGAAAATGTCCCGAGCCGGCCGAGCCAGGGCAGAAAGGCGCGCGCGCGGCCAATGCTCGTTTGATAGACGGGCGCGCGCACTTGGTCGAGGCTGGCGGAGGTCACCCGCCGCTTCGTTTCGTGAGAGCGCAGACAGGCGGCATCCCAGGGCAGTTCGAGAAAATCGAGGATTTTGCGAACCTCCTCGCCGCCGTCCCGCGTCAAGCTTTCGTAATCGATCTCGAGGAAACGATCCGGGGCCAGAACCCGGCGCCAATGCGCCATCAACTCGAGATAGAGCCGGTAATAGGCCCCAAGTTCGGCGAGATCGTAGGAATATTGATAGCCGCTGGCGAATAACAGGGAATAGCAGGACATGCAGGTGTCGAGCGGGTCGCGGCGGCAATGGATCATTTTGGCCCCTGGCAGGATCACGGAGATCAAGCCCGCATGGAGGAAGTTCGACGGCGTCTTATCCACCAATCTTGGCCGTCCGTGCCCGGCCGGCGAGCTCGAGGCGAGATAACGCTGCCCCAAGAGCGCCGCGGCTCCAGGCGTCAGCGCCGCCACGCTTTCGAGAAAGCCGGGGGCTCCGGCGAGGCTGGTCAGATAAGGCGGTTCGCCCATGCCGTGGACATGAGGGTGCGAGGCGAGGATTTGCTCCAGCAGCGTCGTCCCCGAACGCGGCATGCCGAATATGAAGACCGGTTGGTTCGAAGCCGGGCCGGTCCCGTGAAGGCGCGCGAGAGTCTCCGCTGGGAAAGCTTGAGCGATGTCCCTGATATGGCGCGCATCGGCATCTGGCTCGTAATCGAGAATCGCGCGCTTCAGGCGGTTGCCCTCGTCGAGCCGGGCGAACGCCTGGGCGCCATCGCCGAGGTCGAGAGTGGCTTTTCCCAGCGCGAAACAGAGCTTGATCCTGTCGGGATAGGCGGTGCCCGGCCTGTCCGCCAGACGCGCCATCGCGGTCAGGGCCGGATCGTCCGCTTTGAATCGTGTGAGGCTCGCCTTTTCGTACCAAGATTTCACATCGCCGGGATCGCGGGCGAGCGCTTGATCGATCATTGTGATGGCTTCGGGCTTCCGCCCCATTTCCGCGAGCAGCCAGGCATGCGAGGCCATGATCGAGGCCGGTGCCGGTGAGGCGGCTTCGGCTTGCTCGAACGCCTGGAGCGCTTCCGGGCAAAGATCGAGCCCCTGAAGCGCGAGGGCCCGGATATGAAGGGTTTTGGAATTTGCCGGATCTTTTGCCAAGATTTGATCGCAGACCTTAAGCGCCGTGGCGTAATCGCCGGTTTGGAGCAAAACTTCAGCTTGGCGCAGGAGGATGCCAGTGTCGCCAGGGGCGATGGCAAGGGCTTGCCGGACCCGCGCCAAGGCCGCGGCATGCCGTCCGGTTTCGCCTTCGAGCGCCGACGCGAGCAAATAGGCCGGGATCATCTTGGGCTCGCGGACGAGAAGCCGGCCGGCGATCTCCAGCGCCTCGGCGTAGCGGCCGGTATGGCCGAGAAGAACGGCGAGGTTGAATTCCACGCCCGTGCTTTGCGGCCTTAGCAGCAGCGCTTGTCTGTAGCGCGCCTCCGCGGCGGCATGATCCCCCATGCGCTGCAAGGTCACGGCAAGATTGTTGAGCGCCTCGAAAAACGAAGCATCGAGGCTGAACGCTGTTTCGAAGCAGCGGGCCGCTTCCGCGAGAGCGCTCTGCTGATGGAGGATCGTGCCGAGCCGGCTCCAGGCCTGGGCATTCGACGGCGAGAGGCGCAACGCTTGGCGCGCCGCGCTTTCAGCTTCTCGAGAGGCCGGTCGAGCCAGTTGGGATCCCATGGGATCAAGCTAGCGTAGATCCATTTGATTCGACGAGGGGCTTGGCGGCGCTGGCCTCTCACAAATGCTTTATCGATCGGGGAGAGGCGAGTCCTGACTCTCGAGCGTGCGCAGCCAAAAGCCCGGTTCGCGTTCGACGAAGCCATTGTCGCGATAAATGTTGCGGACGGGAATGTTGCGTGGCGTCTCGACGATGCGGGCGGTGATTCCGGCGGCCAAGCCCCTCGTTTCCTCCAGAACATGGCGCAGGAAGCAGTGCTCGACGCCCATGCCGAGAACGCGGCAGCTCATGGCGAGGCCCAGGATTTCGCCATCCGAAATGACCGCCGCGCCGACCAATCCATGGTCCGCGAAGCGATCCGAGACCTGGATGACGAAAACGCGGGCCGTGTCGCTGGCGGCGAGGACATTCAGCTCGCCAAGCGAAAATTTCCGGCCCGTCGTGTTGAACTGCGTGGTGCGCTGAAAAAGTTCTTCCACGCGGGACAGGCGCGGATCCCCGGGTTCGAGTCGGTCCATCTGGCATTGGATGCCGAGCGAAGCGATGTAATCGGCCTCGTTCATGGCCGAGGCTTGCATCTGTTGGCGTTGAAGTTGCGCTTTGACGAGTTCGCCGCGATCCGCGGCTTCCTTGGTGATGAGCGGCAATTGGAGGCGCGGGTCTTCCAAGAGGCGGCGGCGTAGGGCGAAGGGATCTTCGCCCCAGACTTCGACATCCGGGAGCCGCTGGCGCACCCGGTCCCGCTCGACGGGATGATCGTCGATGAAGATGAAACTGTCGAGCGCAAAGCCGAGCTCGTCCGCGATCGAACGGATATTATCGGGCTTATCGTTCCAATTGACGCGCCAGGTCACGAAATCATCGGGCGTCAACAGGCGATGACGCGGGTAATGGGCGGGATAGGTCCAGAGGTCGCGGACGGTCTTTTCATCGTTCTTGCTCACGCAAGCCAGGACGATTCCGCGCTTTTTCAGGCAGAGAAGAGCCTCGTGCAGCCCAAAATAAAGCCCGATATAGGAATAGGCGCCGCTGATCTCCGGCGTCCAGGCGAAGGGCGAGCCGGTTTCGGCGAGCACGCCGGGCCAGAGCGTCCCGTCGAGATCGAGGATGACGCATTTCTTGCGGCCGATGCCAAGCACCGTCGTCAGGGCGTCGACATGGGTGATCGCCAAAGCCTTTTCGCGGGCATAGGGATCGCCGCCCACCAAATGCGCCAGCGGCGCGATATCGGGAAAGAGCCCATGCACGGCATCTTTCTCCGCCTCGGGCCGTTGCAGCAGCCAGCCCGGCGCGCCGAAATGGGTGAAGCCGGCCAGGCCGTCGTCCAGCATGGTTTTCGAGCCGACCGCGCCGAGAGCCGCCGCTATGTCGACGACATAGACCCCGCTCATGCCGGCGGCGTGTTCCGCCAGGGCAACATTTGCCAGGCGGAATCGGGTGCGATGGCCGAGAAGTCCGTGTTCCGCCAAACCTTGCGGTTGGACGGTGGGCTCGGGGAGGTTATCGATCAGAATTGGAGCCGCGCTTTGTTCGCGCAATTGCGTCAGAAGCCGATGGGCTTCAGCCAAATAGATCTGATGCGCGGCCTGACCTGGCGCGGGTTCTCCGGTGATGGAATGGCGCGATCGCAAGGCGCCAATGATGATCGCATCGTGCTTATGTTCGCTGGCGAAGCGGATATCGTCGGGGAAGGTTGCGGAAACCCGGAGGTCGATGCCCCGTGTGGCGGCTTCGCGGCGCAAAAAGTCGGATTCCATCTGGATATCGCAGTCGCCGAATAAAATGACATCGGCGCGTTTGGTGAGAGCGCCGAGTTCGCTCACACCACGCGTTGCGCCCGCGGCCCAATAGGTTTCTCCGCCTTCTTTCATTTTCCGCCGGTAAAGATCGAGCAGTTCGCCGGGATCGCGGCCATGCGTCGGCGCGAGTTCCGCGCGGATCGCCTCCATCTCTTCATCCGGGCTCTTGTCTGTCAGAACCTGCCGTTCCACGAGTCCCGCGACGGCGCGCCCGATCAACTCGCGGGAATAAGGCAATAATTTTGTCAGCGGCTCGCAATCGTCCGGCACGCGGCGCGGGGTGCTGAAAAAATCGAAGATGATCTCGACGTCGTGATCCGCGGGTAGGCGCATATGATTGACCGCATGGACGATCAAAATGCGGCCCTCGCCGAGCGGCAAGCAGTGGACGAAACGGGAGCAGCGTAAAATCATGTCCGGATGAAAACCGGTTCAATGGAAACCATATCGATCGCGGCGAGGCAGCCTCGCCGCGCGAAAATGATCATGCCGCCGCGGCCTTGGCGCGTTCCAAGAACTCGAGGCGGCGGGCTTCCGCCTCGGCATTGTGGAGGAAGGTAAGCAGCACATAGCGCTGTCCCTTGGTCACGGGATGCGCCTCATGCAGCAGCGATGCGGAAAAGACGACGCCACAGCCTGTCCCCGGCCGGTAGCTATGGTCGTTGAATTCGGGAAAGGTGAGGTAGCCGCCCTCGTAATCTTCCGTATTGAGATTGATCGAAAGCGCGAATTGGCGATAGGCGACGCTGGCGGCGACATTATCCCGGTGCCGCCGGAAATAGCCGCCGGTGTCGTCGTAGCGGGCGATCAAGATGCGGTCGATAAAATGCACGTCGAATTGGTATGCTTTTTTGATTTCGGGCAAGCAAAAGCGAGCCAGCGCATTCACGACCTGATCGCGCATCGGGTCGCCGTGTTCGAGCACGCAATCCTCGCGATGCTTTTTATCCAAATCGACCTTGTGGAAACCCTTTCCCGTGGCGTCCATGCTCGCCATGCCGCCGGGCACGTGCGGCCCGTTTTCCAAATGGCCGATAAGGGCGCGGCAGAAGGACCGGCTGAAAATATGCGGAATGGAGAGGACCGGCGCGGGAAGTGCGATGAAGCGGGGCTCTTCCCTCGGCAGCGATTCGATAAGCTGGAGAGCCGCGGAGACATAGCCGGCGTCGAGGATGGGATCGATTTGGCCGAGAACCCGCTGGTTCCGGTCCATGATGTAAATCCAGGGTTGGCTGCCATCGAAACCGCAGCGCTCGAAATATTCCGGCAGACAATGCACGAGCTTCAGCCCGTCGAGCGCGAGCGCATCGTAGGCTGCGGCGTGCTCGCTCTCGCCATCGATGATCAGTAAAATATCGGCTTCGCGGGCCGAAAAATCGCTCGATTGCCGCTGAAACGCCGAGACGAGCGGGAGCATGTCCGTTGGGGCCAAGGCCCCCGCCAGAAGGACCACGGCGGTCCGGCCCGCCTGGGCCTCGAAAGAATAAAAGACCTTATTTAGCATGCCATAGCAGAACGGCGCTTGATCGCCATTGGTAACCAAAATATTGTTTGGTATCGTTGCCAGCATAGCACGTGGTCCTGTCGGTTATTTCATGGCGTAACGGAAACAACTCTGGTTGGCGGGCGCGAGCGGGTATCACGGCGAAACCGGCGGTCTTACGTGCCATGGCCAGCCGGCATGTCTAAGGTCGAATCTTCGCGCGAGCCGTCTCGAGGCGGCGGTGTTTGCCGTGAGATTTAGTTAACCCAGTTTGCCGCGAAATGGTTAACCGAACCTAAACGCGCCGCCTCTCTTCCGAAATTGACGGACATTCCGGTTTGGCCCGGCAGGGCCATCCGCGCATGAAAAAGCGGGCGGTCGGGCCCGCTCGTGATTGCAGTGGTGAAAATGCGTAAGATCCGCGAGGCCGGGTCGCCCCAGCCGTTTAGATTTCTCGCATTACCAACGGCGGTGACCCCAACCCCCGCCGTATCCATAGCCATAGCCATAGCCGCCATAGCCATAACCGTCATAGGGGTAGGGTCCGTAATAGGGCGGCACGTAGCCGGGCGGGTATCCGGCGCCGGGCGCTTGTCCTTCGGGGAGCGCGGCAACCGCGGAGACCGGGATATAACCGAATTTCTCGCCCCAGGAGACGAAGCACCAAGCTTTCCCGCAATTGTTGACGTCGATTTGCACATTGCCCGGAAGAGCTTGGATCACCTTGCCATGCGAGCTGGCCGTGGCACGCAGAATCGTTGGTTTCGCCGTCAAGGCGGGACTCGCGATCGCCGGTCCAATGGCGAGAATCGAGAGGCCGAGCAGAACGAAAATGCGGCGCATAAGTTAAACTCCTTCGAAATCAGCGGTTCTGCTTAAACCGCAAGTGTGTGCAGAGCAAGATTTAGCACGGGAAACATGCAGGCCGGGCCCTCGTGCTTTGTTTCGCCGAAGTGAAAAGCCTATGCTGTTCGAGGGGCTATGCAATTCATGTTATCATGTTGAAGAACATACATTCTTTCGATTTGTGATTCCTCGCGGCCGGTCCGTCCGCAGCGGCTCCGGGCGGGCAAAACGCCCTGAACTCGCAAAAGAGTGATCGAGCTTGGCACCCTATTTATCGCGGAGGCATGAGATGCTGAAGGTCGCCGTCGTCACGCCCTATTATCAAGAGGACGACGCCGTCTTGTCGCTGTGTCACGAGAGCGTTCTGCGTCAAAGCTATGAATGTCATCATATTCTGATCGCGGACGGCCACGCGAAGGATCTTTTCGAGACTTCACCGCGAACCCAGCATATCAGGCTCCCGCTGTCCCATGGGGATAATGGCAATACCCCGCGCGCCATCGGCGGCATTCTCGCGGACCGCCAGGGGTTCGACGCGGTGGCCTATCTCGACGCCGATAATTGGTATGATACCAATCATATCGAAGCCATGGTGGCTGGACAGGCCGCGCGGGGCGATCCGCTGGTGGCTTGCAAACGCAAATTCCATGACGCCGCCGGCCATCCCTTGGATATGAAAGAGCATGAAGAGGAAGTCTACCGCCATGTCGACACGAGCTGCTGGCTTGTCGCTCGCCCGGCGTTCTCTTTGCTACGAAGCTGGTTGATGCCAAAGGCGCTGAGTCCGGTTTGCGACCGGATTTTTTTTCATAAAGTCCTGCATGAGGGCTTGCGAATCACCGCGGCCGGGTGCCGAACCGTTAATTTTAGAACAAACTACCTGCCGCATTACCAGGCAGCAGGGGCCCCCGTGCCGCCGGGCGCCAAGGACAGCGCGGACATCATGCAAAAAGCGAACGATTTTCTCGCGAGCGAAGACGGGGCCATGGGGTTCCGGCGAGCGCTCGGGTTTTCGCTGCCGAAATTATAGAACTCGCCGCGTGGGGGCGGGGCGCCTTGGCGCGAAAGACGCGCAGCTTGCGCTTGCGCGTAAATAGCGGTCATGGAGCGAACAGAGGCCATCGTCCGCGCGGCTTGCGCCATGCGCGGAGCTCAAAGGAATAAGTCCGGGCAGGCCGCGTTCGATCTCCGCGGCTTCATCGCAAAAATAAGCGCAGGCGCGGCATTGGCCGCGCTTGCTTTGTTGGATGGCAATCTTTTCTTGTTCGCTCGTCACTGACCAAGACCGGCCCAATAGGCGCCAAAGACATAGACCGAGAGCAAGAATCCCAGCACGACATTCACGGCAACGCCGGAGCTAAAGGCGAGCACGGGGCGAAGACCAACGCCGGCGAGATCGCGGAACCTGGTCGTCAGGCCGATGCTGAGGAAGCCGAAGGCAAAAGCCCAGGTCCGCAGATTCTTCACCGGCGTCACGAGATCGGAGGTCAAGGCTTTGCCGAATTGATCATGTCCGGCACTTTGCGCGACGAGCGTGATGAACGCGGAGGCCAGAATAAAGCCGATGACGAACTTGGGAAAACGCCGCCAAATTTCGCTTGGCGATGCGCGGTTTTCGACACCGGTGTTTTCCCAACGCGTCGCTGCAATCAGTGACAGGACAATGGCCCAAATCCCGATCCAGATATCGCGGCCGACAACCTTCATGAGCGTGAAGGCGGTCACCGCTTGATCCGCGGCATGGGCCGCGGCGCCCGGCACCTTGGCTGCGATGTCGCCATAGGCCTGGGCCGCGGCGAAGCCGGCGGCATCGGCGAATTCCGAGGTTCCGATCCATGCGCCGCCGACGCCGGCGGGCAGGTTCAGGGCAGCCGACGCAAAAGGGAGAACGAAAATCATCACGATGGCCCAAAGAACCACGATCGAGACGACCACCGCCGCGTCGCGCTTGCGGGCGCCCACGGCCGCCGCGATGGCGATCGCTGCGGACACGCCGCAAACGGCGCCGCCGACGCCGAGCGTGGCGGCAAAGCGCTGGTCGATGCCGAGCCCGCGTGCCGCCCAGAAGATGACGACGAAGGTCACGATCGAAACAATCGAGGCTTGCAGAAGGGCTACCGGTCCCGCCCAAACGATGAGCGTGAAGGGCAAGGTCGCGCCAAGAAGCACCACGCCGAGCTTGATGAAAAACTCCACTCTGAAGCCGGCATCGAGCGACCGGGGCAAAACGTTCAAGTTCGCCAGGATCAATCCCGCCACCAGGGCGACGAGCGGGGGTTCCAAGTTATATTTGATCGCCTGCTCCCATTGTCCCAGCGCGAAAATGGCGACGGAAACAATGTAGAGAAACGCAAAGGCGGGAATCGTATCGCGCGGGCGATGGCCGAGCGCCGACAAGGACGCCGTGATCACGGCCAGCCAAACGACGAATTGCGCGACGTAGCGCTGCCAGTTGCCGGCAAAATGCGCGCTCAATTGATCGAATGTGGTCCATTTCGCGGGGACAACCGCGAGCCAAGCGAGGCTCGATCCATTGATGAACAAAGCATAGGCCAAAGCAATCAGACCGAGCCCAATCGCGACGGCCCACCAATCCTCTTTCTTCCAGAAGGAGCCGCCTCGCGCTGGGAGTCCGGCCTCATTCCCGGTCGCGGAGTCTACTGCAAAATCAGTCATCGAACGTACCTCGGCGGCTCAGTTTTAACTTCGCCGTCAGTATGGTAAAAAGGTCTTCAATTACAATAGAATAATAGAGCTTTCGTGGCCTGGGACGGCGGCATGTAATTCTATGTGGCGGCTGAATCCGGGTTTATTTTTCTCGTGAAGATGCTCATGGACGCCGCGGGTCTAGACAGGCCTGCCGTTCCATGGGGGGATCGTGGGCGCGTGCCCGCGCTGGGCAGATCCCCGATCCCCTGGCAAACGCCGAAACGCTTTCAACTGTAGCCGACCATGTCGTAATCATCCTGCAGGCTTGCGTGGATCGATCGCAGCGCGACCTTGCAGGCGTACCGGTCGCCGCGTCCTGGGTCGAAATGTCCGATACGCCAGTTGCAACTGGCCGGGGGGCTATCGACGAGTTCCAGCATGACGCTGCGCGCATCCACGCAAGCCGCGCGCATCCGCAGCGCGGTCATCACTTTCTCGTTCAGCTCTTGTTCGCTGATTGTTTTCCGCGTTTCCGACATTGCCGTCTTGCCTCCTGCCCAGCCACCCCAGCGCTATATAGCATATTTGCTTCGTGCCGGATTAGGATAAATACGCCGCCCCTTATCGCTCGGGTCTCGAGAGGCTTTTTCCCGGCGCTCCGCGTTCGAGACCCGTGGCTTGAGCGCCACCGGTTCCGCTCGCTGCCAAATGTGGCCTCTCCCAAATGTGGCCTCTCCATTGTCCCGTTGACGGAAAGCGGCTAGGGCTCGAACGAAATCCGATATCCCTTACGATTTGGGACGGCCATGACAGCGAACGCAAGGCTTAACGAAAACCTGATTGTGATCGGCGGCTCCTATGCCGGCTTCCAGGTTGCGGCCTCCGCGCGCGAACTGGGTTATGGCGGGGCCATCACGATTATCGGCGAAGAGCTTGACGCGCCCTATCACCGGCCGCCGCTTTCGAAGGCGTTTCTCACGGGCAAGACGAGTGAACTGGCGCTGGCATTGCGCGCGCCGCAATTTTACGCCGAAAACCGTATCGATCTTCGGCCCGGGGTCCGCGCCGTCAGATTGGATCGCCAGGCGAAGTTCGTCGAGACATCCGCCGGCGCGAGGCTCGATTACACCCATTTGGTGTTGGCGACCGGTGCCCGCCCACGAATCCTAGGGATCCCCGGCCACGGCCTCGAGGGCGTCATGACCCTGCGGTCCCTGGGCGACGCCCGCCGTCTCCGCGTGGCTCTCGAGACCGCGGCTTCGGTTGCCGTGATCGGGGGCGGATTTATCGGGCTCGAAGCCGCCTCGGCCGCGGCGACGCTGGGCAAGCCGGTGACGGTGTTCGAGGCGCGGGATCGTCTGCTTGCGCGCGCCGCGTCCCCGCCGCTGGCTGGGTTCGTTCAGGCCTTGCATCGCGAGCACGGCGTGATCATCAAGACCGGCGCCGTCGTCACGAGCCTGCGGGGCGATGCGGCGGGGCATGTCCGCGCCGTCGTCTTGGGGGATGGCACGGCTGTCCCGGCGGATCTTGTCATCGTGGGGATCGGCGTGGTTCCCAATATCGAATTGGCGCTCGAAGCTGGGCTCGTCTGCGATGACGGCATCGTGGTCGATGCTTACGCCCGGACCTCGGACCCCGCGATCCTCGCCGCGGGAGACTGCACGCGGCATCCCTCGCCCTTCGCGCCGGGATTGATCCGGCTCGAATCCGTGCAGAATGCCTTGGATCAGGCGAAGACCGCCGCCGCGACGCTGGTGGGTCAAGACAAGCCGTACGGGACGCCGCCTTGGTTTTGGTCCGATCAGTTTGATGTCAAATTGCAGATGGTGGGTTTTAGCGATCGCGCGGATACGCATGTGCGTCGCGGCCGGATGGAAGAGCATAAATTCTCGCTCTTCCATTTTAAGGACGGCGTTCTGACGGGTGTCGAATCCGTCAACCGCGCGGCCGATCACATGCTGGCCCGCCGGCTTCTCGCCGCGCGGGTGGCGATCACGCCGGAGCTGGCCGGTGACGCCAGCGCGGATCTCGCCGCTTTGCTTAAGGCGGCGCCTGTCGCATGACAGGCGCCGGCGTTCTCAATTCCAAATGCCGGTGATGCCGGAATAGAGGCCGAGCGCCACGGTCAAAATCATGATGATCGCGACCGCGATGGCGCTTTTGCCCTTGAGGGTATAGGGCGCGGGCAGGCGCTGAGCCAGGAGGAACAAGAAGCCGAGAACGATCGGCAACAGCAGCGCGTTCATGACCTGGACGCCGACCGAGAGGCTGACAAGATTGGCGCCGGACAGCACGAACAGCGCCGCGATGATCAGCACCAGCGCATAGACGGCATAAAACCACGGGGCCTCGCGCAGGGGGTAATCCAGTGCATGAGGATATTCGAGCAATTCGCCCAAGGTCCGCGAAGCCGTCAGCGAGACCACGATAGCCGCCACCAAGGCGGCGCCGGATACGCCCATCGCGAAAACCAGCCGGCCAGCTTGCTCGCCGAGAACGGGTGTGAACGCATCGGCGATCTGTTGCACCGTATCGAGCGAGACGTCGGACTTCCCATGGCTCAGCGCCGCGGCGGAAGCGATCAAAACCGCCGCCATGATGAATTGCGTCAAGATCGATCCAAACGCCGTGTCGGCGCGCGCCACGCCAAGGTCGGCGATTCCGATCTTTTTCTCGACGACGGCGGATTGTTGGTAAAACACCATCCAGGGCATGATCACCGCGCCGATATTGGCGGAGACCAAATATAAATATTTGGGATCGCCGATGGGAATGGAGATGCTTTGGGTCGCGAGTTCGGCAAACCCCGGATTCGCCCACCAGGCCACGAAAAGGAAGGCGAGTTCGAAGGCGCCAATCGCCAGCGCGATCCGTTCGACGGTGAGATAGTTACCCGTGATGGCCATGGTGGTGAGAGTGGCGACGGTCAAGGTCATCGTGACCCAGGCCGGTACCCCAAACATGGCACCAACACCGGCGAGGCCGCTGAGTTCGGTCAGCAGTGCGCCGACACAGGCGACCAAGAGCGTTACAACCGAGACCCAGGCCCAAAACCGGCCGAAATGCTGTTTGATGAGCGCCGCATGCCCGTGGCCGGTCACAATCCCAAGCCGTACCGTCAGCTCTTGCACGATATAGAGAATGGGAATGAGGACGAGCTGCAGGAGCAGCAAATGATAGCCCCATTGCGCGCCGCTCTGCGCCGCCGTGATAATGCTGCCGGCGTCCGTATCCGCCAGCATTACGACGATTCCCGGTCCCGCCAAGGCTAGGAACCGGCGCCAAGAAAAGCTTGTTTGCGCCGGGAGGGGGAGCGTTTCCGAACTGTTGGTCATCTTGATCCGATCGCACATGTCCGCAGCATTGAGGACAGTCAAAAAGAAGAGCGGCCAATGAGAGCCAGGCCGCCGTCACCAAGGTGAAAGACCCAGCTCCATGATATGATCCTAGCCAGTAATATGGAATACGGCCACTGTCTAGCATTGCTGCGAATATTGTAATTATTCTAAAATGTCGTTTTTGGAACAATTATAATCTAAAATGGCGGGTTCGTAACAATTGCAAGATTTAACCGCGTTTTTTGTAGTCGTGACTGCGCTGGCGCTGTCTAATAACCGGTTATTGAAGGGGATGTGGTGAGATAACACGAAACAAAAAGCATATTAAGGCTACGGGAAAAGATGCCTTGGGCAGAAGAGCGGTTCCGTTTCTGGCGGGCGGAACGGTGTGCCCCGTGACATCCCGCCTCCCCGTTGCCAAGCCCGCCGTTGCCAAGTCCGCTGTTGTCAGGTCTGCTATTCGAGACGCTTCCGCCTTGGAACGCGTTCCAAGGTCTGCAATTTTTGTGGGACGTGCACTATTGTAGATTGGTCAGGCGGCTGGCTAGTTCCATGAGGGTGTCGCGGCCGCTTGGTCCCAGAATCCCGGCAATTTCGCGCTCTTGATCGGCCTGTAAGCTGCACGCGCGCGCCAGAAGTGCATGCCCCTCCTCGGTGAGGGTGACGGAATGCGACCGCCTGTCGATGCACGAGCGCGCGCGCGCGGCGAGCCCTCGCGCCTCCAACTCGTCGAGCATCGCGACAAAATTGGTCCTTTGGATGCCAAGCGCGGCGGCAATCTCGGATTGCTTGCGGCCGGGATTATTCCGGATGACGAGCAAGACGGAATATTGCGCCGGCTTCAGGTCCAGATCGGCGAAACGTCGAATGAAATTTGCGAAAACCGCCAATTGCGCCCGGCGCAGCACGTAACCGACCGCGTTCGATAGCCCGGCGAGATCGAGTTCGCCGCAGCTTTCCCCGCAGTTTTCCGGCGCGGAGTCAATCTCGGCGGCTTGCCGTTGGGGCTGGATCCCAAACTCTCCAGCCATCGTGTCGCTTTCGTCTTTTGAAACCATCATTTGCCTCTTATGAGGTCCTCGCGGCTGGCCTGAATCAGTGATCTGAATCGAATGACTATTGCTTTTATACCGGTGCTTTTATACCAAAATGATTGTTATGCGGTATATCAAATAAAGGGACGGCAGTCCCGGGCAAATTTTGGACGCGATTCGCGGCGCGGATCTGGTCACGCTTCACGAGGAGGCCTTGCAACGTGCTTTGGCTCTCCTATCCGGTCACGCCAGAACAGAGGCATGATGTTTCACGGCGCCGTGAAAGCGCAAATCGCTCCGGTGGATTGACCGGAGCGATAAGAAATAGCGTCTTGCTAAGAGGTTAGCTCATGTCCTCGATCGAAAAAGTCCGCAGCTTTTTCGGGACCTACTCTAGAACTGAACATGCAACCGCGCCGCGCCAATCGAGACCGGACCGCGTACGAGGTTATAGCCGGGGTTGGCGATGAATTGATAATCGAAGGTGAGCGACGCCCAAGTGGTGAGGCCGATCGAATAATAGGTTTCCATGATCTCTTCGGGACGGTAGCTCAACGCGCCATCGCCGACGTTCACGCCAAGTCCACCGGCGGCCAGGAATTTTTGATAATTCGCGGAGAGGCCGTTCACGACACCGGCCAAACCAATGGCGTCGGTGGGGCGGCCCCAAGGCGTTCCCTTCAAGACACCGCCAGCCGAGGCGCTCTCGTCGATATCGGTCCAAGCCATAATTTCGGTTTGACCGCTTTGCCAGCTCAGCCGCGAGAACAGTCCGAAATCATCCGTGATGGTTTGCTGGACATTTGCGATAAAACCGAACTCCGAACGGGTCTTGCGCGTCGCCGCAATGTCCGGTGCATTGGGATCGAGCACCGGATTCATCAGAGTTGGATTGGTGAGAGTGGCGGCGAAGCTGCCGCAATAGCACTGGGCATCCCAGCCGGTCAGCCGGAATTTACCTTGCGAGCCAAGAACGGTGTAGCGATCTTCGAGTTCAAGGATATATTGTCCACGCTCTCCCAGCCGCGTGTCGAAATTGTTGACGTTCGCCGAATCGGGTTCGAGAAAATAACCAGTGCGGACAGCCCAATTCTTCTGATTGAGTTCGAGCGCCGTTCCCCAAGTATAGCCCTTTTGGTCGGCGGCATAGTCGAAGGCCCCGGCATCGTTGAGCGCCCAATTCATAAATTGCTGGCGCCCGTCGTGCGCGTAATCGTTGTTGTCGAAAATATCGGGGATGGAGAGCTTACCCGCCGTCAAGGTTATCCGGGAGACGTCGACCTTTTCGGCGACTTGGTTTTGGCCATCGGCCAAATCTTCTTGCTCGCCGCCCAGGCCCCAGATTTGGCGGATGAACGCGCGCGACGTATTATAATGTGGATAATCGAACCCGGCCTTTTGCGCTTCCAGGTTTGGGAAGCCGCCGAGGCCGTGGGTCTGGCTCAGACCAAAACCTTGGAAAGGCTCCGGGTTGAAATAGAATTCGGTTCCCTCCGGGGCCTTGTAGCCGAGATAACCGGTGACGCTGAACGTGTCGCGTATCTCGCCGCCGTTATAAAGACTCTGCGCCCCGGAATAAGCGGCGGCAAATGGAGCCATCCCTTGGCCGATCACCGTCGATTGGGCGTGAACGCTCCAATTCTTGGCATCCGAATCCGATAGGATACCAAGGCTGCCAACCGGAGTGGCCGCATTCCCATTGAATCGGTAATTCAGGCCGAGTTGCACCGTCTGCATGTTCAAGCCGGAAGTGTAACGTTCCCCGGCGATCGGAAAGGTCACGCCGGATTTGGTAAAATCGAAATAAGAATATTCGAGCGTGGCGCTGACGTCGGGTGTCAGCAGAAGTTCCGCGCCCGCGCCGGCCGTCCAACCGGGCCGCCAGAAATAACCTGTATCGACGTTGCCGTTGGTATCCGTGGCCGTCGCCTCGTCGCGGTCATAGGCAAAGCCGCCCGCGCCGAAGACGAGGAGATTGCCAAAGGCATAGCCCACGCGGCCGCGCAGAGAGCCGAAGATTTCGGTCTTATCGCTCACCGTGGTTGGCCCGTTCGCGGGGAAGGTCACTGGCAAACTGCTTCTCATCGTGTTGGGGAAGGAAAACTGAGCCTCGGTGCCGAGCATCAGGCCTGAGGAAAAGATATGATTGTAGCCAGCCTGGAAACCGCCTTCGAGCGGGCCAAACTGACCATCCCAGCCGTAAAGACCAACGGTGCCCGCCGCCGGCGTGCCGGCGGGATTGGTGGCATAAGACGAGGTTGCAAACGCAAAGCCGGTATGTCCGCCGCCGTAAAACCCTTCCCATGGACTCCCCGATGGCGGAGGCGCCGGGGCCGTCAGCGTGGATGGCAAATCCGCCGCGAAAACGGGCGAAGTCAGCGCGGCAAGCGACGCCAGGGTGACTGTGGTTAGCTTCATGGCTAGGAGAATCTCTTTCAAGCTGGACAGCTTAGGTATTCTGATATGGTGGAATATGCAACGGACCAAAGACAATCTTAGAACAATCCTAAAAACTTGGAATTTAGTGTCCGTTCCAAAAGTTGTTGAGTCCGGTGAATCGTTTGTGATTCAAGAGAAGTCGCTCGATTCGGAGGGGCTCTTTGATGTGGACCGTGGAAAATCGTTCTCGTTACGACCGTACTC
>JBEKFQ010000009.1:0-93701 GCA_050013235.1 Beijerinckiaceae bacterium
CTTGAACATCGTCACCAAGGAAACGACAAAGATTTCCAAGCGGCGAAAATTTCAAAAAGCTGGATGGAGCAACGAATTTCTACGCAAGCTCATCCTTCAAATTTGATATGCGATTGCCCTGGCCATAAGCCATTTTAGCGCCTAACTCCTTTGGATATAGGGGCGTGTGGCCGTCGCCCAGGCCCTCGTCCGCGCCTCGGGATCGGGGTTGAGGGTGATGTCGGTGACCACGGCGGCGCTGTCGGCCCCTGATTCGAGCACGCCCGGCGCGCGCTCCAGCGACACGCCGCCGATTCCCACCAGCGGGATCGCTCCGATCCGGCGCTTCCACGCCCCCAGCCGCTCGAGGCCCTGCGGGGCGAAGGGCATTTTCTTGAGGATGGTGGGATAGATAGGCCCCAGCGCGACGTAATCCGGCTGCGTGGCGAGGCCCCGTTCCAGCTCGGCTTCGTCGTGAGTCGAGACGCCGAGTTTGATCCCGGCGCGGCGGATCGCGGGAAGATCGGCGTCATCCAAATCTTCTTGGCCGAGATGAACATAGTCGCAGCCGAGATCGATGGCGGCTTGCCAATAATCGTTGACGACGAGTTGCGCGCCGGCCGCCGCACAGAGGTGCTTCGCGGCCAAGATTTCCCAGTGGATAATGGCGTCTGGCTGGTCCTTGACCCGCAATTGCACCAGCCGAACGCCGTGCGGCAGCAGTCTTGCGATCCAATCCGCCGAATCGACGATGAGGTAAAAGGGATCAAGCACGCGGCGTATTCCGGAGCGGAGGTTCCCTAAAGGCCTGCCCGATGACCGGCGTGGAGGGCGCGGCCATGTCGCGCGGTTCCATCGCGCCGGCGCGATAGGCGAGCCGCCCGGCCTCGATCGCCAAGGCGAAGGCTTGGGCCATCGCGACGGGATCGGTGGCCTTGGCAATCGCCGTGTTCAGGAGAATGGCATCGTAGCCCAATTCCATGGCCGCCGCCGCATGCGACGGCGTACCGATTCCGGCATCCACCACCAGCGGAATACCGGGGAAATGGGCCCGCAAGGCGCGAAGCCCATAGGGATTGTTGAGGCCGCGCCCGGAGCCGATCGGCGCGCCCCAGGGCATCAAGACCTCGCAGCCCGCGCCGAGCAGCTTTTCCGCCACGACGAGATCCTCGGTCGTATAGGGAAAGACAGCGAAACCATCACGGGCGAGAATGCCTGCGGCCTCGACAAGGCCGAACACATCGGGTTGTAGCGTATCGTCTTCGCCGATCACCTCGAGTTTGATCCAAGGAGTGCCGAAAACCTCGCGCGCCATCTGAGCCGTGGTGACTGCTTCCTTCACCGTCCGGCAGCCCGCGGTATTGGGCAGAACGCGGACGCCGAGGCTACGGATCAGCGCCCAAAAGCTCTCGCCCGCCCGCCCCGCGCCCGACTCCCGACGCAACGAGACGGTGACGATTCCGGTGCCCGAGGCCTTGATCGACTCCGCCATGATCGCGGGCGAGGGGTAGAGCGCCGTGCCCACGAGAAGACGGGAGGCGATGGTCTCGCCATAAAAGGAGAAGGGATCGCTCATGCCTCAACCTCCCTGGCGCGGCACGAGGATTTCGACCTGATCGCCGTCATGCAGCTCTGTCTTTTCGCGGTCGGCCGCGCGCACGAAAGCCTGGTTGAGCGCGGTCGCCACGACCGCCTCGCCATAATCGAGCTCGTCCAGCAGAGCGGCGAGCGTTCCGGCCTCGACCTCACGCGCTTTGCCGTTGATGCTGATTTGCATCCATGACCTCCGGAAATAGGGCGCCATCCAAGATCATTTTGCGCGCGCGGATCGCCAAGGCGGGCGCAAGAAGAAAGCCGTGACGGAAGAGACCATTGATGAAAAGCCGCCGGCCCTCTTGGCGCAGACGCGGCAGATTGTCGGGAAAGGTGGGGCGCAGATCGCAGCCCATTTCGACGATTTCCGCCTCGCCGAAGGCCGGATGGACGGTATAGGCGGCGCCCAGCAGGTCGAGCATGCCGCGGGCCGTGACCCGGCCGCTCTCTTCGTTCTCGACCATGGTCGCGCCGATCATGAACCGGCCCTCCGCGCGCGGCACGATATAGACGGGCGTGCGCGGATGCAGCAACTGAACCGGCCGCGAGAAATGGACGTCGCGGGTTTGCAGCACCAGCATCTCGCCCTTCACGCCACGCAGATCGGGGAGGCTGTCGCGCGCGGAAAAACCCCGGCAATCGAGCGTCCAGTCCGCGTCGATGCGTGCCGTGTCGGGCGTGCCGAAGTGAAATGCCGCGAGCCCGCTGTCGCGCAGCAATCGCTCCAGCGCCGCCACGGCCTCCTGGGGATCGAGATGGGCTTCGTCCTTAAAATAGAGCGCGCGGCTGAAGCGTCCCTCGAGATCGGGCTCCAAGGCGGCGATGGCGCCGGCGTCGAGCGTCTCGAAATGGCTGGTGCGGCGGCCAAAGCGGGCGAGTTCGGGCAGGTCGCGCGCGGGCGCCACGAGCAGGCTGCCTTGGCGAGTGGCCACGGGCACGATCTCTTGCCAATAGGCGAGGGCCTCGAGGCCAAGTTCGGCCACAAGCGGGCCGGAATTTTCCATCTCGCACCAGGGCGCGAGCATGCCGCCGGCATAGGACGAACAGCCGAGGCCTGCGCCCGCGCGTTGCTCCACGATATCGACCGTGCAGCCCGCGCGGACGAATTCATAGGCCACGGTGAGGCCGGCGATCCCTGCTCCGATGACACTGATGCGCATGCGCTCCGCCTTGGTTCAAGACGATCCGCCGGCTCAACGGGAATGAGGGATGCACGGAACACCGCGCGATCTGCCATCCCTACGCCAGGCCAAACTGGATCAGGTTCAAAGGGTCGCCGGGCCACGCGCGGTTTAGCCGCCGTATCGCCAGCCTCTCAGCCCCCTGCCGGGGATCCCCTAGGCTATGTCACATAAGATTGGGCCGGCGCGGCGCATTCGTCAAGGCGTGGGGCGGGAAAGGCGGCTAACCCGCGACGTCGGCGATCATTCAAACTGCCCCGCGATGCGGCTTGATATCCAACAGCGGTGTCCCGCTCACGCAATCCACCCCTCTCACCAGCAACACGTTGCCCTGCCGCTCCACGAGCTCGACGATGGAGGAGGCGATTGGGTTTGGCCGGGTGGGCGCGCGCAACGCGAAAGAACCGGAGAGTTTGCCGCTGCCCGTGGGGGCCAGGAGCACGAGATCGCGGCGGGCTTGGTCCATCCAATAGAACAGCTGGAGATGGGTGAAGGCCTCGATACCGGTCAAAGCTTCGGCCCAGACCGGATCGAGCACGAGCCGGCAGAGGGGGCCGTCGAAACTACCTTGGCGCGGACACTCCCCCCTTTGCTGCCACGGCGTGAGGAGATGGCCGATGAAGATCAGCGCGGCGTCGCCCGGCGAGGGCATGGCGATGGATTTCTCCCCTGGCCTGATGCCCCCGGTCATTGCCCGTGCCCCCGCCGTTCGTGGGGAGACCGACGAAAGGCATGATGGCATGGGTGAATTGGCGGTTGCATCGGCGTGCCCGGTTTGTTTGAACAGAACCTAAATATAAGGCCGGTTTTGGCCAAAAGGGAAAGACGCGCATGTGGAGTCAGAATTATAACCCGTTTGGCAATGCGATCGTATCGACGCTGATCGCCGCTATTCCCATCATGATCCTCTTGACCTTGATTGCTGCCGGCAAGGTCAAAGCCCATATCGCCGCGTCGATTGCGGTTTCGGCTGCCTTGATCATTACGATTTTCGTCTTTGGCATGCCCGCGAGAATGGCCTTCGAAGCCACGGGATTGGGCATCCTCTCCGGTCTGTTTCCGATTGGCTGGATCGTCCTCAACGTCATTTTCCTCTACCGGCTTACGGTGGCGACCGGGTCGTTCAAGATTTTGCAAGATTCCATCGCCGGTATTACGCCGGACCGGCGGCTGCAATTGCTGCTCGTCGCCTTTTCGTTCGGGGCTTTTTTCGAAGGCGCGGCGGGCTTCGGCACGCCCGTGGCGGTCACCGGCGCCATTTTGATCGGCCTTGGCTTTTCGCCGCTCGCCGCCTCGGGTCTCAGCCTCATCGCCAATACGGCGCCGGTCGCCTTTGGCGCGCTGGGCATTCCGATCGTCACCTTGGGCAAGACGACGGGAATCAGCGAAATCGTGCTGGGCGCCATGGTCGGCCGGCAATTGCCGTTCTTCTCCCTGTTGGTGCCGTTTTGGTTGATTTGGGCCTTCGTTGGCTTTCGGCCGATGCTGGCGATTTGGCCCGCGATCCTGGTGACGGGCGCGACCTTCGCTCTGGCCCAATTCATCGTGTCGAACTACCACGGGCCTTGGCTCGTCGATGTGGTGGCCTCGCTTGTCTCGATGGGCTCTCTCTTCCTCTTCTTGAAGGTTTGGCGCCCGAAGGAAATTTGGACGAGTCCGAATTTCGGCGGTGGCCGCGTCGACAATAGCCGGCCTCGTCCGGTCTCGGTCGGCGCTGCCGCGACGCCGTCGGGCCTGCTGCCCGAGGAGCATTCGACAGAGGAGGTCGCAAAAGCCTGGATGCCCTGGATCATTCTCTGCATGACGGTTTTCGTTTGGGGGACGGAGACGTTCAAGAACCTCGTCAATCCGTTGTTCGCGCCGAAATTCGTGATCGAGGGTTTGGACAAGTTGGTGCAAAAGGTGCCTCCGGCCGTGCCAAAACCTGCCATCGAGGCGGCGGTCTATCAGTTCAATATTCTGACCATGACGGGCACCGCGATTTTGCTCGCCGCCATCGTTTCCGGCCTGTTGATTGGCTATAGCCCCGCGCGTCTCGTGCAATCTTACGTCAAGACGCTGAGCGTCGTCCGGAACTCCCTGATCACCATTGCCGCCATGCTGGGGCTTGGCACGCTCACGCGCTATTCCGGCCTTGACGCGACGCTTGGTCTGGCTTTCGCGAATACCGGCTATGTCTATCCGTTCTTCGCGGCTCTCCTCGGCTGGCTCGGCGTGGCGCTGACGGGATCCGACACGGCCTCCAACGTTCTGTTCGGCGGCTTGCAAACAGTCACCGCCAACCAGCTTGGCCTTTCGCCGATTCTCATGGCCGCGACCAATTCATCCGGTGGCGTCATGGGCAAGATGATCGATGCGCAATCGATTGTCGTGGCCTCGACGGCGACCAATTGGTTCGGTCACGAGGGCACGATCCTGCGTTTTGTGTTCAAACATTCGATCGCCTTAGCTTGTCTTGTCGGGCTATTCGTGATGCTACAAGCCTATGTCTGGCCGTTTACCGAAATGGTCATTAAGTAGCTTCGACCCCGGGAGCATGTTGCGCTTTCGCGGAACGCGCTCCCGGAAAAGAGAAAGGCGGCGCTTCTGTCGCGGACCCACGCCGCCTTCATCCAGGCCAATACACGGTTGATGGCCGTTCCCTTCGTGCCGGAGATCAGTCTTTATCTCGCCGCTGAGGCGCTGGCGCTTTGGGAAAAAACCGAAGCCGATCTCGCGGTCAAGGATCTACCGCCGCCGTTTTGGGCTTTTGCCTGGGCGGGCGGCCAGGCCTTGGCACGCTATATCCTGGACAATCCCAGCCTCGTGGCGGGTCAAAACGTGCTTGATTTCGCGTCGGGTTCGGGCATTTGCGCGATTGCGGCCGCCAGAGCCGGCGCTGGAGTTGTCCAGGCGGTCGATATCGATCCCTATGCCGTCGCTGCCGTCAGCCTCAATGCGCGCGCGAATGGCGTTTCCGTCTCGGGAATCCAGGATGATTTCGTTGGGCTTTCCGGCCCTTGGACGATGATTCTGGCGGGCGACATCAGCTATCAGAAAGACATGGCGGATCGTGTCCATGCGTGGCTTGCGGACGAAGCGCGCCGCGGGGTCAAGGTTTTGACCGGCGATCCCGGACGGGCCTATCTGCCGCTCCGCACCCTGCGCAAACTGGCCGAATACGACGTGCCGGTGATGCCAAGCCTGGAAGATGCGGAGATCAAGAGAACACGTGTTTTTACCGTGGATTTGGGCGCTACCTGATCGAACTGCATAAATTTGCAGGAAATAACCGGCCGGATCGGCTTTTGGCGTTCGACGGCCCTTGCCCCTTCCCGTGCGCTTTTTCCGCCTTGCCCCAACAAATTTCTTTACTCACATAAAGATATGTTTATATGTATAAAAAATGAGATTTGGCACGATGGGTTCGAGGCAGGCGCCGTTCAGTCAGATTTTAGCCGGGCTCTCCGCCGCGGCCGAGGAAACGCGCCTGCGCCTGCTCGCGATCCTCTGCGAGGCCGAGCTAACCGTCAGCGAATTGGTCGTGATTCTCGGCCAATCCCAGCCGCGCATCTCGCGCCATTTGAAATTACTGGTGGAGGCGGGCCTTGTCGAGCGTCATCGCGAGGGCGCTTGGGTCTTTCTCCTCGTGGCGCAATCCGGGCGGGGTGCCGCTTTGACCCGGGAGATCATCGCCCAAATCAACCCCGGCGATCCCGTTTTGCAGGCGGACCGTGCCCGTCTTCAAGAGGTGCGCGAGGCCCGCGCCGGGCAGGCCGCGCGCTATTTCGCGGCTCATGCCAAGACCTGGGACAGCGTGCGCGCCATGCATATTGCCGAGGATCGCGTGGAAAGCGCGATCCGCGAAGCCGTCGGAGCGGCTCCTCTCGACGCCGTGCTGGATATTGGCACGGGAACCGGGCGGATGCTGGAACTCATCGCACCGCAAGCGGCGCGGGTGCTCGGCATCGATCAATCGCCGCAAATGTTGAGCGTCGCGCGCGACCGGATCGACCGCGCGGGTCTGCGCAATGTTCAGCTCCGGCAAGGCGATATGTTCGCGCTTCCCGTCGAGCATAATGGCTTCGATCTGGTCATCCTGCATCAGGTCTTGCACTATCTCGACGATCCTTCGCGGGCTTTGCGCGAGGCGGCGCGGACCTTGCGTCCGGGCGGGCGTCTGCTGGTCGTCGATTTCGCGCCGCACGGCGAAGAAAGTTTGCGTAGCGGCCATGCCCACCGCCGGCTTGGTTTTTCCCAAGACGAAATCGCCGGGTTCATGGCCGATGCCGGCCTCGACGTGATCCTCGCGCGCGATCTTGCGCCGGGCAGCCACGACGGCGGCAAACTCACAGTTTCTCTCTGGATGGCGCAAGATCGCCGCATCCAATCCGACACGCTTCCACCACAACTCAAGGTCTTCGCCTAATGTCCATCGCCGCGAATGCGCCGCGTCTGAGCCGGGGCGCACGCCCCCGTTTCAATGTTTCGTTCGAATTCTTTCCGCCGCATACGCCGGAGATGGAAGCGGCGCTTTGGGACTCGATCCGGCGCTTGACGCCGTTGCATCCGAACTTCGTTTCGGTCACCTATGGCGCGGGCGGCGCCACGCGTGAGCGGACCCATGCGACGGTGGCCCGCATCATCAAGGAAACGCCGGTGCATCCCGCGGCCCATCTCACCTGCGTCGCGGCGAGCCGCGACGAAGTCGATGCCGTGGCGCGCGATTACTGGGACGCCGGCGTGCGCCATATCGTGGCCCTCCGTGGAGATCCGCAGGGTGGCCCAGGCTCGGTCTATCAGCCGCAACAAGATGGATATCAAACCTCGACGGATTTGATCAAGGGATTGAAGAAGATCGGCGATTTCGAAATTTCGGTGTCCGCCTATCCCGAAGGCCATCCCGAAAGCGCCTCCATCGATCAGGATATCGATGTGTTGAAGGAAAAAATCGACGCGGGCGCGACGCGCGCGATCACGCAATTCTTCTTCGACAACGACATCTACATGCGCTTTCTCGAGAAAGTTCGCGCGCGGGGGATCAATATTCCCATCGTGCCGGGGATCGTGCCGGTTCAAAGTTTCAAGCAGACGGCGAATTTCGCCAAGCGCGCGGGCGCTTCGGTGCCGGCCTGGCTCGCCGACCGTTTCGAGGGTCTCGACGATGATCCCGCCACGCGGCGCCTCGTCGCCGCGACGGTGGCCGCCGAACAGGTGCTCGATCTCGTCGATCGCGGGATCTACAATTTCCATTTCTACACGATGAACCGTGCCGACCTCGTTTACGCGATTTGCCACCTTCTCGGCATGCGCGCGGCTCCTCACGACCAGAAAGCCGTATGATGGAACATTTTACCGTGAACGGAGCCGAGGTCCGGCAAGCTCTGCTCGAGGCCGCGCGCGAGCGTATTCTCGTGCTCGATGGCGCCATGGGCACGATGATCCAGGGCTATAAATTCAGCGAGGAACAGTTTCGCGGCGAACGCTTCGCGGACTGGCCGAGCGATCTCCGGGGCAACAACGATCTCTTGGTGCTGACGCAGCCCCACGCGATCGAGGAGATTCACCTGGCCTATTGCCTGGCCGGCGCCGATATCATTGCCACCAACACGTTCAACTCGACATCGATTTCGCAGGCCGATTACGGCATGGAACGTTTGGTGCCTGACTTAAACCGCGAAGCCGCGCGCCTCTGCCGGGCCGCCGCCGCCAAGGCCCAGGCCAAGGATGGCAAGCGCCGTTTCGTCGCGGGCGCCTTGGGCCCGACGAGCCGCACCGCGTCGATATCGCCCGATGTCAATAATCCCGGCTATCGCGCCGTCTCCTTCGACGAATTGCACGACGCCTATGTCGAGGCCGCGCGCGCCTTGCTCGAGGGCGGGGCCGAAATCCTCATTATCGAAACCATTTTCGATACGTTGAACGCTAAAGCCGCCTTTGCCGGTGTCGAAACCGTCTTCACCGAAATCGGCCAGAGCGTGCCGGTAATGATCTCCGGCACGATTACCGATCTATCTGGGCGCACCCTGTCCGGCCAGACGCCGGCGGCGTTCTGGTATAGCATGCAACATGCCTCGCCCTTCTCCATCGGTCTCAACTGCGCCTTGGGCGCGCGGGAAATGCGCGCGCATCTCGCCGAACTTTCGCGCACCGCCGATACGCTGATTTGCGCCTATCCCAATGCCGGCCTGCCCAATGAATTCGGCCTCTACGACGAGAGCCCGGAATTCATGGCCGGTCTCATCAGGGAATTCGCGGAAAGCGGTCTCGTCAATATTGTCGGGGGCTGCTGCGGCACGACGCCGCCGCATATTCACGCCATTGCCAAGGCCGTGCATGGCATCAAGCCGCGCCAGATTCCCACAATTGCGCCTCTGTTGCGATTGTCCGGCCTCGAACCTTTCGTGCTGACCGCGGATATTAAATTCGTGAACGTTGGAGAACGGACCAATGTGACGGGCTCCGCCAAGTTTCGGAAGCTGATCAAGGAGGGCGATCTATCCGCGGCCTTGGACGTCGCGCGTGATCAAGTCGCCAATGGGGCGCAGATCATCGACATCAACATGGACGAAGGCTTGCTCGATTCGCGCAAGGCCATGGTCGATTATCTCAATCTGATCGCGGCGGAGCCCGATATCGCCCGCGTTCCCGTGATGATCGACAGTTCGAAATTCGAGATCATCGAAGCGGGTTTGAAATGCGTTCAAGGCAAATCCGTCGTCAATTCGATCTCGATGAAAGAGGGCGAGGCGAAATTTATCGCCGACGCGAAGGTCGTTCGCCGTTACGGCGCGGCTGTCGTCGTCATGGCCTTCGACGAGCAGGGCCAGGCGGATACCAAGGAGCGTAAGGTCGGAATTTGCGCGCGCGCGTATAAAATTTTGACGGAGCAAGTCGGGTTTCCGCCCCAGGACATCATCTTCGATCCCAATATTTTCGCGGTCGCGACGGGCATCGAAGAGCATAATAATTACGGCGTCGACTTTATCGAGGCCGCGCGCGAGATCCGCGCGCGCATGCCGCTCGTGCATATTTCCGGAGGCGTCTCGAACCTTTCCTTCTCCTTCCGCGGCAACGAGCGCGTGCGCGAAGCGATGCATTCGGTCTTCCTCTACCACGCGATTGCTGCGGGCATGGATATGGGCATCGTCAATGCCGGCCAGCTCGCGGTTTACGAGGACATCGATAAAGAGCTTCGCGAGGCCTGCGAGGATGTCGTCCTCAATCGCCGCGCGGACTCGACCGAGCGGCTGTTGGCTCTGGCGGAAAGTTACAAGGGCAAAGGCGGGGAGAGAACCGAAAAGGATCTGGCTTGGCGCGCGCTTCCCGTGAACAAACGCCTGGAACATGCGCTGGTGAGCGGGATCACCGAATTCATCGACGAGGATACGGAAGAGGCCCGCGCGCTAGCCGCGCGGCCACTCGATGTCATCGAAGGCCCGCTGATGTCGGGCATGAATGTGGTTGGCGATCTCTTCGGCTCGGGCAAGATGTTTCTGCCGCAAGTCGTGAAATCGGCGCGGGTGATGAAAAAGGCTGTCGCGTATCTCGAACCCTATATGGAAGAAGAGAAGCGGCGGACGGGCGCAACCGAGCGCGCCGGGGCTGGCAAGATCTTGATGGCGACCGTCAAAGGCGATGTGCACGATATCGGCAAGAATATCGTCGGCGTCGTGCTGGCCTGCAATAATTACGAGATCATCGATCTCGGCGTAATGGTGCCGGTCAAGAAGATTTTGGACACGGCGCGGGCGGAAAAGGTCGATGCGATCGGCCTGTCCGGCCTGATCACACCCTCGCTCGAGGAAATGTGTTTCGTCGCGGCGGAGATGGAACGCGAAGGGTTTTCGGTGCCCTTGCTGATCGGCGGCGCGACGACCAGCCGGGTGCATACGGCGGTCAAGATTCATCCCAATTATCACCGGGGCCAAACGGTCTATGTGAACGATGCCAGCCGGGCGGTTGGCGTCGTGCAACAGCTTCTCGCGCCGGAGACACGCGACGCCTATGTCGAGGCGATCCGCGCCGAATATACGAGGGTTGCCGAAACCCATGCGCAGGGGGAGCGCGACAAACTGCGTCTGCCCCTGGCCAAGGCGCGGGCCAATGCGCCGAAAATCGATTGGGATTCCTACGATCCACCAAAGCCCGTGTTCACGGGTACGCGCGTGCTTTCCAATGCCGATGTGGCGGAACTCGTGCCCTATATCGATTGGACACCCTTTTTCCAGACCTGGGAGATCAAGGGCCGCTATCCCGCGTTGTTGGACGATCCCGAGCGCGGCGAGGCGGCGCGGGCCTTGTTTGCCGATGCGCAGGACATGCTCGACAGAATTGTCGCGGAGCGGTGGTTCGATCCCAAAGCCATCGTAGGTTTCTGGCCCGCCAATAGCGTTGGCGACGATATCAAGCTTTATACTGGAGAGTCCCGGACGGGCGAACTCGCGACGCTGCATACGTTGCGTCAGCAACTCGTGAAGCGCGACGGGCGGCCGAATGTGGCGCTCTCAGATTATATTGCGCCGGCTTCCAGCGGGAAGGCGGATTATATCGGAGGCTTTGTCGTCACTGCGGGCGCGAACGAGGATAAGATCTCGCAGCGGTTCGCACGGGCCAATGACGATTACTCCTCGATCATGGTGAAGGCTTTGGCCGACCGGATCGCGGAAGCTTTTGCCGAGCGCATGCACGAGCGGGTCCGGCGCGAATTCTGGGCCTATGAGACGGGGCCTGCCGCCGATCCGCAAATTCTTTATCTCGAGCATTATCGCGGCATCCGCCCGGCGCCGGGCTATCCTGCGCAGCCCGATCATACGGAAAAGGCTACTTTGTTTAAATTGCTCGACGCGGAGAAGCGCGTTGGCGTGACGCTGACGGAAAGCTATGCGATGTGGCCGGGCTCGTCGGTCAGCGGCCTTTATTTCGCCCATCCCGAGGCGGCCTATTTTGGTGTCGCCAAGATCGAACGCGATCAGGTCGAGGACTATGCCAAGCGCAAGGGCTTCAGCGTGGCGGAGACAGAGCGCTGGCTAGCGCCGGTGCTCAATTACGATCCCGCCACGTTCCGGCACGCCACGGCGGCGGAATAGGGTTTGAGTTCAATCCTGCGCGGACTAAGCTCGACTTTGCCCCTTTCAAGCGGCGCAGCAGAGCGTTTCCGTGAGTCTTTCCCATAGCGCGGCGGGAATCTCCACGCGATCCGGGTCGTGCCGGGACATTGATAAATTCGGCGCGCTCCACAAGAGCCGTCGAACGGTGGCGATCGCATCGCTGAAGGCCGGATCATCCTTGTGAGACCAGGCGGCTGATCTGGGACGAAGGCTGGCGACGCCAATGGGATCGCGCGCGAGCACCCAGCGGATCGGCGCCGGCGGCAATCCGGAATGATACCAAGTCGCCGGATATCGCTGAACCCGGCAAGTTCCCCGATGGGTGTCGGATCAGATCCTGCCGGGATTGCTCGGCCTGTTCGCCGCTCTGCCAGTGCCCGGTCACGCCTCTTGGCATCGCTACAGGCGTTTCGCAGGTTGACGACGCGGCGCCAAGGATCTGCCGTTCATTACGGCCGCCTTCCGATGCCCTGCATAGACCGTGCGCGTTAATTGGACCGGTCGAAATTCAACGGCGCCGTCTCGATGACGATTTGCGTTCTGCTGGCAACGCCGAGTTTCCGCAAGATTTCCGTGACATGGGCTTTGACTGTCGAATCGCCGACCGACAATTCGTGAGCGATCTGCTTGTTGAGCTTACCCTGCCGAATCATCATCAACACACGCAACTGCTGCGGCGTGAGCAGCGCGATCCGGTCCATAAGAGACGTCTTCGCGTTTCCACGGACAAGCGACGAACCGGCGAACCGCGGAAACGCAAGCGAACCCTTGAGAACGGTTGTGATGGCTTCGATCAACCTTGGCTTGTCGACGGCTTTTGGGACGAAGCCCGATGCGCCATAGCGCATGGCGTCCTGGATGACCGAGACGTCGTCGAGACCCGAGACGATCAAGACAGGAATGCTCGGACACGATTTCCGGATCGCGACGAGGCCATCGAACCCCGTGACGCCCTGCATCGAAAGGTCGAGAAGAATCATATCGACCGACCGTAAGCGGGCAAGCTTATCGATGGCCGAATTGATCGAATCCGCTTCATCGACACAGGCAAAAGGAAAAGCCATGACCAGGGCGCTCTGCAAAGCTTCCCGGTAAAGCGGATGGTCGTCCACGATCATCAGGTGCATTGTAAGCGCTCCCGACACCTGTTTCGATCGCATCTGCGGATCCCCGAATCTCTTAACGCTAATTTGACTCGAGACGTCCATAGAAAATCTCATTTTCGCAATAACGAAAGTCGATTTTTCGAGGCGGTAGGACCGGCGGGACACACGAGGCCGCGAGTTTGTGCCTCGAATAAGTCCCGGCGAGCCGTTTGGAACCGGTGGAAATGTGGGCCGGCCGTGACCGGCCCACAAGATAGTCTATCGCGCCGCGACGTCCTTCGGAAGGCGGAAGGCCCAGAAGCTGCCGCCCTGATTGATGCCGGCCGTCGTCTTGGCGACCTCGCCACCCCACAACGGGACCACCCCGCCCCAACCGGCGCTGACGCCGATCCACTGCTCGCCATCCTGCTCCCAGGTGATTGGTGTGGAGACCACGCCGGTCCCGACCTGGAACTTCCAGACTTCCTCGCCCGTCTTGGCATCGAAAGCCTTCAAGTAGCCTTCCGGTGTCCCCGTGAAGACGAGACCGCCAGCAGTTGACAGAACCCCGCCCCACAGTGGCGCTTTATTCTTATATTCCCAAACGATTTTACCATTCGTCGGATCAATCGCCTTGAGCGAGCCAATATGATCCTCGAAGACGGGCTTGATGGTGAAGCCCGCACCGAGATAAGCGGCGCCCTTCTTGTAGCTGACGGGTTCGTTCCAAATCTCCATGCCCCATTCGTTCGAAGGCACATAAAAAAGCTTGGTTTGCGGGTCGTAAGAAACCGGCATCCAGTTCTTGCCGCCGAGGAAGCTCGGGACGGCAAACACGGACGCGCCCTTCTTGCCGTCGCCCTTGGTCGGGTCGCCAGGACGGAAAGCGGGATCGTAGACCGGACGTCCGTCTGGGCCAATCTCCTTCGCCCAGGTGATCTTGCTCACAAACGGGGTCGCGCTGATGAATTTGCCGTTGGTGCGGTCGAGGACGTAAAAGAAGCCATTACGATCGGCGGTTCCGCCGGCCTTGATCGTCTTGCCATCCTTGGTCAAGTCGAAGGGCACGAATTCGTTGACGCCGTCGAAATCCCATCCATCGTGCGGGGTTGTTTGGAAACCCCAAACGATCTCGCCATTGTCGGGATTGATCGCGATCCGCGAAGCCGACCATTTGTTGTCGCCGGGCCGCAGCCAGCTGTTCCACGGGCCGGGATTGCCGGTGCCGTAATAGATCAGGTTCGTTTCGGGATCGTAAGTGCCGCCAAGCCAGGTGGCGCCGCCGCCGGACTTGTACATGTCGCCAGGCCATGTCTCGTTGAGCTTGCCGGTCATCGTCGAAGGCTTGCCGTTGAGTTCGCCGACATTGCCTTCGATAACCGGACGCTTCCAGATGATTTCGCCGGTGTCGGGGTCACGCGCTTCGACACGCCCGACGACGCCGAACTCGCCGCCGGAAACGCCGGTGATCAATTTCCCTTTCACGATCATCGGAGCGGCGGTGAAGGAATATCCCGCTTTGAAATCGTCGATATCTTTCCGCCAAACGACCTTGCCGGTCTTGGCGTCGAGCGCGACGAGTTTCGCATCGAGCGTCCCGAAGATGAACTTGTCATGATAGAGCGCGCCGCCACGATTCACGACGTCACAGCACGGCAGAATCCCTTCCGGCAGCCGCGCATCATATTCCCAGAGCTTCTCACCGGTTCGCGAATTAATGGCGTAGGCGCGGCTGTAGGAGGCCGTCACGTAAACGATGCCGTCCTTGATCAGCGCCTGGCCCTCTTGACCACGCTGCTTTTCACCGCCGAAGGAGAGCGAAAAAGCGGGAACGAGACCCTTGATGTTGTCGCGATTCAAAGTAGTGAGGGGGCTGAAACGCTGACCTTGCGTGCCCATCCCATAGGTGACGACGGACGACGGCGTCGTTGCGTCGTTGGCGATGCACGCGTCGCTTACAAAAGCGAAAGCGGCACTGCTCGCAGCTCCAGCGAACAGAGCGGCAGCTCCGGCCCCAATGAGCAGTTTACGGCGAAATGTCATTAAGATTCCTCCCGAAATCACAGCTTCTGATTTAAACCGATGGCACTCAGGGGTGGATGCGCGTTTTGCGTTCTGTGCCCTTCGCAGAAAATGTGTAGCCAATTCCGAATGGCGTCTTTATTGCCAATAAGTACAGACTCGCGGCGCCATATGGCGGATCAATCGAGCTTCGGCGGCGTGAAGGCGACACCGTACTTTTCGCAAATTGCCTTCAACTCACCGCTCTTGACGAGAGCGGAGATCGCGTTGCCGGCGGCATAGGCGAGATCGCGGGAATCGGAGCGCGTCGCACCGGCGAGTTCCCAACTATTTTTCACCATGCCAACCACTTTGATTTCGATCACGGGGGCATCGTCTGGAGAAATATTCGCGTCGTGCAATGCGGCTTGGATCTCGGCCTTGGTTCCCGCCAAGACCGGTGTTTGCTTTGCAACGAAAGCTGCCGCGGCTGCGGCAAAATCGCGGAAGTGCTGGACATTCTCGCGATAACGGCCGCCTTCCGCGAGCAGAATGAGCATATCCGCTGATCCCCCGGCTTCCACCGCAATGGGATGCCCCTCCGTATCGCCGAGTGATTGCAAACCATCGAGTTCGCCCTTGCGATACGCAAAGGCGATATGTTGCTCGAAATAGGGCGCGGTCAGAAAGATTTGCTCGTTGCGAAGCGCAAGCTGCCTGTCGTTGGGAACATGGAGCATGAGATCGGCGAGAGGCGTGCCGGCGAGATCGCCCTTCCAGAGGTTGAGACGAAAGTCGCCGTCGGCATCCTCCCCCGCTTCCACGATCCGGAGATCCAACCCAACATTGAGCTTCCGGGCAATCGCTTCCGCCAACGCGACGTCGATGCCTGCCGGCGTGCCGTTTCCGGCCGTGGAAAATGGTTTGTTGTCGCTATAGACGGCAACCCGGAGGGTTCCGGAAGCGACGACGTCGTCGAGCGGACGCGCGCCCGCTGGATGCGCCACGAGGCAAGATGAAAGTGCGATACAGAACAATCCCACAGCGGTCACCATGGCCGCTCGAGATCGTATGGCTTGATACAGCACGCGCGTTATTCCTGATGATTGGATTCGATATAGGCCCGAATCGCCCAAAGTGCTTCTTGCGAGAGAACTCCGGCGAAAGGCGGCATCTTGGTGACATCATTGATGACGGCACCGTGCGTGACGCGCTCGATAAAAATGGCGTCGCCTTCGTCGCCCTTCTCGAGCTTCCGCAGATCCGGGGCCAGGCCTCCGGAAATCATTTGAAGTCCGTGACACCGCGCACAGTTCTGGCCAAAACCAGCTTCCCCAATTTCAATGGCTCTCGGATTTACTCGGAAAGGATTCGATGTCTTCCATTCGGGTCCGAGATTTGGAAGGCCGGTGGTATCCACGGGTTGCGGCGTGACATTCCCGTGTCCTGTCGCCACCTGGCTCGCCGCCGCCATGAAAGCGGCCGCTAGAGTAAGCTTTCCGATAGTCTTGAAATGACTCATTGTCTACGATCCCCCCGAGTTTTTAAGCGAAGATACCGAAGAGATTTGGCTGGCCCCATTGTCCTTTGGTACATAATGAGAGCGCCCAAGACGGATGACCCGGACGACCCCTTCGTTTGCACCTTGGTACAATATCGAGACGCGGCAGATTCCCTTTATAAATGGAGCCAAATAAGATCAGGGAGAGGAGCGGCGCCAGATGTTTGGGTGCGGACATCGGCTATTCCGGCTATGGAATGCCGCGGCGCGATTACGTTCGCGGCGGTCATGGACCCGCGCATTGGGGCTTCTCTGCGGGCTAATCTTCTCCGTTCCTACCCAAGAGGCGAGCGCCGTTGTACCGGCTCCCACCGAGCTCGTCGTCATCCACTACATCGAAAGACGTGCGGACCGGCCCCCGCCGCTCAACAACGAGGATGCCGTGCCCTCGGACGAAGGGCTAAGGGGCGTCGAGCTGGGCATCAAGGATTCGATCGCCACCGGCCGTTTCGCCGGACTCTCGTTCGAACTTCATTCGACAGTCGTCGAACCGGCGGCGGACCTGCGCGCGGCCTTCGCTGCGATCGCCGGTGCCGAGGCTCCGCACTTCGTCATCGTCAACGCGCCCGCAAGCGATGTCCTGGCGCTAGCGGACATGGCCGCCGCCAAGGATATCGTACTCCTCAACATCGGCGCGACCGACACGCGACTTCGCGATCACGATTGCCGCGCCAACGTTCTGCATGTCATTCCCTCGAGGGCGATGCTGAGCGATGCTCTAATGCAGTTCCTGCTCTTCAAGGGATGGACGCATGTTCTGCTAGTCTCGGGACCCAATCTGGCCGACGTCGCCTATGCGGAGAGTTTACGTCATAGCGCCAAGAAATTCGGGACGAAAATAGTTGCTGATACAACCTTCGATGCGAAGGGCGCCGACATTCGAGATAGCGCGTTGCGCGAATTCGCGCTCGTCACGCGGGCTCCCTCTTATGACGTCGTCGCTGTCGCCGATGAAACGGATGAGTTCGGACTCGCCCTTGTCTATAATACCAGTTTGCCACGTCCGGTGGTTGGCACCCACGGCTTGACGCCTGCCGGCTGGGGCAAGCCCGTCGAAGCCTGGGCCGCCGCGCAATTGCAAGGCCGCTTCGCTAAATTGGCAGGGCGGCAAATGCGCTCCATCGATTACGCCGGCTGGCTCGCCGCGCACATCGTTGGGGAAGCAGCGGTGCAACTGAAAAGCGCTGATCCCACGCGGATCAAAGCGCTCCTACACGATCCCAATTTCAACGTAGGCGGCTTCAAAGGCCGGGCCTTGAGCTTCCGCTCTTGGAATGGACAGTTGCGGCAGCCGATTTACCTTCTCTGGCCAGGAGCCGTGACCGCGACCGCGCCGATGGAAGGATTTCTGCACGAAAGCACTGATCTCGACACGCTTGGTCTCGACAAACCCGAGAGCGCATGCCGTGCCATGGGAGCACCATGACATGATCGTACGCATAACGAGCGCTTTGTTGGCGGCGGCCATGTCTTTGGGATCTCCGCCGGCTTTAGCCTATGAAATTTTTGTCACGAACGAGCGGGACAATACGATCTCGGTGATCGATAGCCAGACTCTTGAAGTCGTCAGAACCTTCGCTACTGGACGGCGTCCACGCGGCCTCGTGTTTTCGAAGGACGGCAAAATGCTGTTCGTCTGCGCCAGCGATTCCGACGCCGTTCAGGTTATCGACCCGGCCAGCGGCGCCCTGCTCCATGACCTTCCCTCCGGCGAGGATCCCGAGCAATTCGCTCTCGCGCCGGACGGACAAACACTGTTCATCGCCAACGAGAGCAACGCCACGACAACGATCATCGACGCGCGGACACGTAAGGTTCTCGCGCAAGTCGATGTCGGAATCGAGCCCGAAGGGATGGCGGTCAGTCCGGACGGCAAGACGGCTGTCACGACATCCGAGACGACCAACATGGTGCATTGGATCGATGTCGCGTCGCTCAAGGCCGAAGATGCGACGCCGGTCGGACAAAGGCCTCGCCACGCCGAATTTAGCGCCGACGGCAAAACGCTTTGGGTCTCCTCGGAAATCGGCGGGACGGTTGCCGTCATCGACACCGCGAGCCACGCCGTTCTCAAAACAATCCATTTCACGCTACCCGCGATTTCCCAGGACAGAATCTAGCCTGTTGGAATTAGCCTCACGGCCGATGGGCGCTATGCCTTTGTGGCACTCGGGCCAGCGGACCGGGTCGCGGTGGTTGACGCAAAGACATTCGAAGTCATCTCTCTTATCCTGGTCGGACGACGTGTTTGGCACCTCGCGCTGTCACCTGGCCAGGACTTTTTATTTACCACCAATGGGGTCTCGGGCGATGTGACCGTCATCGACGTAGCGAGGCTAACGCCCACGAAGTCGATAAAGGTTGGCCGGTTTCCCTGGGGTGTCGCCATCCAGCCGCGAGGGAAGGCTCCTTGACCCTCGCGGCCCGGTTCGTCTTCTTTATCCTGGGATTGCTGGCCATATCTTGTTCGAGCCGCGGCGTTTGCGCCAGTACACTCGACCGTGCCGACCTCGAGCGCTTTTTTCCGCCACCTCTCGTCATCGGCGAAAAGGACGAAAAGCTTCCGCTCTGGCCCATTCTCAAGCAGAATGGCGGCGCTTACTATCTCTTTGCTTATGCCTTCGAAACAATCGATTTCGCATCTTTTCCTGGCTTCGGCGGAACGCCGGCGGATCTTTTGATCGCCTTGGCGCCGGATGGAAGTTTTCGTGACGTCAAGGTGCTGAGCCAGCATGAGCCGGTCTTCGTGGATGGTTTGGGGCCGGGACCGTTGGCGGGCTTTGTCGAGCAATATGTGGGCTTGTCGGTTCGCCATTCCATTCGCGTCGGACGTCCCGGCGCACGAGCCAATGGCGCGGCGGCGGCATCGGTTGTCGATGGAATTTCCATGGCGACGGCCTCGACCCGCATCATCAACGAAACGATCCTCGCGGCATCGCTCGCCGCCGCCCGCGAAAAGCTCGGCTTTGGCACGGCCAACACGCTTGGTCTCAAGGTTCGCGCCAAAGCCGACGGTTTCGAGGCGCATGATTGGGATAGTCTTGTCACCAACGGGCTCGTCAAGCGCTTTACCTTGACGATAGACCAGGTTGATCAGGCTTTCGCCCATACGCCCGTTGCATCGTCTGGCACGAGCCGGCCCAACAATCCCTTAATCGAGATTTATATCGCTTATCTCAACGTTCCCTCGATCGGACAGAATATCCTCGGCGCATCCGGCTTCGCGTCGCTGATGCGCGAACTCGGCCCCGGCAATCATGCGATCCTCGTCTTGAGCACAGGCCCATGGAATCCCCTGGGCGAGGATTTCGTGCTCGGATCCGTCCCGGATCGCATTGGGCTGGCCCAAAACAACCTCATCGTGAACGTGCGCGACATGGCAATCGAGCGCCGCGGACAGGGACCGGCCGGCATGCCGCCGGGACCATGGACAATTCTCAAAACCGCGGAACAATCGGGATTTGATCCCTCGAAGCCCTGGTCGCTGACGTTGAAAATAACGCGCGAGAAGGGGCAAATTCTCGCCGAAAAATTCACCCGCGAATTTGCCGTGGACTACGCTCTGCCCGCTGGTCTGTTCGTACGGGAACAAACCGGTGATCTAGGCCCGTCATGGACCGATGCTTGGCGCGCAAGGTGGATCGAGCTCGGAATCATCGCCGCCATGATTTCATGTCTCGTACCGGTCCTGGTTTGGCAAAAAGGTCTTGCCGCCAGAGCCAATCTCTTCACTTTCTTTCGCTTCGGCTATCTCCTGGCAACTCTTGTATTCATTGGCTGGTACGCGCAAGCACAGCTCTCGATCGTGACATTGATTGGCCTCGCCCGCGCGGTTGTCACGACGGGCGACTTTCATTTTCTTCTCTACGATCCCCCGTCCCTGGTCATTTGGGCCTTCGTGCTGTTGACGCTGGTCATCTGGGGACGGGGCAATTTTTGCGGCTGGCTCTGCCCGTTTGGCGCGCTTCAAGAAATCCTGGCATGGCCTGCCCAATGGCTTCGGATTCCGCAAATCGTCCTGCCTCTCCGGCTCGACCGCGCCCTCCGTTGGATTAAATACATTCTGCTGAGCGCCATTCTGGCCGGCGCCGCCGTTTCGGCGCCCGTCTCGGACAAGCTCGCCGAGATCGAGCCATTCAAAACAGCGATCACGCTCGGCTTTGTCAGATCCCCTCCGTTCGTCGTCTACGCGGCCGCCCTCCTCGTCCTTAATCTGTTTATTTACAAAGGATTTTGCCGCTACCTCTGTCCCTTGGGCGCAGCCTTGGCAGGCCTTGGCCGTCTCCGTGTCTTGAACTGGATCCCGCGTCGCGCCGAATGCGGCAACCCCTGTCAATTCTGCAAGGTGAAGTGCCGCTATGACGCCATCGAACCCAATGGCAAAATCGTTTACGCGGAATGTTTCCAATGCATGGATTGCGTGACGATCATCGAAAATCCCAACCTATGCGTGCCGCAAATCCTCGAACGAAAACGGCAACCGCCGGCAAGGCCGCGCGTCGAACCTCCGGAGTCCGTGACGTGACAACGCAGATCCCTGCTTCACTAAGCCGCCGCAAAATCCTTCTCGGCGCCGCCGGCGCGACGGCCGCGATGGCCGGAAGCCGGGTGATGTTTCTGGCAGCCGCGGCACAAAGCGGGCTAGAGGTCCGCACGCGCGCGGGCCTCGCGTTTCAGACCACCGTGGCCATCACGATCGCGGGCGGCGACGCGCGCAGGCTCGACCAGGCCCTCGACGCCTGCTTCGCCGGGATCCGCGCCGTCGAGCAGGCGTCGAGTGTCTACAAGCCCGGCAGCGATGTCAGCCGGCTCAACCGCGACGGCAGGCTCACCGGCCCCGATCCACACGTCCTCACGCTACTGCGCTACGCTTGCAGCCTCTCGAAGGCGACCGGAGGATCCTACGATCCCACGGTCCAGCCGCTCTGGGACATCTGGGCCGCCCATCACGCACGCGCGGAAAGGCCAAGCGAGACCGTGCTGCGCCAAACCCTTCGATTGGTGGATTGGACCGGAATAACAATCAGCGAGGACGAGATCAGCTTCGACCGGCCGGGCATGGCGGTGACCCTGAACAGTATCAATCAGGGTTATGCCGCCGATGTCGTCATGGACATCTTGGCGCAGCACGAAATTACCGACGCTTTCGTGGACACTGGCGAGTGCGGCGCATCCGGCCACCATCCCGAGGGCCGCTTCTGGCGGCTCGGCGTCCCAGCGCCGCGCGACACGAGCCAGCTCGCCTTCGTGATCGATCCGTTCCGGCAGTTTGCCTCGACATCCGGCGACTACGGGACATTTTTCTCGCCGGACTTCCGGGATCACCATATATTCGATCCCCAAACTGGTTATTCCCCGCAAGAATGGTCGTCCATCACGGTCACGGCGCCATCTGGGCTGATCGCCGACGGGCTTTCCACGGCGCTCTTCGTGCTGGATCCAGCGAATGCGCGGCGGCTTCTGGCCGGCGAACCTCATTGCACGGCTCGCTTCTTCGGCAAGGATGGGCGCGAATGCGCCGGCATGGCCTGACCGGGCCCTGCCTTTCACCCGTATTGCCAGACATTTAACCCCATTGCATAGTGGCGGACCGTAGCGAGCGTAAAGCTCCGCGGTTGTTGGGGAGGATTTTTTGCGTAACGGGGGAACGAAAGCCGCGCATTCCTGCGGCATTCAAACGGCATGGACGGAAGCACAAGACCCCTCCGCTGCTGTCGCGGAGGTCGCCGGCGCGATCGATCGTAGCCGCATCGCCCAGTTGCTCATCTTTTTCTCGCCCGATTACGATGTCGCCGAACTCACCGCTGCTCTCGAGACCGCGTTTAGCGGGATTGCGATCGCTGGCTGTTCGACCTCGGGGGGGATCACGCCGGAAGGCTGGATCGAGCAAGGCCTCGTCCTCATTGCTTTTCCGCTGGAAGGTTTCCGCATTTCGTCCACATGTCTGGAAGACATCGGCCATCTCGACGTCGCGAGCGCGGCGTCCTCGGTGAGGGCAATGCGCCGCGCCCTCGATCAGCGTGCCGCCAATCGCCGGGGACAACGATTCGCGATCTCGCTGATCGACGCCCTGACCAATGTCGAGGAAACCGTCGTGTCCACGATTGCCTGGGCCCTGGATGGCATCCCCCTCGTTGGCGGCTCGGCGGGCGATGCGCTTACGTTTCGCGACACGGTCATGATTTATAATGGCGCCGTGCTGCGCAATGCCGCGATCTTGTTGCTCGTCGAGACCGATTTTCAGACCAAGCTCTTCAAGACCGATAATTTCGAACCCACCAAAACCAAGTTCGTTGTCACCGGGGCGGACGATGGGACACGCACGATCCATGAATTGAACGCCGAACCGGCCGCGAGGGAATACGCGACGGCTGTCGGCCTCGACCCGCAACAGCTGTCGCCGATGAGCTTTGCGTCGCATCCGCTGACAGTAAAGATCGACGGCGAATATTTCTGCCGCTCGATCCGCCATCTCAACACCGATGGCTCGCTGACTTTCTTTTGCGCCGTCGACGAAGGCATGGTGCTGACGCTTGCGCAGCCGCGCGATATTGTCGATGCGACGCGCGAAGAACTCGATCGCGTCGAAGCGGCGCTCGGCGAACTCGACATCATCATCGGTTTCGACTGCATTCTCAGGCGGCTGGACGCGGAAGCGCGTCAAGTCCGGAAGGAGATCGCAGCGCTCTACTGCCGTTACAATGTCGTCGGTTTCGAGACTTACGGCGAACAATACCGCTCCATGCATTTGAACCAAACCTTCACCGGCATCGCCATCGGGCAGGCCGCGCCGGTATGATCGACCCGCAACGCGAGACGGAGATGGCGATCAAGATCGCCAAGCTCGAACGGATCAATGCCGCGCTCATGGCCCATGTGGAACGGGCGACCGACCAGCGCGGCAATGCATTCGCGCTCTTTCAAACGGCGATCCTCCTCGAGGCGCAAGTGCGCTCGCGCACGGAAGAGCTCACGAACCTGATGCATAGTTTGGAACAATCGAACCAGGCCTTGCGCGCCGCCAAGGACGAGGCGGAAATGGCGAATCGCTCGAAGACGCGCTTCCTGGCGGCCGCGAGCCATGATCTGCTACAGCCCTTAAACGCCTCGCGCCTTTCCGCATCGGCTCTCGTCGATCTCGCGCTTGGTCCCGAAGCGCGCGCCATCGCCAGCCAAGTCGAACGCGGGCTCGAAACCATCGAGAGCTTGATCAAGACCTTGCTCGACATATCGAAGCTCGATGCCGGGATTGTGCGCCCCGTCAAGAAGGGGGTTCGTCTGCGCGATATTTTCGCGGGGATCGACGCGAGCTATTACGCGCTCGCCATGGAAAAAGGCCTGCGTTTCGTCGTGCGCTGTCCCAACATTGTCATCGATACCGATGCCGCTCTCGTTCAACGAATCCTTCAAAATCTCGTTTCGAACGCCATCCGTTACACCGAGAAAGGCGGCATCCTGCTTGCCGGACGCAGTCAAGGAAACCATTGCGTAATCGACGTGATCGATACCGGATGCGGCATTCAGGATCACGAACGCGATCTGATCTTCGAAGAGTTCTACCGGGGAAACGTGGGCGGCGGATCGCGGCGTGACGCCGGGCTTGGTCTCGGGCTCTCCATTGTTCGCCGCATGGTATCGGCCCTTCACCATGAACTCGAAGTGCACTCGCGGCCGCAACACGGATCGCGATTCCGGCTGCGATTGCCGCTGGGCGTGGAAGAGCCCCACATCGATAAGACCTCGGATGGCGCCCTGGCCAATTTCACGGGCGTTCTGGTCATCGTGGCCGAGAACGACCGGGCGACCTCGGAGGCCCTCACGCGCCTGCTGCGGACCTGGGGCATGACCGTGATCGCGGGATGCGATCCCCGCGAAATCGAAACGCAGTTGGAACACGCCGGACGCCGGGCCGACTTGCTTCTCGTCGATTACCATCTCGACGATCATTTGACCGGTATCGACATCGTGCGAGCATGCCGTCTCACCGGGGGGACCGATATTCCCGCGATCGTGATGACGGCCGATCATTCGCCCCTCATCGAAGTGGCAGCGGCCGGGAACCGGTGCCAGCTCTCGCACAAGCCGGTCAAGCCTGCCAATCTGAGATGTCTGATCGGCCACCTGCTTTCGCTGAGCTGATTTCCCCCGGCTTTTCCGAGAGGCCGGCAGCCGCGCCTAATATTACGCGATGCAACGAGCTGTGTATCGGCACGTCGTCCCGCTTTGGGGGACCGGATGATCCGGCGCTCCTTCGACGAGCTCGGCGCCGAAATGACGGACGAGGCCTTCCTGTTCCGGATGCGAAGGCCAAAAACATACCGGAGAAGTTCGGCAACTCCATCGGCCGCTCGAACACCCTCTTCAAGACCTATAATCCCGTCGATCTCGAGAAGGTCAGAATCACCGGCGCGCAACGGCTTCAAGGACGGCGGAAACGGAACAAAACCTGAAGGCTTTTCCGAATGGAGCAGCCCGGCGATACCGAATGGGTTTCGTAAGCTTTTGAAATCATTGGAGCGGGTGAAGGGAATCGAACCCTCGTATTCAGCTTGGAAGGCTGCTGCTCTACCATTGAGCTACACCCGCGTACCGCAGGCTTTATGGCCTGGGCCGTTTACAAAATCAATCGCGATGACAAAGCGCGGTCCGGTCGAGATGCGCGAGGATGGCATCGAAGGTGGCATCGGGACTGGGCGCGGATAATCCGCGGCGCAGGACGAAGAGATTGCAGCGAGGGTAAAAGCCCGAGATCGTCTCCGCTGTCGCGTCGAACGGCACGTTCGAGCCGGGAGTTTCATTGAGGACGACCGCCGCCAGCGGCAGCCCTCGCATTTTGAGGACTTCGATGGCCGTGAGCAAATGGCTGATGGCACCAAGTCCGGTCGGCGATACGAGAATCACCGGAAGCGCCAAAATCGCCATGACATCGAGGATCGTCTGGCCGGGAGCGAGGGGAACCATCACGCCGCCGATCCCTTCGATCAACGTCACCCGTTTGGGTTCCAGCACCGCCTGGCAGGCCGCCGCCACCTCGCCCGCGTCGAGCGCGCGGCCTTCCAGAGCTGCGGCCATATCGGGCGAGAGCGGGGCCTTGAAGCGCCAGGGCGAGACCATCGTAATCGTGGCGGGTTCCACGGGCAGCCCGAGCGCTTCGAGGAGGACGGCTGGATCGCTGCCGCCGGGTTCGCCGGGATCGAAGCCGCTGACGACGGGCTTCATCGCCCCGGTCAGACGCCCCGCCCGGCGGCACGCCATGATCAAGCCGGCCGTGACAAAGGTCTTTCCAACCTCCGTGCCCGTCGCCGTGACAAACAGGCCGGGCATTAAGGCAATGCCTCGAATGGCGCCCGACGGCCAACTGGGCCGAGCCGGGCTTCGATGGTGGCGGCCAGCCGCTCGATATCCTCATCCTCGTGGCTGGCGGAAAAGGCAAAGCGCAAGCGCGCCGTTCCCGGCGGCACCGTCGGCGGCCGGATCGCCGTGACGAGAAATCCGGCCTCGGCGAGTTGCTCCGACGCCGCCAAGGCCGCTTCCGGCTCGCCAAGGATGAGCGGTACGATGGGGCTTTCCGCGGGCGCCAGGCCCAACCGCTGGGTGAAGAGCCGCGCTTTACGTAGCGGCGCGCCGGCGAGTCCGGGATCGCCAGCGATCACGTCGAGCGCGGCGCTCGCGGCGGCCAACGTGGCCGGCGGCAAGCCGGTGGAATAAATGAGCGAGCGCGCCCGCGTCTTGATGAGATCGATCACCGGCCGCGAGGCACAGAGATAGCCGCCATAGCCGCCAATCGCCTTGGACAAGGTCCCCATGTGCAAGGGGATACCGGTCTTGGCGTCGCCCGGCGCGGTCATGCCGAAGCCATGGGCATCGTCGCTCATCAACCAAACATCGTGCTCCGCGCATAGGGCGGCGAGGGACGCCAAGGGCGCCCGGTCGCCATCCATCGAAAACACCGTTTCGGTCACCAGCAGGGCTTTTGCAAATTGCTTACGATGCGCTTCGAGAAGGGCAGCGGCATGGCCGGTGTCATTGTGCCGGAACGTCTCGATCGTGGCGCGCGAGAGCTGGGCGCCCGCATGAATACAGGCATGGTCGAGCTCGTCGAGCAGGATCAAATCATCCGGCCCGGCAAGGGCGCCGATCACGCCGAGATTGGCGAGGTAGCCGGACCCAAACACGCAAGCCGCCTCCGTCCCCTTGGCCTGGGCGAGACGCTGCTCGAGCGCGCCATAAAGAGAATTGTTGCCGGTCACGAGCCGCGAAGCCCCGGCCCCGGTGCCGAAACGGCGCGCCGCGTCGATCGCGGCCGCCTTGACCTGGGGATGCACGGAAAGACCAAGGTAGTCGTTGCAGGAAAACGACAGAAGCCGCCGCCCGTTCCTGAAAACCCAGGGAAAATCGGCCCGGCCGGTCTCCACCAAACGGCGGCGTAGCGCGGCTTGATCCAGCCCCTCGAGCTTTTCCGTGGCAAAACGATCCAACGAGTTCATCAAATTTCCGGCGAGATATGTGATCTGACGCCCCTCTCTCTGGCGCGGTCAGCCGCAAAATGCAAAACCCAAGACATGACGACGCTTTTTCCCGGCTGGCTGAACGAGGGTTACGCGCATATCTGGCGGCCCTATTGCCAAATGAAAACGGCCCTCCCCCCGCTTCCCGTGAGCGCCGCCAAGGGGTCGCGGCTCACGCTCGCCGATGGGCGCGAGTTGATCGACGGAATCGCGAGCTGGTGGACCGCCTGCCACGGCTATAACCATCCCCATATCGCTGAAGCGGTTCGCCGTCAGCTCGAGATCATGCCCCATGTCATGTTCGGCGGCCTCGCCCACGAGCAGGCCTATACACTCGCGCGCCGCCTCGCCGCTTTGCTGCCGGGCGATCTGACCCGTGTCTTCTTCAGCGACAGCGGATCGGTGGCCGTCGAAGTCGCGATGAAAATGGCGATTCAATTCTGGCTCAATCGCGGCGCGCGCGGCCGGACGCGGATCCTCGCCTTCCGGGGCGGCTATCACGGCGATACGCTGGCCACGATGGCGGTCTGCGACCCCGAGGAGGGGATGCATGCTCTGTTCAAGGGCGTATTGCCGGAACAGATCATCGCGGATCTCCCGGTGGACGAGGCTAGCCGCCAGGCTTTCGAGACCTTGCTCGCCCGCGAGGCCGGAACGATCGCGGCGATCCTCGTCGAGCCTCTCGTCCAAGGCGCGGGCGGCATGCTACTTCATGCGCCCGGCGTGCTCGCCACCATGCGCGAAGCCGCCACGCGGCATGGCGTGCTCCTCATTTTCGACGAAATTTTCACCGGCTTTGGGCGCACCGGCGCGATGTTCGCCAGCGATAAAGCAAATGTGACGCCCGACATTATCACCCTCTCCAAGGCGCTCACCGGCGGCACGATGGCGCTCGCCGCCACGATCGCCTCCTCCGCGATCTTCGATGCCTTTTGGTCGGACGATCCCACCCATGCCCTGATGCATGGGCCGACCTTCATGGCGAACCCGCTCGCCTGCGCCGCCGCCAATGCCTCGCTCGACCTTTTCGAAAGCGAGCCGCGCCTCGCGCAAGCCGCCGGGATCGAGACTCTTTTACGCAGCGGGTTGGAGACGCTGCGCGGGCGTCCCGGTATCCGCGATGTCCGCGTGATGGGCGCCATTGGCGTCGTCGAATTGGACAAGATCGTCGATCTCGAGGCCCTGCGCGCGCGCTTCGTCGCGGCGGGCGTCTGGGTAAGGCCGTTCCGCAATATCGTCTACCTCACGCCAGCCCTCACCATCGGCGCGGAGGATTTGGCGCGATTGATCGCGGCTGTCGTCGAGATCGCGGCGGAAGAAGGCGCGCGCGAGGCGTGACGGGCCACCATTGCCCAGAGCGCCACCGGAGGGGGTGAACACCCGCCGGACAGCCAACCGCCGATTGACGGATCTGGTATTTTCGTCCGCGATCCCCATGTCGAATAACTGAGAGGTGCTCCGCGCTACCGCGCCCGGGATGTCCTCTCGCCGCTTCTAAAAATCAGGAGTGCCCAATGTCTAGCATTCGGCGTCCACCCCCTAGCATCCCTCGTATCGGTGGTATTGCTCTGATTCTGCTCGCCGGCGTTCCGGCCCTGGTTTTCGGGTTTCCGGAAATGTCTCATGGAACCTCCCAGGCGGGCTTTGTCATGGAAAGCTTTGCCGGTTGTTTTGTCCTGGCGTCGGCCGTGATGTGCTTTTTGAGGTAAGAGGCAACTGACGCATTGCGAAAAGAGTGCAAGCCGCGCGTGAACCACGCGACGCCGGTTGTGGCTGCGGCCTACTGGTGGCCTCGCAGAAACAACCGCGAAATCATAGTGGTGGGACAGGAAGCACGCCAACCTTCGAAGGCGTGACCAGCGAATTTGTAATCTGCGGCAATGCAACCGCGCACAGCCCCGCAAGTGAAGCGGCTGGCTTCCGATTTTTCAGCAAAATGAGGGATGTCGCGGTCGAAATGGCGAACGCCAGGGCGAGCCTGTCCGTTCGATCTACACGGGACACTTAGGATTAACGCAAAAAGCTAAGCAGACTCGGCGCGAGAAACGTTCAAAATGCAGGGGATTTCGATCATTTGGGAGAAAGCCCGTGAAAAAGATCATATTGTCCGTGGTCGCCCTAGCCGTGGGCGTGAGTTCGCTCCCCGCCGGCGCGATGGCCACCTCGATCGTGGGCACTAACGCCTTCCAGTTCCATCCGGTCGGTCCAACGCGCAATCCGGACCCACCCGTCGTCGGACAGCCTGTTCCTGTCGACCCAATCTCTTTTCCGCCAGGACCGGTCCGGGCGCCCTATCCTCCCACCTCGATCAACCCGGGCGGCCCGATTCAGCATTGATGAGAGTGGCTCCGCGCCGGCCGGTCGAACGGCCGATAATATCGCGGCCATGTCGCGTCGACTTGCCGGCCCATAAAAAAGTCCCTTGAACTCGATGGAACCCGGTTGCAGCCTTCGCGACATGAAAAAGGCTGCCCTGGTTGGGGCAGCCCGGACGAAATATCAACAAAATCATAATGGTGGGAGAGGAAGGACTCGAACCTTCGAAGGCGTAGCCAGCGGATTTACAGTCCGCCCCCTTTGCCGCTCGGGACACTCTCCCACGCCACAGTCCCGTTGGGCCAACGTGGTGCAGGCGCTTATGAGTAGAGCGGTCCGCCCTGTCAACCCTTGGGGGGACGGAAACACCGGGAGAAAGCCTGGCAACCGGAAAAATTGCAGCCGGCGCCCGCGCGTGTCATGGATCGCGTCCGATCTTCAGCCCCCATGGAAGCGATGCCCCGCGTGACGAAACCGCCCTTTCCCAAAAAATCGTCCTCCGGCGGCAAGCCAGGGCCGCGCCAAGACGGCGAACGCCGCCCGGACCGGCAAACAGACCAACGCCCTGGACACGCTCCTCGCCAGCAAGCCCAAACCAAGCAAGCCCATCGCTCGACTGGCAGCTCGGCCACATTGATCTACGGATTTCATGCGGCACGGGCCGCGCTGGTCGCCCGGCGGCGGCGCTTTATCGCGCTGCTCGCCACCGAGGCCGCGGCGGCCAAACTCGCGCCGGAAATCGCCGAAGCCGGCCTCCAACCCCGCATCGTCACGGCGGACGACCTGACACGGAGGCTCGGCGCCAATGCGGTCCATCAGGGCGTGCTACTCGAAGCTGGGCCGCTCGAGCCGATTGATCTCTCCGATATCGTGAGTCGGAGCGGCATCGTTCTCGTGCTGGACCAAATTACCGATCCGCATAATGTCGGGGCGATCTTGCGCACCGCCGCGGCCTTTGCCGTGGATGCCTTGGTCACGACGTCCCGCCATGCCCCCGATTTCACCGGCGTGGTCGCGAAGACCGCGTCGGGCGGGCTCGATCACGTCCCGATTGCCGAAGTCACCAATCTCGCCCGCGCGCTCGAGGAATTGGGAGAAGCCGGCTATTTCCGCGTGGGACTCGATTCCGATGGCGAGGCGCCGCTCGAGACGCTCACCCTGCCCCGCCCCGTGGCCCTCGTGCTCGGCGCGGAGGACAAGGGCCTGCGCCGGCTCACAAGAGAAAATTGCGATGCCATCGCCCGGCTCGACATGCCCGGCGCGATCAAAAGCCTCAATGTTTCCAACGCTTGCGCCGTCGCGCTCACCCTGACCCGGCTCAAGCTCCAAAGCTGAGAATCCTCTTTATCGAGAATACGAGCCTGGTCTCATCACGAAAGCCGGTCCGGCTTTCGCGAGATATGCTCAGGCGCCACAGGGCGGCGCGCCATAGACGACGCGCGGAATTTTGACGGCATGGCTTGGCCGGTGGCGGACATGGATGATCAGAGGATGCACGCAGGGTGGAAGAAATCCCACGTCAAAACCCTCTAAAATGGCCGGCGCGGCAACCGGCGCAATACCGGGCACCGGCAAAGGTCCAACACCAAACAACACGCCCCCGGCCTGACGTTCCACATGATCCTGACGCTTCACATGATAATGCGAAACATGCTTACCCGGCGAAAACCGGTTGGATGCCAATCGTCCAGAAGCCCAGGCCCCCGTCACCTCAAGCGCCGGGGCGACGGCAAGAATAGAGAGAAAAACGAGGAATCTAGACGAACGTCCCATGGTTGCTCCATCGACGCGAAGACCGCTGTCTTTTAAAAAGAAAACTCAACCGCAAGATCCCATCCGTTCAATTGGGCGGCAGGGATCTCGCCATGGACCCGGAGGATCGCCAGACCAAGGGAGTATTTAAACGAGTTCTTTTGGAAACGACATGGGAAAGGCGATTGAATTGTCCGTATGCCTAACGGGCTCCACGGCAATCCATTCGAATTCTGGCGACGCGTCTTACCCGAGGCTTTCACGCCTCGCGCCGATTCCCTGGTATTTTCTTCAAAACCTTGTTTCTCATGGCTTTGCCTTGATCACAAGGTCTTGCGAGCGTGACGTTTGCAAACATATCGAAAAAGGCAAGCCGGCCTACGCCGGCATGAAATGTGCCGGTAAAATCGGCGTCGAGGAGGGGCAAGTGACAGCGGACATAGAAAACAAAATTGTCGTCAATCCGAAATTCCAGCGTCTTGTCAGGACACGGCAAGCTTATGCCTGGTCCATGTCTGCGATCATGCTGATAATCTATTTCGGTTATATTTTAGTTGTCGCCTATGACAAACCACTTCTCGCGCAAAAAATTGGCGGCGGGACGACATCGTTCGGGATACTCGTCGGCCTGGGCGTGATCCTCTCCGCAATCGTCCTCACCGCGATTTACGTCGCCATCGCCAACAGCAAATTCGATGCCTTGGCGGCCGACCTTAAGCAGGATTTGATTTGATGGCGCGCCTTACCCCTTACGCACTTCTCTCCGCGATCGCGGTCGCCTTCACCGGTAGTAGTCCCGCCTGGGCGGCGGGCGCACTGGAAGGCGCCGTCATCAAGCAAGCGATCAATCTGCCGGCGATCGTCATGTTCATCGCCTTCGTCGCGCTGACGCTTTATATTACTTATCGCGCGGCGACCGCCACGCGATCCGCTTCGGATTTCTACGCCGCCGGCGGTCAGGTATCGGGCTTGCAGAACGGTCTTGCCATTGCCGGAGACTATATGTCGGCGGCCTCTTTCCTGGGTATTTCCGGCCTTGTGTACAAGAGCGGCTACGATGGGCTGATTTATTCGATCGGGTTTCTCGTCGGCTGGCCCATCGTCCTCTTCCTCATTGCGGAACCCTTACGGAACCTCGGCAGATTCACCTTTGCCGACGTTGCCTCGTTCCGGCTTGCGCAGACGCCCGTCCGAATCATGTCGGCGATCGGCACCCTGGTCGTCGTCGCGTTCTATTTGATCGCGCAGATGGTCGGCGCGGGCCAACTCATCCAACTGCTGTTCGGTCTCGAATATCTCTACGCGGTTGTCGTCGTCGGCGTTCTCATGATCATTTATGTCGCCTTCGGCGGCATGAAAGCGACGACTTGGGTTCAGATCATCAAAGCTTGTCTCCTGCTCTTCGGGGCTAGCGTCATGGCTTTGTTGGTTCTCATCAAGTTCAACTTCAGCCCGAACGAGATGTTCGCCGCCGCCGTGAAGATCCATCCTTCGGGCGATGCCATCATGGCGCCCGGCGGTTTCGTTTCCAACCCCGTCTCGACGATTTCGCTCGGCGTGGCCCTCATCTTCGGAACGGCCGGTCTGCCGCACATTCTCATGCGCTTCTTTACGGTGGCGGATGCGAAGGCGGCGCGAAAATCGGTTCTCTTCGCGACCGGCTTCATCGGCTATTTCTACATCTTGACCTTCATCATCGGTTTCGGAGCGATAACGCTGCTGATGAACGATCCGAGCTTCTTTAAAGTCAACGCGGCCGGTACGTTCGACAAGCTTACGGATCTGATCGGCGGACCGAACATGCCGGCGGTCGCGCTTTCCCGCGCGCTCGGCGGCTCGTTGTTCTTCGGCTTCATCTCGGCGGTGGCCTTTGCGACCATTCTCGCGGTGGTCGCCGGGCTCACCTTGTCGGCGGCGTCGGCGATCAGCCACGACCTCTATGCCTCGGTCATTGCAAAAGGCCGCACAACCGAGAAACACGAAGTCAATATCTCTAAGATCTCGGCGGTGATCATCGGTATCATTGCGATCTACCTCGGCTATGTCTTCGAAAAACAGAACGTCGCCTTCATGGTCGGTCTGGCTTTCGCGGTCGCCGCAAGCTGTAACTTCCCTGTTTTGCTCATGTCGATGATGTGGCGGGGGACGACGACCAATGGCGCCGTCGCCGGCGGGCTGCTCGGGTTGGTCAGCGCCGTGGTCATGGTGGTGCTGAGCAAGGCCGTCTGGGTCACGACCTTCGGCCATAAGGAAGCGATCTTTCCCTACGACAACCCGGCATTATTCTCGATGTTGCTGGCGTTCGCTGGGATTTACGTGTTCTCGGTGATCGACCGGAGCAAGCGGGCCGATTTGGAGCGAGCCGCATTCAACGCGCAATTTGTGCGTTCCGAAACAGGCATCGGCGCATCGGGTGCGCAAGCGCACTAAAACACCTCCCACCTGGGTGAAATACCCAGGTGGAAAAACCTCCGCCTCGATACGTCGAGTGCGCCCGGTCAAGCAACAAGATGCCATGCATTGCATGGCATCTTTCCCATGGAGCGAGCGCGTTCGAAAGGCGCGGCAATCCACGAGGCCGGTTACTGGCAACGTTCGTCACCAGGCACAAAAAAAGGCCCTGCGGGATGCAGGGCCTTTTTTGACGATGTGCCGGCGGGAATTAGCCGCAGGGGTGGCCATAGCGGTCGAAATAGGCGCCAGCATAGCCATCCCAGCGGCATCCGCCCGACGGCGGTGGCGGCGGCGGGGCATAATAGGCCGGCGCCGGAGGATAATAGCCGGGCGGCGGCGGATAACCGTAATAATAACCTGGGCCATAAGCCCCGGCAGCCGCGCTACCGGCGAGTACGCCAAGCGCCGTGCCGCCGATAATGCCCGCGGCAACCGCGCCACCCCCCCCCGCGGCGGCAGGTGTGATAGCCCCCGCAAGGGCGGCGGCGCCAAGACTCACGACAAGGCCGGCCTTGACCAGCGTTCCAGCTTTCTTGAACAAGATCCCCTCCAAAAAGGCGCTCCGAGACGAGCGGTGTCAGGCAGTGTATCGGGTCGGTTCCGCCCCGGTCGAACGAGCGACTCGGAGACGTCCCAATGAGAAAACCACCATAAAACTACGGCAAGGTTAAGACCGCCCCAAAGGAACATTTGCAACACGGCGCGGAGGCTGGTAGCTCCTTGTCAGTCTTGAGGCTCGTGGAATCGCATGGGCGGCAAGGCAACACCGTTTAAATCCATGGCGTGTTAAATCCATGGCGCGCAAATTGTTCCCCGCAAAGACCGCTCGGTCCGGACGGAGAACGGGCCCAAGCGCCCGAAGCCGGTTTAGCTCAGTTGGTAGAGCAACTGATTTGTAATCAGTAGGTCGCGGGTTCGACTCCTGCAACCGGCACCATCTAACATACTTATATCGTTAATGTTTTTTGTACCGCGTCAAATGCTAGAGTCTTAGCTTGGCGCGCTGGTGACTATATGGTGACCTCCTAGGGGCGCCCTCCCCGAAATATCCGTTTTGAAGCCGATTTCCCCGGCCATGTATGCTTATATATAAGCCATTGAAATTGCATATTTTCTGATATCGTCTCCGGCGGTCTATATCGTCAAGAAGGCTCTAGCGGCGACAGGAGATCACATGGCCGTTTTTGACCAACTCCGGATCACCAGCGCCTCTCCCCCAAAGGGATCTATCCCCAACCGGGCGCTTCAGGCGCCGCCTCGCCGAGGCTTTGCGGCTGCGGATTCAGCTCTTAAACGCGAGTAGCGCAGGCGTTGCGTTAAACCGGACACGCCAGCGGTGGGTCAAGACCGGGGAAAAAGACGAAAAGGAGCTTCGCCAGATCCCGGTACGATCGCGGCGCTGGTGATGGCAGGATGATGCTGGAAAGACATATTTGTCGCTCAAATATGGCGCAATGCCCCTTGAGCTCGCTCCAGGTATGTTTCGGCGTGCAAATTTGGGTCTGACGCAATCTCGATGATGTTAGGCACGCTCATGCCACGCCGATAAGCCTGGCTTCGCCATTTTTAGCTTGTTGACTTGCCCCTCGGTCTGACCGTTTGACCATGGCATGATGTGGAACAGCCCTCGACCCTGCATCGAAGGGGCCTATCGTGGTCAAGCAACCGCAACTTTCGCGACCACGAGAGAAGATTCTTATGGAGCAAAAAATCACCACGATCGGACTGGATTTGGCGAAGCCGGTCTTCCAGGTTCACGCCATTGCTGATGACGGGAGCGTTGTCGCGCGACGTGCCTTACGACGGTCGCAGGTTCTGGACTTCTTCCGAAAACTGGATCCTTGCCTTTTGGGATTGGAAGCCTGTGGCAGCGCGCACTTCTAGACACACGCGATCCAGTCCATGGGCCATACGATCCGTATGATGCCACCAGCTTATGTCAAAGCATACGTAGCCGACGACGCCGATGCCGAGGCAATCTGTGAGGCCGTGATGCGTCCGGCCATGCGCTTCGTTCCGATCAAGTCCTCGGACGAACAGGCGGCGGGCATGGCCCTCAAGACCCGGAACCTCCTTTTCGTCAGCGCAGCCAAACCACCAAAGCTCTGCGCTAACATATGGCCGAAATGGGGATCGTGGCTACGACCGGGATGACCAGCATCGCAAAGCTTATCGCGATCCTTCGCGATGTCTGAAGAATACGCGATTGCACGGAAACCCCGGCGGCAGGCCGTGCGATCTTATCGGCTGACGTAAAATCCCGCGGAGTCTTAATGTTCGCTTTGTTGGTGCGCAGGTAGTTAGGCTGAGCCCCGAGCGCGCCCACAATCTTAACTTCGAGCTTTGTGCCAAGGGTCCGGTCCCAAACCGTAAGGAAGGGGCCAATCCCCGCGCCTGCAATATCGATTGCACCCGACAGCAACGCATCGTTCACGGCGCCGCCGCCCTCGAGCCACGATATTTGATAAGCAACCTTAGAGGCCTTCAGGTCGACGCCGGCCGGCGCGGATTCTTTTTCCAACATTTCGATCCATAATAAAAGAAAATCGTGGTTGGAGCCGTCCGTCAGAGATGGTTCACGGCTTTTGCGCGCAGAGACAATTAATTGCTGTCCCCCCGGCCTCTGTCGGTCAAAGATGCGCCCGCGCGTTGGAGTTCAGGTGGGATCGTGTCGCCAGCGGAATTGAAGTTGTTCGAAAGCGGCGGCGTTCCGCCGGCCTTCTCAAACGATGACGAAGTAATCCGCATTTCAGCTTGCACGCCGCGACTAAACGGCCGCGCTGCATCCACAATACGCACCGTTATCGAAGGTCACCGTCTACGTCGATGGCGTTCATCTCACCAACATCCAGCTCACCCGCACGAATATCATTCAGCTTGCATTCCCGGCGGCTACGACCGCGTCGATTTCCCTGAACCATTCTGCTGGAAGTATCCGGCACGGAAGCCTGAAGTTTAGCAGAAAGTGAGCATCGCTTTGAATGGCACGCCCCAGTTCGATTCATCGCGAGACCTGCACAGCTTCACGGCGCGCGAACTCGAGAGCCTTTACCGCTCCAAGGCACTATCTCCCGTTGAGGTGACCACCGCCATCTTGGATCGTATCGAGCGTCTGGAGCCTGCCGTTAACGCTTTCGCACTCCTCGACCGCGAAAGCGCAATTGCGGCGGCGAAAAAGTCCGAACTCCGTTGGCGCAATGGCGAGGCGCTGGGGCTTGCGGATAGCGTTCCAGCAGCCCTTAAGGATCTTCTCTGGGTCAAGGGTTGGCCGACGCTGCGCGGCAGCCGCGCCATCGATCCAAATCAGGCGTGGACCGAGGATTCGCCTGCCGCCGCCCGGTTACGCGAGGGCGGCGCGATCTTGCTTGGTAAAACGACGACGTCCGAGTTCGGCTGGAAAGGGCTTGCCGACAGTCCGTTGACCGGCATCACGCGCAACCCCTGGGATCTCCGCCGGACGCCGGGCGGCAGCAGCGGTGGTGCCGCGGTCGCCGCGGCGCTTGGCTTCGGCCCGTTTCAGGTCGCGACCGATGGCGGGGGCTCGACGCGTCTTCCCGCGTCATTTTCTGGCGTCTTCGGCTTCAAGCCAACTTTCGGACTGATACCCGTCTATCCCTCCGCCCATACCGGCACGCTGTTCCACATCGCCCCACTGACGCGCACGGTGTCCGACGCCGCTTCCCTGCTAGACATCATCGCCAAGCCAGATCCCCGCGACTGGCATGCGGCACCCTATCGACCGGCCGGCTGGCAAAACGTGCTTGACGCCGGCGTGAAAGGGCTTCGCGTCGCATTCAGCCCTACGCTTGGTCATGCCAAGGTCGATCCCGAGATCGCGGCGGCCGTCACCTCGGCAGCCCATCTTCTGGCAGAGCATGGTGCTATTGTCGAAGAGGCGGACCCGGGCATCGAAGATCCGCATCCGGTTTTCCGCATCTTGTGGTTTGCCGCCGCGGCGCAGCTCTTGGCCGGCCTGCCGAAAGGGAAGCGCGACCTTGTCGAACCCGGCTTGCAAAAAGCCGCCGCCGAAGGCCGGCGCATCGACGCCGTCACCTATCTCGGGGCACTACAAGAGCGTGAGGCACTCGGCCGAAAGCTCTCGCTGTTTCATCAATCGTTCGACCTTTTGATAACGCCAACGACAGCGCAGACAGCGCCATACGCCGAAGCAGCGGACCCCGGCATCACGGATAGGCCGATCCCGTCCCCCTTTACCTATCCCTTCAATCTCACCCAGCAGCCCGCGGCCTCCGTTCCGGTTGGGCTGACGGCGGCGGGGCTCCCGATCGGGCTGCAGTTGATTGGCGCGAAATATCGTGACGAATTTGTCCTGCAGGCGGCGCGCGTGCTGGAATTAGCGCGCCCGTTCGCTCGCCCGGCGGACCCGCTGTGAGGCGATCCTTCTCCCAGCCGCTCGACCTCACAAGGTTGCGCGCAGCCTATAGCGCGGGTCTCTCCCCCGTGCGCGTTGTCACGCAAATCCTCGAGGAAATTGAGCATCGCGGCGAGGACGGGGTGTGGATCAGCCTCGCTCCGCATCAAGAAATCGTAGCACGTGCGCAAGCGTTAGAGGCTTTGCCGCCATCCAGCCGGACGGAGCTTCCGCTGTGGGGTGTGCCGTTCAGCATCAAAGATTGCATCGACATTGAGGGATTGCCGACAACCTCGGCTTGCCCAGAATTTAGTTATGAGCCCAAACGATCAAACCCTGGCGTCGAGCAGCTGATCGCTGCCGGCGCAATCGCTATCGGCAAGACCAATATGGATCAATTCGCCACCGGGCTAAACGGCACGCGCTCGCCCTATGGCATCGCCCGAAATCCTTTCAACCCAGCCTATATTCCGGGTGGATCGAGTTCAGGCGCGGCAGTTTCGGTATCCGCTGGGCTTGTCAGCTTTGCTCTCGGCACCGATACAGGCGGATCAGGCCGCGTGCCTGTGGCGCTCACCAATGTGATTGGCCTCAAACCCACGCCCGGCCAGATAAGCGGGCGCGGAACGGTTCCAGCCTGCCGGTCTATCGAAACGATCTCTGTTTTTGCGTTGACCGCCCCCGACGCTCTCGCCGTATTCGATATCATTAAACGATTCGACCCTCTAGATCCGTTCTCCCGCCGGCCGGAACAAGACCACGATCTGCCGGCCAGTGCGTTCCGGTTTGGCATTCCCGATGAGCTCGAATTTTTCGGGGACGGCAATGCGGCGGCCCTGTTCGAAGAGGGGCTGCGTGCACTCACCGAAATCGGCGGGCACCCCCATCGAATCGATTACGCTCCATTTCGTGAATTGAACGACCTTCTGTTCCAAGGGCCTTGGCTTGCCGAGCGTTATGGTTCGCTCGCGGACTTTCTTGATAGATCCCCGGATGGGCCGTTGCCGCTTACAAGAGACATTTTGCTCTCCGGGCGGCGTTTTACGGCTGCTGACCTATTTGCCGCGCAACAACGGTTGCGCGCACTCAAAAGACAAGCCGTCAGCATTTGGCAGGAGGTCGATGTCTTCGTAGTCCCGGCAACGCCGGCTACCTATCGGGTCGACGAAATGTTGGCCGATCCAATCGTGCTTAACGCGCGGCTCGGCACATACACGAACTTCGTCAACTTTGCCGGCTTCGCCGGCGTCGCCATACCAAATGGTTTTTAACCAAATGGTCTGCCGCAAGGAATTACCCTGCTCGGTCCTGCTTGGTCGGAGCGGGCGCTGACGCGCCTAGCAGACAAATTCCACAGATACCGGGGACTGCCGCTAGGCGCGACGGGCCTGCCCCTCCCGCCTTCTCACCTCTAATAGCGACGGAAAGACCATGGCCTGCACATCATCGCCAAGTCAACGATTCTGGGGCCGTTTTGCCGCAGCCGCACTCCTTGCACTTGGCCTCGCCGGTGTCAGTACGCAGCTGCGAGCTCAAGACATCGCGATCGGCGAAGGCGTTGCGCTCGGCTGGGGCCAATTCTATGTCGCCGACAAGGAAAAGTCGTGGGAAGCTCAGGGTTTGAAACCGGACGTCGTGACATTCGCCAGCGGCCGGCTCGCTCTCGATGCCCTTGTCGGCGGCCGGCTTGTCATCGCTACGGCGGCGGAAACGCCTGTCGTATTCGCCAATTTGAACGGGCTTCCCGTTCGGATCATAGCCACGCTGAACCGGCACGAACCGTTCGACCTCGTCGCGATAAATAAAATCAAGACAGCGAAGGATATCAAGGGTCACAAGATCGGCTACGCGCAGGGCACGAATGCGCATTACTATCTTGCCAAACTGCTTGCGGTGAACGACCTGACGTTCAGCGATATTACCGCCGTAAATCTCAGTCCCGGCGACTTCGTGACTAGTCTCGCCAATGGTTCGATAGACGGGTTTATCTGGACCGAGCCGCATTTATCGCTGGCATTGGCGCAAGGCCCGGACCGGTTTCATATTATCTCCAGCCCCGGACTGTATAATACTTATTCCAGCGTGGTTACGCTGCAATTAACCATCGACAAGAATCCGGACTTGCTGGTCAAGGCGTTGAGAGCGCTAATCGCGGCGGATAAAGTTTTAAAGGCCGAGCCCGCGGCCTCGGCCGCAACTGTCGCCGGGCGTATCAAACTTGATCCACAAATCGCGGCCAACTTCTGGAACCGCGCGCAATTCGACCTCACCTTGAATAAGCCTGACGTCGTAAAGCTATTGCAAGAAGAAGCGAAATGGGCGATCGACAGCAAGCTGACGCGCCCGGACGCAAAGGTGCCGGACTTTAATCCAGTGGTCGTTACCGAAATCTACGAGAAAGCACGGCAATAGTGAGCGCCTCAGCCGCGTCGCTGCTCAACGCACCATCCATCGGGGCCGTGCCAAACCGGAACGTGGCGGCGAGAGCCACCATCATCGCCATCGATGGCGTAGGCCATGCCTACCGTTCCGCGCGGGGCCAAGAGAGTGTCGCCCTCCGCGATGTGTCCCTTGAGATAAGCGCCGGCGAATTCGTTTGCCTTCTCGGGCCGAGCGGCTGCGGAAAGACCACCCTGCTCAATATGGTCGCCGGATTTATCGTCCCGAGCACAGGGCAAATCATTGTTGGGGGTGACGAAGTAAAAGGGCCCAGTCCGCAGCGCGGGGTTGTGTTTCAGGACTATTCGCTGTTCCCGTGGCTAACGGTGCTCGGCAATGTTGGATTTGGGTTACGCATGACTGGCGTGGATAGCAAAACGCGCCGGAGCAAAGCACTCGAATGGTTGCACGCCGGTGGGCTGGACGCCATACAGGACCGCTATCCTTTCGAGCTGTCGGGTGGCATGAAACAGCGCGTCGCAATCGTTCGCGCGCTAGCAACCAGTCCGCAGGTCTTGCTGGCGGACGAGCCCTTCGCCGCGCTGGACGCCATGACGCGCGGTGCGCTTCAGACACAACTGCTCGAAATCCACCAGCGGTCCGGAACAACTATCATCTTCGTCACGCACAATATTGCCGAAGCCATTTTTTTGGCCAGCCGCATCATCGTGATGTCACCGCAGCCGGGCCGCGTGATCGCGGACATTGGCGTAGATCTGCCCCGCCCTCGCAAACGTACGGCGCCGGAATTCAATGCGCTTTATGAGCGCCTCACGCATGCCATTGGCATCGAAGGCGTGGAGTGAGCCATGGGGCAGAGTCGTTTTCAATCGACAATCCTGGGCGTTGCCGGCACGGCTTCCTTCTTTCTTGCGTGGGAAACGTTGAGCCGGAGCGGGTTGGTCAATCCAATCATGCTCCCTGCGCCGTCGGTCGTTCTTTGGTCGGCGTGGGATCTTCTGAAAAGCGGAGAACTCGTGCGGCATTTGACGGCGAGCCTGTGGCGCGCGGCACTCGGCTTTGCTTCCGGCGCGCTGTTGGGGATCGTTCTCGGCATCGCCATGGCGAGCGCGGCGCGGTTGGACAGCTTGATGAACCCGCTGGTGCAGATGTTCCGGGCAATCCCATCACTGGCTTTCGTGCCAATCGCCATCTTTTGGTTCGGCATCGGCGAGACATCGAAAATTTTCTTGGTCGCCTGGGGCGTATTCTTTCCCGTCTGGATGAATACCTACCTTGGTATTCGCGGCACAAATCCTCTGCTATCGAGGGCCGGAAGAAGTCTTGGAGCAAACGGTTGGCGGCTTCTCGTCTTTGTTGTCTGTCCGGCGGCACTCCCGTTCATCATCGCAGGCCTGCGCGTTAGTATTTCGATCGCGCTGGTCGTGCTGGTCGCCGCCGAACTTGCCGGGGCCGCGTTCGGCGTCGGCTATCTCATTCAGATGTCGCAAGCCGTTTTTCGCGTCGATCAAATGTTTGTCGGATTGTTGTTGCTCGGGATCATGGGATTCCTAGCCGATCAATTATTTGATCGAACTGTCCGGGCACTGTTGCCCTGGTATGGGGCGGAACAAGGCGACAAGCCCGGCCGGAGCTCATAATGTCAACTTGTGCACCGGCGGAAATGTCTCCGCCCTGTCCGGTCCGATGACGGAAACCCAATATCGAAAGAAGTCCTGGCCTTCGTGTCATCGACCTAACGACAAGCTTTCGAATGCAAATTCGTGCCGTTGAACGGACACGAGAATTTCACGATTTTCTTAACCCCGGCACCTTCTTCGATCCGATGTCATCCCGTTTGGTTGGCCACTGCAGCTTGAATTTCGGGATTGTGCGGCGGTTGCGTCCACCCCCCGCCAAGCGCCTGATACAGCGTGGTTGCGGCTTGGAAATGCGCGGAGCGAACCTGAACCAGCAGATCCTCGGCTTGAAACAAAGTGGTTTCGATGGTCGCGAGCGTTACGATGTCGATGGTGCCTTCCTGCAATCGCCCGAGCGCGACATCGTAGGCTTTTTGCGCCTGGACCACGGCCTGACGTTGCAGCTCCACTTGGCGGCCGGTCTTGTCCAGGCCGATCAGTCCGTTCTCGACATCGGAAAAAGCCGTTAGAATCTGCTTGCGATAGTCGACCAGCAATTCCTTATATATGCTCTTTTGCAGGTCCAGCTGGCCTTGCAAGGCGCCGCCGTTGAAGATCGGCTGCGCCAGATTGCCTGCCAGCGAAAACGCCGCCGCCTGCGGCGAGAGCAGGCTTTTCAACAACATGCTCTCGACGCCAAAAGCGCCGGTCAGCGTGACATCGGGGTAAAAGGCCGCGCGGGCGACATTGATCTCGAGTCCTTGGGCCACGAGCCTTTCCTCGGCCTCCCCGACATCGGGGCGGCGCAACAGCAATTGCGAGGGCAGACCGGCAGCGACGGCGGGAATGTTCAACCGTTCCAGCGAACCGCCTTTGACATGCGTGCTCTCTGGCGTGCGGCCCAGCAAAACCGCCAGTATGTTGCGGGTCTGCAATTCGGTTTGCTCGAGTGGCGGCACGTTCGCGCGCTGCTGCGCCACGATGGTCGCCTGCTGGGCTTCGTCCAAGGAGGTCGCGGTCCCCACTTCCACGCGGCCCCTAATCGCAGCCAAAACCTTCTCGGCCGTAGCCACATTCTTTTGCGCGACACGGAGGCGATCCTGCGCCGCCAGGATCTGAAAATAGCTATTGACCACGGACGCCGTCGTCGACAGCGCGATCACATCCCGGTCGAAGCGCGAAGCGCGCGCGAGCAAGCGCGCGGAATCCGTATTATCTCGATTCTTTCCCCAGAAATCCAATTCGTAAGTGGCATTCAAATTCAAGCCATAGAGATTTTCGCTCAAGCCGGCGTAGGGCGGTGAGACCGATCGCGCCACGCCGGGCGTCCGGCTAGCGCTCGCGCCCGCACCGGCCGCTAAAGTGGGGTAAAGCGCGGCACTGGTCACGCGCGCCTGCGCCTCCGCCTGTTCGATCCGCGCCACCGCCGTCAGAATATCGAGATTTTGCTCGCGCGCCTGAATGACGAGCGCGCCCAATTCCTTCGATCCAAAGCGCGAGGGCCAGTCATCCGGCGTCTTCCGTGCCTCGTGCGCGCCGCCGGCCTGAAACCGCGATGGCGTGTCAATGTTTGCCTGAGGCGCTTCCCGGTCGACGGAACAGCCCCCAAGACTCAACCCGGCGATCGAGCTAAGGCAGAGCGCAATGAGGGAGCACGAAAGAGCCCTTGGGCGGCCCGGGCCGGAACGCGATTTCAATCCTAATTCCTTCTAGCGCTTTCGATCAATTCCGCTTTATCTATTTGACTTTCACGTTTTCGCCAAGCGGACCCGACTTGTTATTAAGTAATTTGAAGCTTAAAGAAATATATTTCTGCTAACGCTACTATAAATAGGATAAATATCCAATATATAAGGAATGCCGACCTAAGTTAATCCATGTGCTGGACTGAAGCGCGCGTTCGAAAGTGATACACACTCTTTGCGGCCTGGCCGATCGCATTCCATAACCCAGCGCGGATGACCACGGGAGTCCATGATCCCTTCCGGAAAAAGGGCCAATCGTCCTTGATCATCGAGAGCCGCTTGTTATAATCCTATATTATTAGTAGGCTTGTGATACGGTATCTATGTTGGCAATCGCACCCCAACCGGCGGGATCGATAGCGGCCTTACGAAGAGCAATGGTTGACAATGAGCTCCGATATTACAGCGTCTCCCGCATCCCCAATCGGCTTCTCCCGCAAGCCACGCCGCTTTCAGCACGGCGTGAAGCTTCTTGCTCTTGCGGGCGGGCTCGGTAGCGCGCTCTGGTGGGGTTATTCGGCCTCCATCCGGGAGTCCGCCGCACCTGTAGCTCCATCAGCCACGGCCCCTCGCGGCCCCTCGGTATCCGTGGAGGCCGCCACGATCAGCAAGGGAGATTTCCCCGTATTGTTGCACGGGCTGGGTACCGTGACGCCCTCCGCGACTTCGATCGTGAAGACGCGGATTTCCGGACAATTATTGGACATCAAATTCAAAGAAGGACAATTGATCAAAGCCGGCGACGTCATCGCCGAGGTGGATCCGCGCCCATATCAATTGGCTCTCGCGCAGTCTGAAGGCCAGCTCCAAAAAGACCTGTCGCTTCTACAGAATGCCGAGCGCGATCTCAAGAGATACGAAGAGCTGAGCGGGCGCATGAAAGATGCGATTTCCGGACAGCAGATCGACACGCAGCGTGCATTGGTTGAACAATATAAAGGAACCACCGCCGTCGATAAGGCGCTCGTCGGTCAAGCGCGGCTCAATCTCGATTACTGCGAAATCGTCTCGCTGATCGATGGCCGGGTTGGTCTGCGGCAGGTGGACCAAGGCAATTTTGTTCAAGCCACCGATTCCAATGGCATTGCTGTCGTGACGCGGCTATCACCCATCACGGTGATCTTCACGCTGCCGCAAAACGAGCTTCCACTGGTGCTCCCCCGCTTTCGTTCCGGGGCAAACCTGACCGTGGTTGCTGTTGGCGGAGAACACGCCGCGGCAATCGCCAAAGGCCGCCTGATCGCGATCGACAATCAGATCGATCCCACGACGGGCACGGTCAAACTCCGCGCGGAATTCGCAAACGAAAACGAACAATTGTTTCCCAACGAATTCGTCGATGCGGAATTGCTAGCCGATACATTGCACGACGTGCTGCTCGCTCCCACGACCGCGATCCAACGCGGCGCCAAGGGTCCGTTCGTTTACGTCATCAAGCCCGGCGGCATTGTCTCGCCACGCCAGGTGAAGCTTGGTCCGGCCGGCAGCGAGAACGTCGTTATCGAAGACGGGCTGCAAAGCGGCGAGCGTGTCGTAACCGAAGGTGCCGACAAGCTTCGCGAGGGCGCCGCGGTGACCGTCCCCGCGTCAAATCCACCGCCTCCGCCGGCCGATAGCGCCGGTTCGCGCAAAAAAAGCAAAGCGCCGTGAGTGCGATAGACGTCTCGCGGCCCTTCGTTCTCCGCCCGGTTGCGACATCGCTCATGATGATCGCGATCTTGCTGGCCGGCTTCATCGCCTATCGGCTCTTACCGGTCTCGGCGTTGCCGCAGATCGATTACCCGACGATCGAAGTGCGAACGTTTTATCCCGGCGCCAGTCCGGAGGTGATCGCCTCCTCCATCACCGCGCCGCTCGAACGGCAATTCGGGCAAATGCCCGGCCTCACGCAGATTGCATCGAGCAGCTCCGGCGGCGCCTCCGTCATAACGCTTCAGTTCAGTCTCAAACTCACTTTGGACATTGCCGAACAGCAGGTTCAGGCGGCCATCAATGCCGCGTCGAGCTTTCTGCCAACGGATCTGCCCGCACCCCCAATTTACGCCAAGATCAATCCGGCGGATGCTCCGGTGCTGACGCTTGCCATCTCATCGAAAACCTTGCCCTTGACCGTGGTGCAGGATCTCGTGGACAGCCGTCTTGCGCAAAAGATTTCGCAACTCTCCGGGGTCGGGCTCGTCAGCGTCAGCGGCGGTCATCGCCCGGCGGTCGTCGTGCAAGCCAATCCTGAAAGACTTGCCTCCTTCGGCTTATCGTTGGAGGATTTGCGCGCCGTGATCGCAAATTCCAACGTCAACATTTCCAAGGGAAACATCGACGGCCGCGCACTTGAATTCGCCATCGACGCCAATGATCAACTGAAAAGCGCTCATGAATATGAGAGCCTTGTTGTCGCCTATCGCAACGGCGGCCCGGTTCGTTTGCACGATGTCGCGAAGATTATGGAAAGCACGGAAAACCGTGAGCTCGGCGCGTGGAACGATCTCGAACCCGCGATCATCTTGAACGTTCAACGCCAGCCCGGCGCCAATGTGATCGGCGTGGTCGATCAGATCAAGGCGCTTCTGCCGGCCCTCCAGGCCTCGCTGCCGGCAGCGCTCGATGTCGACATTCTAACCGACCGGACGACAACCATACGGGCATCTGTCGCCGACGTTCAATTCGAACTACTGCTCTCCGTGGCTCTCGTCGTCGGCGTGATTTTTATATTCCTGCGCGACTGGCGAGCCACGCTCATCCCCGGCATTGCCGTGCCGCTCTCGCTGGTCGGCGCGTTCGCGGCCATGTATTTCCTGGATTATAGTCTCAACAATCTCACGCTCATGGCGCTCACCGTCGCCACGGGTTTTGTCGTCGACGACGCCATCGTGATGATCGAGAATATCGCGCGCTATCTCGAAGACGGCTTTTCGCCGCTCGAGGCGGCGTTGAAGGGGGCGCGCGAGATCGGCTTTACGATTGTTTCGCTCACCATTTCGCTCATCGCCGTTCTCATCCCTCTCTTGTTCATGGGCGATGTCACCGGCCGCCTGTTTCGCGAATTCGCGGTCACGCTTGCAGTGACCATCGTTATCTCCGCCGTGGTCTCCCTCACCCTCGCGCCCATGCTCTGCGCCAAGCTCTTGCGAACCCACGATGTCCACGCGCATCGCACGCGCGAGGCATCCGCCGGCTGGTTCGATAGGGTCACGGACTTATACGGCAAGGCGCTGACCATTGTTCTCGCGCATTCGAAGCTCACGCTGGCCGTATTCGTCGCATCGGTCGCCTTGACCGCCGCGCTCTATGGCGGAATCCAGAAGGGTTTTTTCCCGGTCCAGGACACGAGCCTGATCCAAGGCATTACCGAGGGCGGTCAATCCTTGTCGTACGAGGCAATGGTCAAGAGGCAATTGACTGTATCGCAGCGCTTGCTGAAGGATGATGCGGTCGAAGGCATTTCATCCTTGGTTGGCATCGACGGGATCAATCGCACGCTCAACACCGGGCGCATGTTGATTAAACTAAAACCAAGGAGCGAGCGCAGCGAGACGATCTCCACGGTCGTCCGGCGCCTTCAAGACAAAGCCAAATCGATCGCCGGCATATCTCTATATCTGCAGCCCGTGCAAGACCTCACGATCGATGCCGCCGTCGCCCGCGGCGAATATCATTTCGTCCTGCAAGATGCCAATGCCTCGGAACTCGACATCTATGCCCCGCGGCTTGTCGATCGCTTGAGTCAAATGCCCCCGTTCAAGGAGGTTTCGTCGAGCGCCCAAAATGCGGGACATGCGCTTTTCGTCGAAATCGACCGCGACGCGGCCTCGCGGTATGGGATTCCGGCCTCGGCGATCGACAACACGCTCTATGACGCTTTCGGACAGCGGATCGTCTCGACAATCTTCACGCAGACCAATCAATATCGCGTGATCCTGGAAACGGATCCGCAGGCTCTAGGACGTGAAACCTTGGGATCCCTGCGCGTGGCCGGTCCAAACGGATCGCAAACGCCCCTGGCTTCTCTCGTTCGCATTAAGGAAGTCGCGGCGCCGCTGTCGCTCGATCATCTCGCGCTATTTCCAGCGACGACAATCTCGTTCAATGTGACGCCGGGCTATTCCCTCGGCGAGGCAATGAAAGCAATTCGCGACGCCCAGGCCGAAATCCAGACGCCGCTCGGAGTGATCACGGCCTATCAGGGTGCGACGCAGGCGTTCAATTCGTCTTCGTCGAACACGGCGCTCCTCATTCTCGCGGCCATTGTCACCGTCTACATCGTACTCGGCATTCTTTACGAGAGCTTCATTCATCCACTCACGATATTGTCAACGCTTCCCTCGGCTGGGATCGGGGCGCTGCTTGCCTTAATCCTCTCGGGGAGCGACCTCGGCATCATTGGCGTCATTGGCATCATTCTCTTGATCGGCATCGTCAAGAAGAACGCGATCATGATGATCGACTTTGCGTTACAGGCGGAACGCGACGACGGCGCCACGGCGCGCGATGCGATTTATCAGGCCTGCCTGTTGCGCTTCCGGCCCATTCTCATGACCACGCTCGCAGCGCTTCTTGGCGCTCTGCCGTTAATGCTCGGCGGCGGCGAAGGCTCCGAACTACGCTTTCCTCTCGGCGTCAGCATTGCTGGCGGTCTCGTGTTCAGTCAAATCCTCACCCTCTTCACCACGCCCGTGATTTATCTTGCCTTCGACGGATTAGGCAAACGCCTGACCACGCGCCGCAACGATGTCGCGACCGTCGAACTCACGACGGCAGAACTCACATGAGCCTCATCACGACATCCATTGCGCGGCCGGTTGCCACGACTCTCCTGATGCTCGCGGTGACATTGACCGGTGCCATTGCCTTTTTCCTATTGCCTGCCGCTCCGGTCCCCGAGATCGACTATCCCGTAATTTCCATATCCGCGAGCATGCCTGGCGCCAGCCCGCAAACCATGGCGGCCTCGGTGGCGACGCCGCTTGAAAGGCATCTCGGGCAAATCGCGGGCGTGACGGAAATGACGTCGTCGAGTTCGTTCGGCGCAACGCGCATCTCGATGCAATTCGATCTCGACAGGAGCATCGATGGCGCCCAACGCGACATCCAAGCGCAAATCGCGGCCGCGCGCGCCGATCTGCCGGCAGAGCTGCGGACCAACCCGACCTTCAAGAACTCAAATCCAGCAGACGCGCCGGTTGTCATCATCGCCCTATTTTCAGACCGGTTGAACCAGGGCGACCTGTTCGAAATCGCCTCGAATGTGCTTCAACAGAAGTTTTCCCAAATCGAGGGCGTTGGCCAAGTCAATGTCGGCGGCAGCGCTTTGCCTGCCGTCCGTGTCGAAATCAATCCGCACGCTCTATCCAAATACGGTGTTTCCCTCGAAGACGTCAGAGCCGCTCTCGCGGCGACGAACAACAGCGCCCCCAAGGGGGTCATCGACGATGGCGAACTCCGGTTTCAAATCTACGCCAACGACCAATCGCGACGAGCCGTGGATTACGACGGACTCGTGATCGCCAATCATAACGGCGCGACAGTGAAGCTTCACGACGTGGCGGAGGTCGTCGACTCTGTCGAGGACACGCGCAATTACGGTCTCAGCAACGGCCGCATCGGCGTTCAGGTTCAAATCTACCGCCAGCCCGGCGCCAATTACATCGAAGTGGTCAATCGCATCAAAGAGCTAATGGTGCCCTTAGCGGCGTCCTTGCCGGCCGATGCGGAAATGAAAATCGTGCAGGATCGCACGCTGACAATTCGAACCTCGCTGCACGAGATTGAATTGACGCTCGTGCTGACGATTCTGCTCGTGATTTTTACTGTCTACCTGTTTCTGCGCGACGGTCGCGCGACGCTCGTTCCCGCCATTACGGTTCCGGTTTCGTTGGTCGGTTCCTTCGCCGGCATGTATCTGATGGGCTACAGCCTCAACAATCTTTCCCTCATGGCGCTGACCATTGCGTCCGGCTTCGTCGTGGACGACGTCGTCGTCGTCGTCGAAAATGTCATTCGCCACATCGAGGCTGGAACTCCTCGGCTGCAGGCCTGCCTGATCGGCGCGCGCGAAGTCGCCTTCACCGTCTTATCGATGAGTTTATCTCTTGTCGCTGTCTTCGTGCCGATTTTGCTCATGGGTGGCATTGTCGGACGAATGATGCGGGAATTCGCCGCGACGCTGTCACTCGCGATTTTGATCTCTCTGGTCCTCTCCCTCACGGCAACGCCGATGTTATGCGCGCAGCTTATACGCGACAAACCTAGTCATGGCCAATCCGCGCTCCTGCGCGCGAGCGAGTTCGTCTTCAATGGACTGCATCGCGCTTATGCCAATTCGCTCGGGATCGCATTAAAATATCCGATCGTCCCTCTGCTCACCCTGTTTGCGACGATTGGCCTGAACTTTTATCTTTTCACGATCATTCCAAAAGGCTTCTTTCCGACGCAGGACACCGGCCGGATGCGCGGCACGATCGTGGCGGACCAAAGCACATCCTTCGCGGTGATGAAGACGAAGTTGGAGCAATTCGTCGATATTTTACAGCATGACCCTGCAATCGATTCGGCGACGGGCACAGTTGGAGGAAGTTTTGGACCGGGTGGTTCCGTCAATGTCGCGGATTTGCTGGTCACGCTGAAGCCTCTGCGCGAGCGCGGCGTTTCCGCCGATCAGGTCGTGGCGCGGCTCCGGCCTAAATTCGCGCGAGTCAGGGGCGCCAGCCTCTACCTTCAATCCGTCCAAGACATCCGCATGGGCGGCCGGTCCAGCAACGCCCTTTTTCAATATACGTTGCAGTCGGACGATCTCAATGCGTTGCAGACTTGGGCGCCGAAAGTCACCGACGCTCTGCGCCGGAATCCCATTCTCGCCGATGTGAGTTCGGATCAACAGGATAAGGGATTGCAAACCAATATCGCCATCGACCGGGCGACAGCTTCGCGATTGAACCTCTCCGCGAGCCAAATCGACAACACGTTGTATGATGCCTTCGGTCAGCGTCAAGTCTCAACGATTTACGAGCCCCTGAACCAATATCACGTCGTGATGGAGGTCGCGCCGGAATACCGGGAAACACCCAACGCACTCGCCGATCTCTATATTGGCGCCAGTCCCGTGCTAAGCGCGCCCACGACCCCGGCGACGGCCATAACCTCGAGCGCGACCTTGAACTCGACGTCGGGTTCCACGCCGGCCGCGCTCGCATCCGCGCCGCAGGTTTATTCGGTCCGCAATAATGACTCCGCCGGATCGGCGGTAAATGCCGCCGCCGATGCGACAATTCCCTTCACAGCCTTCAGCAGACTCATTCCGGGTTCGACGCCGCTTCAGGTCAATCATCAAGGCATTTTTGCCGCTATCACGATTTCCTTTAATATGGCGGAGGGAAAATCCTTGAGCGACGCCGCGGCCGTCATCAAGGAAACGATGTCGAGCATTGGCGCGCCTGCCACGATCCACGGCGCTTTTGCAGGCAATGCGGCGGGGTACCAGGATGCACTTTCGAGCCAACCCATCTTGATCGCAGCCGCGCTCTGCGTGGTCTATATCGTGCTCGGGGTGCTCTACGAGAGCTTCCTCCATCCACTCACCATCTTGTCGACGCTTCCCTCGGCGGGCGCCGGCGCCTTTCTGGCGCTGATGCTCTGCAAGACCGATCTCAGCATCATTGCGATGATTGGCGTGCTGCTGCTCATCGGCATCGTCAAGAAAAACGCGATCATGCTGGTCGATTTCGCGCTCGACGCCAAAAGACGATATGGAATGGCGCCGGAAGCCGCGATCTACGAGGCCTGCATCTTGCGGTTTCGCCCGATCATGATGACCACGATGGTGGCACTCCTCGGAGCATTGCCTCTGGCCATTGGGTCCGGCGAAGGCGCCGAAATGCGCCGTCCCCTTGGCATCGCCATCGCCGGGGGGCTCTTCGTCAGTCAATTGCTCACGCTCTACACCACTCCGGTCGTTTATCTCTATATCGATCGCTTGCAAAACTGGCTCTCCGGACTCACGCGTCGTGTTCCGGCTTCCGGCAAAAGCGGCGCAATGACGCCGGCTATTTTTGCCGATGGAAAATGATGCGGCTGGATCTTGGTCCGCACGTAGTGAGAGACCACACCAATCCGGCCTCGCCGGCAACTCCTAAAGACACGCTTGTGCCAGAGATCAGAAAGCATAAGGGGAATTGCGGTGCATAATCTCCAGATCGCACTGCTCCTTGGAATATTTGCCGGCTTCGGTCTTCACGAATTCACTCTCGGGAAGGCGCAGAGCTAAAACACTTCGGCAAACGACAATACGTTCGATATTCTCGGCTTCGGGCTCCTGGCCACCTTCACGCAGCCCTTCCGTTTATAGACAGCGGGAGCGTGCAGGTGCCCTTTCTCTCTTCTTTTGTCACATCTATTTTCGAGCATCGCTCGTTCGTTCCCCGACGGTTCCGTGTCGGCAGAAGAGATCGAAATAGGCAACGGCTAATCGTAAGTGACCTCATGAATCTTTCGGTCAACACGCTGTATTGGCGTACATCATTAACATATACCACGATTGGCATTAAGTATAAATCGTATTTTGTAGTCAGTAGGCCCTGGGTTCGAATCCTCCAACCAGCACTCATAAAGTCAAGCGGTTCGGTGATAAACCGAACCGCTTACTGGGCCGGAAGTCAGGGGTTGGACAACACTCCGGAGAACATCGAAGCGGTTCGCTTTTTTTACCGGAATTGGATCGTCCACCGGAGGTCCGCCAGCCCGCCCAAAAAAAGACGCCTCGGCACGAATGCCAGGCGCCGGAGGTTTAGAGGACGCGCCCGAGAATGACGGCCGCTTCAACATCACAGCGCTTTATGGTTAACGATTGGTTAACCTTGGCCGTGAGCGTCGCTGTTGGCTAGATGTCCCACGCTTCATGGATGACAAAAATTCCGGCAGCCGGTTGATCAACTTTTACGACATGAGCAGCGGCAGCCTTGGCATGATTCCTGTCAAGACACCGTTACACCTTAATATTTTAAATGCCATTCGACATACTAAAATCGCACGGTACGTTGTTGCGATCATCGCAACGATACTTGAGAGTCCGCCGGTCACCCGTGGCGCGGCGGCCATGCCCTTTCGCTTAGTAACATACCGTTCGCGCATCGGTCCCTTCCGAAGTGCTCTGACAGCGTTGCCGCTCGAGGTAAGTCTGACCGTCATCCTCTTTATTTTGGGAGGATGCGGCCCCGGTCGCCTGGGGCACGATCCCAGCGCCGGAAGCGCATCCGCTTAGCGCCAAGGCGGCAAATACAAGAGCTGCTTTCATCATCGATATGTCCCGGCCTGATTGTGGAAAGCCTCTTGCCAGGCAATTGCCGCGAAATAAAGCCTCGAAATACGACACGACGCAAGCCGTGGCCGCGCGAAGGATCGCCCTAACGTGGGTATCCTTTTTGAGACGCGACGTCCGTATCATCGCTTTCAACAACGGCGCCACTGCCTGCGCTCCCTAACATACTGGTTTAATTTCCGAATACCTGATTTCTCAGAGGGCGCCTCGCTTTCGGCCATGCCCCCGGATAGGCATGCGATCTCTCGCTGCATCAATGAGTTAACAGCAAGATGAAGTGGGATCATTGTTGGGCGCGTTTTTACACTCGAGGCGTGAAGCCTGGCCTTCCTCCCGCTCTAACTCCCATGCTACCGTTCAAAACTCGCTTTCGACGGATTTCAGAGGCCGTTATGCTTCGCCATCGGTCTGGGAACCGGCGGCGGGCATTTTTACGGAGCGAAGATCAAAGACATGAGCGATGCGGGCCGCAATGGCGGGACATATTGTACCCTCGATATAGGCGAGGGAAACAACAGGACCGGTTCGCGCGCCGTTGCACGGCAAATAAGGCAGCCAGCTCTCACCGGCGGAAACAGGTAGATGAACCGCAAACAACGGCGCGCCGAGAAGAAGCAGGGCGGCCCCATGCCGCAAGGGTTCCCATCCAGGGAACTGGAAGCCGCGTTCGCCGCAGCCCTTCAGCACCACCAGACTGGGCGCTTCAACGATGCCGAGCGGCTCTATCGAGAGATTCTGAAGGCCGATCCCCGCCATGCGAACGCCCTCCACGGGCTTGGCATTCTGGCCCTTCAAGCCGGCCGCAACGACATCGCCGCTGATCTGATCGGCAAGGCCATTGTGCAAAACGGTCAAGAACCGGCTTTCCACAGCAACCTCGGCGGTGCCCTCCGGGCGCAAGGTAAGCTGGATGAGGCCATCGCCTCCTACCAGCGAGCGCTGGCCCTCAAGCCAGACCACGCCGACGCGCATTACAAGCTCGGCAACGCCCTTAGGGATCGAAACAAGCTGGAGGCGGCCGTCGCGGCCTACCGCCGGGCGCTGGCCCTCAAGCCCGGCTTCGCCGAGGCGCATGGCAATCTCGGCAATGCCCTCAAGAGCCAAGGCAAACTGGACGAGGCCGTCGCATCCTACCGGCGTGTGCTGGCCCTCAAGCCCGATTTCGCCGAGATGCATGGCAATCTCGGCAATGCCCTCCAGGACCAAGGCAAGCTGGACGAGGCCGTTGCGTCCTTCCGGCAAGCGCTGGCCCTTAAGCCCGGCTTCGCCGGGATACACAGCGATCTCGGCGTCGCCCTTAGGGATCAAGGCAAGCTGGACGAGGCGGTCGCGGCCTACCGCCGGGCGCTGGCCCTCGAGCCCGGCTTCGCCGGGGCGCATTACAACCTCGGCAATGCCCTCCAGGACCAAGGCGAGCTGGACGAGGCCGTCACGTCCTTCCAGCGAGTGCTAGCCCTCGAGCCCGGCTACGCCGAGGCCCACAACAATCTTCTTATGACGTTGAATTATAAAGCCGATGTTTCCATTGCCGGCCTGTACGCCACGGCCCGGAAATTTGGCGAGATATTCGACCGTCCTTCCGCCCGTGCGAATTCGCCACTCGATCTCTGTCATGACCGGCGTCTTCGTATCGGCTACGTGTCTGGGGACTTCAATTATCATCCGGCGGGATATTTCCTGTCGCGCGTCTTGCCATCGCACGACCGGGCTTCCGTCGAGGTTTTTTGCTACTACAACAACATTGTTCACGATGCCATGACCGGACGCTTGATGAGCGCGAGCGATCACTGGCGCAGCATTGCCGGGATGGCGGATACCGATGCGGACTCGCTGATCAGGCGCGACGGCATCGACATCCTGATCGATCTCTCAGGCCATACGGACAAGAACCGGCTGCGGCTTTTCACCTTGCGGCCGGCGCCTATTCAGGCCAGCTGGCTCGGCTATTTCGGCACCACCGGCCTCGCCGCCATGGATTATGTGCTCATGGACGCCATCTCGGCGCCACCAGGAGACGAGGGTTGGTACAGCGAGGCGGTGGTCAGGCTGCCCTATGGACGGTTTTGCTATGAAGCGCCTGCTACCGCGCCTCCCCCGGTCGATCCTCCGTGCCTGCGGCGAGGCCACGTGACCTTTGGCAGCTTCAATCATGTCGCCAAAACCACGCCCGTCACGGTCGAGCTTTGGGCCAACGTTCTCAAAGCGGTTCCCGCATCGCGCCTTCTCCTCAAGTGGAAATCGTTGAGCGAGGCGAATGCCCGCCGTCGGCTTCTGGAAGCCTTCGCCGCCACCGGGATCCCGGAAGATCGCCTCGAGCTGCGGGGATATTCGCCGCACCGGGAGATGCTGGCGGAATATGGAGACATGGATATCGCTCTCGATCCGTTTCCGTTCGGGGGCGGACTCACCAGCTGCGAAGCCCTGTGGATGGGCGTGCCGGTGATCACATTGCCGGGAGACCGGCCAGCCGCGCGCCAAACGCGCAGCTTCCTTCATCAACTTGGATTGGATGATTTGGTGGCGTCGTCGCCGGACAGCTACGTCGCGCGAGCGGCATCGCTTGCTGGTGATCCTGACCGTCTCATCGCGCTGCGTCAGTCCATGAGATCCCGTATAACCAGCTCGCCACTGTGCAATGGTCCCCTCTTCACGGCCGCCTTGGAATCAGCGTTCCGGGAAATGTGGCGCCGCTCTTGCTCCGGCCGGCAGGCCGCGGCATTTGACGTGCCGCCTTCGGCGTAAAGTCCGGCTCGCTTATCGATTTGAGAGAGGATTCCACGATCGAGGCGGCCGTGCAGGCTGGGCGAGAAGCAAGTCCAGCCATCACCGGCGCCCGGCGCGCCCTGATCCGCGACATGCTCAGGCGCCTGGCCGCAACCCCTTCAACGTGGATCCACATTTCCCAGAAGAACTCTTTGCTGCCGATTTTTACAGTTACCCTGCCAATTCAACTTGGCGCCATTTTTTTACGATTGTATAAAATTTAACCAAGTAGCCTAACCTAATAAAAGAAGTTTAGACGCAAGATGGCATGAAGAACAACTCCGCTGGAATTGTGTCAGGCGGCCATTTTATAGAGGCGTCTATGTCAGTCTCCATTGCCCCCCGAACATTCCTCGCGAAAAACGGCAACGGGAGTCAGACCCCATGGTATCCTGGCGCCAACGACACCGGAGGGGCCACCGATGCGAATGATGCGACCGATCCGGCCCTCGACCCGTTCGCCGCCGCATTCCAAGTGGTCAGTTTCGCCCAGGCCGAGACGGCCGCCTATGTCTTCTTCCCAACGGTAAGCGCCGTCGCAACGGCGACACTGGCGGTCTCCTCGAACGCCGCGCCGGCGACGGTCTCCACCGTTCCCGCCACGAGCGGAACGGCCGCGGCCTCGTCCTCCACCGTCCCATCGTGGGTGAGCACACTATCCACCGCGTCGATCGCCGCCGACATGAAAGCCGCCGACGTCAACGGCACCGTCACCTATTCCGGGCTCGAGACCCTGCTCACCGATCTCGACGCGACGCTGACATCCTCCAAGACCTCGCTCACCTCCGCCGAACTGTCCGACCTCAAGACGATCGCCGCCAATCTCAATAACGGCATGACGACCTCGGCCTATTTGACGGGCATCATGAAAGACCTCGCCGATGGGAGCGCGGAGAACGCCACTTGGACAGGGGGGGCCGCTTCGTCGATCGCATTGGGCAACCTCACCGCCGGTTCCTCCGCGACGCAGCTCTCCGATCTCATCGGCAAATGGTTCCTTGGGACCGACCTTCCGAGTTCGAAGGTCATGATGAGTGGCGTTTCCACCTTTTCCGTCTCCTACTCGGCCTCCTCGAGCCCGCTCTTCGCCGCGTCCGGGCCGAGCATGAACGACGTCAATCAAGGCTATCTCGGCGACTGCTATCTCCTGTCGAGCCTCGCCGAGGTTGCAAAGCAGAACTCCGGCCTGATCAGCTCGATGTTCACCTCGAATGGAAACAACACGTACGGGGTACGGTTCTACGTCGATGGCGTCGCGGAATATGTCACCGTCAATACTTCCTTGCCGGATGGCGGCGACGTCTTCAATTTCGGCACGGACATCTGGGCTAGCCTCGCGGAGAAAGCCTATGCGCAGCTCCAGACCGGCGGCGCCGTGACAGGCAACACGGTCAACGACGGCAATTCCTTTTCGACGATCGGTAACGGCGGCTGCCCTGAATACGCCCTCGAGGAGATTACCGGAGCGTCGGCGATTACCGACTTCGACGCCTCCAAAAGCTCCTGGACCACCGTCGTCTATAACTCGTCCCTCCAGGAAACGAGCTATTCGTCCGGCAGCTCCACCTCGGCCGTCCTCAGCACTCTTGCCTCCGACCTCTCAAAGGGCGACGATCTCGTCCTGTCGTCCGATACCAGCGCCACGGACAGCTCCGGAAAGACGACCCTGGTCGCCGATCACGCGATGTCGATCTACGGTTACGACAGCACCACGGGCGAACTCGAAATCCGCAATCCCTGGGGCACGGCGGCCGGCCAGACCTGGGACACGACCTTCGAAGTCAGCCTTACGACGCTGCTTTCCGACGGCGATACCATCACGGCCGACAATGTGGGAACTGGCAGTAGCAGCGTCACGGCCCCGGTCCTGACGGCGCAGACCGCGACGCAAACCTGGAAGCTCGGACAGGCGGTCGACTTCGTTCTGTCCTCGACGGCCTTTACCGATCCGCAGGCGGAAAAGCTGACCTATTCGGCCACGCTCTCGACCGGCGCGGCCTTGCCGTCTTGGCTGAGCTTCAACGCGGCCACCGGAACGTTCACCGGAACGGTCCCCAATACCGCCGCCGGACTGAGCATCAAGGTCACCGCCGCCGACACCAGCGGCCTCTCTTCGTCCGAGACGTTCTCGGTGCTGACGCCCGCGACCGCGCCCGAATTGACGGCGCAGACCGCCAATCAAAGCTGGAAAACCAACCAGACGGTAAACCTCGCTTTGCCCGCCAGCACTTTCACCGATCCGCAGGCGGAAAAGCTGACTTATACCGCGACACAGGCCAGCAGCGCGGCGCTTCCGTCATGGTTGAAGTTCAACGCCACGACCGACACGTTCTCGGGCACGGCTCCATCCACGGCCTCCTCGCTCAGCCTCAAGGTGACGGCCACCGATACCAGCGGCTTGTCGGTATCGGAAACGTTCACCGCGACAATCGCCGCCGCCGCCTCGCAACTGACACAGGCGATCTCGTCGATCCCCTCGGGCAGTGGTTCCGGCAACGCCGGTCCGGTGCAACTTGTCTCCACGACGACGCCGGTGCTGGTTTCGCCCGCGCATTGATCCTGAATTAAAAAGGGCGGAACGGCTATTCCGGCGTCCCCTTTCGCTGGAATCGAAAATAGATCCCGATGCCGCGGACGATTTTAAGCGCCGCACGGATGGTTAACTCCGCCAAAAGGAGATTGCCGTACAATACACGTGGACGAAGCGAGGCTTTCGATGCGTGTGTGTTCCGATACTGGCGCCTGGTCGTTGGCGCTTGCCCTCCACCTCATAGGCATTGTCGCCGATCCCGCGCGGATTCAGCAGGAAGCCGGCAAGCCGGAATCGCTCGGCGAGGACGATCTGCTACGCGCCGCGCAAAAATTTCCGGTCAAGGCGAAGACTGTCGCCTCTTCCCTCAAGCGCCTGCCGAAAACGCCTCTACCCGCGCTCGCTTTGCTGCGCTCCGGCGCCTTTGCCGTCATCGGCAAAGTCACCGAGGACGGCGTGCTGATCCAAGGGCAAAACGACAGGGCGCCGCGCCTTCTGTCCTTCCCGGAATTCGAGCGCGAATGGTCCGGGCGCATCATTCTCCTCGCCAAACGCGCCGCTTTGTCCGACACGGCCCGCCGCTTCGACCTCACGTGGTTCTGGGGCGCGGTGCACAAATATCGCGGCGTGCTCTACGAAGTTTTGCTGACCTCCTTCGTCATCCAGATGTTCGCGCTGGCGACGCCGATGATTTTCCAGACCGTCATCGATAAGGTGCTCGTGCATCGCGGCCTGTCGACGCTCGAAGTGATGGTCGCCGGCCTCGCCTTGATCGCGATCTTCGAGGCGGTCTTGTCGGGGCTTCGCACCTATCTGTTCTCGCATACCAGCAACCGCATCGACGTCGAGCTCGGCGCCCGCATCTTCAAACACTTGCTCCGGCTGCCGTTGGCCTATTTCGAGAGCCGCCGCGTCGGCGACAGCGTGGCGCGCGTTCGCGAACTCGAGACCATCCGGCAGTTCATCACCAGTTCGTCGATCACACTGGTCCTCGACCTCGCCTTTTGCGCGGTCTTCCTGTCGGTCATGTTTGTCTATAGCGCGACGCTCTCCTGGATCGTCGTCGGCGCCTTGCCGCTTTACGCGCTATTGTCGATCGCGACGACACCGGCCTTCCGCCGCCGCCTCGACGAAAAATTCCGGCGGGGCGCCGAAAATCAGGCCTTCCTCGTCGAGAGCGTCACGGGCGTCGAGACCATCAAGGCGATGGCGGTCGAACCGCAGATGCAGCACCGGTGGGAAGAGCAACTCGCGGCCTATGTCAGTGCTTCGTTCGCGGCGGCGCAGGTCGGCAACTGGGCAACGCAGACCGCCAATCTTCTCAACAAAGGCGTCGGTGCGCTCACCCTGTTTCTCGGCGCGGGCCTCGTCATTGCCAACAAACTCACGGTCGGCGAACTCGTCGCCTTCAACATGCTCGCCGCGCAAGTGAGCGGACCGGTCTTACGGCTCGTGCAAGTCTGGCAGGATTTCCATCAGGTGCGCCTGTCGGTCGAGCGCCTGGGCGATATTCTCAATACGCCCGTGGAGCAGAACATGGCCAGCGCGCAGGCCAGTCAGGCGCCCCTCGAAGGCTTGATCGAATTCGACCGGGTGACCTTCCGCTATAGCCTCAACGGCCAACCGGTCTTGCGCGACGTCAGCCTGAAGATTCCCGCCGGTCAGGTGGTCGGGATCGTCGGCCCCTCGGGCTCCGGCAAAAGCACGATCGCCAAGCTGGCGCAGCGCCTTTACCAGCCCGAAGCGGGCCGCGTGCTGATCGATGGCGTCGACGCCGCCGTGCTCGATCCGTCTTGGCTGCGCCGCCAGATTGGCGTCGTGCTGCAGGAGAATATTCTGTTCAACCGCTCGGTTCGCGAGAATATCGCGCTCGCCGATCAAGCGCTGCCGATGGATCGTGTGGTTGCCGCGGCAAAACTCGCCGGCGCGCATGATTTCATCTGCAAAATGCCGCAGGGTTACGACACGCCCATCGGCGAGCGCGGCGTCTCGCTGTCTGGCGGGCAACGCCAGCGCATCGCCATCGCCCGCGCGCTGGTTGGCGATCCTCGCGTGCTGATTTTCGACGAGGCGACATCGGCCCTCGATTATGAATCCGAAAGCGTGATTCAGGCCAATATGCGCGACATCGTGAAGGGCCGCACGGTGCTGATCATCGCCCACCGGCTATCCACCGTGCGCAGCGCCGATCGCATTCTGACCATAGAAGATGGAATGATCGTCGAGGATGGCGCGCATGAGCAACTGGTCGCCCACGGCGGCCGCTACGCCAATCTGCACATGATCCAGTCCGCCGGCCGCTGAGGAGACAATGCCGATGCAAAACCGGTCCCCGCTCCTGCGCCTCGTAAAATCCGGCACTTTCCATGCCGATGAACGCGCCTTCCTGCCCGCCGCTCTGGAAGTGATGGAAACGCCGCCTAGCCCGCTGGGCCGCAAGACCGCCTATGTGCTCTGCCTAGCCGCCTTGGCGGGCCTTGCCTGGGCGACATTCGGCAAGGTCGATATTGTCGCCGTCGCCAGCGGGAAAGTCGTTTCGCACAAGCGGACGCAGGTCGTGCAGCCGTTCGAAACGGCAAGTGTCAAGGCTCTGCTCGTCAGGCCCGGCCAACAAGTGCATGCGGGCGATCCGCTGATCGAACTCGATTCGACGGCTGCTTCGGCCGAACGCGATCACGCGCAAAACGATCTCGCCGCGGCTTTGCTCGACCAAATGCGCCTGACCGCCTTTCTCGATGGATCGGCCTCGGCGGCGTTCGATACCATCGCCAACACGTCGCCACTGGAACGCGAACGCGCGCAGGCGCAATTGACCGCGCAGACTGCGGGCCGCGCCAGCCAGCTCGCCAACCTAATGCAGGAAAAACTGCAGCGGCAAGCCGAGCGTAAATCCTTGCAGCAGACGAGCGCCAAGATCGAACAGACCTTGCCCATGGTCGCGGAGCGCGCCGACATCCGTATCAAATCCGCGGCCATGGGCAATTCATCGGTTCTGGCCAAACTGGAAAGCGAGCAATTGCTGGTCGAGACGCGCGCCGAACTCGAAATCACACGCTCCAAGACCGCCTCGCTCGACGCCGCCATCGATGGTCTCGACCAGAAAATCACCGCGACCGAAGCGGAAATCCGCACCAACGCCATGTCGGATTTTAGCAAGGCTCAGGACCGCGCGCGCGCCGCCCGGGAATCGCTAGCCAAGGCCACGCGCCGTGCCGAGTTGCAAACCTTGCGGGCGCCGATCGACGGAACGGTGCAACAAATGCACGTCGCCAGCATTGGGAGCGTCGTCACACCGGCCCAGCAATTGCTGTCGATCGCACCGGACGACGATCGGATCGAAATCGAGGCGGTGCTCGAAAATCGCGACATCGGTTTTGTCACGGCGGGACAGGCCGTCGAACTCAAAATCGAGGCCTTCCCCTTCACGCGCTACGGTCTGCTGAAAGGGGCGGTCCTGTCGGTCGACCACGACGCCGAAGCCGTGCCCGTCAACCAGTCGAGCGTTCAGGGCGCGCAGCGCATCGCCGACGAAACCGACAATGTCGAGGCGAGCGAGCGCCTACGCTATACCGTGCATATCGCGGTCCAAACGGGGACGCTCGACGTTGACGGCCGCGTGGCGAATATGCTGCCGGGCATGTCGGTGAAGGCGGAAATCCTGACGGGCAAGCGCCGGATCATCGCCTTCCTGCTGGCCCCTCTGCGCGAACATATGCACGATTCCCTGCGCGAACGCTAAAAGCGTGCCCCCTGCCCGGATTTGAATGCAAGAAAGCGGGAAGCCCCTTGGTCAGCCCGTTGTTGATATTTTTCGCGACTCCGGTCAAAATCCCCGTCGTATAAATGTAATATATTTCCTAAACTTTCGCTATTCCCTAATGGCATTGAAATGGCTTGATAATAAGCAGAATAAAGAGCCCACCAAAATTTGATCCACGTCAATGATTGAACTCCCCCGGTCTTTATGCTTCACATATAAGCAAGCGGCTTCCAGACCTCTCCCGCGATTTAACCCGCGATAGGTGTGGCACGGACGATCGCATCAGAGCATGGTTTTCGAATAAACCATTTAGAGGAGTCTTTCAAAATGCTGGATAAACCAGCGCCTGTTCAAGACGCCCTCTTGCCGCCGGGGACTCTGCAGCCCGCGCCCGCGATTGCGCCGCCTGTTCAAGACGCGCTCGTGCCGGCAAAGACTCCGGCGCCCGTGCCCGCGGTTACGCCGCATGATCTCGACCGTATCTTGCACGTCTTACAAAGCCGCTTCACCGCCGGCCGGTCGCCAAGCACGGAGCCCATCGCCTTTCTCGATTGGGCGGCCCATGCCGCGGATGCGCCGTTTCAGATGAGCGCCCTTGGCTTTAAGGCCTTCCATCAATGGCTCCGGCTTGCCGCGGCGGCGATCTCCCACGAACCTGTCATCAAGCCCCATCCCGACGACCGGCGCTTCGCCAGTGCCGCTTGGCGGGACAGGCCCTACGATCTCCTGACACAGGCCGTTCTTCTAGGCGAGGAATGGGTCGAGAGCGTCGTCCAAACACCAGGCGGAGTGGATAAGCACAACCGCGAAATCGTCGCCTTTACCGTAAGGCAATGGCTCGATTTCATCTCGCCCTCGAACATCCCGTGGCTCAATCCGGAAGTGATCGAAGCGACCTGGTCGACCCAGGGTAGAAACCTCGTTACCGGACTGAACAATGCCCTGCGGGAACAATTTGCCGGCGTTTCGACCAAGCGGGATTTCACCGTTGGCGTGGATCTCGCGGCAACGCCCGGCAAGGTCGTGTTTCGTAACGAATTGATCGAGCTGATCCAATATGCTCCCACGACTCCGGTCGTCGGCGCCGAGCCCGTGCTGATCGTACCCGCTTGGATCATGAAATATTATATTCTCGATCTCTCTCCAGCAAATTCCCTCATCCGCTGGCTGGTGAGCGAGGGACATACGGTTTTTGCGATTTCATGGCGCAATCCCGGCGCGGAAATGCGCGACACGCCGTTCGACGCTTATCGCGAGAAAGGCGTGATGGCTGCCATCGCCGCGATTGATACCATTTGCGGTCACGCCAAAATTCACGCGACCGGCTATTGCCTTGGCGGCACGTTGCTAACAATCGCGGCCGCCGCCATGGCTCGCGACGGCGACGACAGACTCGCGAGCCTGACGTTATTCGCGGCCCAAACAGATTTCACTGAAGCCGGCGAGCTGCAACTCTTCATCACCGAGGATCAGCTCGATTTCCTCAATGATGTCATGCATGCGCAAGGCTATCTCGACAGCTCGCAAATGGCCGGCGCTTTCGCGATGCTGCGCTCAAACGACCTCGTTTGGGCTCACGCGATCCGCGATTATCTTCTCGGCGAGCATGACGCACCCAACGATCTCATGTTCTGGAATGCCGATGGCACCCGGCTCCCGGCGCGCATGCATATCGAATATTTGCGGCATATGTTCCTGAATAACGATCTTGCGGAAGGACGTTTCCAAGCCGGAAGCCGGCCCGTCGAAATCGAGGACATCAAGCTTCCGATTTTCGTCGTGAGCACGGAACACGATCACATCGCGCCTTGGCGTTCGGTCTTCAAGCTGCATATACTGAATAGCGGCGACGTGACCTTCGTTCTGACCTCCGGCGGTCATAATGCCGGGATTGTCAGCGAGCCGGGACATGCTGGGAGACATTTCCGCATTGGCACGCGCGCGGCCGGCACCCGGACGCGCGGCCCGGACGAATGGCAACACGATACGCCAGTCCAAGAGGGGTCTTGGTGGCTCGCGTGGAACGAGTGGCTCAACCTCCATTCCGGCCCGCGCATCGCGCCACCGGCGATGGGAGCGCTCGGCTATGCGCCGCTTTGCGACGCACCTGGCACTTACGTTCGCGAGGCTTAGGGCATGCAGGAAACGGGTCTGGATGCCTTTATCGAGAACATTACCTTCGACGAATTGAAAATCGGCGATAGCGCCAGTCTCTCGCATCTCGTCATGCAACGCGACATCGATCTTTTCGCGGCGGCGACCGGCGATGTGAACCCCGCCCATGTCGATCCGGTCTATGCCGAGACCGATATGTTTCATCACATTATCATTCACGGCATGTGGGGCGGTGGCCTCATCTCCGCCGTGCTCGGCACCAAACTGCCGGGTCCAGGAACCATCTATCTCGGTCAGGAACTGCGCTTCCTCCGTCCGGTGAGCATCGGCGACACCATCACGGCGTCGCTGACTTTGCGCGAGAAGAATCCAGACAATCGCGATATTGTCCTCGATTGTCTGTGTACCAACCAGAATGGCGAGGCGGTGATTACGGGAACGGCACAGGCCCGTGCCCCGGTTGAAAAAGTCCGGCGGCCCAGGGTCGCTCTCCCTTATGTCCGTTTCAGCCGGCACGATGGCGCGCGCCTTTTGTTGGACCGCGCCGCCGGAGGCAAAGCCATTGTCACGGCTGTCGTGCATCCAACCGATGCGGCGGCCTTGCACGGCGCGTTGGACGCGGCGGCGGCAGGTTTGATCACGCCTGTCCTCATCGGGCCCGCGGCGTCGATCGAAGCGGCCGCCAAGAGCGCCGGCATCGATATTGCTGCATTCCGCGTGATCGATACGCAGGACGCGGCCGAAGCAGCGGAAAAAGCGGTTGCCTTGGTGCGCTGCGGCGAAGCGGGCTTGCTGATGAAGGGCAATCTCCACACTGATATCATGATGCATGCCGTGGTTGCCACGCAAACCGGTTTGCGCACGGCACGGCGGATCAGCCATGTCTACCTCATGGACGTGCCGGATTATCCGCGCCCGCTGCTTCTGACGGATGCGGCCATCAACATCACGCCCTCGCTGGCGGATAAGGTGGACATCATCCAAAACGCTATCGGCCTCGCGCATGTGCTTGGCATTACGCAGCCCCGCGTCGCGATCCTCGCGGCTGTCGAAACGGTCAATCCGGAAATGAAAGCCACGCTCGACGCCTCGGCTCTGTGCAAGATGGCCGATCGCGGACAGATTACCGGTGCTTTGCTCGATGGCCCCCTAGGATTCGACAATGCCGTCAGCGAGGCCGCCGCGAAGGAAAAAGGGATTGTCTCAAACGTTGCCGGGCGGGCGGATATTCTCGTGGTGCCTGACCTCGAAGCGGGCAATATGTTGGCGAAGCAGCTCACCTTTCTGTCCGGAGCGGATGCCGCCGGTTTGGTCTTGGGCGCGCGCGTGCCCATTATCCTCACCAGCCGGGCCGATAGCGCGAGCACGCGGCTTGCCTCCTGCGCCTTGGGCGTGCTGGTAGCCCGCTTTAACGAGAAAATATGACATGGCGGGTTCGATTCTTACCCTCAACGCGGGTTCCTCCAGCGTAAAATTCGCGCTATTCGACACGGCCAAGAATTTAATCTCGACGGCGCGCGGCGAAATCGAGGAATTGCAGGATGCCCCGCATTTTTATGCCAGGGATAGTGCGGGAACGTTGCTTGCCGAGCGGCACTGGCCGGCCGGCACCGCGCTTCCCTTCGCGGCCGCGCTCGACGTGCTGCTGGACTTCGCCACGGCGCATATTGGGGACGGCGGGCTCTTGGCCGCGGGCCATCGCATCGTGCATGGCGGTGCGGCGCATATCGCGCCGGAGCGCGTCACGCCCGCACTCTTCGACGCTCTCGAAGCTCTAACGCCGCTCGATCCTCTGCACATGCCCGGCAATCTCGCGCCCATTCACGCCTTGAGCGCCGCGCGCCCGGCGTTGCCGCAGGTGGTTTGCTTCGACACCGCTTTTCATCACACGCTTCCGCCGGTGGCACAACGTCTCGCCTTGCCGCGCGAAATCACGGAGGCGGGGGTCCGCCGCTACGGCTTTCATGGCCTGTCCTTCGAATATATCTCGCGCCGGTTGACGCAGATTGCGCCTGGCTTGACGCAAGGCCGCGTCATTGTCGCGCATCTCGGCTCGGGCGCCAGCCTCTGCGCGCTCCAAAGCGGCAAAAGCATCGCCACGACCACCAGCTTCAGCGCGCTTGACGGCCTGGTAATGGCGACGCGCTGCGGGCAGCTCGATCCCGGCGTGATCCTCTATCTCCTGCGCCAAGGCTATGATGTGGCCGACCTCGAAGACATGCTCTACCGCCGGTCGGGCCTGCTCGGCGTCTCCGGCATTTCGGGGGACAGCCGGGTGCTCCTCGCGAGCCAGGATCCCCATGCGCGGGACGCGCTCGAGCTCTTCACCTACCAAATCGCGATCGAGACCGGCGCGCTCACGAGCGCGCTCGGCGGACTCGATGGTTTTGTCTTCACCGCGGGCATTGGGGAGCATAGCCCCGAAATCCGGGCTGCGGTTTGCGAGCGCCTGGCTTGGCTTGGGCTGCGTCTCGACCCCGCCGCCAATGCCGCCAATGCCGCGCTCATCAGCACACCGGACAGCGCCGTCGAGGTCCGCGTGATCCCGACCGACGAAGAAGCGATGATCGCGGAGCACACAAAGACCCTGTTGGGGATCTGACTGCGCCAAGCAGGAACGCGCGCGCCGGCCTTCTGGTTGGCGATGGCGCATGGCGTCAAAAGCCCCAAAAGTTCCCTTTTTGTTCTTAAGCAGCGACACGCACACGAGTCCGCAACCCGCCCCGCGCTACGCCTTTTTCGCGGCAGCTTTGGCCCGCATGGGCTTCGCGATCTTGCGCTTGGCGGCCGGCTTTTCGAGAGCCGGCTCTTCGGCCTCCGGTACTTCGGCGGCGGGCGCAGCCGTCTTTTTGGCGACGGGAGCCGCCACCTTGGACTTTTGTTCTTCGGTCACGTCGGTAAAGCGGATCATCAACCAAGCCTTCCTGCCGGCAAGCACATAAACGGAATCGCTGGGCGCGATGCTAGCCTGATGCGAACGGGAAGACCAAGACGTAATTTCCAAAATCTTAACCAGTGCCTCCGCCCTCCTGCCCCATTCCGGGATGTTTGGATCAAAGCGGGGACGGAGCGGGCACGAATCGCTGATTTTCAGAAATCCCCTTTCGTTCCCCCTCACTTGCCGCAAATTTTAGAGATTGTGCGCCCCCCCTCGAGGGATGCGTTTCGAACCCAAAAGGTTCGCCGGACATGCAAGGCTTTCGTCTTGGAACATATCCATGGGGCGACATGGTGGAAACCACTGGATCACCTGGGAAAGAGAGGTCTATATCGTGAGCGTTCAACAGGACCGTGACATGAGCTTGATCCCGTCCTTCGCCGATGTGCCTTTCGCCACGACGGCCGCGCCCGCGCGTGAAGCCGGCGAAGCGACCTGGGCGACGCCGGAAGGCCTCGGCGTCAAACCGCGCTATGCCGCTGGGGATCTCGACGGGCTCGAGGCGCTCGACACTTTTCCCGGTGTCGCGCCGTTCCTGCGCGGCCCCTACCCCACAATGTATGTCAACCAACCCTGGACGATCCGGCAATATGCGGGATTTTCGACGGCGGAAGAATCCAACGCTTTCTATCGCCGCAATCTCGCGGGCGGACAAAAGGGCCTTTCCGTCGCCTTCGATCTCGCGACCCATCGCGGCTATGATTCCGATCACCCGCGCGTCGCCGGCGATGTCGGGCTGGCGGGCGTCGCCATCGACTCGATCCTCGACATGCGCACCCTGTTCGATGGCATTCCCCTCGGCGATGTCACGGTCTCCATGACGATGAACGGGGCGGTGCTACCCATTCTCGCGCTCTACATCGTCGCGGCGGAGGAGCAAGGCGTCGATCAAACCAAGCTCGCCGGCACGATCCAGAACGACATTCTCAAAGAATTCATGGTGCGCAACACCTATATCTACCCGCCGGCCGCCTCGATGCGCATCGTGTCGGATATTTTCGCTTACACCGCGAAACATATGCCGAAGTTCAATTCGATCTCGATTTCCGGCTATCACATGCAGGAAGCCGGGGCGACCGCCGATCTCGAACTCGCGTATACGCTCGCCGACGGCATCGAATACGTGCGCGCCGGGATCAAAGCGGGCCTCGATATCGACGCTTTCGCGCCAAGACTTTCGTTCTTCTGGGCGATCGGCATGAATTTCTTCATGGAAATCGCCAAAATGCGCGCCGCCCGGTTGCTTTGGTGCGAATTGCTCCAGGAATTCAAGCCAAAATCGCAAAAGTCCCTGGCCTTGCGCACCCATAGCCAGACGTCCGGCTGGTCGCTGACGGCGCAGGATGTCTGGAACAATGTGGTGCGCACCCAGATCGAGGCCATGGCGGCGACGCAGGGCCATACGCAATCGCTCCATACCAACGCGCTCGACGAGGCCTTGGCCCTGCCGACCGACGACACCGCGCGGATTGCCCGCAACACCCAGCTGTTTCTCCAACAGGAAAGCGGCACGGCTGATATTATCGACCCCTGGGGTGGTTCGTTCTACGTCGAGCGGCTGACCCATGATCTCGCCGCCCGCGCCCGCGCGCATATCGCCGAGGTCGAGAAACTCGGCGGCATGGCGAAGGCGATCGAGGCCGGCGTGCCGAAGCGCCGGATCGAGGAAGCCGCGACCCGCATGCAAGCCCGGATCGATTCCGGCCAGCAGGCGGTCGTCGGCGTCAATTGCTTCAAGGCGCCAGACGATCAGGCGCCCGACGTGCGGAAGGTCGATAGTTCGGATGTGCGGGAGCAGCAGATCGCCAAGCTGATCCGGCTACGCGCCGGGCGCGACGCGGGCAAACTGAACGCCGCGCTCGAGGCGTTGCGCGAGGGAGCAAGAAGCACGGCGAACTTGCTGGCGCTATCGATTGAAGCGGCCCGCGCGCAAGCCACCGTCGGCGAAATCTCGGTGGCTTTAGAGGATGTATTCGGCCGCCACGCTGCCAAGGCGGATGTGGTCACGGGCATTTACACCAGGACGGCCGGCGAGACCGATGCGGTGCAACGCGTGCGCGGCCTGGTGGCGGCCTTTGCCGAGAACGACCGGCGCAAGCCCAGGATCTTGGTCGCCAAAGTCGGCCAGGATGGGCACGACCGCGGCCAAAAAGTCATCGCCTCGGCCTTCGGCGATCTCGGTTTCGACGTCGAGATCGGGCCTCTGTTCGCGACGCCGGAAGAAGCCGCGCATCAGGCCGTTGCCGCGAACGTCCATGTGGTGGGGCTCTCGACCCTGGCGGCGGGGCATCTGACCCTGGTGCCCGCGCTGAAAGCTGCGTTGGACCGCGAAGGGCGCGGCGACATCATGATCGTGGTGGGCGGCATCATCCCGCCGCAAGATTTCCAGACCCTCACCGACGCCGGCGCCGCCGCGATCTTCCCGCCCGGCACGGTGGTGACGGAGGCGGCGGAGACGGTGCTGGATGAGTTGAACGCAAGGCTGGGGTATGCGCAGCGGGCGGTGGGTAGGTGAGTCACGTGTCACCGCGATTTTCGATACCGGGTTGGAAAGTGTCCAAGCATTACGTCCGCTCCGGCCGCGAACCATTATGGCCGGTGAGGCTGGACGGCCGGTTTCCCAGCCGCCTACAAACCGCCCCCTACTTCGCCGGCTCCGGCACCGGCGGCGGGGCGGCGACCGGGGGATCGGGCGGGAGTGGCTGGGTCACGACCTTCGTATCCACGGGGCGCTCGCCGAGCACCGCCGTGACGTCGGCATCTTGCACGCGGGCCTCGCCGATCCGCGCGCCGATCTGGCGGACGACATCGGGCGCGGTATAGGCGCCATGGCCGGTCAGGTCGGTGGCTTGGCTGGAGAGATCGTAGACCCGCACCCCGAGCCCATCGATAATGGCCTTATCCGCCGGATTACGCGGATTGAGCGCGCCAACGCGGGGCCGGTCACCCGCCAGCCGCCGCGAGACGGACAATGCCCGGTCGTTGGCCGAAACCAATAGCGAAATATGGGCCGGATCGACCTTCGCGATCTGCTGCTTGAACACGGTGAGATCGATATCGGGCGCGGCCAGCATGATCTCGCCGAGCTTGCCATTGAGATCGGGACGCCCGGCAATCGCGTCTTGGCGTAGAGCCTCCATCGTCAGCCAGCTTCCCATGGAATGGGCCACGATCTGAATCCGGCCGATATCGGGAACGTCGCTCAATTGAATCAACAGTTGCGCCAGCGCGTCGCGCGAGGCGGAGGCGCTCTCCTTTGCAGCCTCGTAATCGAAAAGACTGCCGCTCGCGGGCCAGGTGAACAGGATGGGAACCCCGCCGAAACGCCCGTCGGTAACGACTTGGGCCAGCCGGAACCGGGCCTCGTCGTAGCTCGTGTTAAACCCATGGACATAGAGCAGCACATCGCGGTTAGAGCCGATCCGCCCCGAGAGATGCGAGGCCAGCTCGGCCTGGAAATCGCTATCGTTCAAACCGCGATAGGCGGAGACGGTGAAATGCTTTTGCGGATTTTCGCTGCCGAAGGATGGGCGCTCGATATCGCCGGGACGATGGCCGGGCGGCACGGTGACCGTCTGCAAGCTCTCGCGGATTCCGTCGGAGAGTTCGTTGGCGTCGCCCGCCTTCCCCTTTCGCGTCGAAACGACGAACATAGGCACCCGCGCTGGGGCCTTAGGCTCGCCGGTGGCAAAGACATCGCCGACGGACGAGGTGACATCCGAGACCTTGTCCACGACGCAACCCGAGAGGAAAACGGCCGCGAAACCCGCCAAAAGCACGGCCGCAAAACCCGCTTTCGAAGTTTGGCGCGCCCGCGAGATGTGGCGCAACTTGGAATTCCGGCCCCGGCCAATCGACACTTGAATCATATCCCCTCATCGCGCCGTGGTTTTCAAACGGGCGCACCAACACCAGATGTCCTTACCGGACCGTCGACGGAACCGCAAAGAATGCCAGCAATCCATGCGCCTGAAACATGTCGAGACGGCGGCATTTTGGTCCTCGTGACCGGCTTCGGCGCCTTTCCCGGCGCGCCGGTCAACCCGAGCGCCGCGATCCTGACCCGGCTCGCACGCCATCGCGGACGGCTGGCACGGCTTGGCATCGAGCTCGAGACGCGCCTCTTGCCGGTCGTTTTCGACGCCATCGAGCCGGCGCTGACGGCCCAAGCCACGGCATTGAAACCTGCCGCGATCCTCCATCTAGGCCTCGCCGGACGGCGGCGGACCCTCTCGGTGGAGACGCAGGCGATCAACCGGGCAAATCCGCTCCATTCCGACGCCGCGGGACGGCGGCCGGCTCAAATAATTTCGGCGGGCAGCCCCGCGATTCTGCGCGCCACCTATCCCGCGAACCGCATCCTTTGCGCCATCCGCGCCCAAGGCGCCGCCGCGAAACGCTCGATCGACGCGGGAGATTACGTCTGCAACGCCACGCTCTATCTGACGCTCGAACGCCGATATGCGCCGCTTGCGGGCTTTCTCCATGTGCCCAGGCCCTTTGTGCCTAGATCAAGGCGATCCACGAAGCCTCTGGGTGAAGGCGGCGCGAGGCGCCCCAGCCTCGACGATCTCACCCGCGCCGTGCTGGCGGCGGTGCTGGTGCTGGCCAAGGACATCCGGCGCCTGGCAAATCCCATCGAGCCCAACTATATCTTGGCCAAGACAAGGGAACCCTCTCCATGATCGAACATCGTCCGTTCAACAGTCTCGGCGCCGCCAATCACGGCTGGCTCGATACCAAGCACCATTTTTCCTTCTCCGATTATCACGACCCCGCCCGGATGGGCTGGGGCGCGATCCGCGTGTGGAACGACGACGAAATCGCCGCCCAGAACGGGTTTCCGCCCCATCCCCATCGCGACATGGAGATCATCACCTATGTCACGCAAGGCGCGATCACCCATCAGGACAGTCTCGGCAACAAGGGCCGCACGGTCGCCGGCGATATCCAGGTGATGAGTGCCGGCACCGGCGTGCGCCATGCCGAATATAATTTGGAAAACGAAACGACAAAATTGTTCCAGATTTGGATTCTGCCGGACGCCCGCGGCATTGCCCCGAGTTGGGGCACGAAACCGTTCCCTAAGGGCGAGCGCTCCGGCCGTTTCGTGCCGCTGGCCAGCGGAATCGCGGGCGATTCGGATGTGCTGCCCATCCATGCCGATGCGCGCGTGCTGGGCGCGACGTTAAAGGCTGGCGAGAGCGCGGATTATCCGATCGGCGCCAGCCGCCACGCCTATCTCGTGCCCGCCAAGGGCGCCGTCACCGTCAACGGCCTGCACCTCGCCGAACGCGACGGCGCCGCGATCACCGACGAAACCACGATCCGCGTCACGGCGCTCGAAGATGCCGAATTGGTGCTGGTGGACGCGGCGTGAGAGGCGGGGGCAGAGATAGGGGACAATATTGCTTGCCCCGTCACAGAAACCCCATAACATCGCTCTATAAATCGTCCATCGTTCCCAAATCTGGAGCCATCATGCGCCTACGTCTCTCTCGCCTCCTCGCGGCCTCGAGCCTCGTCTGTCTTTCAACGGCCCTTGTGTGCGCCACCAGCGAAAGCAGCTTTGCTCAACCCAAGCCCGCGGCGCCGGCAGCGGCGGCGCCGGCAGCGCCGGAGGATAATACCCCGGTGGAGCAGATCGCGCTCACGGAAAAACAGATCCTAGGATTGCTCGCCGCGCAGAAAGACATCGGCGCGATCACCGCGAAAATCCCGGAGGGCCAGGACGCCCCCAATCCCAAAATTCAAGCGCAACTCGATGCCGTCGCCAAGAAAAACGGATTCACGGATTTTGCCGATTACGACAAAGTCGCGAGCAATGTGAATTTGGTCTTGGCGGGCTTCGACCCCGAAACCAAGAGCTTCATTGGCCCCGAGGCTGTCATCAAAAAGCAGATCGCGGAAGTCACCGGCGACAAGCAAATGTCCGCGAAGGAAAAGAAAGAAGCGCTCGATGGGCTCAATGCGTCCTTGAAAGAGGTGGTGGCCGTTAAATTCCCCGACAACATCAAACTGGTCGGCAAATATTACGACAAGCTGAGCGAAGCCTTACAGCAAGATTAGAAAGCTGACGTTTGATACGCAAACGCCTGGTAAACTATCTCCAATTCGTAAGTGGCGAGACTCACCCAAAAGGGCTCAATCCGCAGGCCCAAGCGGGAGTCCGCCAGCTTGCGGATTATTATATTGAATGCGGCGGCAGCTACAGAAGAACGAAACAGACGAAGCCGCCAGCGGCCATAGCTGAAACCCGCCAGATTGACGAGCGGACGGCACAGCGGAGCCGCCGCCTTGAGCATGTTTCTCTTTTCCGTCTATACAAGGACGACTCGATTCATTTGGCCGGAATAGGCCAGTCCGGCTGGATTCCATGAATGCCAATCTTCCGAAAGTCGCCATTTGTTTTCCTTCGGGGGACATGGTTCACGCCGATTTCGCCTTGGCATTGGCCGGTCTTTGCAATTCGACCCCTCCGCTCGAAACGCCGATTATCAACAATAAATCCTCGATCGTCGCCATAGCCCGGAACAACGGGATCAAACGGGCACAAGAACTCGATTCGGATTTTATTCTGTTTCTCGACAGCGACATGGTCTTTCCTAGAACGACGCTGCATCGCCTGCTTCTCCATCGCAAAGATATTGTCGGCGCGACCTACACCAAGCGCGTGGCGCCCTATTCGATTCTGGGATTGGCACTCGAAAACACGCCGGTCTGCGATGCGCAGGGTCTCACGGAAATGAAACATCTTCCAACCGGCTGCCTGCTCATCCGCATGACAGTATTCGCGTCACTGTCCCAGCCTTATTTCCGGTTCCTCAACGATGAGAAAACCGGAGGAATTGTGGGCGAGGACTATGTGTTCTGCGATCGCGCCCGCGAAGCGGGATTCAACATTTGGTGCGATACGGCGCTTTCGCAAGAGATCGGTCATATCGGTCAACAAATTTACAAAATCCCGGGCGATCCGTGAGGATAATTTTCTCCACAAGACAGTGAAGTGACGCCGGTCATCTGGGTCACCCGTCTCACCCAATAATATACTGCGTGACCGTTTGTACTTTTTAGCACATCTTTACATTTCTTTACATTCGATTTAACCACTTATTAAGGATACTATCCTAAAACTTATGATTGAGAGCCTAAAAGGAATCAATCATGAGCCTTTCTGTATCCGGCAACAATCAGCAGAGCTTAATTATGAAATTGCTGCAGGCCAGCGCGGCAAGCCAGAGCAGCGCCTCCAGCGAATCGAGTGCAACGGCGAGCTCCTCGACGTCCGCCAGCACCTCCACGTCATCCATAGACGCCTCCGGCATGGTGGGATTGTCGGCTGCGCTCCTCAGCTTCCTTTCCCAGCTTGGCGAGACCACGGCCGCCAATAACTCGACTTCATCTTCCAGCACATCAAGCGTTAACGGACCGCCGCCAGGTCCGCCACCTGGACCACCGCCGGGCATCTCGAGCACCAGCGACTCTACCTCGTCTTCCAGCGCAACCAGCGTAAGTAGTTTGCTCTCGACGCTCGGCACCGATCTTCAAGATGTCGCCTCCGATCTTCAATCGCTCGCATCCGCATCGTCGGCGACAACGACTTCTTCCTCCAGCTCGTCATCGGCGACCAGCTTCAGCGCGGAACTCAGCCAACTGGCCACGGACCTGACCGCCTTCATGGCGGATTTGACGTCGGCAAGCGATTCGACGTCATCGACCTCGGATTCGTCACAGGTTTCGTTTGCTCCGCCACCTCCTCCGCCGCCGCCGGGCGCGACAAGTTCCTCGGATAGCACGAGCTCGACAACCGTCTCCAGCACGAACTCGACGTCGTCGACCTCGGATTCGTCACAGGTTTCGTTTGCTCCGCCACCTCCGCCGCCGCCAGGAGCGACGAGTTCCTCGGACAGCACGAGCTCGACAACCGCCACCAGCACGAGCGACAGCAGCATTCAACAACTTCTGAATAGGCTTGAGGCCTTTGCCGCAAATAGTTCATCGGCAACGACTTCGTAATTGACATGACATCCTGAATATTGCGTGGCCATGATCCTCTCCCCAACCTGGGAAAGCGGATTAAGTGAAGCGACGTCAATAAACGTGAGAGCGCGTCTCCCAACCCAGGGGATACGCGCTCTCTTGTTGTCGGGGCAAGTTTGTTCCACGAAAGCTGGACTGGCTTACAGGGGACGTGCTCTAAAAGAAAAATGGCACCTTCGGGCTACACGCGTTCGGATATTTCGTTTCCTTCGGCCGGTGTTTCCTGCGGGGCATGGCTTTACCGCCCCGCCGGCGAGACCAGCGTGAAACGGCCCATCGTCGTGCTCGGTCATGGACTTGGCGCGACCAAGGACATGGGGCTCGATCAATATGCCGCGGGCTTCGCCCAAGCGGGCTATTTGGCCCTTGCCTTCGACTATCGTCATTTCGGCACCAGCGAAGGCACGCCGCGTCAGCTAGCCGGCATTGGCCGGCAGCGCGAGGATTGGCGGGCGGCTATCGGCTTTGCCCGAACGATCGAGGGGGCGGACCCCGGACGCGTCGTCCTCTTTGGCATTTCGTTCGGCGGCGGCCATGTCATCGTCTCCGCGGCGCAAGACAAACACGTCGTGGCGGTCATCGCGCAATGTCCCTTCACCAGCGGCTATGCCTCCTCCCGCACGGTACCGCCTTTGACGACGCTGGGAATCGCTTGGCTTGGCCTGCGCGATCTCTTCAACGCGTCGACAGGCCGCGACCCCGTTCTCGTGCCGCTCGCGGGCAGGCCTGGACAAATCGCGCTGATGACCACGCGCGATGCTTGGGATGGCTTCTACGGCCAGGTGCCGCCCGGCAGGCAAGCGATCAACGGTGTCGCCGCCCGCATCGGCTTTTCCATGCCGCTCTCTTTTCCCGGCCGGCAAGCCCGCAAGATCGCCTGCCCCGTGCTATTTGGAATCTGCGGCAAGGATACCGTCGCCCCCATTGGTCCCACGCTGCGTTACGCCGCGAAGGCCCCCAAAGCCGAGATCGTCCGCTATCCCTGCGGCCATTTCGACATCTATCACGGTGCAAATTTCGACCGGATTTTCCACGACATGCGGCGGTTTCTAGAGCGGCATGTGCCGGTGGGCGGATAGGGGGAAGAGAGGCGATTCCGCCCCCTACTCCCCGTACCAAATCCTATACACCGCCCCGGACTGATCGTCCGAGACCAGCAGCGAGCCGTCCGGCAGTTCCGCGACATCGACGGGGCGCCCGGCATAGCTGCCGTCTGGCTGCCGCCAACCCTCGGCGAAGGGCACGGCCTCACCGCCGGTACCGTCCGGCTTCAAGGTCGAGAACATCACCCGCGCGCCAATGGGCACGCTGCGGTTCCACGACCCGTGTTGCGCGCTAAAAATGCCGCCGCGATATTTTTCCGGAAACATCGTGCCGCGATAAAAGGTCATGCCGAGATCGGCGGCATGGGCGACCATTTCGATTTCGGGAAACACCACATCAGCCGGCGGCGTGGCCTTGGCATAGAGCGAGGTGCGGACATGGCCGCCGCCATACCAGGGAAAGCCGAAATTCTGGCCCGGCTTGGTCGCGCGGTTGAGTTCGCCCGGCGGAATATCGTCGCCCATGCGGTCGACCTGATTATCCGTGAACCACAGCGTCCCGTCCTTGGGGTTGAAATCGAGCCCGACCGAATTGCGGATCCCGGAGGCGAAAATCTCGCGATGCGAGCCATCGCGGTCCATCCGCAGAATCGCCCCCAGGCCGGCTTTCTCGTAAAGCGCCTGCTTCTCCGGCGGCGGAACATTATAGGGCTGGCCGATCGTCACATAGAGCTTGCCATCCGGCCCGATACGGCAGACGCGAGCGGAATGGGCAGACGCTTCCTCGGACACCGGAATGAGCTGGCCACGCGGCACGACGATCCTGGCCGCGAGACCGGGGCTCTCCGCCTTTGCGGCGGCATCGGGGAAGGCGAGAATCCGGTTCTGTTCGACAACATAAAGCGTCTTGTCCGGCGCGAAACAGACGCCATGCGGCATGACCATGGCAATGCCGGGCGCAAAGCGCTTGACCGAGGCGGCGGTATGACGAGGCCCCACGCCGATCACGAAGACGTCTTGCCCATTGGTGCCCACGAAGACCTTGGCCCCATCGGCGCTTACCGCGAGATCGCGCGCACCGGGAACCATGGCAAACAGGCCGATATGGAAGCCGGGCGGCAAGGTGACGCCGGTGAGCGTCCGTTCGATCTCCGGGCGAAATCCGCCGGTTTGCGGAATCTCCACCGGCTTGACGCCATTGGCCAGCAAAGCTGCGACCACGGCGGCCGCAGCCCCCAGGAGCAAGACGAGTCCCCCAGCCAAGGCCACAACACCGCGATGACGTTTTTTCAGCATGGCAACTCCCCGGCCTCGCCATTTTCTCTATCGTGAAAGAATGCTCCTTTTGATGGCTTGGTGCAAAATCCGGGATATGCGCTACAATAGCCGGGTCCAACGGAGTTCACACGGAATTCATGCCTGATATCGCGGTCCTGGTGCTCCAGGGTCTACAGATTGTGTGGGTCAACATCCTACTCTCTGGGGACAATGCTGTCGTCATCGCGCTGGCCTGCCGGGGCCTCGATGCAAGGCGGCGGCATTTCGGCATCATGGCGGGCTCACTGGCTGCCGTGGCCTTGCGGATCCTCTTCACCTTTTTCGTCGTCGCGCTATTGCGCCTGCCCTATCTCAAGCTGGTCAGCGGCCTATTGTTGTTTTGGATCGCCTTCGAGCTGCTCCGGCAAGACGGCCATGCCAAGCATATCAAACCCGCCGCCTCGGTGTGGGACGCCGTGCGCACCATCGCCTTGGCCGATGCCGTCATGTCGCTCGACAATGTCGTCGCGGTGGCCGCAGCGGCCCGCAACTCCGTGCCCTTGATCATCTTCGGCATCGCGGTTTCCGTGCCGCTGATCATCTTCGGCTCGACGCTGATGCTCTCCCTCTTCAATCGGTTCCCGCTGTTGATCACCGCGGGCGCCGCTTTGCTGGGCTGGGTCGCGGGCGGGATCATGGTCTCCGATCCCGCGTTGACCACCTGGTTCGGTGCCCTGCCGGAGACCCTGGAGATCTGGGCCGGGCTTTTGGGCGCGAGCCTGATACTGCTGACAGCGGGCGCGATCCGCTTGGGCCGGAGCCAACCCGCGGCTTAGAGCGTATCCCGCAAAAGTTGCAGGCTTTTGTGATCGAGGAAATGCTTTAACTCATTATAAAGATAACGATTTCTTATCGCATGGGGAGATTCCCCCAAGGGATGAACGCACTAAGCCGGCGAGCAATCCCATAATCCAAGATCCCACTTGACTCATGTCTAAAGCCGGGGGATTAATGTGAACGTATAAGGAACAAACTGGCAATGGAGAGACCAGATGCCGCCACGCAAGCCAGGCGAGACCGGTTTCTTACGCGATGCCATCGCGCGGATCGAGAGCGGTGGCCAAGGCGCCGCGCCCCGTTTCGCTAGCGGGAACAATCAGCGAACGTGGGATATCACGCTCGGGCCTGGCCCGGCAAGCGGCGGCGCAAGGGTGGCAAGCGGCGGCACGCAGCTCGATCATGTTTTACGAGGCGCCGTCGCCCGGGGCGCGTTGCATGAAATCGTGGCGGCGAGTCCCGGCGATGCGGCGGCGGCCTCGGGCTTTGCCTTGGCCTTGGCGGCGCGTTTCGCCGCCACCTTCCACGCGGGCGCGCCGATCGTCTGGATCATCGAGGATCATGCCGAAACCGAGACGGGCGCGCCCTATGCGCCGGGCCTTGCCGCGCATGGAATCGATCCCGCGCGCCTCATCATCGTCGAGACCGCGAGCGGGCAAGACAGCCTCTGGGCGATGGAAGAGGCGTTGAAATGCCGGGCCGTGGCGGCTGTGGCCGCCGAGATCTGGCGCCTCAAATCTTACGATCTCACCGCCTCGCGCCGCCTCGTGCTTGCGGCGAAAAAGAGCGGCACGCCCGGCCTGATGGTGCCGTCAAGCCTAGCCGGATTGGCGCAAAAACTTTCGAGCGCCGCGCAAGCGCGGTTCGAGGTCCGGGCGAGGCCAGGCCCCCATGGCGCCTCGGCCGGCGAGCGCATGCCCCTGCCCGGCTGCGCGGCTTGGGAGATCCGCGCCGCGCGCATCCGGGCCGGTCCGGGGGGAAGCCGTCTGAGTTTGGATCACAATCGTTTCTGGCCGGTCCTGTGGGATCATGAAGAGGCCTATTTTCGTGATGCGTTTCCTCTCCCTCTTTCTGCCCAGGCTCGCCACGGACCGGATTACGCGCAGGCTCGAAGCGCTTGATCCAAGAGCCCTGAATCGAGAACTGCCGCTCGTCACCGTGGCCAAGATCAAGGGGGCCTATCGTCTCGCGGCACTGAACGAGGGCGCGGCCAGGCTCGGCTTGAAGACCGGCATCGCGTTGGCCGACGCCCGCGCCATGATTCCCACGCTCGAGATTCACGACGCCGATCCCACGGGCGACGCGGAAACGCTTCTCGCCTTGACCGATTGGTGCAAGCTCTTCACACCGCTCGCCGCAGCCGACGGTCCAGACGGAATCGTGCTCGATATCACCGGCGCCGCGCATCTCTTCGGCGGCGAGAGCGCGCTGATCGCAACGATCACGCAGCGGTTACGCCGGCAAGGTTTTGACACGCGCGCCGCCATAGCGGGGACGCCAGCCGCCGCTTGGGCGCTCGCGCGCCATGGCGGCCAAAAGAATATCGTCCCGGAGGAAACGCCGGAGACGGCGCTGGCCAAGCTTTTCGGCCCCATGCCACTCGCCGCCCTGCGGATCGAGACCCATGTCATCGCGGAACTCGGCCAAGCCGGCCTGCGGCGGACCGGCGATCTCTTGCTACGGCCCCGCGCGCCCATCGCGGCCCGTTTTGGATCAAACGTTTTCGCCCGGCTCGACGAACTCTTGGGGGTCACCCGCTCGCCCATCTCGCCGCGTTTCGACGCCCCGGCCTTCATGGCCGAACGGCGTTTCGCGGAGGGAATCACCCATCGCGATCATATCGAGGCCGCCATCCTGGCGCTCTGCGCCGACCTCTGCGGCCTCTTGGCCCGCCATGACGAAGGCGCCCGGCGGCTCGATGTCAGCCTGTTCCGCGTCGATGGCGCCGTGAAACATATCGAGGCGGGAACGAGCCGGCCCTTGCGCGACCCCAAAGCCATGGCGCGGCTGTTCCATGAGCGGATCGAGACCATCGGCGAGGAAGGGCTCGAGACCGGCTATGGCTTCGATGTCATCCGTCTCGCCGCCCTCAGCGCCGAGCGGCTCGATGCGGAGCAAGTCTGTTTTGATACGAACGAAGATCGTGCCAGTCTCGACGATCTCGTCGACCGGCTCGGCGCCAGGTTCGGTCTCGCCCGCATCACCCAACTCATGCCCAAGGATACGCATTGCTCCGAACAGGCCTGCGCGGCCTCTCCGGTCCGTCTGCGCGCCCCCGCCTCACGAGGACACCCGCGAGAAAACACGCTTCTCTTGTCCGCCCCGTCTTGGCCCGCCGCGTCTTTACCCGCTCCATCTTGGGACCATGACGGAGACGAGCAAATTCTAGCCCTCCCCGGACGGCCGATCCGGTTGCTCCGCCGGCCCGAACCCATCGATACGATTGCCAGCGTTCCCGATGGGCCGCCGCTGCGCTTCCGCTGGCGCCGCGTCATGCATCAGGTCGCGGCCATCGAAGGACCCGAGCGCATCGCGCCGGAATGGTGGAAAAGCACGGCGCCGGCGCGCGATTATTTTCGTGCCGAGGATACGGCGGGCCAAAGGTTCTGGCTGTTTCGCGAAGGTCTCTACCAAGAAACGCCGGACCCGCGCTGGTTCATGCATGGGCTTTTCGCATGATCCGCTTCGCCGATCCCCGCGGTTACGCCGAATTTGGCGTGACATCGAACTTTTCGTTTCTGCGCGGCGCCTCGCATCCGGAAGAACTCGTGGCGCAAGCAATCGCCTTGGGACTGGCGGGGATCGGAATCGCCGATCGCAATTCCTTCGCTGGCGTCGTGCGCGCGCATGTCTTTTTGCGCGAGAACAAAGCAGAAGCCCGGGGGTTGCGGGCCGTGCCTGGCGTCCGGCTCGTCTTTTGCGACGGCACGCCCGATATTCTGGCCTACCCCCAAGACCGCGCGGCCTATGGCCGGCTCTGCCGTCTGCTGACCTCGGGCAATATCCGCGCGGCCAAAGGCTCTTGTCTGCTCACCCTTGCCGATCTCCTCGACCATAGCGAAGGCCAGCAGCTCATCGCGATGGAGAGTTCGACCTTCGAGCACGCCAAGGAATCAGGCCGGAGCTACCAGGATTTTGAACAGGCGGCCCCGGCTAAGAGCCACCCGGCCGCACTCGGAGAACTCATCGAGGCCGCGCCCGGACGGCTGTGGCTTGCGGCGAGCATGACCTATGGTTCCGCCATGCGCGGCACGCTCGCCAAACGGCGCAAGACCGGTGAGCGGCTCGGCCTGCCGCTCCTCGCCACCAACGACGTGCTGATGCACGATCCCGCGCGGCGGGAGTTGCAGGATGTGCTCACCTGCATCCGCCATGGCGTGAGTTTGGAGACGGCGGGCAAGCGGCTCGAACCCAATGCCGAGCGCCACCTCAAACCACCCGGCGAAATGGCGCGTCTCTTCGCCGAGGCGCCCGAGGCCCTGTCCGAAACCCTGCGCTTTCTCGACGGGCTCGCCTTTTCCCTCGATCAACTCGGCCATGATTATCCGCAAGAGCTCCGCGAAGGCTTCGCCACGCCGCAAGAGGCGCTGGAAGCCTTTGCCCTCGAGGGCGCCGCGCGGCGTTATCCCGGAGGAATCCCCACGCAGGTGAGCACGGCCCTTGTGCATGAGCTGGCACTTGTCGCGCAGCTCGATTATGCCCCCTATTTCCTGACCGTCCACGATATCGTGCGCTTTGCCCGCGCGCAGGGCATTTTATGCCAAGGGCGCGGCTCGGCCGCCAATTCGACGCTGTGCTTTTGCCTCGGCATTACCGAGGTCGATCCCGTCTTCCACGATCTGCTGTTCGAGCGGTTCATTTCGGCCGACCGCCGCGAACCGCCCGATATCGACGTCGATTTCGAACACGACCGCCGCGAGGAGGTGATCCAATATATTTACGCGCGTTATGGACGCGCGCGCGCGGCCCTGACCGCGAGCGTGACCACTTATCGCGCGCGGTCCGCGATCCGCGAGACCGGCAAGGTTTTTGGCCTCTCCGAAGATGTGCTGTCGGCGCTCACTTCGCAAATCTGGCACTTTTCCGCCGCCGATGGCGCGGAAGGCGAAGCCCGCCGCGCGGGGCTCGACCCTACCGGCCCCCATCTCGCCAAGGCGTTGGCGCTCGCGCGCGAACTCTCTGGCTTCCCTCGCCATTTGTCGCAACATACCGGCGGCTTCGTCATCACCCGCACCCGCCTCGACGAAATCGTGCCGCTCGCCAATGCCGCGATGGAAGAGCGCACGGTGATCGAATGGGACAAGGACGATCTCGACGCGCTCGGCATTCTCAAAATCGATATTCTCGCGCTCGGCATGCTGAGCTGCCTGCGCAAGGGCTTCGATCTCTTGAAGGCGCATTACGGCCGGCCGGAAACCCTGGCCTCGCTGCCGCAGGAAGACCCGGCCGTCTATGCGATGATCCAAAAGGCCGATACGATCGGCGCCTTCCAGATCGAGAGCCGGGCGCAAATGTCGATGCTGCCGCGCCTCAAGCCGGCGACGTTCTACGATCTCGTCATCGAGGTCGCAATCGTACGGCCGGGGCCCATCCAGGGCGATATGGTGCATCCCTATCTGCGCCGCCGGCAAGGCAAGGAGGCCCCCGTCTATCCCTCCAGGGAACTCGAAGCCGTGCTCGGCAAGACGCTCGGCGTGCCGCTGTTTCAGGAACAAGCGATGAAGATCGCGATTGTCGCGGCCGGTTTTACGCCCTCGGAGGCCGACCAGTTGCGCCGCGCCATGGCGACCTTCAAAAAAGTGGGCACCATCGGCACGTTCTTCGACAAAATGGTGAAGGGCATGGTGGCGCGGGGTTACGACGAAGATTTTGCCACCCGCTGCTTCAAACAGATCGAAGGTTTTGGCACCTACGGTTTTCCCGAAAGCCACGCCGCTTCCTTCGCGCTGCTCGTCTATGCCTCGTGCTGGATGAAATGCCACTATCCCGACGTGTTCGCTTGCGCCTTGCTCAACGCCCAGCCCATGGGATTTTACGCGCCCGCCCAAATCGTGCGCGACGCGCGCGAACATGGCACGCCGGTGGCGGACGTGGACATCAATTTCTCGGATTGGGACTCGACGCTGTTCGCGGTGGAGCCCGCGGACCGTCTTCCCGTGCATCAGAAACATGTGGACCGCGCGGAAGATATCATGGGCACCCATGCGATCAGGCTCGGGTTTCGCCAGGCCGGCGGTTTGATCGAACACGATATCCGCCGTCTGGTGGCGCGGCGCGGCGCGGGTTACGATTCCATCCGGGATCTCTGGCTGCGGGCGGAACTTTCCCCCGCCGTGCTCGAAAAACTCGCCGAGGCGGATTCGTTCCGTTCGCTGGGGCTCGACCGGCGCGAGGCGCTTTGGATCGTCCGCGGCCTCAACAAATCCGGCGACAAGGACGATCTGCCGCTGTTGAAAGTCCTGAGCTTCATCGAGATCGAGCCGGAGGCCAAGCTGCCGCCAATGCCGTTAGGCCAGCATGTCGTCGAGGATTACCGCCATCTTTCCCTCTCGCTCAAGGCGCATCCCGTCGTCTTTTTGCGCGCGCAACTGTCGAAGCGCGGCGTGTCGAAGGCGTGCTCGCTCCTCACTTTTCCCGCGAACCAGCGTGTGAGTGTCGCGGGCCTCGTCTTGGTGCGGCAGCGGCCAGGCACGGCCAAAGGCACGGTGTTCCTCACCTTGGAAGACGAAACCGGCGTTGCCAATATCATCGTCTGGCCCAAGGTCTTCGAGGCGCTGCGGGCGGTGGTCATCGGATCGAAGCTCATCGCGGTCACGGGCCGGCTTCAGCGCGAGGGCGAGGTCGTGCATATCGTGGCGGAAAAGGCGGAGGATTGGACCCGCGCGCTCAGCCAACTCTCCGTCATGGGGCCGGACCTCCAGGCCATCGCCCGGGCCGACGAGATCAAGCAGCCCCTTCCCGGCCGGCGCGAACCGGTCCTGACCCGGCCGCCCGAACTATTCGACGCCATGCCTTTGCCGGGCTTGCCGGAACACCAAGACGCGCGGCGGGCCATGCCCAAGGGGCGTAATTTTCAATGAGCGCGACGCTAAATCATGTCCTCGATCGAAAAAGTGAACGGCGAGCCTCTCTCGATAGCCCAAGGCGCACCGCTGCGGCTACGGCTCGAACGCCAGCTCGGCTATAAGATGAACAAATATATCGAGAGCATCGAGCTGGTCGAGAGTTTCAAATCGATCGGCGGCAAGGGCGACTATTGGGAGGATTTGGCTACGACTGGTATGCCGGGATTTGAGCGGATTTACTGCAACCCCGGCCGCTCGATACCCTGCATCTCGGGAATGCCGCGCCGCGCCAAGGATAGGACGCCGCGCAGGAGATCGCGGTCTTGCGAGGTGAGGCAGCTCCCGGCCACCTCGATGTCGACTTTGCAATTATAGAAAAACGCGCGGATCTCATGAGCGGCCGCTCCATCCATGAAATCAAGCTCCTCGATCAGCTTTTGAACATTCTCCCGCAGCGTTTCCGCCTCCCGCCGCCGCCGGTTTTGCGCGGTGACGAATTCCCGGACCACGCTGAGCTGATGGATGAACAAGATACAGGAAAACGCCAACCCAATGGCCACGGCATCGCAAACATGGCCCCAGCCGGACACCAGGCTAAGCCCGAGATTTTGCGGGACAAAACCGAGGATGGCGCGGGTGCCGAAGAAGACGACCGACCCCACGCCGGCCCAGACGGCGAAATAATAGACGATTCTGAGCCGCGAAAAATCCTGGTGATAGGCATCGTGTTCCCAGGCTTTTTCCGGCGCGGTCAGCGCGGTGAAGACGAAGCGGACAGCGGCCACCACTGTCAGGAGCACAATCACCCACAGACCGGCCGCAACCGCTTGATTCGCCATTCCGTGTCTCCGGCTTTACAGCGCGTTATTATTATGCGCGCCACCGGTTTTAGTTCAAATCGCGGTCCGCGCAAGGAACGGGCGCGCAAAGCGGCTCCGCGCGATCACTCATTGCTCCAGACTTATCGCGGAAAGCTCTTGCCCGGAACGCTCCGGCACTCGATAAGCCGAGAGGCAGGCACAACCATGAAGAGTCCGCGGCCATGCCAGTTGGGATCGATGACAAGCAAGCACCGCATTTTCTTCCGCCGTCTTGGGTTTTCCCGTTTGAGTTTGGAGCATTGGGTCCGGCGCGCCACCTTCGTCATTGGCGGACTCTGCGTCGGCGGGGCGGCGGTACTGATGGCCTTGATGGCTGATCAATCGCAAGCCGCGTTTCTCTCGGTTCTCAATGTTTCCCCTTATTTGGCGCTCATCGTCACGCCGCTCGGCTTCGGTTTTTGCGTCTTTCTCACCAAGCGCGTGTTTCCGAATTCGCAAGCCAGCGGTATTCCGCAAGTGATCGCCGCGCGGCAGATCGACGATCCCAAGGCGCGTTTCGCGCTGGTCTCGTTGCGTGTCGCCTTCGGCAAGGTCGTGGTGATGATGATAGGCCTACTCTGCGGCGCCTCGATCGGGCGGGAAGGGCCAACTGTGCAGGTCGGCGCGTCGATCATGGGGGCGATCGGCCGGCGCGCACCTATCGTTTATCATCAAGGGCTTCTGATCGCGGGCGCCGCGGCGGGAATCGCCGCGGCCTTCAACACGCCGCTGGCCGGGATCGTCTTCGCCATCGAGGAACTGAGCCGCTCCTTCGAGTCCAAGACCAGCGGACTGGTCCTCGGCTGCATTATCACGGCGGGCATCACCTCGCTTGGACTTCTCGGCGATTATGCTTATTTCGGGTCGACGGCCGCGACCTTGCCGCTCGGGCGGGCGTGGTTCGTCGTGCCGGTCTGCGCGCTCGTTGGGGGCATAGCCGGGGGCCTTTTCAGCCGAATCGTGGTCACCGTCCTAACGGGGAGCGGCACACATGCCCTGCTGCGCTTGACCCGGACCTATCCCGTGCCCTTCGCCATGGTCTGCGGGCTTGGCGGCGCCAGTTGCGGCATGCTCGGCCATCATTCCTCCTTCGGCACCGGCTATGCGGAAGCGCGCGGAATTCTTCACGGCACGACGAGCCTCACGCTCGCCTTCGCCCCGGCGAAGTTTTTCTCGACGGTCTTGTCGGCGATTTCGGGCATACCCGGCGGCATTTTCGCTCCCTCGCTGGCCATTGGCGCGGGAATCGGCGCGGAGTTGCATGCGTTGTTTCAAAGCGTTCCGATTGGGGCGCTAGCTCTTATCGGCATGGCCGCCTATCTCGCTGGCGTGGTCCAAACGCCGATTACCTCTTTCGTCATCGTGTCGGAGATGACACAGGATCATGCCATGATCATCCCGCTGATGGTCGCCGCCTTGATCGCCGACCGGGTTTCCAAACTCATCTGCAAGGGCGGTCTCTATCACGCCCTGTCGAAGCCATTTATGCTCGAGAAACCAGCGCGGCCGGAACACCCGCGAAACCCACGCGTGCCGCATGAGTGACGACAGCATCCTTCGTTTCAACCTCGCCTTCGCCGACCCACCGGGTCGCATGACCCGGCTTTCGCCGCTGGTCCGGCGCTTGGTCGCGCCCAATCCGGGACCCATGACCTTCACGGGTACCTGCACTTATGTGATTGGCCACGGCAAGGTCGCTGTGATCGATCCAGGCCCTGCCCTGCCAGGCCATATCGACTCGCTGCTGCGCGGCCTCGACGGGGAACGCGTGACGCAAATTTTCGTCACCCATACGCACCGGGATCATTCCCCCGGCGCCATTCTGCTCAAGAAGATCACGGGCGCCCCGGTCATCGGCTGCGCCCCGCACTGGAACGCTCGCGCGCCATCGCCCGCCGAAGAGGCCAGCCTGCAACGGGGCAACGACCTCGACTACCGGCCGGACCATGTCATGGCCGACGGCGAAATCGTCCAAGGCCAGGACTTTAGCTTGGAGGCCGTGGCGACGCCGGGCCATACGATGAACCATCTCGCCTTCGCCATGCCCGAGGAAAATACGTTGTTTTCCGGCGATCACGTCATGGCCTGGGCGACGAGCGTCATCGTGCCGCCAAGCGGCTCCATGGGCGCCTATCTCGACTCGTTGGAGAAACTGCGCGGGCGCGGCGAGACAATCTATTGGCCCGGCCATGGCGGCCCCGTGGATGACCCGCAGCGTTTTTTGCGCGGCCTGCTCCAGCATCGCCGGCAACGCGTGGCAGCCATTTTGGCGCGTCTGCGCGTGGGGGACGAGTCCGCCGAGGCGGTCACGGCGGTCATGTATGACGGCCTCGACCCGCGCCTCATGCGCGCCGCCTCGCTCTCCGTGTTGGCGCATCTCGAAGATTTGGCGGAACGCGGCGAGGTTATCATGGAAGGCCCGCCGGGGCCGGCGGCGCGATTCAGCGCGGTGAATTAGGGCGGCAAAACGTTATTTGCTGCCGAACAAATTGCCTCCTAATAGATCGTAGAGGCTAGCGGATCCGGAAGGATATTCTTTCAGCCCACTCCGTATATGACCGGTGCACCGCATATGGCATTGCTTTGACGGCCCGCCTCCCCCAAACCCCCACGTGATTTATATATTTTGACAGCAGTAAATATCTCGAAAACTTATGGACAACAGATTGATACTTTCAGCCTAAAATCTTTTATCGTTGAGATTGTCATGCCTTGCTTCGTCGCACCGAACCAGCTTTTGCTGGTCTTGCGCTCACCGGCAGCACCGCCGGGATTCAATGGCCCTGATTCAAAAACCGGCCCGTGCCCACACCGGACCGGTTAAACCACAGGCTTCGACACCGCCAAATTTGTCTCGAGAAACCATCGGGGGCAGCGCATGACGGTGCACCTTTTGAACAAAAGCCGGATCATCCTAGTCCATATCCAAGAGCAGCCGGCGCATCCGTGCGATGGCAACACCTGCTTTCTGGTCTTGTCTCAAACTTTTGTGGCCTGGGCTTCAAGGGTCCCGGCTAGACCGGCGAGCCGCGGAGGCGGCGTCCACCCCCGGTCAAGCTTGCGCACGACAGCCTGCTCGCATCGGCATATGCGGGACGGCGCCGCGTGACAGCAAACCGGGACCATTCCCTGATCGAGGCCGGTACAATCCGGATTCTCCTTATTGACGACGACCTGCCAAGCCGGACACTCATGCGAACACAATTAGCCATGCTGGGTTTCAATGTCAGCGAAGTGTCCAACGGCCACGATGGGATCGAGGGACTGACGAACGAGCCAGACCTGATCATCGCAAGCATCGGCCTTGCGGACGTGGATGGCACGAGCCTCCTCCGCGCGACGCAAAAGCACAGCCCCAATGCCGCGATTATTCTGATCTCAAACATCCGGGACGAGGCGGGAATCGTGACGGCGCTCGATCTAGGTGCTGACGATTACATCACCAAACCATTCGGGATGGACGAATTTCTGGCGCGCGTGCGCACAGCGCTACGCCACAGACTCCGCCGCCCCAGCGAAAAGCCGGCGTTCCGGACCGGTGGCCTCTGCGTCGATGAAATTCGCCGGAGCGTCACGGTCGATGGCAGGAAGATCAAACTGACGCCGAAAGAATACGAACTTCTCCACATCCTCGTCCAAAATGCCGGCAAAGTCGTCACTTGCGGTTTTATCATGAAACGCTTGTGGTCCGACGATACGTCGCAATCCTACCTTCGCGTCCTGGTTCGTGCTGTTCGCAAAAAAATCGAATCCGCTCCCGAACAACCCATCTATTTATTGACCGTGGCCGGCGTGGGCTACTTGTTGCGAGCGCCCGGTTAGCACCGGCGAAAGATCCGCAAAGCCCCGATCCCCCACAACCTCAGCAAGCGCAGGTCAATCCAGAGATGGGAAGGCTAGTTTTTGATCAAACCGAAGCGTAGCTCTGGCTGACTGCTTCGCCATGCTGCGCTTCGATAAGTCTTTCCAGGGGGCAACCTTTTCGCCTAATTGATGAACGTCATGACCAAGTTGAGAGCAAAGGCTTCTAATAAAGAGGCAATTGTGATCAAAACCGGGGCTGGCGTATAGTTGCACCCACGCTGCTTCCTGTAACGATCAGGCAAAAACAGTGTTACATTTATGTCGAACTTCATTTGAAGCAGCGGGCATTGTGGCAATATTCCGAAAACCACATTGAATTTATACGGCAAACTGAAGTTTTCTGCCTTTACGAAAGGTGCCGGGCAACCGCAGAATCTCCGCAACCAGTATCCGCGGCGAGGTCGAGCGGTCCAGACCATCCGTTACTATGCTCCGCGGCAAGCCGCTGACATTCAAATGTCATCGGTATGAGCGTGACAATGTCTGGCGCCGGGCCTTTTGCTTTAGGGAATAAGGGGGACTAGCCATATGAACATGCGAGAGTTAAGCAGAGGGGCGGCACTCGTTGCTCTTCTGATCAGCGGGAGCCCGGCTTTCGCCGCGGATTTGCCAATATTGGCGGCATCGCCCGTTGATCCATTCGGAGACAATTTCTTCGGCCGCCTTTATCACGCCTATGCCGACGAATGGGGCAAGGATACTCCCGTGACCGACCCCCGCGCTGCGCCCCTTCCGCCCGCTCGCCGCGGCTTGGATCAGATCGCGCCACAGCCCGAGACCTCGCCGCCCTACCCCTTCGGCGAATGGCCCTTCGGTGGCGCCTCGACGATTGGCGGCGCCATTCCGAACGCAGTCGATACGCCATTGCAAAAAGCGCTGCTGCCGGCCTCGGAGGCGCCCGGCAAGTGGTTGGAAGATCAACATATCCAGGTCTACGGCTGGGTCACCGTGGGCGCCAATGTCAGCACGGCGAAGACAGGCTATGGCGGCAACGCTCCCGCAGCCTATTCCTATAGCCCGAACCAGGCCATGCTCGATCAGGCGGTGGTCTACGTGGAACGCGTTCCAGATACCGTTCAACAGTCCCATTGGGATTGGGGCTTCCGTGTAAGCGGTATCTACGGCGAAAACTATCGCTATACGACAGCCTACGGCCTCTTCAGCAATCAATATGTCATTCATAACCATTTCGAGGGTTATGACATGCCGATGGTCTACGGCGAACTCTACCTGCCGCAATTCGCGGAAGGTCTCCTCATCCGGGCCGGACGCTACATCTCGGTGCCCGACATCGAAGCGCAGCTCGCGCCGAACAATTACATGTACTCGCACTCGATGACCTATGCGGTCGACAATTACACCAACACCGGTGTCGTCGGCACGCTGAAGATCAACAAGAATTAGTTGGCCCAGCTCGAAGTGAGCGACGGGACCGAAACCATGCCGTGGAACGCCAAGACCGTTTCCTTGCCTAATGGCTATGTCGGCCAGCGTGACCCGGGCACCCAGCCCACAGGATCCGCCTGCCTGCAATATCAGACCGATTCCGCCAACGACAACTTCTACGGCTGCGCCAATGGCATCAATAAAGGGAACTGGGGATATAACAATCTCCAATGGTTTGGTGGCACCATCTACCATAAGTTCAACGACCAATGGCATATCGCATTCGAATCCTACTACGAGTATCAAAAGGGCGTGAATTCGTCTTTGGCGGGACCCGGCTTAACCGGCACGCCATTCCAATATATGGCCAATGCGCCCTATCTCGCGCAATGTCCGAACGGCGAGACGTCGTGTACCGCCGGAGAATATTCAGCCTTGGCCTATCTGAACTATCGAATCGACTCGATGAACAATCTTTCGCTCCGGGGCGAATTCTATAACGACGAAAGAGGCCAGAGGACGGGATATGCGACCCGATATGTCAACGAAGCGATTGGCTGGCAACATTGGTTCTCGCCCTCGATCGAAATGCGGCCTGAAATCGCGTGGTACCATTCGCTCGATCAAGCCGCTTTCGACAATGGAACCAAGCATGAGGTCTGCATCGTTTCATCCGATCTGACTTGGCACTTCTAGGACATAAAATCTGAACGTTTGGGCACCAAGCGTTCAGACAAGCTGTCCACCCGCCCGGCCGCTCATGGGCCATCAAGCAAGCCTACGGATGTCTTGGACGTCCGTAGGCTTTTTTGTAGGCATGGGATCGAACGGATCCGCCATTTATCGCTACAATTTGGAGTGCATTACCTTCCGCCCCAGGTTACGAAATGGGCTCGCGCGAAAACGGGAAGCGTGGAGGGGAAGGATGCCGCGTCAAAAAGTTGCTCTCGTCACGGGCGCCGGCACCGGCATTGGCAAGGCCTGCGCGTTGGCTTTGGCGAAGGCGGGTTATAGCCTCGTTGTCACGGGGCGGCGCCTGGAGCCGCTGGAAGCCACCGCCGGCGAGATCGAGGCCGCAGGCGGCACGGCGCTGCCGCTTAGCTCCGACGTATCCGATCCTGCCTCGGTTGCCGCCCTCTTTACGCAAACGCAGCGTCTATTCGGGCGGCTCGACCTCTTGTTCAACAATGCCGGCATTGGCGCGCCGGCCATTCCCCTGGAAGACTTGACCTACGCGCAGTGGAAAGCCGTGGTCGACATCAACCTGACCGGCGCCTTTCTCTGCACGCAGCAGGCGTTCAAACTGATGAAGTCGCAAAACCCGCGCGGTGGCCGGATCATTAACAACGGCTCGATTTCCGCGCATGCCCCGCGCCCCTTCTCCGCCCCCTATACCGCGACAAAACACGCCATCACGGGCCTCACCAAGGCAACCTCGCTCGATGGCCGCGCCCATGACATCGCCTGCGGGCAAATCGACATCGGCAATGCCGCGACTGAAATGACGGAACCCATGGCGCAGGGCATTCGCCAGGCGGACGGATCGCTCAAGGCCGAGCCGCGGATCGACGCCAAGCATGTCGCCGATGCCCTGGTTTACATGGCGGGCCTGCCGCTCGGCGCCAATGTGCAATTCATGACGGTGATGGCGACGAACATGCCGTTTATTGGGCGGGGGTGAGAGGGCTGGCCGGACGTTTCACAGACCCGGCTCTACTTCTCCCCCTCATCCTCGATATCCCCGGCGAGCGCCTGCGCCCGCTGCATATCGGCATCGGGCTCATGCCATTTCGTGCGGGAGACCGAACGGATGTCGATCTTCGTCTGGTTCCCAACGGGTTCGACCCGGATCGTGACATCGGCGGGGAACCCCATCACGAAGGAGAAAGCGACGGCGTCGATATGACCGGGCGTGGGGTGGCTAGGATTAGTGTGGCTAGGACTGGGGTGGCCGGGACGGCCGGGGCGGCCCACAGGGGCGGCAGGGATTGCGGCAGCCGGAGGGACCGTAGGGGCGACCGCCTCTAAAATCGTCCAGTGGCGGGCGGCGACGATTTTGACGATCCCTTTAAAAGCCTCCAGCGGATCTTCATCGAGGACGACGGGCTGCACATCGGGATAGAGACGCCGCTGCGCCTCGAGGTTGGCTGACGAGGGATTTTCCGGCGTGAGGCCTTTGCGGCCCGAGACGGCCGGCGCGGCATGGGAAAAGAGGGGAGGATCGCTGGGATCGGTCGAGACATCGTCCACGATGGGGACGCCACGGGCTTTCGCCACGAGAAAGGCGGGATAGGCCAGGACCAGAGCGGAAAGAAACAGGCCCGCAAGCAAATGCCCTGTGCCGTGATAGCCCGTGCGCCAAATCACCACCATCGCGATAAGAGCGAAGAGGATCGAGAGACCCGCCATGACCACGGCCCCACCCTCGATGGCAATCGCCGCCGTGGGATCGAGACCTTTGCGCGCCATCAAAATGCCGAGCACGGCGACCGTCAGCGCGAAAACGGCGCAACTGCGGCTCCAAGCAGCGGACCGTACGAGCGGCTCTTCCAGAAGGATGCGGCGCATGCGGGGTTATCCGGGGAAGGCGCTAATGGGAGGCACCTCTCCCGTGTCCCTCAAACCCTATCGTCCGGCAAGCGGTAATCGCGAAAAATCTCGCGCAGCCGGACCTTGTTGATCTTGCCCGCCGCGGTGTGGGGAATTTCCTCGAGATATTGGACATCGCCGGGTATCCACCATTTCGCGATCTGGCCCTCGAAAAAGCGCAACAGGCCTTCGGGGTCACGGGCGCTGCCCCGCGCCGGCACGACGACGAGCAAGGGACGCTCGGTCCATTTCTCATGGGACACCCCAATGACCGCCGCCTCCGCGACGTCGGGATGCGACATCGCCAAATTCTCGATCTCGATGGAGGAGATCCATTCCCCGCCGGATTTGATGACATCCTTGGAGCGGTCGGTAATTCGCATCGTGCCGTCGGGTTCGATCGCGGCAATATCGCCGGTGTCGAAGAACCCGTCCGCGTCGAGGATTTGCGCCTCCTGGCGGTAATAGCCGGCGGCAATGCAGGGGCCACGGACCTTGAGCCGGCCCACCGTCTTGCCGTCCCAGGGCAGGCGGACGCCCTCGTCACTGGTGATGATCATCTCGACGCCAAAGCGCCCGTCAGGAAACAAACGCTTCACGTAATTGGGCTGAAGGAGCGATCGTATAGTTCCATTCGCCGTGGAAATCGGCGCGTTGGATGTTGAGGCTTTTCATTTCGTCGTTTGAGACGA
>JBEKFQ010000010.1:0-90941 GCA_050013235.1 Beijerinckiaceae bacterium
TTCTGGGATTATGTCGGCGCGAGGCTCGGCGCGCCGAACCACGCCGGCATCGCGATGCTGCCCGAAATAATCAAAACCCGCGCCGCGACAGCTTAATCGCCCGGGGTTTTGCCCCTCTTACATTTTATCGATCCCAATAGTCTGCAACTTTCGTGGAAAATGCTCTAAGCTCCGCCTGCCCTAAACCATGAGACGGCAAAACTGAATGGTTTTGATGCGCGAAGGAGCGCCCAAGCCTTAAAAAATCCTTGCCAGCAGCTGTGACAATTCGAGCGATTGGTTTGAGGGGGCGGCAATCCGGCCTCGCTATGGTCTTCCCACATAGGAGACCAACATGTCATCTTACCTCGTCATTTCCCCTAGCGTTGGCGCCCCGCCCCGCCGTGTCGCCATTCACGACATTGCCCGGCTCTTCGCCGGAGAAGAGGAGCAAGACGCGCCGGCCGCCCCGCTTTTGCTTCGCCAACGCCTCGCGGCGGCCTGGCAAAATGCCGTGACGCCGCTGCGCGAGATCGCTCTGTTGCTGCGCGAGGAACAACGCGCGCGGCAAAGGGAGGCCCGGGGAACCGCCGCCGCCTTCCTCTCGCTTGCGCCGTAGCGCGATTATCGGCTTGTTACTAAGGGGTTAGAGCGCGCCATCGATCGAAAGAGCCTACGGCTTTTTCGCGACATGGTCTAATTCCGCGATGAAGAAGCCGTCGGTTCCCGTCCGTAAGGGCGAGAGACGTAGACCCGTTCCGCTGGGATCGGCAAAGGGCACCAAGACTTCGAGACCCGCAGCCTTCGCCACCTCTTGCGGCGGGCGCAGCACGAAATCGTCCCGCGACCCCAGGAAATGCGCGACGCGCGCCTCGTTCTCCTCTTGCAGCAGCGAGCAGGTGACGTAAACGATCCGGCCGCCCGGTTTGACGTAAAGCGCGGCCTGCTGGAGCACCTCGTCTTGCTCCTTGATGCGTTGCTCCAAGGCGCCGGGGCGTACGCGCCATTTGGCATCGGGGTTGCGGCGCCAGGTTCCGGTGCCGGTACAGGGCGCATCGACCAGGACAAGATCGCAGCGCCCCTTGAGATCGTCGAGCGGCGGCACGCCCCTGCGCGGCGCGCGGAGCTGCACGTTGCGCGCGCCCGATTTGCCGAGCCGGGGATAGAGCCCCATCAAGCGGCGCCCCTCGGTATCGCTGGCGTAGATCTGCCCCCTGTTGTCCATCATCGCCGCCAGCGCGAGCGTTTTGCCGCCGCCGCCGGCGCAGAGGTCGAGCACCTGCTCGCCAGGTTTGGCGCCCGCCAGAATGGCGGCGAGCTGAGAGCCCTCGTCCTGGACCTCGACGAGCCCTTTGATGAAGGCGGGTTCGCCGCTCAGGGCCGGGCCGCGACCATCCGGGCCAAGCGGCAGACGCAATCCCTGCGGCGCATAAAGCGCCGGCGCGGGATCGAGATGGGACAGAGCATTCATCGCCTTCTCCCGCGTCGAGCGCAGCGTATTGACGCGAATGTCGAGCGGCGCCCTGGCGGCCATGGCCTGCATTTCGACGGCAAGCGTGTCCGGGAACACGGCGGCGAGGCTCTCGCTCAGCCATTCCGGGAAATCGCCCAACACAGCGGGCGAGGCGGCGGAAAAATCTTGCGCGGTCAGAGCCGCGCGCTCTTGCTCGCTCAACGGCTCCGGCGCATGCGCCTCCCCGTCGCACAGCGCGGCAATCGCCTCGACATCGAGACCGCGCGCACGCGATAGCGCCCCCAGGACGATGGCGCGCGGCGTCTCCGCGCCCATCAGCCACGCCGACGAGGCCCGGCGCCGCAACGCGTCGAACACATAGGCCGCGACGGCCGCCCGGTCCTTGGAGCCGGCGAAGCGATGCGCCAGGCCGTAATCCTTCAAGGCCTCGGCCGCCGGGCGGTGGCGAGCCTCGATATCGGCGAAGACTTCAATGGCCGCCGCGAGCCGTCCGCCGGGGGTCATGGCGTGCCCACCAAGACGCCGGAGGCGATCAGGAGCCAGAGAACGAGAGTGCAAGCCGCGCTCACGGCGAACAGAGGACCGCGCAGCGAGAGGTTATTGCTGGTGACATGAACGAAGGCATGCGCGATCCGCGCCGCCACGAACACCCATTCGATCGCGACAAACAAAGTGCCCGCCTGCCGGACCACGATGGCGAGCACGACGGCGACGAAGAACAGCACCGGCATTTCGAACTGATTGGCATAGGCATGGGCATATTGGCGCGCCTTGGGCGGATAAGCCTCGTTGTTCAAAGCCGTTTCGCGCGGAGCCAGTCCCGCCTTTCGCGCCTCCCCACGGCTTTTCACCATCAAAGCCAGGAGAACGAAGATCAAGCCAACCTCGGCGAAGGCTGGCAACAGGATGGATTGTACGCTCATGGGGTGTCCCGAAATGAAAAGGACACCCTGTGTCGGGGAAAGTGGCGGGAGAGTCAAAGGCCGGAGACGCGTCTTCGCAAAGAACTCCCGTCTAAAGCGCGCCCGCCGGGCTGCCGTTGACACCACGCCCGGAGCTTAACGCTCCGAATCCGGTCCAATCCTTATCCGGTGCGGTCTGGGGCTTATTCAAACCCCTGTCGGATAATTCGGGCTCTCCCTCGTAATCCCGACATCGTGGACATGGCTTTCGCGCAGGCCCGCCGAGGAAATCCGCACGAATTTCGCGCGCTCCTGGAATTCGGCCACCGTCGCCGCGCCGACATAGCCCATCGCCGCGCGCAGGCCGCCGGCGAGTTGATGCAGAATCGCACCAGCGGGGCCACGATAGGGCACCTGGCCCTCGACACCCTCTGGGACCAGCTTCAGGCTGTCGCGAATGTCCTGCTGGAAATAACGGTCCGCCGAGCCCAGCGCCATGGCACCGACCGAGCCCATGCCGCGGTAGGATTTGAACGAGCGGCCCTGATAGAGATAGACCTCGCCGGGGCTCTCGTCCGTGCCCGCCAGCAACGAGCCGATCATGACGCTATCGGCGCCGGCCGCCACCGCCTTGGCGAAATCGCCGGAATATTTGATTCCGCCATCCGCGATCACGGGAACATTGGCCTCCCGCGCCGCGCGGGCGGATTCCATGATGGCGGTCAACTGCGGCACGCCGACGCCCGCGACGATCCGCGTCGTGCAGATCGAGCCCGGCCCGATGCCAACCTTGATGGCGTCCGCGCCGGCATCGATCAGCGCCTTGGTGCCGTCGTAAGTCGCGACATTGCCCGCGATCAGCGACACCCGGTTGGAGACGCGCTTGATCCGCATGACTTGATCGAGCACCTGCTGGGAATGCCCGTGCGCCGTATCGATCACGAGACAATCGACGCCGGCATCGATCAGCATCAAGGCGCGCTCGTAACCTTTATCTCCTACCGTCGAGGCGGCGGCGACGCGCAAGCGGCCCTCGCCATCTTTACAAGCACTAGGGTGCTGCGTCGCTTTTTCGATATCCTTGACGGTGAGCAGGCCGATGCAGCGGAACTCTTCGTCGACCACGAGCAGTTTTTCCAGCCGGTGCTGGTGCAGCAAGTGGCGAGCCTCCTCCTTGCTGACGCCCTCGCGCACGGTGATGACGTTTTTCGTCATCAGCTCCCGGACGGGTTGATTGGGGTTTTCGGCAAAACGCACGTCGCGGTTGGTGAGAATGCCGACGAGCTTGGTCGGCGTGCCCGGCGCCGCCCCCCGCTCGACCACCGGAAATCCCGAGATGCCGTGGCGCTTCATCAAGGCCAAGGCATCGGCCAAGGTCTCGTCGGGGTAGATGGTGATGGGGTTGACCACCATGCCGCTCTCGTAGCGCTTGACCTTGCGCACCTCCTCGGCCTGGACGTCGGGATCCAGATTGCGGTGGATCACGCCGATCCCGCCGGCCTGCGCCATCGCAATGGCGAGCCCCGATTCGGTCACCGTGTCCATGGCCGAGGAGATGATCGGCAGGTTGAGGGTGATGGAGGCGGAAAGGCGGGTGGAGAGATCGACACCGCTGGGCATAACCGTGGAATGGCCTGGCAAAAGCAGGACATCGTCGAAGGTCAGCGCTTCCTCGATCGGCGAGCGGATAATCGTGGCCATTAGCCAACTCCTTGCATTCGGCGAGGTTTTGAGGCCTGGCACGGGACGGTCCGGGAAACATCTCGTCCCCGGTTAAGTTGGCAGTGGCTGATATCATGATCGTGACGGCGCGCAAACCCATCCCCGTCGATTTGATGCTGGCAAGTTGGGCACGCCTCATTTAATCGGTGATGCCTATTTGGCGCACATGGACTGCTTGCCCTGTCCGCCGCGCCACGCCCCGGAGGTCCGCCGCTGTTCCCGCGCTATGCCTTGACCGCCATGATCGTCGCTTGCGCGCTTTTCATGGAAAATCTCGACGGCACGGTGATTTCGACCTCGCTGCCCGCCATTGCGCTCGACCTGCACGAAGACCCGATTGCGCTCAAGCTGGCGCTGACCTCCTATCTCCTCTCGCTGGCGGTGTTCATCCCCGCGAGCGGCTGGGTCGCGGACAAGTTCGGCACGCGCACCGTGTTCCGGATGGCGATCGCGGTCTTCACCTTGGGCTCGATCCTCTGCGGCCTTTCGAATTCCTTGCTGGGTTTCGTGCTCGCCCGCATCGTCCAAGGCGCCGGCGGCGCGATGATGGTGCCGGTCGGGCGGTTGCTGTTGCTCCGCTCCGTGGAGCGGCACAATCTCGTGCGCGCCATGGCCTATCTCACCTTGCCCGCCCTACTCGGCCCGATGATCGGCCCGCCGGTCGGCGGCTTCATCACCACTTATTTCCAGTGGCGCTATATTTTTTGGATCAACGTCCCCATCGGCGTCTTGGGGATCACGCTGGTGTCTTTGTTCATTCAAGATTTCCGCGAGACGGATGTCCGTCCGCTCGACATCAGGGGCTTTTTCCTGTCGGCTGTGGGGCTGTCCTGCGTGGTCTTCGGCCTGACGATCCTAGGGCGCGGCTTTCTGCCGCCCCAGCAGACGCTCCTGCTCATTGGCTTCGGGGCGGCGGTGCTGGCCGTCTATGTGGTTCACGCCCGCCGGACGGTGGCGCCGATCATCGATCTCTCCCTGCTGAAGCTCACGACCTTCCGGGTCAGCGTCACCGGCGGTTCGCTGTTTCGCATCGGCATCGGAGCGACGCCGCTACTGCTGCCACTGATGTTGCAGTTGAGCTTCGGCATGAACCCGCTGCAATCGGGTCTCACGACCTTTGTCGCGGCGGCCGGCGCCATGGCGATGAAGGCGACCGCCGTGCCGATCCTCAATAGGCTGGGTTTCAAGCGCGTTCTCGTCGTCAACGCCCTGGTGGGGGCTGCCTTTATCGGCATCAACGGCCTTTTCACGCCGGCGACGCCCAGCGCCCTGATGCTGACGATCCTGCTGATTGGCGGCTATTTCCGTTCGCTGGAATTTACGGGCATCAACGCCATCGCTTATGCCGATATCGAGCATGACCGGCTCAGCCGCGCCGTGAGCTTCGTCTCGGTGGCGCAACAGCTCTCGATCAGCATCGGCGTGGCTTTGGGCGCCGGCGTCGTCCAAGCCTTGCGCGATTCCCACGGCGGGGAGCTGCGTCTAGGCGATTTCCACTGGGCCTTCGCCGCCGTCGCGCTGATGTCGGCGTTATCGGCGCTGAGTTTCCTGAAACTGCCCGCCAATGCGGGAGCGTCGCTTTACAAGCGCGCGCCGGGCGCGCCCGTGGTCGAGGTGGTGGAGGAAGTCAAACCGGGGGCGGCTTAGCCCACCCGCGGGTCCCACTCCCCCGAAGGCTCCTCCGCATCCCGCGATTCCTGCTTGCGCAGCGCGCCCCGGAATCCCTTGGCGAGGACGTAGAGTTCGGCGGAACCGGCGCGGCTTGCTTCCGGCTTCACGTGGTGGACCGAAGCGAAATTCGTCTTCAGCCGCGCCAGAAGATCGTTCTCGGTGCCGCCCTGGAACACCTTGGCCAGAAACGCCCCGCCGTCGCTCAAGACCTCGCAGGCGAAATCGGCGGCGAGTTCGGCCATGGCGATGATGCGCAGATGGTCGGTCTTCTTGTGGCCCGTCGTATTCGCAGCCATGTCGGAAAGCACGAGATCGGCCTGGCCGCCGAGCATTTCCTTCAAGCGGTCCGGCGCATCCGGCTGCATGAAGTCGAGCACCGCGAAATCCACGCCAGCCAGCGGGTCGATGGGGAGGAGATCGATCCCGACGATCTTGCCCCGGCCCTTGCCCGCGCCGATCTTCTTGGCGGCGATCTGCGACCATCCCCCCGGCGCGGCGCCGAGATCGAGGATGCGCTGGCCCGGCTTCAAGATGTGATAGCGCTGGTCGATCTCGAGCAGCTTATAGGCCGCGCGCGAGCGGTAGCCGTCTTTCTTGGCCTGGGCGACATAGGGGTCGTTGAGCTGCCGCTCCAGCCAAAGCGTGGACGCAAGCGAGCGTTTCCGCGCGGTCTTCACCCGGATTTTTAGTTCGCCGCGCGGCTTTTCCCCGGCCGGCCCGCTCATACGTGGTCCTTATTCATGGTGGTGACCCTTACATCATGCGCGGGGATTCACAAACCGGACGCCACTTCTTGCGACCTAAGAGCTTTGCCAAGCTTCTGGATCTTGACGAGATCGAGGGCGAAAGTCGGTGTCTCCACAGGCAGGCGCGAAAAACCGTGGTGGAGATAGAAGGCTTCGGCGGCAGGCGAAATCGCGTGGACGATCAGGAGCCGGGCCGAAACTTCGCTGGACGCCAATAACGCGCGGCGCAGGACATCGGCCAAGAGAGCCCGCCCCAAACCTTTTCCTTGCAATGTCCGGTCAATCGCCAACCGTCCGAGTACGACAGCCGGAATATGCTTCGGCATGTTCCGGCGCATGGCACCCGTCGCGTCCTGCGCGAGGATTTGTCCCATGCTCAAGGCAAAATAGCCGGCGATTTTTAGCGAACCCACCGGGCAGACGACGTAAGTCCGGCTTGCGGCAAGTTGTAGATTATTCCACGCGCGGTCACGCAGCCAATCGTCGAGCACAGGCTCCCCGGACTCGAAGGCCGACCCGTCATGCGCCTCGGTTAAAAGGACGAGAGCGGCGAAGAGAGCTTTGGCCTCAGTCACTTTGCCAAGGCGTCTTGGCTTGCAGGAGGCGCTTCATGCCCGCTGTCTCGGCCGGCGTGGCCGCTTGATCCATCCAATCCATGACCGTTTGGAAGGTTTTGGCATCGGCATAGATGGTGGATTGATCGAGCAGAATATTTTTGGCCTCTTTGAGCGCCGACGCCAACATGAACTGAGAGCGGTTCAAGCCGGCAAGCTCCGCCGCCTGGTCGATCAGATTCTTGTCCTGCGCGCGGGCCCGCAGGTGAATGTTGACCTCGGCGGTTGTCGAATGCTGTTCCATCGATTGAAAATGGTGCAATGTGTTGCGGTTGTCAACACAGAGACCGAAACACGGAAGCCGTTATAATTGCGGAGGCAATTTATATGTGCTTGCCCGCTATATGTATTTGTCCTTCACACCCCCCGCGACCAAATCCGGTCCGCCGTCATCATCTGCATGAGGATCCCCTCGCGTAGGCCTCGATCGGCGATGCGCACGCGCTCCGTCGGAAACGCCCGGCGGATGGCTTCGAAAATGGCGCAGCCGGCCAGGACGAGATCGGCGCGGTCGGGGCCGATGCAGCCGTTGGCGGCGCGCTCCTCAAAGGACATGGCGCGCATGGCCCGGATGGCGCCGGTGACTTCCGCGCCGCTCATCCAGAGACCATCGACCTTGCGCCGGTCGTAGCGTTGCAGCGCGAGAAAGACGCCGGCGATCGTCGTCACCGTGCCGGAGGTGCCCAATAGGTGGAACCGGGCGCAGCGCGGCGCGCCGGTGACTTGCGCCACGAAAGGCTCCAGCGCCTGGGAGACATGAGACACCATCGTGTCGAAGGTTTCGTCCGTCACGGCCTCGCCGCCAAAACGTTCGGCCAGAGTGACGACGCCAAATTTCATCGATTCCCAGGCCCGGACTCGCTCGCGCAAGGGGCCATCCTCGCGGCGATGGCTATGGCCGTGCTTGGCGGGATCGCGGTCTAGCCACACGATCTCCGAGGAGCCACCGCCGATGTCGAACAACACGATCCCCTCCGCCTCGGGGTCGGCCAGACCGGCACAGCCGGCCGTGGCAAGAAAGGCCTCGGTCTCGCGGTCGATAATTTCGAGCGACAGGCCGGTGGCCTCGCGCACGCGGGCGAGAAATTCGGCGCTGTTGTCCGCCGCGCGGCAGGCTTCCGTCGCGATCAGCCGCGCGCGGGAGACATGACGCGCCTGCATTCTGTCGCCGCATACTTTGAGGGCCGCCACGGTGCGGGCCATCGCGTCCTCGCTGAGCCGGCCGGTCCGCGCGACCCCTTCGCCCAGCCGGACGATCCGGCAAAAACTATCGACGATCCGGAATCCAGCGGCATCCAGCCCCGGCGCGGGCTGGCGCGCGATCAGCAGGCGGCAATTATTGGTGCCGAGATCGAGCGCGGCATAAACAGGGCCTTTGCGCGGAACGGCGACAGCCTCCGTCCCGGACGAAAACCCCGTGGGCTCCTTGCGGGCAGCCTCCCTTGGGAAACCCGATGCCGGATCGGCATATACGGCCCCCCAGCCAGCCCGGTCCATGAATCACTCCCCGTTTACAACGCTCCGCCAGCAGCCAAATCAGCGTGACGGTGGAAATGTAGTCCGCCCTTGGCAGCTTGTCCAAGCGCAAAATCCTCCTGTGGCTAAAAGCGCTTCCCATCCGGGAGCGGAACCTCCGCCGGCTTTGGGCTCGCTGGCAGGGCCGGACTCTCGGGTTGCCGTGGGACAGTGACGTCATGCGGCGCCGCGATTACGGGCTGCCCCGGCTCGGGAACAAGCGTGGGATGCGTTTCCAGAACCTCGGGCGTTTTCGGCTCCGGGACAGTGATTGGCGCAAAAGGTTTTACATCGACCCCAGTTGGCGCAACGGGTTCGGACGGCGCAACGGGCACGGCAAGATTCGTGGCTGGCGCCGGTTTCGCGGATGAGGGCGGCACCGCCGAAGCCGGAGCCCGCGCCGCCGGATGCACGGGCGCCGCGGCTTTAGCGGGAGCGGAAGCTCCGGCCGGCGGCTTTGCCTGCAAGACGGTGGGCCGCGCCAAAACCAGTTGGGGCGTAAACCGCGATCCTCCGCCGTCTTTCACCGGCACGATCATGCCGCTCGCATTGACCCTCACCACCGAGACGGGCAGATCGTCTGGACCCGAGAAGGTGATTTTCCGGCTTCCATCCTCCTCGAACTCCACCAGTTTGACCGAGAGTAGCTCGTGATTTGGGCCCCGTTGCGTCGTCGCTCTGGCGGCGTGGATGCTCACGGCCGTCGCCGTCCAGATCACGCCCCCCGCGGGACCGGTCTGCGACAGCGTGCCGTTCGCGTAGGGATTGCCGGTCAAGCTGGCCCTGGACAGCACTTTACGATCGGGCCCCTCTTGGACGAGAAAGAGATGGCCCGATTTGTCGATCCCCTGCCCCACGCGCACGGGCACCCCCTCCCCGCTGCCGGGCTCGAAAATGCGTCCGGTCTCGAACGCCTCTCCGGGGCGGACCGGGAACGGAAGCGGCAAATCGTCGACATCGAGAGGCAAGAGCGGCGGCAGCCGGTCGTAAGGGGCGACGAGGTCCGGCGGCAACAGGCCCGCGGGCGGCGGCGGAATGGCGGCCTCATCCGGATCATCCGGAAACACGAAAGGACGATTGATCAGCTCCAATTCGCCGGCACGCGGCGGCGGCAAGTCTTGATATCTGAAAAGCACGTCTTGATATCTAAAGAGCTCGAAGCGCGGCGGCGGCTCGAGCGGCGCCGGGATCGCCGCGAGCAGGCGCCGGGCGTCCGCGAAATGCGGCCCACGGGGATAGCGCCGCATGTAGGTCCAATAAGCAGGCGCCGTTCCGGCCCGGCAGGTCTGCGCCCAGATCGAAGCCTCCCGCCGCGCGGCAAGCAGCGTTGCGATACGCGGCGCCTGCGGATCTCCGGGATAGGCGCCGAGAAAAGCGGCATAATCTTGCAGCGTATCCCGCTCGATTGCTTCCCAAAACGCGGCGGAGGGCGCAAACGACGCAAGGGGTGGCGAAGCCGGGCTCGAACCCACCGGAGGCGCGGGTGGTGCAAAGGCAAACGCCCGCTCGAGCCTGCCCGCCGCAAAAGGCACGGCGGCCCCATTCGTCAAAGCGGTCACGCGCATGCGAAGCAGCCGGAGCATATCTTCCGCGCCAAGTCCGGGCTTCGTGATTACCCCAGCCAAGGCCGAAGCGAAGGGACCATAGTCGCCCTCGCCAGGACTCACGACAGCGCCCGGAGCGGTATTGAACACCTCGATCGAGCCCGGCGGCGGGGCATCCATCGCCAAACCGCTGGCGAGCGGCGGATCCTCGCGCAAAAACGCATTGGCGCGCGCGAGATCGAAAAAACTGATCCGCGCCTTGAGCGGCAGACGGTCGAGATCGCGAGAGAAATCCGCCAAGTTCACCGCCTGCGCCGGCACATCCACATCCCTCGAGATTTTCGCGTCGATGGGGACGAAAAAATTGCGGCCATCGAATTGCACGCCATATCCGGAGAGATAGACGGCCACGGCGGCATCTGGACCCGCCCGGCGGGCATCGGCGATAAAACTCGCGAAAGCGCGGCGGATGGCCCCGGCGGAGAGATCGGCATAAGCGGTGACGGCAAACCCCGATTTCGCAAGCGCCTGCGCCACCAAGCCGGCATCATTGGCACTGGTGGGAAGCGCGCCCGGACGATACCCGGCCTCGCCAATCACGAGAGCAAGACGGGGTTCCCCCGCCGCCACGCCAGCGCTGGCCGCCGAACAGGGCCCGGCCGCGACGACGCTCGCCACGGCGAGGGCTCCCAAACGGAGAATCAGACCAAACATCCGGTGCTTCATGCGGGGAGATTATGGTGCCCATGAAGAGGGACGTAAACCCGCGGACCGGCGGGCAGCTCCGGCTCCCTCATAGCAGGGCAGCCACGGCCTGGCGAAGCGCGGGCAGAACATCGGCCTCGAACCAGGGGTTGTTTTTCAGCCAGCCGCTATTGCGCCAGGAGGGATGCGGCAAGGCGAAAACGCGCGGGCCGCCACCGGAAAAGTCCTGCCAGCCCCGGACCAGATCTTCCAGTTTGAACGAGGCCGGAAGCGGCCGCCCGAGCCGATGAAAATGATAGGCTTGGGCATAGCGGCCAATGGCGAGAACGAGGTCCACTTGAGGCAGGAGGGCAAAAAGCTGATCGTGCCACAAGGACGCGCATTCCCGGCGCGGTGGCAGATCGCCCTTGTCCGGCGTATGGCCGGGAAAACAAAAACCCATCGGCACGATGAGAAGCCGCGACGCATCGTAAAATTGCGCGCGGCCGATCCCCATCCATTCCCTCAGCCGGTCGCCGGAGGGGTCGTCGAAAGGGAGCCCGCTGGTATGCGCGCGAATCCCCGGCGCCTGCCCCGCGACGAGAATCCGGGCCCGCTCCGAAACTTGCAGGATGGGGCGCGGCTCGTGCGGCAGGGCCGGCGGGAAAAGCGGTTGATCCCGGCACAGCCGGCAGGCCCGGATGCTGGCGGCCAATTGTTTCAAACTGATGCTGCTGGTCATGTCAATTCTTTCGATCTTGAAAGCCTGTCCTTAATCTTTCCAGTCCACTCTCCAAGTCAGGAAACGTCTAACGATGCGATGGCTGTTGCGGGAATGAGCGAAGTTACGGCTGAAATGATCGAGCGCGGACGCGGCGGAGACCCCCGCCTGATCGCGGAGCGCCGCCGGCTTTCGTTGAAAGTCCGCGAGGCCCGGGAAAAGCTGACCTCCTCGGGCAGCGGGCACCGGACCTTCGATCTCGAATTGCTGCGCCTTTACGCGGCACGCCGGCGCGGTGCTTCGATCGGCCTGTTTTGCGTCAGTTTGGCGATTGCGATCGTGGCCATGCAATGGGTCAATTACGACTCCATCGCAATTTGGCTCGGCATGAACACGGCGGCCATCCTCATCGGACTCGGCCTGGCGACGTTTTTTCTCAAGCAGCCTTCCACGAATGTGAACGTCGTTTATTGGGGACGTGTTTTCACCGTGGCCGAAACGATCCAAGGGATCGGCTGGGCGCTCAGTATTTATATCGTTTTCGACGTGCAGGAGCCACGGGCCGCGGCCTTCGTTCTCATCGCGCTTCTTCTCGTCGGCGCGATGAACGCGACCGTGACGGCCTCCATCCCGGCGGCGGTCTATGGCGGCTTGATGCCGATGACGGTCGCCATCGTCGGCCTTTTGCGTCCCGCCAGCCTCGTCGACACCAACGCCCTGCTGGCGGAACTGGCGTTCGGCACGCAGCTCTATTTCGCGGTGATGGCGCGAAGGCTTTATGTATCGTCCTTGGAAGCTCTGTCGTTCCAGGCGGAAAAAGACGAATTGATCGCCGAACTCGAACAGAGCAAGACGAATAGCGACCTCGCCCGCCGCCGCGCGGAAGAATCCAATCTGGCGAAATCCCGCTTTCTCGCCACGATGAGCCATGAATTGCGCACGCCGCTCAACGCCATCTTGGGCTTCTCCGAGGTGATGAAGGGCGAGTTGTTCGGCCCGCACGCGGTGCCGGCCTATAAGGAATATTCCGGCGACATCCATTCGAGCGGCGAGCATCTCTTGATGCTGATCAACGAAATTCTCGACCTCTCCCGCGTCGAGGCCGGCCGCTACGACCTGCGCGAGGAATCCGTCGATCTGCAAGGCATCATCGACGAATGCCGTCATTTGATGACGCTCCGCGCGCGCAAGAAAGACATCACCATCAGCCAGACCATGGCGACCGCTCTGCCGCGCCTCTGGGCCGACGAACGGGCGGTCCGGCAGGTCGCGCTCAATCTCTTGTCCAACGCGATCAAATTCACGCCGCCGGGCGGGTCCGTCACCATCAAGGCCGGCTGGAGCGAGGATGGCGGGCAGTTCTTCTCCATCAGCGATACCGGGCAAGGGATTCCGGAAAACGAGATTGCCGTCGTCATGTCGAGCTTTGGCCGGGGCACCCTGGCGCAAAAAACCGCCGAGGAAGGCACCGGGCTTGGCCTGCCGATCGTCAAGGGCCTCGTCGATCTCCACGGCGGCACGTTCACGCTGAAATCCCGCGTCCGCGAAGGCACGGAAGTCACCGTCAGCTTCCCGCCCGGACGCGTGATGGACGCCCTGCCCGCCATGGCGGTGGAACAGCAAGAACGCCGGAAACATCAGCGCGATCTCAACCCGCCAATGCGCTCGGCGGCTTAGGGGCGTATCTCGAAGTAAACCACGGGCCGAGGTTCGAGGAGTTACGCGATCTTCCCGGCCACCCCCGCCTCAGCGAAGGTCGCCATGTCCCGCGTGCAAGCGAGCGCGGCTTTGAAAATGCCGAGCGCCAAGGCGGCTCCGGTGCCCTCGCCGAGCCGCATGCCGAGATCGAGCAACGGCTCCTTGCCGAGCCGCTTCAGCACGGCGCGGTGGGCTTGCTCCGCCGAGACATGACCCGCGATGCAATGATCGAGCGCGGTTGCGTCGAGCGCCTGGAGCACCGCCGCCGCCGCGCAGACCACGAAGCCGTCGAGGATCACGGGGACGCGCTGCATCCGCGCCGCCAGGATCGCCCCGGCAATCGCCGCGATCTCGCGCCCGCCCAAGCGGCGCAGCACTTCAAGCGGGTCGTCCAAATGATCGCGGTGCAAGGCGATCGCCGTCTCCACCGCCGCGATCTTGCGCTCCAGCACGCGATCGTTGGCGCCCGTGCCGCGCCCGACCCAATCCGCCGCGGCGCCGCCATAGAGCGCGGTGTAAATCGCCGCCGCGATGGTCGTATTGCCGATCCCCATTTCACCCAGACAGAGCAGATCGACATCGCCCGCGATGGCTTCCATGCCGAACGCGATGGTCGCCGCGCAAGCCGCCTCGTCCATGGCCGGGCCTTCCGTGATATCGATGGTGGGAATATCGAGCGCGAGTTCGAACACTTTGAGGCCGATGCCGTAGGTCGCGCAAATCTGATTGATCGCCGCCCCGCCCGCCGAAAAATTCTCCAACATGGCCCGCGTCACCGAGGCGGGATAGGCGGAGACGCCCTTCGCCGTCACGCCGTGATTACCGGCAAAAACCGCCACGAGCGAATGATCGATCGTGGGCTCGGGCTTGTCCTGCCAACTCGCGAGAAAGGCGGTGAGATCGTCGAGACGGCCAAGCGAACCCGCGGGCTTGGTCAATTGGGCCTGGCGCTCGCGCACCGCCGCCTCCGCATGTTTCGATCCCTCCGGCATGAGCGGAAGCAAAGCCCGGATATCGCAGAAGGGAAGACCGCTGGCTGCCATGTTGTCCTCGTCAGTGAAGCCTGCCTCTTAGCCCTGGGTAATCCAAAAGGAAATCATCGAATTCAGGGGAAGCCCTCGACAAACCCACGTGCATGGGAGATGAGCGGCTGATGTTGCCAACACCTCTCGCCGATCTCCTGATCTGCCTCCGCTTCTTCACCCGCCTGCCGCTTCCGGCGGGTTCCCGCGAAATCGCGCTGGGCCGCGAGGGCCTGGCGCAGGCCGTCGTCATGATTCCGCTCGCCGGCGCCATCGCCGGCTTCGGCCCGGTTCTCGTCCTGGCCGGCGCCAGCGCCTTGGGCCTGCCGCCGCTGGTGGCCGCGCCGCTCGCCATCGCGGCGCTCGTATTGCTGACCGGCGCCCTACACGAGGACGGCCTGGCCGATTGCGCCGACGGGTTTGGCGGCGGACGCACCCGCGAACGCAAGCTCGAGATCATGCGCGACAGCCGCATCGGCACCTTTGGCGCTTGCGCCGTGGGACTGTCTCTTTATCTCCGCATCGCCTGCCTGACCGTGATCGCCGCCCGCGACATGCCGCTGGCGGCCGGCGCGCTCGTCGCAAGCGGGGCCCTTTCGCGCACACTGTGTCTCCTGCCTCTGATGGTCCTGCCGCCGGCGCGGGAAGGCGGCGCGGGCGCCGCGGCCACCGGCCTGTCCAGGACGCGCTACGCCGTGGCGTTGGGAATTGCCCTCGCGATCGCCACTTTGCCCCTGTTTGCCGGCGCCTCGCCGGGGCATACCGCAGCCGCTTGCGCCGCGGCGGCGATCGCGGCAGCATTGGCCACGCTCCTCGCCCGGCGCGAGATCGCGGGCCAGACCGGCGATGTCGCGGGGGCCACGCAACAAGTGGCGGAACTCGCGATGCTGCTGGTTTTCGCCGGTTAGACAGAAGAAGCCGCAAAAAGAAAGGCGGCGGGACGAACCCGCCGCCTTTACCAACTCCCGCTGCTCGTGTCTCGCGGGTAACGGGAGTGGATCTCGTGGTCCTCGTTCAGCCAGCCCTCCGCGCAGGAGACAACCAGCTAGACGCTCGAGGCTAAACTTTGGAGGCGATCAGGTATGATCGCCGCCGGCCAGGAACTGCGTGGGGTCGACCGGCGTCGAACCTTTGCGCAGTTCGAAATGCAATTGCGGCGACGCGACATTGCCGCTCTGCCCGGATTTCGCGATGACCTGGCCGCGCTTCACCTGCTCCCCGCGTTTCACGTCCAGCTCGCCATTATTGGCATAGGCCGAGACATAACCATTGGGGTGGCGGATCAGCACCAAATTGCCAAAACCCTTGATCTCGCTGCCGGCGTAAGCGACGACGCCGGATTCCGCGGCCTTGACCGCCGTGCCTTCCGGCACCGCTATATTGATGCCGTCATTGCCGCCGGACTTGAAGCCCTGAATGATGCGTCCCCGCGCGGGCCAACGAAACTCGGGGTTTGCGGCGGTGCTCACGGGGACCGGCGGCGGCAGGCTCGCGGTCGGGGTCGCATCCACCACCGGGCCCGTCTTTTTGACAGGAACCTCTTCGGCCTTCGCCGTTTTGACCGGCTTTACGGGCTCGGTATGGGCGGCAACCGGCTTCGCGGCGATCTCGGCTTTCTTGACCGGCTCGGCCTTTTTGACGATAGCCTCGGCATGTCCATGATCTTTTGCGGGAACCGCCTGCGGCGCCTTGGCGGTTTTCCGCTCCAGGAGCTTCTCGCGCGCCGAATGATCGTGCTTCGGCTTATCGGCAACAACCGGCTTCACGGACGCGGCGGCCGTATGAACCGCCGGCGCCCCCGAGGCGCTATAGACCGGGATCACGATGCGGGTGCCGGCGTGAATCTGCGACGATGCGTTCAATCCGTTGACGTGCAAGAGAACGTCCGGCGGAACATTGTAACGTTCGCCCAGAATTTGCGCGGTTTCGCCCTGCGCGGCAATGACGGGCATGCCGCCCTGCGCGGACCAGCCGCCGTGGCCTGAACCAATCGAGGCCGTCGCCGTTTCGGCGTGCATGGGAGCTGGCCCCTCCGCCAACTTCGGGCTTTCATGCGCGGGCGCCTCGTAATTCGCATATTGCGGCCCGACATGACGCTCGGGTAGGGAACCGGTCTGTTCGGGAGCCGGGAGAGGCTGGGAAAAGATCGGAGAGGGCGCTGGCGCGGGATGATAATCGCGATCTGGGGCCGGCTGGCGATCAGCCGAAGCTGTCGCGAAAGGATTGTCGAGGGGATTGGACGAGAGGCGGCCAGAATCCGCGCACCCTGCAAGCAAAGCCGCCGCCGCGCCCGCCAGGGCAAACCGGGTAAGACGGCGTGAGCCGGAAATCGTACAAACTTTACGCATGACGCAACCTACAAACGCGGGTTCAGTAGGTGCATTAACGATGATGCGAGTTAAGGGAGAGTTTAAGATAAACAGCTTTTCCCAAAAAAGACCCTGAAGTTAAACTTAACGAATATTAAGTATCTCTAAGGCAACAGAGAGAACCCAAATCGCCCAGGGCGGCCGTACGAAAAATTAAAAGCCGTGAAATCCAGCGGCGGCCTTGGCGACGGCGCGGGGCACGTTGCAAGAAAGAATTTGGCACGTCGCAGGCCTTTAATCGCTCAGGCGTAAAGTTGTTACAATATAACGCTAAAAAAATTTGAACTCTCCATACGAAACTTAAGCGCACCTATCTCTTATGCAGCTTTCAAACGGAGCCATTCGCCGCTAAAAGGTCAAACTGGTTGCCCCTAAGCCCTGGACGTCCCCGGCGAAGGCGCCCGTGTCAAACTGATGCTCGCACACTCATTTACCCGGAAGGTCTTAGATGGCTACTCCTGCTCTTCACCCAGCAATAGATAATGGAATCACTCCCGGCGTTCCCGGCTTCAGCGGCGGCACGCTGCATTGCCATTGCCCGGCCAACAAGGTCGAAGTCACCATTACAGGTGATGTCGCGCATAACCACGCCTGTGGCTGCTCCAAGTGCTGGAAGCCGGCCGGCGCGGTATTCTCGATCGTCGGCGTTGTCCCCGTCGCCAATCTCAAGGTCACGGCGCATCCGGAAAAGCTCAAGATCGTCGACGAAAGCGCGACGATCCAGCGCCATGCCTGCAAGGACTGCGGCGTTCATATGTACGGCCGCATCGTGAAGGATCACCCTTTCAAGGGTCTCGACTTCGTTCACACCGAGTTGAGCGATGCCAAGGGCTGGCAGCCGCCGCAGTTCGCGGCCTTCGTCTCCTCGATCATCGAGCAAGGTTACGAGCCCTCGGGCATGGATGCCGTCCGCGCCCGCTTTAAAGCGCTTGGCCTTGCCACTTACGATGCTTTGTCCCCGCCGCTGATGGATGCGATCGCCTCCTACACCGCGCAGAAGGCAGGCACGGCCTATGTCGAGAAGCCGGCAGCGGCTCCAAAGGCAGCAGCCCCGAAGCCCGCTACCGCTCCGGCGCCGCAAGCGCAGGGCTTTTTTGGTTGGCTCTCTTCGCTGTTTGGCGGCAAGTAAGATCTAGAAATCCGAGGCAACGCGGCGGCTATAAGGCCGCCGCGATCCCTGGGATCATCGATTGCAGGCGGCACGGGCAAACCAAGGTTTCCTTTGTGCCGTCACCGCTCCTTTGGATCACCATGACTTGCGGCGCGCTCCTCACCAAGCGCGCGCAGACTAAAAGACCCTCCGGGGCCAACCTCTTCACGAAGACGCCCGGTTCCATCACAATTCCATGGGCGATAATCCGGTCGAAAGCTTCCGCCTCCGGAGGCAAGGCGAGACCATCGCCCCAGACGATCGCGGCATTGGCAATATCGAGCGCGGCAAGACGATCCCGCGCGGCGAGCGCCAAGGTTTGGAACCGCTCGACGCCGATGACATCCGCCGCCATGGCCGCGAGAACCGCCGTCGCGTAACCAGAGCCCGCGCCAATCTCGAGAACATGATGCCGGGGTTCGATGCGCAAAGCTTCGATCATCCGCGCGAGAAGCCAAGGCTCCGGCATGGTTTGCCCGCAGGCCAGCGGCACCGGCACGTCCCGCGCCGCCAGCGCGCGATAGGCGGCATCGACAAAAAACGCCCGCGGAATGAGTTCGAAAGCGCGCAGAACGCCGAGGTCCTGAATACCCCGCGCGCGCATGCGCAGAAAGAAAGCCGCCTTGGCTTGCGCGGCGTTGGTTTCTTCTCCTGCGCTGAGAGCTGGCTGTTCTTCTCCTACGCGGAGAGCTGGTCCTGCGCGGAGGGCTGGCTCCAAGCCTCCGGCGGGCGCGTCAGGATTCAAAGAGTTGCGCATAGCGCGTCACCGTCGGCTCGTCCGTTAGATCGAGCTTGAGCGGCGTGACCGAAATCCGGTTCTTGGACAAGGCTTCCAAATCGGTTCCCGGCGCGATCTCGTAATTCTGCCGCCCGAAGCCGATCCAGTAATAGACATTGTGCCGCCCGTCGAGCCGGGGCTCGATCTTCACCGCCAAAGCATCGCGGCGTCCCTGCATCGTCGCGCTGATCCCCTCGACCATCTCAGAGGGACAGGGCGGGAAATTGACGTTAATAACGATATCCTTGGCAAATCCCGCCGCGAGGATCCGTTTGATGAGGCCCGGCGCATGCGTCTCCGCGCAATCCCAGCGGATTCCCTCGCGCCCGCCCGTGCCGCCATAGGCCTCCTTGCCATAGGCCTGCGACAGAGCGAACGAAGGAATGCCGAGGATCGTGCCTTCCATCGCCCCGGCGATCGTGCCGGAATAGGTAACATCCTCCGCGATATTCTGGCCGGCATTGACGCCGGAGAGCACGAGGTCCGGCTTCTCGCCGCCCAGAATGTGCTTGACCCCCATGATCACGCAATCCGTCGGCGTGCCCTTCACAGCGTAGCGCCGCTCCGAAATCGTCCGCAGCCGCAAGGGATCGTTGACCGATAGCGAATGCGCGACGCCGGATTGATCGGTTTCCGGCGCCACGACGATGACATCGTCGCTGAGCTTGGCCGCGATCCGCTCCAACACCGCGAGGCCCGGAGCGTGAATACCATCGTCATTGGTGATGAGAATGCGCATGCGGCCTCTCCGTCGATCAGCTTGCGCGCGACAGGCGCGTCACGCCGCCCATATACGGTTTCAGCACGTCAGGCACGCGAACCGAGCCATCTTCCTCTTGATAATTTTCGAGCACCGCCACCAAAGCCCGCCCCACAGCGACCCCGGAGCCGTTCAGCGTATGCACGAAACGCGTGGCCTTGGCGCCCGCCGGGCGATACCTGGCGTTCAAACGCCGCGCCTGGAAATCGCCACAGACCGAGCAGGAGGAAATCTCGCGATAACGGTCCTGGCCGGGCAACCAGACCTCGATATCGTAGGTTTTTTGAGCGGCGAAGCCCATGTCGCCGGTGCAAAGCGTCACCACGCGATAGGCTAACCCTAAGCGCTTCAACACCTCCTCGGCGCAAGAGAGCATGCGCTCGTGTTCGGCCTCCGATTGCTCCGGCGTGGTGATCGACACGAGTTCGACCTTGGTGAACTGATGCTGGCGGATCATGCCGCGCGTGTCGCGCCCCGCCGCCCCTGCTTCGGCACGGAAACACGGCGTCGAAGCCGTGACACGGATCGGCAGCACGGCCTCGTCGAGGATCGACTCGCGGACGAGATTGGTCAGCGGCACTTCGGCGGTGGGAATGAGCCAAAGGTTTTGCCCAACCTCCGCGTCGACGTTCTCGCGAACGACGAGAAACTGATCCTCCCGGAATTTCGGCAATTGCGCGGTGCCAAACATGGCCTCGTCGCGCACCAGGATCGGCGGATTGACCTCGGTATAGCCATGCGTTTCGGTGTGGAGATCGAGCATGAATTGCGACAGCGCGCGCTCCAGACGGGCGAGTGCGCCCTTGTTCACGACGAAACGCGCGCCCGAAAGTTTGGCCGCGGTTTCGAAATCCATCAGGCCGAGGCCTTCGCCGATCTCGAAATGCTCCTTCGGCTTGAAGGTGAAGCTGGGCTTTTCGCCCACCGCCCGCAGCTCCACATTATCGTTCTCGTCCTTGCCCAGCGGCACGCTATCGAGCGGCAGATTCGGAATTTCGAGAAGCAGCGTCTCGAGCGCGGCAATGGCCCGCTTCTCCTCGAACTCGAGTTGCGCGAAATCCTCCTTGAGCGTGGCGACCTCGGCTTTTAGCGCCTCGGCACGCGCGACGTCCTTGGCCTTCATGGCCTCGCCGACTTCCTTCGAGGCCGCATTGCGGCGTTCTTGAACGGCCTGAAGCTTGGCGATCGCGGCGCGGCGGGTGTCGTCGAGCGCGACGATCTCCGGCGACAAAGCCCCCAGTCCACGGCGCGCGCGCCCTTCGTCGAAGGCTGCCGCATTCTCGCGTATCCATTTCAGATCGTACATGAATCCGAAGCCTCTTAAAGTGGCGCCTTAGCGCCGGAATAGTCTTCACCGGGCGCCTTAGCGCCGGAACAGTCTTGGGCACAATGACGCGCGACGCCCGAAAAAGCGACGTTCGCGGCGATTCGTCTAGCCCTGGCAGCTAAACTTCGCCTTTCGCCGCCCGATCCTTTGCGCGTTTTCGCTCGATCAGCATGACGGCGAGGATGGAGCCCTCATAAAGCCCCACGGCGGGAACGGCCAGCGCCAACATGGAGAAAGCATCGGGCGGCGTCAGGATCGCGGCCGCGATGAAGACCAGCACGATGGCATAACGCCGCTTGGATTTCAGAAAATCCGACGTCACGATCCCGACTTGCCCGAGCAGCGTCAGAATGACCGGAAGCTGGAACATCAGGCCAAACGCGAAGATCAACGTCATGATCAAGGAGAGATATTCGCTGACCTTGGGCAGAAGTTGAATCTGCGCCCGGCCCGGCTCTTTCGATTGCTCCATGCCGATGAAAAAGCTGAGCAAATTCGGCATGACGACGTAAAACACCATCAACGCGCCGATGGCGAAAAACACCGGGGTAGCGCAGAGATAGGGCAAAAAGGCCCGGCGCTCGTGCTTATACAGCCCCGGCGCGACAAAAGCGTAGAGCTGCGCGAAGATCACCGGACAGGACAAATACGCGGCGGCGAAAAACGCGACCTTGAGCTGGGTGAAGAAATATTCCTGGGGCGCCGTATAAATCAGCCGCGCCTCCGCCCCCGCGACATGCTGATAGGGAATAACCAGCAGATTATAAAGGTCTTTCGCGAAAAAGTAGCACACTACGAACATCACGAAAAAAGCGATCAGCGCCCGGATGAGCCGCGACCGCAGCTCCACGAGATGATCCATGAGAGGCGCTTTGGTTGCCTCGATATCGGCATCGGTCATGGGGCGAAGCCCCTCCAATCGGGTCTAGACATCATCGGGAGGCTTTAGAGCATGTCCCGAAAAAGTTGAAGACTTTTTCGATCGAGGACATGCTCTAACTTCTTAAAAAGAGAGCGATTTCTTATCACTTGGGTGATTCCACCCAAGTGGAAAGCGCTCTAGCAGAACAAGCGGCTACTTGTCCTCACGCGCCGTCATGGGCCGGCGGCGGTAGGACCGGGAGAGTCGCGTCTTCAGCGGATTCGAAAGATTTTCCGGGCTCGTGCGGCGGTACCGGCTGCTCATCCAAACCTGGAGGCGCCAAACCTGGAGGCGTCAAATCTGGAGGCGTCAAATCTGGAGGCGCAATGCTATGCACCTGCGAAGCCGAGGCGGTCTCGCCCCCGGCCGGCACCGGCGGCGGTGCCTCGGCGGCCTTGCGGATATCAGGGAAACTGGAATCGATCTCGGCGGCTTGGGCAAGCTTGTCTGCCTCGCGCTTCAGATCGGCCATGTCGGCTTCGCGCATGGCATCCATGAATTGAGTCTGAAATTCGCTGGCCATCCGGCGCATTTTGCCGGTGAATTGCCCGATCTGCCGGAGAACGCGGGGAAGATCCTTGGACGGAATGAAGACAAGCGCCACAATGCCGATGATCAGCAGCTTGCCGGCGTCGAAATCGAACATGGACAACCCTAACCGGCGCTTCGGCGCATTTTGGAAACGGGCGGCGTGGCCCTCGTTGCGAAAAATGCACCCAGTCTTTGCAGAGGATCAAAATTCAATAGACCAAAGGTCCGCCCAGAGAAACGGCTGACTCGACCGGGACAGGCGTTCTGGGCACAAAATTATCCCAAGCCGGACGCTCTGGATCACAGTTGCGTGAGGCCAGACCCATTCAAGTGCCGGCGAAAAACCCGCGGGCTTTTCGCCAAAGCCTCAACTGGCCTTCGGCGTCTCGGAGACCTTGCTCAGCTCGGCCACGACCGCGGGCTGATGATCGAGCGTACGCGCCGGCTCGGCCGGACGGGCCTCGATCTTCTCGTCGTCGTCGGAGAGACCTTTCTTGAAGCTTTTGATGCCCTTGGCAACGTCCCCCATGATGTCGGAGATTTTGTTGCGGCCGCCGAAAAAGATCAGCGCGATGGCCCCAAGGATGATGAGGTGCGGAAGCGATAGGCTACCCATGTTAAAACTCCGCCTTCCGGCTGTTTCTGGATGTAATTAAGTAGATTTAGGCCGGTCTCGAGGCGAAAACAAGGAGACAGTTGACCGGAGCGGCATCGAGAAGGCGTTAACCTCTCGAAAAAGGCGGTTTGGGATGGAGCCGGCGTGTTGGCGTCTCGATGAATCCGCAGGCTAGGCAATCTTATCAATCGATATCCCGGCCACGTTTGCCAAGACACGAAAAGCACATTTCTTTCCTTTCATTTTTGACGTGAGGACAAAAATGTCCTATTTTGTTTCCTTCGAAAGAAGGACGGACTCGAAACAGAGACGGACATGGACAAGCGGGATCGCTTCATCGGCGAGTTGCGCGACGAAGCGAAAGCCCGCGGCCTTGATTTCCGGGTCAACAAGGGACGCGGCAAAGGTGGGCACGCAACCGTCTATTGCGGCGGCAGCCTGGCCACGCTACCGAGCCGCGAGATCGATCCCAAGACCGCAAGCAAAATTAGAAAGCAGCTCGGCCTCGGCTGAGGCCAGACGGCGCGAAGGAGGGCATCATGCGGACCTACACTTATCCAGCCGTGTTCGAACCAGGCGACGAGGCGGGAATCGTGATTACCTTTCCAGATGTGCCAGAAGCGATCAGCCAGGGCGACGACGAAGCTGACGCGCGTTTCATGGGAAGCGAAGCGCTCGGAATTGCACTTCTGGCGATCATTGGAATGAAGAGGCCGCTACCTGCGGCTTCGAAGCCGGAGCCAGGGCAGGTGCTTTTGACAGTCGATGCGGATATTGCAGCGAAACTCGCCGTTCTCGAGGCGTTTCGCGATGCAGGAATCACGCAAGCCGAATTAGCGAAGAGACTAGGTAAGGACGCGCGCGAAGTGCGGCGCATCCTCGATCCAGACCATCCGACCAAAATACCGGCATTGGTGGCCGCACTTGCCGCGCTCGGCCGCCGCCTCGTCATAGGGGTCGAAGCGGCCTAATTTGGCGAACGGATTAAAAATCAGGCCGTCGCAAATTCCGTTCAGCTCTCGAACCCATAAACGGCGGCATGGGTGCGCTCCGCTCCCGGCGGCAGGTGGATCATCGAGGGCTTAGTCAAGAAGTCGCCAGTGCTGCCGGCGTCGTCGCCCCGCCCCGTCCAGGCCTCGATCGACAAAAACCGGCCCTCCGGCTTGGACCACAAGGCGATATGCGGAAAACCGTCGAGCGCCATGGTAATGGCCGCACCGTTCTCGTGGGCAAACCGGAGAGACTGGCTCCACGCGTCGAGAAAACACAACGCTTCCTTCGAAAAAAGCGCCGCGGAGAGCGGGAGGCCGCGTCCCTCGAGCGGCACCGGCCGGGAGTCCCGGGTAAAAAGCCCCTCCGGCGAGATAATGGGAACGGCTGGGGTTTCCGCCGCCGCGAAGGCGACGTGATATTCGTCCAGCGCCCCGCCAGCGAAGGGCCAGCGGAAGCCGGGATGCAAGCCGCAAGCATAAGGCATGGGCGCCTCGCCCCGGTTCGACACCGCCAGTTCGATCCGCAAGGCGGCGCCGGTCAGGCGATAGGTCACGCAAAATACGAAATCATAGGGGTAGAGCGCCCGGCTCGCCTCCGAGGATTCCAAGACGAGGCGCACATGGTCCTCGCCCTGCCCGGCTAGCCGAAACGGCAGATACCGGGCAAAGCCGTGAAGACCGAGCGGATAGCTCCGCCCCGCGATCGTCACCCTGCCCCCGCGCGTCCAGCCGACCACCGGAAACAGAACCGGGGCCGAATCCGGCCAAATCGCGGGGACCGGCGTCCAGATCAGCTCCACGCCACGCACCGCCCAACTCTGGAGTTCCGCGCCGCGGAGAGCAATTCCGGCGGCCGCCTCACTATTTCTCAGGTAAATTGTCTCGCTCATCGCGGGATCCCGTGGTCTCGAGCCTAAACTTAATACAAGCCGCAACGATGGCGCGGTCCAGCCGTTACGTTGGAACGTGTGGACGGCCAAAACCGGCATGGCCTATCCCGAAGGCCGCGTGCGGGACTCTAGCCTCTCGGCGCCAAGCAAGCTATGCTGTCCATGCCGTGTCCGTAATGAGCGCCAGGATCGTCCCAGCACATGACCCATGCGAACAATGTCTGCATGCGGCGCATACTCTGCGTCTTCCCGCACTACGAGCCCTCCTTCGGGACTTTCGAATACGCCTATCCGCTGTTGGACAGGACCAAAGCCTTCATGCCGCCGCAAGGGCTTCTGGTGATCGCCGCCGCGCTTCCCGCGCATTGGGAGGTGCGGTTCGTCGATGAAAACATGGCCCCCGCGACGCCAGAGGATTTCACGTGGGCCGATGCGGTTTTCGTCAGCGGCATGCATATTCAGCGGCGCCAGATCGGCGACATCAACAACCGCGCCCATGGCTTTGGCAAACCGACGGTCCTCGGCGGCCCCTCGGTCTCCGCCTGCCCGGAGCATTATCCCGATTTCGATTATCTCCATATCGGCGAACTCGGCGATGCGACGGAGGATTTGATTGCACTGCTCGGCGAAAGCACCAGCCGCCCGGCCCAGCAGATCGTCTTGAAGACCGTGGCGCGGCGCGAACTCAGCCAATTCCCGATGCCGGCCTATGAATTGGCGGAAATCGACCGCTACATGCTCGGCACTATTCAGTTTTCGAGCGGCTGCCCGTATAAATGCGAATTCTGCGATATTCCCGGTCTTTACGGCCGGGTGCCCCGGCTGAAATCGCCGGAGCAGATCATCGCCGAACTCGACAAGTTGCTGGCCTTCGGCGTCAATGGCTCCGTCTATTTCGTCGATGACAATATTATCGGCAATCGCAAGGCGATCCGCGATCTTTTGCCGCATTTGATCGATTGGCAGAAGCGCAACGGTTACGCCATCGGCTTTGCCTGCGAGGCGACCCTCAATATCGCACGCTCGCCGGAAATCCTCGCCTTGATGCGCGAAGCGGGGTTCGACGCGATCTTTTGCGGCATCGAGACACCCGAGCCCGAAGCGCTCACCGCCATGGACAAGGGCCATAACATGGTCCTCCCGATCCTCGACGCCGTGAAAATCATCAACAATCACGGCATCCAGGTCGTTTCGGGCATTATCCTCGGCCTCGACACGGACACACCGGATTCGGGCGAAAAGATCCTCAAGTTCATCGAGCTGTCGCAGATTCCGATGCTCACCATCAACCTGCTGCAAGCCTTGCCGCAAACCCCGCTTTGGGACCGCCTGGTGAAAGCGGGCCGGATCGACGAGCGCGACGATCGCGAATCCAACGTCCAGTTTCTGATGCCCTACGACGAAGTGCTCGCCATGTGGCGCGATTGCATGGACAGGGCCTACCGGCCAGACACTTTGTTCAAGCGCTACGCCCATCAGATGCAAGCGACTTGGCCGAACCGTCTGCCCCGCCCCAACAGCAAACAGCGCACGAGTTGGCCCAATATCAAAAAAGGCCTGATCATCCTCGGCAAGCTACTCTGGAACGCCGGCATAAAAGGCGATTATCGCCTCACGTTCTGGAAATTCGCCTTGCCCCGCCTGATGCGCGGCGAAATCGAAGCTTTGCTGATCTATGCGATCCCGGCGCACCATCTCATCATGTTCGCACGCGATGCTTGCGCGGGCAAAGGCAATGCCTCGCATTATTCGGCCAAGCTACGCCCAGCGGAGGCGCCCCTGATGAGCGCGGCGGAGTAAGCTCCCCCGCCGGGCCAATTCCGGCCTGTTCGACCTGCGCACAGGAACATTTGCAACGAGCATGAACGCTCGCGCCCGAATCTGCTAGAGGCAGTCGAGGGCTGGCTCACGTCAGCAAGGCGATCTGGATTTGACCATGCTGACTTTGGCCGATCGTATAATCCTGGCGAGCGGATGGACGCGGCGGCTCATCGCCTTGGTGGCCGGAGCAGCCGGGGCGCTCGCCATGGCGCCCCTCAATATCGGACCGGCTCTTATCATCCCGATGAGCGTCGCGGTCTGGCTGCTCGACGGATCCAGCGAGGCGCAACCAGTTGGCGGCACGGCCTTTTTTGCTTGGCCCGGACGGGGATCGCTAGGCCTCGCCTTTTCGGCCGGTTGGTGGCTTGGCTTTGGTTATTTTCTCGCGGGGTTCTGGTGGCTGGGCTCGGCCTTCCTCATGGTCCCGGAATTTGCCTGGGCGCTGCCGCTCGGCGTCGTCGCTCTGCCGGCCTTGCTGGCCTTTTTCCCCGCCTTTGGCTTTGCCGTGGCGCGCTTGCTCTGGATTCCCGGCGCCGGCCGGGTCTTCGCGCTGGCGCTAGGCCTCGGGCTCTCGGAATGGCTGCGCGGCACGATCCTCACGGGATTTCCGTGGAATTCCCTCGGCATGGCGCTCGGCGGCACGCTCGTCACGGCGCAGATCGCATCGCTCATGGGTCTCCACGGCCTGACCCTGATCGCCGTCGCGATCTTCGCGACGCCGGCAACCCTCGCCGATGTTCACCGTGGCGGCGGCTTGAATTGGCGGCCCACTTTGGTGGCGGCCGGGGCGAGCGCGCTGATCGTGGCCTTTGGCGCGGCACGCCTCGCTCAGCCCCCGGTACGCCCGGTGCCGAACGTCATCGTGCGGATCATGCAACCCGGTATCGAGCCAAACGATCAGTTCCGGCCTGAACACCGCGATCAAATCCTCGCGAGCTATTTCGCCTTGTCACGCCAAGACGATCCCCAAAAAGGCGTGACTTTGGACGATGTGACAATTCTCGTCTGGCCGGAATCCCCCTTTCCCTTCATCCTGACACGCGATCCGCGCGCGATGGCCGACATTGGCGCTTTGCTGCCGCCCAAAGCCGTGCTCGTGACCGGCGCGGCTCGCGAAGAGGATAGCCCCGCGCGCGGCGAGGATCCCGCGCATACGAGCTATTTCAATGTCATCGAGGTCATTGCCAGCGGCGGAACGCTGCTCGACAGCTACGACAAGATTCATCTTGTTCCGTTCGGCGAATATCTTCCGTTCGAATCCTTCTTGCGGCGTCTCGGGCTGCGCAATTTCGTTTCGATTCCCGGAGGATTCGAACCGGGTTCCCGGCGGCATAATCTGTCGCTGCCCGGACTTCCCGGCGTTTCACCCCTGATTTGCTATGAAGCGATTTTTCCGGGCGCCGTTCTTTCCAGCAGCGGTCCCAGGCCCCGTTTGCTTCTCAACGTGACCGACGACGGATGGTTTGGAGACACATTCGGTCCAGAGCAGCATTTTACGCAAGCGAGGTTGCGAAGCATTGAAGAAGGGCTACCAATGATACGTGCTGCCGCTACGGGAATATCGGCTTTTATCGATCCTTATGGCCGGGTCCTTGCGTCCTTGCCATTGGGGAAGGTTGGAATTCTCGATAATTTCGTGCCGCAGCCTATAGCCGAAACCCTTTATGCTCATTATCCTTATGCCATTGTTTTGTTGATTTCTGGGATAATGATATTGACATTGCAGGTTGCAAGCGCATGGAATAGAAAAAATAAGGGCTAGGTGATTACGGTTTTGCGAAAACGTCGAATAGAATTATAATCTCCGCCGCGACCGCCGCTTGACCCCCCACAATTAACTAGCGAGATGACCGTGGACCGAAGGCTCGACTCCGTGAAAAAGGTTCCAAACCCAATCGACAAGCACGTGGGCAGCCGTGTCCGCATGCGCCGTGTCCTTCTCGGCATGAGCCAAGAAAAGCTTGGCGAAGCTCTGGGTCTGACATTTCAGCAAGTCCAGAAATATGAAAAGGGCACGAATCGTATTGGGGCGAGCCGTCTTCAGCAAATTTCGAAGAGTCTGAACGTTCCGCCCGCCTATTTCTTCGAGGGCGCGCCTTCGTTCGATTCAGGAACCACGGATAGTTTTGTTCATTCGGCCGCGGCGGAAGCCGGCTCCGCCTATGTCGTCGATTTCATATCGACCATGGAAGGTTTGCATTTGAACCGCGCTTTCGCGCGAATCAAGGAGCCGAAAGTACGCAAGCGCATCGTCGATTTGGTGACGGCTATCGCAGGCGACGACGAGTTCGAAGATGCCCCTGCGGTGGCGAAGGATGATGCGACGCCCTAAACGATCCCGGGCAAAATCAAGTGGCGGCGCCGGATCGTTTCGTGGCCGGGATGCCTTGGTTCCGTAAAATCTTGGTTCCCAAAGAAATTCGAAGCTTGAGAATCTAATCGCCGGACCGTCATGGCCGCGGCGAGGCAGAGCGGTTCGCGCCAAGAGTTGCGCGCCAAAGGTCGAGGCGGCGGACACTTCGACGCGGCGCCAAACAGTGCTGATCCCCACGGCCTTGTGGCCTATCGATCCGGTCCGCGAGAAACGGACCCGCCGCTCGGATCGTTTTGACTTTCCCCAATTTGCGGTATGAATCCCTAGCCTTGCCCCACGGCATGGCCGGTGGCGATTTCGCGCGGAGGTTCTTTGCTGGCGAGGGAGAATGTCGAGTACGAGGCGCTGCTAGCGGCCGTCGCGCGGCAAGACCGCGCCGCGTTCCGCTCGTTGTATGATCTTGCCGCGCCGAAACTTTTCGCGACGATCCTGCGTATTGTCAGAAACAAGGCGGCGGCTGAAGAAATTTTGCAGGATGTATTTCTGCGCGTTTGGCAAAATGCCGCACGTTTTTCGCCAGAGACCGGTCCAGCTCGCGCATGGATGAACACGATTGCCCGCAACCGGGCCATCGATATCATCAGACAGAAATCCTTCGTGCCGGTATCCGGTGGCGGTGGCGATCCCGAAACGGACATGTACGAGCGGGTCGCGGAAGAGCGCGATCGTGAGGCGGATATGATCAACAACGCATCGTTGCGCCATTGCCTCGAGACCATCGAGGAAACGGCGCGCGACTGTGTGCTCCTAGCTTATTACGAGGGCTATTCCCGCGAGGAGCTGGCGCAGCGTTTCGATCGCCCGGTGAATACGATCAAGACATGGTTGCATCGCAGCCTCGCGGTCTTGCGCGATTGCTTGGACGGTTCCGCATGAACGGCGATCTCGATCTCGAAGCCGCCGAATTCGTCCTCGGCACCCTCGACGCCTCCGAGCGCAAAGCGTTTGCCGCGCGCCTTGTGAGCGACAAAGCGGCGCAGGCCGCGGTCGCGGCTTGGGAGTCCCGGCTGTCCGGACTTTCGGACGATATTGCACCGGTCACGCCGCCCGGTCATGTCTGGACGCAAATCGAGCGCGCTTTGACGAGTCGAGGCGCGGCACCGCACAGCTTCCAAGTGATCGAGGGCGGCGAGTCAGATGCCGCCGGATCGCTCCGGCGTTCTCTCCGGCGCTGGCGGGCCGCGACCGCTTTATCCAGCGCCGTCGCGGCAGCCCTTCTTGTCTTCACGGGCTATCGCCTCGTCTTTCCGGTTGCCATCGAAGACACGGCCTATGTCGCCGCGGTCAACCGGGGCGGCGATCAACCCGCGCTGTTGGTGCGTGTCGACTTAAAGACCCATCGCGTCTTCGTCCGCCCCGTCGCGGCCGAGACCCCCAAGGGCAAGAGCCTCGAACTCTGGTATATTAGCGATGGGAAGCCGCCGCGTTCGATGGGTGTGGTTGCAAACGCTCCGCTCTCGCTTCCGCTCCCCTCGGGCACCCATGCCGAGGCGGCGACGTTCGCCGTTTCGGTCGAACCGCCTGGCGGATCCCCGTCGGGCGTCGCGACAGGGCCGGTGATTTATTCCGGCCAATTGATCAAGGAATAGAGATGCCGCCAATCGCGGAACGTCCTGCGACAAACGCGCCGGAAATGACGGTCAGCGAATTGTCCGGCGCCTTGAAGCGAACCATCGAGGACCGCTTCGGCTTTGTGCGCGTTCGCGGCGAGATATCCAATTTTCGCGGCGTCCACAGCTCCGGCCATGCTTATTTCTCCCTGAAGGACGAGAACGCCCGCATCGATGCGGTCGTCTGGAAAGGGACATTCTCGAAGCTGAAGACCAAGCCTCAAGAAGGCTTGGAGGTCATCGCCACGGGAAAGATCACGACCTTCCCCGGCAAGTCGGCCTATCAGATCGTGATCGAGGCGCTTGAACCCGCCGGCGTTGGCGCGCTGATGGCCCTGCTCGAGGCGCGCCGCAAGGCGCTGGGCGCGGAGGGCCTTTTCGACGAGGCCCGCAAGCGGCCGCTGCCTTATCTGCCGGCCGTGATAGGAGTCGTGACCTCACCGACAGGCGCCGTCATCCGCGATATTCTGCACCGGATCGCCGACCGCTTTCCACGTCGCGTCCTGGTGTGGCCGGTGCGGGTCCAAGGCGAGACGGCGGCGGCGGAAGTCGCGGCAGCCATCGTGGGCTTCAACGCTTTGCCGGAAACCGGGCCTTTGCGGCGGCCCGATGTCCTCATCGTCGCGCGCGGCGGCGGCTCGCTCGAAGACCTCTGGGCCTTCAACGAGGAGATCGTGGTTCGCGCGGCGGCGGCCAGCGCCATCCCGCTGATCGCCGCCATTGGCCACGAGACCGATTGGACCTTGATCGACCATGCCGCCGATTTGCGCGCGCCCACTCCCTCGGGGGCGGCGGAAAAGGCAGTTCCCGTTCGCGCCGATCTCATCGCCAACCACCTCGATCTCGCACGCCGCCACCAAGCGGCCGTCTTACGGCTGATCGACCGCCGGCGGAGCGATTGGCGCGCGCTGAGCCGCGTCCTTTTGACAGGCGATACGATCACCGCGATCCCGCGCCAGCGGCTCGACCGCGCCGATAGCCGGCTCGCCGGCGCCATGGCCAGCCATCGCGACCGCCAACGCCTGGCGCTGGCCCGGCTCGCCAACCGCCTGGCCCAGCATGCGCCGCACACCCTTTTGGCTCGAGCCGACCAACGCCTCAAGTCGTGGGACCAGCGTCTCCAACATAGCTTTGCGCTTGCCAGGGAACGGCGAAGCCGGCGCCTCGCGCAAGCCGCCCAAAGGCTGCGGACGAGCTTGCTCGCCATCGGCCGGGAACAAAGCCGCGCCCGCCTGCGGCTCGATCAGCAAGCGGGGTTGTTGAGGCCCGCCTGGCAAAACGCGTTGCGGGCGCGCGCCGAAATGGCCGATCGTCACGCCAAGCTGCTGCGAAGCCTGGGTTATAGACAGGTTCTCTCGCGCGGCTTCGCGCTGGTCCGCGATGCGGAGGGACGCCCAAGGCGCTCGGCCCTCGACATAAAAAGTGCGACTGTGCTCGACATCGAATTCGCGGATGGCCATATTAGCGCGGTCACAGCCGAAGGAGCGACGGCACCGGCCAAGCGTAGCCGGGCACCGCGCAAGTCCGGCCAGGCGTCGTTATTTTAGCAGGCTTCGTTATTCTAGAAGCTCTTCATTCGAAAAGTCTTCCGCCGGGGCGGATGACGATTTCAGAGCCAGCCATTCGAGGGATCAACCGCCGTGCCATGTCACTGCTTCCGGGCGAGCCAATCATGAACCGTATCGACCGGCACCCCATATCCGCGGGCGAAGCCCAGATCGAATTTCTCGACGGCGATTTCCGGGTGACCCGCCCCGGCGCCTTCGTCCGTTGCGCCGGCACCGGTGTGCCCATCCCGCTGGACGAGCTACGATACTGGAACGTCGATCTCCAGGAAGCCTATGCCTCCCCCGAGGCCAAACTGATCCGGCTCGGCGTGAAAAAGGCGTAAGCCCGGGTAAAACTCTCGAAGAATAGCGATGATAGCGGCGCGTCCCTAAGCGTCGCGGGAGGCGCGGGTCAGGCGCCCAAAGCCTCCACGACGCGGAGGAGGATAAGTGGCGAGCTTAGCCGGCACTCCTCACAAGCAACTTCAACTTGCGCCGGAAAACTCCATATTATCTTGGTGTTAACCACGTTTCTTAACACTCCGCCGATGGAGCGCGTGCCACCTGGGCGGAGTCACCCAGGCGATCAGAAATCGCTTTCTTTATAAGAAGTTAGAGCATGTCCTCGATCACAAGAGCCCACGACTTTTGTGGGGAGTGCTTTAACCCGCGGGATCGAGCAGACGGTGCAGATGGGCGATGAAATAGCGCATATTGGCGTTATCGACGCTCGATTGGGCTTTCATCCGCCAGGCCGCATAGGCGGAGGCATAATCGGGGAAAAGGCCGACGACATCGATCTCGTTGAGGTCGCGGAACTGGGTCTTGTCGAGTTCTTCCAGCTCCCCGCCGAAGACGAGGTGGAGAAGCTGCTTTCCGGGCTTATCAGGCATAACCGTTGGTCTCACGAATAAAGGGAATTTGCCGTCTGTCGCGCGCTAGAGCATGTCCCGAAAAAGTTGCAGACTTTTTCGATCGAGGACATGCTCTAACTCCTTATAAAGAGAGGAAACGGCTTCAACGGCGCGACGCTTTCGCCCGTTCGACCGCCTCCAAAAACTTCGGTTGCAAGGCCCGCGCCGTCGCGGTCAAGATCCCGTGACGGGTCTCGATCCGGTTATAGATCAGAGACAGGCCATCGGCGCCGGCCAGCAAACCACCCGCTTCCTGTAGCACGAGATCGGCGGCGGCAAGGTCCCAATCATTGGAATTGCGCGTGGCGAGGCAGCAGTCGTAAGCGCCCGAGGCCACACCCGCAATGCGCAGCGCGAGGGACGGGATCTTCGGCCGAAAATCGAAATCGACGCCCGCGTTGCGAATGTCTTGCACCGCGCTGGCCGGAGCGGAGACGCGCAAATCCGGTCGAAGCTCGTCGCAATGCGGTATCGAAAGAGAGATCCCGTTGAGCAAAGCGCCCCGCCCCGCATGCGCGGTAAAGGTCTCGGAATTGGCCGGGGCATGGACCACGGCCCGCACCGGGCGGCCCGCCTCCACCAAGGCAACGGAAACGCACCAATTGCGATCGCCCCGCGCGAAGCCCCTGGTGCCGTCGATGGGATCGACGATGATCACCTGCCGCGCCTCGAGCCGGGCGGGATTGTCGGCGCTTTCTTCCGAAAGCCAGGCAGCCTCTGGCCAAAGCGCGCGCAAATTGGCTTCGAGATAGGCATTGACGGCATAATCGGCTTCGGTCACCGGAGAGCCGTCGCCCTTCCACGTCACTTTCGCGCCGGTTTGATCTCCCAGTCTAAAATAACGCATGGCGATCGCGCCGGCGTCCCGGACGATCGCCAAAAAGCGGTCCTGTTCATCGGGATCGAAGTCGGATGAAGCCAAATCGGAACCGCCGTAAAAAGAGGACCGGCCCGGCTCAACCGCCGGCCTCATGCTGTTCAAACTCGCGGATAAAACCTCACGGTCAGGGCTAGCCCGCATTCAAGGCCTCAACGCCAGCCTTGGCGACCAGGCCATCTTGAAAGGATTGCACACCGGACACGCCGATGGCACCGATAAAATGGCCTTGATGGACGACCGGCAATCCACCTTCGACAAATGTCGTGCCCGTCAGCGACAGCATGGCGACACGCCCATCGGCGATCACCTTCTCGAGCGCGGCCGACGGGCGCTTGAACATAATGGCCGTCCGCGCCTTTTCCTGCGCGATTGCGACGGACGCTTTTTGTGTCCCGTCCAGCCGCTCCAGATAAATCAGATGGCCGCCGTCGTCGACGATGGCGATGGCCACGTTCCAACCGTTCTTCTCGGCCTCGGCCCGCGCGGCACCGGCGATTGTCTTGGCATCGGTAAGGGAAAGAGCGAAATGCGCGAGCATGATGAAATCCTGGATCGAGGCGCGATACGGCGAAAGTTGCGGGGGTAGCGTGCCGGCAATGTGCTGATTTGGCGGACACAGATCAAGAACTTTCGATCACGCGAGATGATCGTGCGCCCCAAAATCACTCTAATTTTAGCGATTTCCGTATCCGGGCACAAAGCATAAGCGCCAAAAACACTGACTTATCCGGTATTTAGGCCGAATTCTCCGGTCCTGTTAGGAGATTTCTCGCACGGCGGAGGCAAGACTGGAGACACGCCGCCTACGAGCCAGGAGACCGGTAGCCTTCATGAGTGATCTCGCAAGACAATCCTTCACGGTGACTCGCCACGCCTATGATCCGCGCGCCGACAGCAGGCTCCGCACAGTGCATATGAGCATGACGCAGGTTTCGATCGAGCGCGTGATGGATGGAATCAAAATGCGCATCGCCGTTCCCGTCGCCGCCTACGATGCCTTGCGGGTCAGGGTGCACGCGCCCCGAGGGGTCGCCACGCTGACGCTCTCTCATGACGACCCCGATCTCAATGTCGAACTGGCCTCGGGCGAAGCCACGGAAATCGCCATAGCCGCGAAGGCCTGGGCCGCTGTCTTGGAAAAAACCCTCGTGATCGAAGCGGGCGTGCTGATGCGGCCGCCGGAACCGCGCAGCCTGAAGCGCCCAAAACCCTCCCGCCGCTCCAGCTTTTCCAAACGCCGTAAGCCGGGGCTACTCGGCCTCCTGGGCACCAGCTTCAAGGGCGAACGGGAGATTATCGCGCGGAATTAGAGCATGTCCCGAAAAAGTTGCAGACTTTTTCGATCGAGGAAATGCTATAACTTCTTAAAAAGACAGCGATTTCCTTCCGCTTTGGTGAGTCCGCCAAAGCGGAACGCGCTCTAGCCGGCCTGCCGAAGACCGCTGTCCCCTAAGCTCAATCCGGATGAACCATGCCTTCGTCCAAGGCAACCGTCTTGATTAAAGCAAGCACCGCGCTGCCCGTTTTGATTTCGAGATCGTCCACCGCCCGGCGAGTCGCGAGCGCGGTGAGCGTGCCGCCGCCTTTCAAGGCGATTTCCACGGCGGCGAGCGCGCCATCGGTTTCGATGCCGGAGACCGTGCCTCTGAGTGTACTTCGTACACTCGTCCGGCCGGGCGTCCCAACGGCCAAGGCGACATCCGTCGCCTGGATCACGATCCGCGCCGTGCCGCCGGAATGTCCGGCGGGACCGGCCAGCCAAAGCGTCCCCGCGGGATGATGCAAGGCGGTGAGGCCATAGCCCTCGTCTTCCTCGCCCACCACGGCGGACAGGACGGAAGCGCGGCCGAACCGGCGGTCGTCCGCGCGGTACCCCGCCTGCGCGAAGACCGTCGCGGGATCGCCCGCCGCCGCGACCTTGCCGGCTTCGAGCACCACGACATAACCGGCAAGCCGCACCACCTCTTCGAGGGAATGCGAGACATAGACCATCGGGATCTTGAATTCGTCGCGCAGCCGCTCAATCAGCGGCAAAACTTCCATCTTGCGCTGACGGTCGAGCGCGGCAAAAGGCTCGTCGAACAGGAGCAGGCGCGGACAGGCCAAAAGCGCCCGGCCGATGGCCACCCTCTGCCGCTCGCCGCCAGAGAGTCCGGCCGGTCGGCGAGTCAAGAGATGGCCGATGCCCAATGTCTCCACCACGGCATCCATGGTCACCGTCCGCTCCGCACGGGGTGCGAACCAGCGGCCAAACAGCAAATTCCGGCGCACGCTGAGATGGGGAAACAGATGCGCGTCTTGAAACACCAAGCCGATCCGCCGTTTGTGCGGACCGAGATCCACGTGCAGCTGCGAATCGAACAAGGTGACGGCGCCAACCCGCACATGACCGCGACCGGGCTTCGCCAGGCCCGCGATCAACCCAATCGTCACGGATTTCCCGGAACCGGAGCGGCCGAAGAGGGCCGTCACCCCCTCGCCATTGCGAAAAGCGACATCCAACTCGAAGGTGGGAAGGCGGCGGTGGAGATCGACATCGATCATCCGTTTGCAGCCAGACGTTTTTCGATCCCGCGCTGAACGAGATCGGAGGCCATGACGGCGCCAAGCGATATGACAATGGATACCAGCGTCAATCGCAGCGCGGCGGCGTCGCCACCGGGCGCCTGGGTATCGGAATAGATGGCCGACGCAATGGTTTGGGTCTCGCCCGGAATATTCGACACGAAGGTAATGGTGGCGCCGAATTCGCCGAGCGCGCGGGCAAAAGACAGGATCACCCCGGCCAATATGCCGGGAAGCGCCAAAGGCAGGCTGACGAAAATAAAGGTCCAGGGTGGAGACGCGCCCAGGCTGCCCGCTGCCGCCTCAATGCTTTGATCGATGGATTCGAACGAGAGGCGGATCGCCCGCACCATCAGCGGAAATCCCATGACCGCGCAGGCCAAGGCCGCGCCTGTCCAACGAAACGAGAGCACGATGCCGAGATCCGCCAGGGCCGCGCCAAACAGGCCGCGCCGGCCAAAGGCGAGCAGCAGCACATAGCCCGTGACCACCGGCGGCAGGACCAGGGGCAGATGGACCAGCCCGTTCAACAGGGACTTGCCGGGAAAATGCCCCCGCGCCAACACATAGGCCATGGCGATCCCAAACGGCAGACTCGCCAAGACAGCCACGCAGGCAATGCGCAGCGACAAAGCGATCGCGGTCCATTCTTCCGGCGTCAAAACACCTGCCCCCGCTTTATTTCAAGACTGTAAAGCCTTGGTCGAGAAAGACTTTAGTGGCTTCCCGCGACCGCGTGAAGGCCTCGAACCGGGCCGCGTCCGGGTTTTTGGAGGATTTCGCGAGGGCGATGGGATAGACGATGGGGTTGTGGGTCGAGGTGGCGAATACATCGGCCACCCTGACCTTCGGCTCGGCCTTGGCATCGGTAGCATAGACGATGCCAAACGGCGCCACGCCAGTCGCAACCAACGCGACGGCGGCGCGTTCATCCTCGCCCGGCGCCAGCTTCTGCTCGACGCTCGCCCAAACCCGATAGGTCTGCAACGCCTGTTTCGCGTAAATGCCGGCCGGGCAGGTCTCGACGGCGCAGATCGCGAGCCTCCCGCTTCCCAACGCGCCGGCGAGATCGAAGCCGGTGAACATTTTGAGATTCGTCTTGGAATCCGCCGGCGCGATCAGCACGAGTTCGTTGGCGATGATCTTGATCCGCGTATGGACATCGACGAACCCCTCCCTGACCAGATCGTCCATCCCTTTGAGATCGGCGGAGAAAAACACATCCGCCGGCGCGCCCGCCTCGATCTGCTTGGCGAGAACCGTGGACGAGGCGTAAGTGATCACGGGCGCCGTCCCATAACGCGCCGTCCAGGCCGCCGCGATGGCATCGAGCGCCGTCTTCAGGCTGGCGTCGGCGAAAACGATGGGGCCGGGGGATGGGGACTTCTGCGCAAGGGCCGGCGCGGCGCCAAGCGTGAGCGTCACGAGCGCGATGGCGCGAAAACAATTATATCCCCGCACGCCGCTCATCTCCTCTTTGGCAAGTCTGCCGCTCGCTCAAATGATAGGGATAGCTGCGGCCAGATACGTGATTCGCACAAGCCGAAACGAGGCGGAACCCCGAGATGCCGGACGAAGCAGCCCAAGACCTTGCCAGAGACCCTGCGGAAGACCTGCTCGCTCTCGCGGCGGGCCGGCGGTTTCCCACCATTTTGGCCGATCCGCCCTGGCGCTTTCAGAACCAGACCGGCAAGGTCGCGCCGGAACACCGCCGGCTTGCGCGCTATGGCACGATGGATCTAGCCGCGATCTGCGCTTTGCCCATCGCGAATCTCGCGGCGGACCCCGCCCATCTCTACCTCTGGGTACCCAATGCGCTGCTGCCGGATGGGCTCGCGGTGATGACGGCCTGGGGCTTCACCTACAAGGCCAATATCGTCTGGCACAAAATCCGGGCGGATGGCGGCTCGGACGGGCGCGGCGTCGGCTTTTATTTCCGCAATGTCACGGAACTCTTGCTGTTCGGCACGCGCGGACGCCACGCGCGGACGCTGGCGCCGGGCCGGCGTCAAGTGAATCTCCTGGCGACACGCAAACGCGAGCATAGCCGCAAGCCCGACGAGCAATACGAGCTGATCGAATCCTGCTCCCCCGGCCCCTTCCTCGAATTATTCGCCCGCGGCGCCCGCGCGGGATGGACGGGATGGGGCAATCAGGCCGGCGAATCCTATGCCCCCGCCTGGCCGACCTACGCCAACCATTCCCAGGCCGCCCGCCTCACGGCCGAAACCGGCGGTTGACCGCACGCCCGCTTTTGCCCCACGAAAGAGCCCATGCGCGCGCCCAATGTCTTCACCATTTCGCCGGCCCTGCCCTTTCTCGAAACCTTCGTGGCCGCACTGTTCGAGGGCCAAATCGTCGCGGGTTTTGCGCCCTCGGGCGATCCGCTGGCGCTGGCCAGCGCGACGATCTATGTGCCGACCCAACGCGCGGCGCGGGCCTTGGAGGCCGCCTTTCTGAGCCGAGCCGGTCAGCCCTCCGTTCTGCTTCCGCGCATCCTGCCGCTCGGCGCGCTGGAAGCGACCGAAACACCACTCCTCTTCGCCGAGCCGGAACCGGGGTGCCCAGGCCTGCCGCTGCCCCCCGCCGCCACGCCGATCTGGCGCCGTCTCAGACTGGCGGCGCTGATCCAGGCCTGGGCGCGGGCACTGAGCGGCGCCTTGCGCTCGGTTGGCCCGGACGGCAAACCGGTGGTCGACGAAAGCGAGGCCTTCCGCGTCGCCACCTCGACCGTCGATGCCTTCCACCTCGCGGGCGATCTCGCCGGCCTCATCGATGAATTGCGGATCGAAGATGTGGAATGGCGCGAACTCGATCCGCTGAGCCTGCCGGAATTCGACGATTATTGGCGGATCACGACGGCGTTCCTCTCAATTGCCGTGGAGCAATGGCCGGGCATTCTGGCTGAACATGGGCTGATCGATCCAGCGCAGCGCCAAATCCTGCTGGTCGCGGCGCAAGCCGGCGCGCTTGCGGGCCAAACGGCCGGCCCCGTGATCGCGATCGGCTCGACCGGCACCAATAAAGCCACCGCCCGGCTGCTTGCGGCCATTGCTCATGCGCCGCAAGGCGCGGTGGTGTTGCCCGGCCTCGACCTCGATCTCGACGAGGCCTCGTGGGCCATTATTTCCGGGTCGCTGCGCGAGGATCAAGAACCGGGCTTCGGGCATCCGCAAGCCGCCCTTGCGAGGCTCCTCCCGGTGCTCGGTCTTGCGCGCGCGGAAGTGAAACCCCTGGGCGCCCCGCAAAAGGCCAAAGCCGCCCGCGCGCGTTTCGTGGCCGAGGCGCTCCGCCCCGCCGATACGACGGACCAATGGCAGGCCTATCGCGCCAGTGTCTCCCCGGCGGAAATGGCGGCGGCTCTCGACGGCGTCACGCTGATCGAGGCCGCCGACGAGCGCGAGGAAGCCTTGAGCCTCGCCATCGCCCTGCGCGAGGTCTTGGAAACACCGGGCCGGACGGCGGCCCTGATCACGCCGGATCGCGATCTCGCCCGGCGCGTGCGCGGCGAGTTGTTGCGCTGGAACATCGAAATCGCCGACACCGGCGGCGAGCCCTTGGCCTCGCGCCCGCTCGGCATTCTGGCAAGCCTCACCGCCGCCGCCGCCCGCAGCATCGCCGAGCGCGACATCACCGCGCTGCTCGCGCATCCCCTGACAAGGTTTGATGCCGAACGGGCAGAGATTGCCCGGCTCGCCGCGCTTTTGGAGATTGGCGTGATCCGCGCCGTGCCGCTGCGCGGCAAAGATGGGGCCCAAATTTTTGCCGAAGCAAAGCTGGCCGCTGGCGCCCATCATGCTCATCCCGCGCAACAAGCGATTGGCGAGGACGACTGGGCCGCGATGGCCGCGCTCTGGGAGAATTTGAGCGCGGCGCTCGCGCCCCTGCGCCAACTCGAGGGTAGTCAGCCACTCGATCTCTGGGTCGCCGCCCATCGTGCCGCGCTCACCGCGCTGGCCGGCGAGACTGCGGACGAGGACGCCAACGCCCTCGACGCGCTTTTCACCGAACTCTCCGGCGCCGGTGCGAGCCTGCTCTTCACGGCCGAGACTTATGGCGTCTTTTTCGGCCGGGTCGCTTCGGAAATTCCGCTGCGCACCGCGCGCAAGCCGCATCCGCGCCTCGAAATTTTCGGCCTGCTCGAAGCCCGCTTGATACGCGCCGATGTCATGCTTCTGGCGGGACTCGACGAAACAATCTGGCCGCCGCAGGCGCGCACCGACCCGTTTCTCAACCGACCCATGCGCAAAGCGCTCGGTCTGACCCCGCCGGAACGCCGGCTCGGCCAGACCGCGCACGATTTCGCGCAAGCCATGGGCGGCGCCACCGTGATCTTGAGCCGCGCCGCCAAACGCGGCGGCTCGCCCTGCGTGCCCTCGCGCTTTCTCCTGCGGTTGGAAGCCTTGGGCTCCGAGGCCTGGCGCGGGGTGAAGCTGCGCGGCACCCGTTTCTTGCAGCTCGCCCGCGCTCTCGACCGGCCGGCGCAGGTGCCGGCGCCAACGATCCGGCCGCGTCCCAAACCGCCGGTGAATCTGCGGCCCCGGCAACTCAGCGTCACCCAGATCGAGACGCTGCGGCGCGACCCCTATGCGATTTTCGCCGCGAAAATCTTGCGATTGCTGCCCCTGCGCCGCGTGGGCGAGGACCTCGACCCAAGCCTTTTCGGCACGCTGGCGCATGAAGCCTTGGGCAAATTCACCTCGGTCTGCCCGGCGCGCGCAAGCTTGCCGGAGCGCCGCATTTTATTACACGGCTTGATGGAACAAGCCTTCGGACCGGCCTTCGGCGATCCCGTCTTCGCCGCCTTCCGTTGGCCCGTGCTGCTGAAGGGAATGGAAGTCTTTCTCGATTTCGACACCAAGCAACGCGAGACCTTGCAGGAGGCGCTGGCCGAACGCGACGGACGGCTCGAGATCACGTTGGCCGACGGCTCGCTGTTCACGCTCACGGCGCGCGCGGACCGGATCGACCGGCATCGCAATGGCTCCGCCACGATCATGGATTACAAAACCGGTCAGCCGCCAGGGATCAACGAGGTGCAAACCGGCTTCGCCCCGCAATTGACGTTGGAAGCCGCGATGCTCCAATGGGGCGCCTTCGGTTTTACCCACAACGGACTCGTCAATGCGCTCTATCTCAAACTGGGGGGGCGGGACGGCGGATTCGTCCGCGATCTCACCTTCAAGGGCGAAAGCTTCGAGACCGTGGTGGAGCGTCATTACGCCGGCATGATGAGTCTGTTGTCGAGTTTTCGCGAGGAAGAAACCGGCTATCCCGCCAGGCCCTACCCCAAATATGCCAGGGATGGCGGCGATTACGACCATCTCGCCCGTGTCAGGGAATGGTTGCTAGCCGGCCCGGAGGACGCCGGGGCATGACAAGAATCGTCATCCCAAACCATTTGCGCGAGGCGCAACTCGCGGCCAGCGATCCCCGTTCGTCGATCTGGGTTTCCGCCAATGCCGGCTCGGGCAAGACGCATGTGCTGACCCAACGCGTCATCCGCCTGTTGCTGCGCGGCGTGCCGCCCGCGAAAATCCTGTGCCTCACCTTCACCAAAGCCGCCGCGGCGCAAATGGCGACGCGCGTCTTCGACGTTCTGGCGAAATGGACCAATCTCGACGACGCGGCCTTGCGCGAAGCCGTCATGGAGACCGGCGCGCCTTCGCCCTCGCCGGCGCAGTTGCTTCTGGCGCGGCGTCTCTTCACCCGCACCGTGGAAACACCGGGCGGATTGAAGATCCAAACCATCCATGCTTTTTGCGAAAGGCTTCTCCATCTCTTTCCCTTCGAGGCCAATGTTCCCGCGCGGTTCGAGGTGGCGGACGATCTGCGCCAGGCAATGTTGTTGGCTCACGCCAAGGCCGCCGCCATCGCCAACGCCCATCGCTCGGGCGGCCAGCTTGGGCAAGCGCTGGCGCGGCTCGCCGAGGACGTCTCGAGCACGGTGCTGGACAGACTGACCGGCGAGGCCATGGAGCTGCGCAAAGCCGCGCGCCGCTGGAGTTTAAACGATCCGCAAGAGGCCTTGGCCGGAATGCTCGGCGCGTCCAGCACGGCGACGGTGAGAGAGATCGAGCAGGAGATGCTGGACGGCGGCTTCGCGCCATCGGAATGGCCGGAGCTTGCGGCCTTTTTCGAAACCGGAAGCGTGAACGACATCAAACTCGGCGCCAAATTCCGGCGCGCTCACGAGCACTTCGAGAACGGGTTCTTCGATGCGGCGCTCTCCGCCTATTGTTCCGCCTTTTTCACCCAAGAGGGAAAACCAACCAAAAACCTCATGACCAAGGGGCTCGCCACCCAGCGGCCGGTTCTCGCTTCGGACATGCTGGAGGAGCAGGCCCGGCTCGCCTATCTCATCGATCAGCGCAAAGCCGCGGAAACCATCGAGCGGTCAAACGCGCTGATGGCGATCACCGATGCCGCCTTGCGCGAATATGAACAGCGTAAAATCCTCAACGGCGTGTTGGATTTCGACGATCTCATCGAACGCACCCGCGCCTTGCTCGGCCGCTCCGGCTCCGGCTGGGTGCTGCATAAGCTCGATAACGGCATCGACCATGTTCTCGTCGACGAAGCGCAAGATACGAGCGAGGCGCAATGGAGCATTCTCGACGATCTCACGGGCGATTTTGCCTCCGGGCATGGCAGCCGGGCGCTGGACCGCAGTTTCTTCGCCGTCGGCGACGACAAGCAATCGATCTTTTCGTTCCAAGGCGCGGCGCCGCATAAATTCCACGACATGCGGCGGCGTTTCGCCAAACGGTTCGAGGCCGGCGCAAAGCCGTTCGGTCATGTGCGGTTGCAAACCTCTTTCCGCTCCGTTCCGGCCGTGCTTTCGGCGGTGGACCGGGTGTTCGAAATCAAGGCGCATCAAGGCGGGCTGGTGCCGCAAGACGACATCTGGCCCCTGCATGAAAGTTTCAAGGCGCGGCTGCCTGGCCTTGTCGAGATTTGGCCCCCGCTCGGCCGCCAGCCCAGCGCCGAGCCCGGCGATTGGCGGCTTCCCGTCGATGCGCCGGACGAGCAAGACCCCGCAGCCATCCTAGCTTCCCGGATCGCCAAAAAGATCGCCGCCTTGATCGCGCCAGGGGCCGGCGAATATGTGCATGACGGGCGCAGCGAGTCCCCCCGCCCCATCCGTCCCGGCGATGTGCTGATCCTGGTGCGGCGGCGCAATGCGTTTTTCGAGGCAATCATCCGCGCGTTGAAACAAGCCTCCGTCCCCGTCGCCGGGGCCGACCGGCTGGACATCGCCAACCATATAGCCGTGCTGGATCTCGTCGCCGCCGGGCGCGCGGCATTGCTGCCGCAAGACGATCTGACGCTTGCCTGCTTGCTCAAATCGCCGCTGTTCGATTTCACGGACAAGGACCTCACCGACATCGCGCCGGGACGGGAAGGATCCCTGATCGCGGCCCTCGGCGCCTCGGACCAGACGCGGGTCCGGCAGGCCCACGACACGATTCTGCGCTGGGGCCGCCATGCCGCCGAGGAGACGCCGTTTGCCTTTTATGCCGCGCTCCTCGGGCGCGATGGCGGGCGGCGCAAGATGGAAGCGCGGCTTGGGCTCGAGGCGCATGATGCCATCGACGAATTCCTACGCCTCGCGCTGGCCCATGAACGCGAAACCGCGCCCTCGCTCGGGAGTTTTCTCGACGATATCGAGGCCTTGCGCACCTCCATCAAGCGCGACATGGAGGGGCCGGGCGACACCGTGCGGGTCATGACCGTTCATGCCGCCAAGGGGCTCGAGGCCAAGATCGTCTTCTTGCCGGATACATGCGGCGTGCCCAGTCTCCAGCACGAGCCGGTGATTTTCAATTTGGAACCGGACGAGCACAGGCCGCCAGTTCTCGCCTGGTCGCCGCGCCGGGAGGGCGATTGCCCCGCCATTGCAGCCGTGCGGGAGGCCGCGCGCGAAGCCACGATGGAGGAATATCGCCGGCTGCTCTATGTCGCGCTGACCCGCGCCGAGGAGCGGCTTTATATCTCGGGCTTTCACGGCGTGCGCGGCCCCGACGAGAAAAGCTGGGCGAAGATGATCGCCACCGCTTTCATGGACGATCCCGGCATCACCCTCCTGCCCGCGCCTTGGGACGAGACCGAGACGATTTTCCAGCGCCTGACGCCGGGGACGGCCGGGACGGCCGCGGTTTTAGATCAAGCCAAGCCCGCCGTAGCGCCCGGCGAAGCCGTGCCGGACTGGCTGTTTCGCGCCGCCACGGCCGATCCCGCCGCGCGGGTGCCGCTGCGGCCATCCAGCGCAGCGGAGGACAAGCCGCTCCGGGGAAGTTTCGGCCTCGCCTATGGCGCGGCGATCCATGAATTGTTGCAATATTTGCCGGACCTGCCAGAGACCCAACGCGAGAGCGCGGCCCGGACCTATCTCGAAACAACCACCGCGCTCGACGCCGCGGCCCGCCGATCCATCATCGCGCAGGCGCTCGCCGTCCTCGCCTTGCCCGCTCTCGCGCCGCTTTTCGCGCCGGGCTCGCGGGCAGAGGCCACGATCATGGGTGCGGTGACACGGCCCGATGGCTCCGTTTGGCAAATTCCGGGCAAAGTGGACCGGCTCGCCATCGATGGCGACGCCGTGCTCGTCGCCGATTTCAAGAGCGGGAACCCACCCGCGTCAGGCGGCACGCCGGAGGCCTATATCCGGCAACTCGCGCTGTACCGGCTGGCGCTTGCCCCGCTTTGGCCGGGCAAACGTCTGCGCATGCTGTTGATTTGGACCGGCGGACCCCTGGTTCAGGAACTCGACGACGCCTTATTGGACCAGGCGGCGGCCGAGGCAATCAATGACCCCGATGCCTAACGCCGTTGCAGGCCGGGCGCACAGGCTCGCTTGACGCCCGGCAACCCGGTTCTTACTTTGCTCCAAAGGGCTTGAATCGCCTCGCCCTATCGAAAGAGATCCGATGAGCACCGCAAAAGTGACGGACCAAAGTTTTCAGGCCGACGTGATCGGCTCCGATGTGCCGGTTGTCGTTGATTTTTGGGCGGAATGGTGTGGCCCCTGCCGGATGATCGGCCCTTCGCTCGAGGAGATCGCCGTGGAATTGGACGGCAAGGTCAAGATCGTCAAGCTCAACGTGGACGAGAACCCCAAGGTCTCCCAAGAATTCGGCATCCGCAGCATTCCCGCGCTGTTGCTGTTTAGGGATGGCAAGGTGAGCGCGCAAAAGGTCGGCGCCGCACCCAAGGGCGAACTCAAGCGCTGGATTTCCGAGGCGATCTGAGCCCGTCCGGTTTGTAATCCGCGCGACAAAAAGGCTTCGTCCCCGGAGCCTTTTTCTCGGGGGAGATCGCCATGATTCTCGACCGGATCGAGCGCGTTCCGCTTTGGCGGACTCACCAAAGCGACGGGAAATCGCTCGCTTCCGAAGGCGCGAGAGCATGTCCTCGATCGAAAAAGTCCGCAACTTCTTCGCGACATTCTCTAATCGCAATTGTCCTCACTTGCCTCCCGCTATTAGCCCCGGCTACCGCCCACGCCAATGATACGACTGCGGAATACGCCATAGGCGGATTGCGCTTCACGGCCGATGCCGAAATCGCCATGCAATCGGAAGATCTATTCATCTCGACATCGGAGGTGCGCGTCTCCTATGTCTTCGTCAATCGCGGCAAGGCGGACAAAACCGTCCTGATTGCTTTCCCGATGCCGGATATTACGGGATCGTTCGACTTCATCAATGGCGTACCAACGAAAAACCCGGACAATCCCTTCGACTTTCATGTGACGGCGAATGGCCAACCGGTAGCGCTCGCGCTCGACCAGCACATTCTCGCCAAGGGCGTGGATCAGACAGAGCGGCTGCGCAAGGCGCATATTCCCTTGATGCCCCCGGCCCCGGAGACGGATCAGGCCCTGGATCGTCTGTCCGAGGCTGATAAAGCGGAGTACGTGAAGCTCGGCCTCGCCGCGATTGACGAATATACGGACAAACCCAACGCGCCGATGGAAAAGCATCTCATCGCCATGTGGACGTTGAGAGCCGCCTTTACCTGGCAACAGAGCTTTCCCGCCGGACGCGAAGTGCGGCTCGAACAGACCTACAAACCAAGCGTCGGTGGGGTCGTCATCACGTCTATCGGCGGCAAGGACTGGCGCAAGAACCCAGAGTCCGCGGCCTACCTCGAGAAATATTGCCTCGACGCCGATTTCATCGCCTCGGTGACCCGCGCCATGGCGCGAAAAAAGGTGGATTACCCACCCTTCTCCGAGCAGCGCATCTCCTACATACTGAAAACCGGCGCCAATTGGGCCGGACCCATCGGCAGTTTCCGCCTCGTCGTCGACAAGGGCGAGGCGGACAGGCTCGTCAGCTTCTGCGCCGATGGCGTGAAAAAGATTGGACCCACACAATTCGAAGTGCGCAAGACGAATTTCACGCCAAAGCAGGATTTGGATATTTTACTGTTGGTGCCGATGGCGCAGTGAGAACAAGTCTCCTGCCCCTGAAAGCACGCGGGCCTGTTTTAGGCAGCCCGTTTCTGGCTATAGAACATGAACATGACTGGCCATCGCGCGAGGGTAACGGCGCCGGGCCGCTTGTCTGTCTCGCGGCGCGCATAATTCAGCGCCGCGTCCTTGGTAACGAAAATACCGCCGCCGAGGCCGTGCGTCTCGACCGCGAGCCAATGGCCTTCGCCATCCTCGCCGACGAGAAACGTATGCGCAGTGCCTATGGGAACCTCCGTATTGTCAGAACCTTCAACACCCATGATCGATCCACTCTAGCCGGCGCATCCCGTGCGCCACGCCCGATAATATAGAAGTCGGCGCGTAGGGGTTCGAGCGGGGATCGCGGGGCACGGTATTAAAAACGCGTGGCGGGAAATGGCGGCGATCATGAACTGCGCCGGAGGCCAGCAAGCGGATCGAAGTTTCCGCCGCTACTCCAGCACCGTCCCATTCGCCGCCAGCACGGCACCTGCCAAATACAGGCTTCCCGCGATCAAGATCCGCGGCGGGGCGGACCAGGCCCTGGCCCGGAGATAGCTCAGCGCCTGTTCCACGCTCTGGCACGAAGCGGCGGGCAGGCCGGCCTTTTCGGCGCAGGCGGCGACGTCGCGCGCGGGGCGCCCGGCATGTTCGCCCTCGACCGGCACGGCGATGACCTCTTGCGCCAAGCCGGCGAAGGCGCGCAGGAAGGCCGCGGTGTCCTTGGTGGTGAGCGTGCCGCAGATCACGATGAGCGGACGCGGCGATTTATCCTCGAGATCGGCCATGGCTTGGCCCAAAACCTTGCCGCCATCCTCGTTATGGCCGCCATCGAGCCAGAGTTCGGCGCCATAGGGCGCGTGATCCACGAGCCGGCCCTTGACCAGGCGCTGCATGCGCGCGGGCCATTCCGCCCGCAGTAGCCCCCGCTCGATGGCGGCGGCCTCGATCCCCGGCACGACGCGGCGCAAGGTCGCGATGGCGGTGGCGGCATTTTGATGCTGGTGACGGCCGGCCAAGCGCGGCAGCGGCAGGTCGAGCAGCCCCTCGCCATCCTCGAACACGAGACGCCCCTGCTCCTCCCGCATCAAAAAATCCTGGGCCGCCACGAGCACGGGCGCCCCCACAAGGTACGCTTCGCGCTCCAAAACATCCAAAACGGCGCGTGATTGATGCGACAGAATGGCCGGCCTGCCCCGCTTGAAAATACCCGCCTTCTCGAAGGCGATCTGTTCGATCGTGTCGCCCAGAAACTCGACATGATCCATCGAGATGGGCGTGATCACGCTGGCCAGCGGGTCAATCACATTGGTGGCATCGTAACGGCCGCCGAGACCGACTTCGAGCAAGAGATAATCGGCGGGGTGTTCATGAAACAATTTGAACGCCGCCGCCGTCGTCATTTCGAACAAAGTGATGGGCCTGCCGTCATTGACCCGCTCGCATTCCGCCAGCGCGGCCGAGAGTTCGGCCTCGCCGACGAAATGGCCGCCGCCTGCCGCGCCGAGCCGGATACGCTCGTGAAAGCGCACGAGATGCGGCGACGTATAGACATGAACGCTCTTGCCCGCCGCTTCCAGCATGGCCCGCATGAAGGCGATGGTGGAGCCCTTGCCATTCGTGCCGCCGACATGAATCACCGGCGGCAAGGCCGCTTGCGGGCGCCCGAGCTTGTCCAACAGCTCGACGACGCGCCCGAGCGAAAGATCGATCTTCTTGGGGTGGAGCCCTACGAGCCGGTCGAGAATTTCGTCCGAACCGGAGGTTGGCTTTTGCCTCAACTTAGGCGGCATTAGCTTTGACGGCGGGCTTTTGCGTGAGCAGCGAACAAAGCCGCGCCAGCGTCGATTTCATGTCCTTGCGATGCACGACCATGTCGACCATGCCATGCTCTTGCAAATATTCGGCGCGCTGGAACCCCGCCGGCAGCCGCTCGCGAATCGTCTGCTCGATGACGCGGGCGCCCGCGAAACCGATGACCGCGCCAGGCTCGGCGATATGGACATCGCCTAGCATGGCGTAAGAGGCGGTGACACCGCCCGTGGTCGGATTGGTCAGCACGACGATATAGGGCAATTTCGCCGCGCGGAGCTGCTGTACCAAGAGCGTGGTGCGCGGCATTTGCATGAGCGAGAACATGCCCTCCTGCATCCGCGCGCCGCCGGATGCCGTGAAGATGATGAAGGGCACGCGCCGCTCTATCGCCGCCGCCATGCCGGTGATGATCGCCTCGCCGGCCGCCATGCCGAGCGACCCCCCGAGAAAGTCGAAATTTTGCACGGCCACGACGACTTGCTGACCCTCGATCGCGCCGGCCGCGAGCCGGATCGCATCGGCGTCCCCGGTCTTGGTCCGGTATTCCTTCAACCGGTCGGTATAGCGCTTGACGTCGCGGAATTTCAGCGGGTCCTGCGGAACCTCGGGCGTGGGCAAGGATTCATATTTGGCCTCGTCGAACAGGCTGTCCAGCCGTTGCTTGACCGGCATGCGCATATGGAAGTTGGAACCCGGCACGACATACAGATTGTGCTCGAGATCCTTATGAAACACGAGTTCGCCGCTGTCGGGGCACTTGATCCAAAGGTTTTCAGGCGTCTCGCGGCGCAGAAACGACCGGATTTTTGGGGGAACGACGTTGGAAATCCAGTTCATTGAGCTTGCTCCTTAACCCGCGTGGCGCGCCGGACACCCACGGCGAGATCACGCACCAAGGCGGTCACCGCCGCGACGCTACGCGGCGTGGCACGGCCCTGCTCATCTAGGGATTGCCGCAAAATATCGACGATGGCCGAACCTACGACCACGGCATCGGCCGACCGGGCAATGGCCTCGGCGCTTTCCGCCGATTTGACGCCGAACCCGACCGCGACCGGCAAATCCGTGGCATTTTTCAACCTTTGGACTGCGGCGGCAACGGAACTGTAATCGGGCGTCGCAGTCCCGGTAATGCCCGCGATGGACACATAATACAAAAAGCCCGAGGTATTCGCGAGAACGGCCGGCAGCCGCGCCGCATCGGTCGTCGGCGTGGCGAGACGGATAAAGTTCAGCCCCGCCCGGTTGAGGGGAACGCAAAGCTCCTCGTCCTCTTCCGGCGGAAGATCGACCACGATCAAGCCATCGACACCCACCGCCTTGGCCTCGGCGATGAAGCGCTCGACGCCGAAGACATAAATGGGATTGTAATAGCCCATGAGGATAAGCGGAGTGACATCGTCGTCCCGGCGGAATTCCGCCACCATGGCCAGCGTGCGCTTGAGCGTCATGCCGGCCTTTAGGGCGCGCAGCCCCGCCGCCTGGATCGCCGGCCCATCGGCCATGGGATCGGTAAAAGGCATGCCCAATTCGATCACATCCGCGCCGGCACCCGGCAGCGCCTTGAGCAATTCGAGCGAGACCGGCCCATCGGGATCCCCCGCCATGGTGAAGGTGACGAGCCCGGCACGGCCCTCGTGCTCGAGGGCTTGAAAACGGCGATCGATACGGGTGGACATGGGTCTGCGCAAACTTTCGGGATCGGAGGACCGTGCACACTCTCGAGGAGCGCCCGGCCGGTGAACCTCTTTAGGGGAAACTGACGCGGGGGGCAATTTCCGATGAGAATGAGCAGCGCCGGCAAATTAAAAAGTCACCCGGCGAGAGGTCCGGCAACCGGCTTGCACAGCCTGAGACGCCAACTTATCTGGCCCGCAATCGCCCTAAGCGCCCTTCGCATGTTCCCAAAAGAACCTGAGCATTTCGCGGCTGGCATCGACCCCGCGGGGCTCGGTGAAGGAGCCGGCAGGGCTGCCGCCGGACCAGGCGTGGCCGCCGCCGTGCAACACCCATTGCTCATGGACGGCAACATCGTCCCGGCCGGATTGAACGATGCGCGTGAAACGATAACCGTGCGCGGACTCGCCGCGCGTCACGCTGGTCCGCCAATCGGCCGCGCCCTTGGCTTGCGTCATGACATGATCGCCATTGACGGCATGCACGGTCGTGTCGCGATCGCCATGGAAAACGATGGTCGGGACAATGGGAGCGCCGCTTGAGCTTGGTCGCGCGGCGCCTCCGCTTTGCATGGCGCCAAAGGCCGAGGCCATATCGTTCGCCGCCCCGCAAGCGAGCCCGGAATGGACACAGACGGCGGCATAAAGTTCGGGATAGGCGGATGCCATCGTCGCCGCGGCCGCGCCGCCAGCGGATAGTCCCGCAATATAAATCCGCTGCCGATCGGCGTTCATCTTCTGCATGATCTCGAGGGTGATCCCCGCAATCAGCGACGGCTCGCCTTTGCCACGCTCTTGATCGACGGCATTGAACCAATTCCAGCAGCGTTGCGAATTGGCCGACTGGCTCTGCGCGGGATAGGCGACAAGAAACATATGTTCCTGCGCCAAAATGTTCATACGCGTTCCCGCGGCGAAATCGTCCGGCGTCTGGCTGCATCCGTGCAACATCACGACGAGCGGCAGGGGCTGGCCATCATACCCTCCGGGAATGAAGAGCTTGAAACCCCGGCTTCCCGCCGAATTCGAGAAAGACCGGTCCTCGAAATGCCCGCCCGCCTTCCGCGCCACCGGTTGCGCAAGCGCAGCCGTGTCCGGCGCGCTCCAGGGATTTCCGCTAAACATCCGCATCATCTCGAGGAAAGGGTTGGTTTCCGCGGCGGGCGGGCTGGGGATGGGCGAAACTGGAAGAGACTGATTTTGCAAAAGCGCCGTTGCCTCGACAAGCCGTCCCGCTTGGGTCAGCCGGGTCACCTCAACCATGTCGATTGTTGGAATGGCGTTCATGGAACAGGCTCGCTTTTCACGTTTGGCGTCTATCTTTGCGCCGGTAGCTTTCGCGGTGCTTACGTTGAACGCGTTTCACCCGGTGGACTCACTAAAATGATAAGAACTCGCCCTCTTTACAAGAAGGTAGAGCACGTTCTTGATCATAAAAGTCTGCAACATTCGTGGGACATGCTCTCGGATTCGTCTTCTTCATTTAATCTTGTGACCGAGGGCCGCCTTGACGGCGGGGCTTGCTTCGAGCGCGCCCAAAACGTGAAGAGAGGCGATGGTTTCGGCCGCCAGATCCGGCGGCACGTCGCTGGCGATACTGGCCAACCCCAGAATTTGAATGTTCAACACTTCGCCCGCCGCCTTGACCTCTTCAAGGTCTTGACGGGTGAAGCGCCTGATCCCAATATCGAATTTGTTACGGGCAATCGTCTGCCGCGTGGTTTCGGAATGGCGGTCCAAAAGATTACGGATCGCGGTGCGAATGAAATCGGTGCGGTTGGCATAAAAACTTTCGCGCACCAGCAGATCGATCGAGCCAAGATCGACATAGCCGAGATTGATCGTGATCTTCTCGCTATCCCCAGCCTTGCCCCGGGCCTCGATGGGAAGCTTGGCAACCCCCGGCATGATTCCATCCCTCCACCATCCCACTAGATGGTAGGTTGAGGCCTGTCACGCAAATGTCAAGCAAGCTTGGCAAATTTGTTGTGCAAAAATTCGGAGGCATGAAGGGCAGCCCATCAATCGCGCCGGTCTCGTTTGGCCAGCAAGGACATCTAGCGCTTGTCCCGAAAAAGTTGCAGACTTTTTCGATCGAGGACATGCGCTAACTCATTGAAAAGAGAGCGAGTTCCTGTCGCTTTGGTGATGCCACCAAAGCGGAACGCGCTCTCGCTTGTCCCGAAAAAGTTGCAGACTTTTTCGATCGAGGACACGCGCTAACTCCTTGAAAAGAGGGCGAGTTCCTGTCGCTTTGGTGATGCCACCAAAGCGGAACGCGCTCTAGCGCGTCACCGGGATCGGCTCGTCCACGATCTGAGCGAGGCCACGTTCGCCGAGCGCCCGCGCCAAAGCCGCGCCCGGACGCGCGCCGCTGGTGAAAACCGCCCGGTGGCCCGAAGGCTCGCTAGGCTCACCGGCTCGCAAGGCAAAACCCAACTCGGCCAAGACATGATCGGCGCGCCGGGCAATCGCCGCCGCCGGATCGATCCAGGCGACCGGCCAAGGCGCGAGGGCCTCGAAACGGTCCAGCAAAAGCGGATAATGGGTGCAGGCGAGCACGATGCAATCGGTGCGGCTCGCGCCCGCCGCCACGAAGCACGGCGCGATTTCGGCCGAAATATCCGCGTCCGCCACTGGCTCGCCGCGCATGACCGCTTCCGCCAAACCCGCGAGACGGTGCGAGCCCACCAAAGTCACCTCGCGATCGGCGGCATAAGTGTCGATCAGCGCGCGGGTATAATCCCGCGCAACGGTGCCAGGCGTCGCCAGCACGCTGATCTTCTTCGTCCGCGAATAGGCCGCGGCGGGCTTGATCGCGGGCACCGTGCCGACGAAGGGCATGGCGGGAAATCGTTCGCGCAAGCCAGAGAGGACCAAGGTCGAGGCGGTGTTGCAAGCGATCACGACAGCATCGGGGCGAAACCGCTCGATCAGCCGCTCCATCACCGTGCCGACGCGCGCCACGAGCCCTGCCTCGCTCCACCGCCCGTAGGGAAAGGCGGCATCGTCCGCCACATAGGTCAGGCAAGCGTCCGGCCGAGCACGCAAAATCGCGGCCAGGACGGTGAGCCCGCCGAGCCCCGAATCGAACACGAGAATTTCAGGGCGCCGCGCCATGCTCTCCGCCAAATGATGTGGGAGCGCTCTATAGCGGTTTCCGGCGGTAAGATCGACCTGCATGGTCTCAAATCAGACACGGCGAGATTAAGAGATCGTTGCTGGCTTTGGTACCGCGCTACCCCACCCCCGGCTTTCGTGGCCCCTCCACCAGCCGCACGATGGCGCCGCGGAGCGTGCGGACATCCTGCTCGCTGAGACTCAAGCGGTGGAGAATGTTGCGCAGGTTCCGGCGCATGACCGGCGCCTTGCCGATGGGGCGGAAATAGCCGTTCTTTTCCAATTCGCCTTCCAAATAATCGAAGAAGGACACGATCATTTCGCGCGGGGCCGGCGGCGAGCGCTCCACGAGATCGAAAGGGGCCGCCGCCCCGCCCGACGCCTTCATCCATTCGTAGGAGACCAACAGCACGGCTTGCGCCAGATTGAGCGAGGCATAAGCGGGATTGACGGGGAAGGTGACGACGGCATCGGCCAAAGCCACATCGTCGTTGTCGAGCCCAGTGCGTTCCGGGCCAAACAACACGCCGTGCTTCTCGCCCTCAATCAAATCACTTGCAGCCAAACCACGCGCAGCCATGCGCGCAGCGCTTTCCAGCATCGCGCGATCCGGGGTCTCGACGCGCTTGTGCTGGCCGCGCTCGCGGGCGGTGGCCGCCCAAACGAAATTGAGATCCGCGACGGCCTCCTCGACGGTCTTGTACAGCACGGCCGAATCGAGGAGATGCACGGCACCTGCCGCGGCGGCGGCGGCCGTCTCCTTATAGACGTCTTCGGGGGGCCACCCGCCCTTGGGGCTGACGAGGCGCAGATCGGAAAGGCCAAAATTGGCCATGGCCCGCGCGCACATGCCGACATTTACGGCAAGTTGCGGCCGCACCAACACAATCGCCGGCCCGCCCGCGCGATTGGGCTTGGTTCGATCCGTTCCGGCTCCCGTCACATCGGCCCCTTTCGCGGCCGCGAAATCCCAGCCGCCCTGCCGGCACGCGTTCTCTGCCCCGAAAGCAAAACTTTGATCCCAAATTCGCGGGTGCTATAGGCCGGAAATCGCAATTCGGCATTCTTCCTGCATAAACATGGGCGGGAACAAACAAGGGGTCAGGCTTAATGGACAAGATCAAGGTCGACAATCCGATCGTCGAACTCGATGGCGACGAGATGACCCGAATCATCTGGCATTACATCCGTGACAAGCTCATCCATCCCTATCTCGATGTGAAGCTCGATTATTACGACCTTTCCATCGAGAATCGCGACGCCACCAACGACCAGGTCACGTTCGATTCCGCCAATGCGATCAAGCGCCACGGCGTCGGCGTGAAATGCGCGACCATCACCCCCGACGAGGCTCGGGTCGAGGAATTCAAGCTAAAACACATGTGGCGCTCGCCCAACGGCACGATCCGCAACATCCTCGGCGGCGTGATCTTCCGCGAGCCGATCATCTGCCGCAACGTTCCCCGCTTGGTGCCGGGCTGGACGCAGCCGATCGTCGTCGGCCGCCACGCCTATGGCGACCAATATCGCGCCACGATGATTCGCGTGCCGGGCAAAGGCCGCCTCACCCTCAAGTTCGAGGGCGAGGATGGCCAAGTCATCGAGAAAGAAGTGTTCCAGTTCCAGGAAGCCGGCGTCGCCATGGCGATGTACAACCTGGACAGTTCGATCCGCGATTTCGCCCGCGCGTCGCTCAACTATGGCCTGAACCGCAAATATCCCGTCTATCTCTCGACCAAGAATACCATTCTCAAAGTCTACGACGGCCGGTTCAAGGATATTTTCGAAGAGGTCTATCAGACCGAATTCAAAGCGAAATTCCAGGCCTTGGGCCTCACCTACGAGCACCGCCTCATCGACGACATGGTGGCCTGCGCGATGAAATGGTCGGGCGGCTATGTCTGGGCCTGTAAGAATTACGATGGCGATGTGCAGTCCGACACCGTTGCCCAGGGCTACGGCTCGCTCGGTTTGATGACCTCGGTTCTGATGACCCCCGATGGCCAGACAGTCGAGGCCGAAGCGGCGCATGGCACGGTGACGCGCCATTATCGCCAATACCAGGCGGGCAAACAGACTTCGACCAATTCCATCGCGTCGATCTTTGCCTGGACGCGCGGCCTCTCTCACCGCGCCAAGCTCGATAACAACGATGCCTTGGCCAAATTCGCCGGTACGCTCGAAAAGGTCTGCGTCGAGACCGTCGAAGCAGGTTTCATGACGAAAGATCTGGCGCTGTTGGTCGGCGCCGATCAGCGCTGGCTCTCGACCACCGGTTTCCTCGACAAGATCAATGAAAATCTCAAGGCGGTGATTACCCAGCAGCAACAAGCCGCTGCGGAATAGATCGCGGCCCCCGCGCGGCGATGCCAAATCGCCGCGCGGACACAGTCCTCATCCGATTTGCCGGTTTACGGCGGATTATGAATCAACTGATTGTATTGATAAATTTCCCTGGGTATAAGGGCGGCGATTTTGAGTTAGGAGACTCAGGACGTGGCGGCGGAATTGATTGACGACACCTATCGGCCGTCAGACGACGAGCCCTTCATGAACGAGCGGCAGCGCGATTACTTCAAGCGCAAGCTGATTCAATGGCGCGAGGATATTTTGCGGGAAAGCCGCGAAACTCTCGTCGCTCTGCAGAGCGAAAACGAGAATCATCCCGATGTCGCCGACCGGGCGTCCTCGGAAACCGATCGCGCGATCGAACTGCGCGCCAGGGACCGGCAACGCAAACTGATCTCGAAGATCGAGGCCGCCCTCGCCCGGATCGAGGAAGGCAGCTATGGCTATTGCGAGGAAACGGGCGAGCCTATTTCCCTCAAACGCCTTGACGCCCGCCCCATCGCGACCCTCTCCGTCGAAGCGCAAGAGCGCCACGAACGGCGCGAGCGGGTCTATCGAGACGCCTAAAAAGCTCACGGTCCCGGGGGAATGGGGCCGCGCGCCGCTTTTCCGGCGGCTCGTCGATCCCCGTCTAATTCATCGGCGAAATCAACATAATCCCCTGCCCGCGGGGATCCCTAGCGAAGCTCCGGCCTCTTGCGATCGCATGACACGCCGGTGTCTTAGAGCGATTTCTTACCAAGGAGTTAGAGTATTTCCTCGATCGCAAAAGCCTGCGACTTTTGCCGGAAATACTCTACTTCTCGTCCATTCCACGGCCGAGCAATTTGGCCATTTCCTCTTCCAGCGACTCCATCGTGTCGACCGGCGCCTGCGCGCTCGTCACAGGTGGCGAGGGAGGCGCTGGGATCTCGGACACGGACGGCGGCGGCGGTGAAGCCGGAACCGGTTTTGCCAAGGGAGTCGTCCGGATAGGCGGACGCGGCGGCAAGGGACGCAGGAATTGCTGCGGAACGGGACGCACGGCGGCGGGCGCCGCCGGTTCAGGCGTGGATTCCGGCGGTGCCGCGGCAGGGGCTGCGGGAGCGGGCGGTGGAACGAGATCCACACGCGGAACATTTTCCGGAGGCCGGGGCGCTGGACGTGGCTCGGCCTGGGGCAGTGTCCGGCGAGGCGGAAGCGGGAACGTTGGCGCCCGGCGCGGTACGGTCTCGCCCGGCGCTAACACGATGGGCGGGATTTGCGGCGGAAGGGCTGCCACCTGCGGTTCGGCGGCTGGCCTGGGCGCGGAAACCGGCGGCTTCGAGGGCGCCGGCGCCGGAGCGGCCTGAGGAGGCGCCGAGGGCGGCGGCGCGGGTTCAGCTAGCCGCGTGGCGGGCTCCACCCGTTCCACCGGCGGTAGAGGCGCGGGAATGCGCGGCTCCCCGAACGCTGATACCTGCGGCAAGGCGGGGCCAGCCCCTTCGAGCTTGTCCCGGCGGTTTTCTCGCACTTCGACCCGCGAGATCTCGGACTCGATCAAGAGATCGTTAGGCCCGCCGATCATGATGAGATGCTCGGTATTGTCGCGCCGCACGATGATGAGCTGGCGCTGGCGGTCGAGATCGAAAGCATCCACAATGCCGAGCCGCGCCTGACGTGTCCGGCCGCCTGGCATGCGAAGCCTGCCGCGAAACAGCATCTGGACAATTGCTAGAAGCAAGAGGACCCCAATGAGGAGGGCCAAAAGCCCAGCACCCACCAGCAAAGGCTTATTATCTAACAGCGACTGCATCCAGATGCCCATGGAAGATCACGATTGAAAATATTCCATATCACGCAAATGGCCTGGCCGCGCGCGAAAGGTTAATGAATGGTTAACGGCGCACTGCTTCAAGGGAAGAGGGCATGAGCTATTACAACAATTGTCAAGCTTTCCAAAACCATTTGACCTATAAAATCTTGGGATGGCAGCTGGCCTTCGTCTCGCGGCTCTTGTGTTCGCTTGAAAAAGCAGTCCTCAGTGACAAGTCCTTCGTAGCAAGTCCGCGGTCATCTGGGCCGGTTGGCCGAGGCGGCCGAACGGACCAGCGGGAAAGATCAGGGAAATCGGGCAAAATCGCATGAGCGACCAAGTGACTTCCGCCGCATTTCATCGGACGGAGCGTTCGGGAAGCCCTGCGCTTGTCCTCGTTTTTGCGGCGCTTTTAGTCGCCGCCGCCGTGGCCTTTTCGATTCTGCCGCGCGACGAGGCGGGAACCCTGATCCTCGGTCTGCTGGCCGTGCTGGCCGTTGTCGGAATTTTCGCCCTCTTCGCTTATGCCGTCGGCATTTTTCAATTCGCGGGACGGGCGGTCAAAAACGACATGACCCGCCTGATCTGCGACAGCGGACCGGAGGGTCTGCTGGTCACGGATACCGGCGGCAAGTTCATCTATGCCAACGAGACCTATTTGCAACTGGCGCAAGCGCAGAGCGCCGGCGATTTGCGGAGCGTGGAGCGGCTTTTCTCGGGTTCGCCCGAGGTCTCCGAGGCCGTCTACCGGCTGGCCCAGGCGGCGCGCGACGGCAAGCGCGCAACCGAGGAACTGCGGCTGAGCCCGCCGCTCAATGGCGCGGCGGGGAATGTCGGCTGGTATCGCGTCCGCGTGCGTCCCCTCGCGCTTCCCTCGGCCAAGCGAGCAAGTCTCTGGACGATCGCCGATATCACGAGGGAACGCGAACGCCACGAAAACGTCTTTCAAGAGCTTCAACACGCCATCGATTTCCTCGATCACGCCCCGGCGGGCTTCTTCTCTTGCGACGGCAAGGGCGACGTGTCCTACATGAACGCGACGCTTGCCACTTGGCTGGATTACGATTTGGCCCAGGTCGGATCGGGCGGGTTGAAGCTCACCGATTTTGTCGCCGGCGGCGGCGGCGCCCTGCTCGCGGCGGTCGGCGGCGGCCCTGGCGAGGTCTTGACCGAACAATTCGACATCGATCTCAAAAAGCGCGGCGGCCAAAACTTGCCCGTTCGCGTGATCCACCGCGTGGCCTTCAGCCACGACGGAACCCCCGGCCCGTCCCGCACGCTGGTCATCAGCCGCGCGCCCGGCGAGGAGCCCGGCGAAGATCTCCGCGCGGCGGAGGTCCGTTTCGCCCGCGTTTTCAATGCGACCCCGGTGGCCATTGCGATTGTCGACGACGCCGGCAGTATCAGCCAATCCAATCCAGCCTTCGCCAGGCTGATGCCGGAAGCCCTCAAGTCCAGCCGCTTGGAACAAGGCGGCCTCAAATCGATTTTCGCCGGCATTGCCGAGCGCGACCGGCCAGCGCTTGCGCAAGCCATCCGGGCGGCGGCGACAGGGAGCGATATCCCCCCGCTCGACCTCAGCCTCACGGGCGAGGGCGAACGCTCGGCGCGGCTCTTCGTGTCGGGGTCCGGAGAACCCGGCGTCGGCGGCGCCACCATCTATGCCCTCGACACGACGGAACAACGCACCCTCAAGGAAAACTTCGACCAGGCGCAAAAAATGCAGGCCATCGGCCAGCTCGCGGGCGGCGTCGCGCATGATTTCAACAATGTGCTGACGGCGATCATCGGCTTTTCCGACCTGCTGCTCGCCAACCACCGGCCGACCGATCCGTCCTTCCAGGACATTATGCAGATCAAGCAGAATGCCAACCGCGCGGCGGGCTTGGTGCGGCAGCTCCTCGCCTTTTCGCGGCGCCAGACCCTGCGGCCGCAGACGTTGCAGCTCGGCGACGTCATGTCCGATCTGCAAATGCTGATGCGCCGCCTCGCCGGCGAAAAGATCGAGCTTGAGCTTCGCCACGGCCGCGATCTCTGGCTGGTCAAGGCCGACGTCAATCAGTTCGAGCAGGTCATCATCAACCTCGTGGTGAACGCTCGCGATGCGATGCCCAATGGCGGCACGATCACGTTGCGCACATACAATGTGACCCCCGCGGACTGCGCGGCCTTCCGCGAGGATGTCCTGATTCCAGCCGAATATGTCGCGATCTCCGTGACCGACACCGGAACCGGCATTCCGCCCGACGTGCTCAACAAGATCTATTTGCCGTTTTTCACCACCAAGGAAGTCGGCAAGGGCACCGGCCTCGGCCTATCCATGGTCTATGGCATCGTCAAACAGACCGAAGGCTATGTCTTTTGCGACTCGACCGTCGGCAAGGGAACGACCTTCACCATCCTCCTGCCCCGCTACATCCCGCAAGAAGCCGACGAGCCGGTCAAGAAGGAAGCGGTCAAGCCCGTCGCCGATTCGACCGGCCACGGCACCATCCTCCTCGTCGAGGACGAGGAAGCCGTGCGCGCCTTTGGCGCCCGTGCGCTCTCCTCGCGCGGCTATACCGTGCTGCAAGCGGGCTCTGGCCTGGAGGCGCTGGAAGTCGTCGAAAGCAATCCCGGCAAGATCGACCTCGTCGTCTCCGACGTCGTGATGCCGGAGATGGATGGCCCCACGATGTTCGGGGAGCTTCGCAAACGCGGTATTACCGCGAAAGTGATCTTCGTCTCCGGCTATGCCGAGGACGCCTTCGCCCGCAACCTGCCCGAGGGCGAGGATTTCGGCTTCCTGCCGAAGCCGTTCTCGCTGAAGCAGCTCATCGAAGCGGTGAAAAACGCGACGAGCTGAGGGGGGCTGACACGAAACGGTTAAAGCGGCAGGCGTTCGCGGCGAGAACGCGGCTCGCCCCGAACAAGCCACCACCGAAAATAGCAATTACATCTAATTTTAGAGAAATCTTTCGGAGAACGCGAAGGCGGCGGTGACTAAGGTTTGGATACCCAAACAAAATGTGGGGGTCCAAGATGGTTCGCCAAACATTGACAGCGTTTTCAAACAGAGGCCTGCGCGATGTCTTCACGTCGCGGCATCACTCTGTCGAAGTCTCCCGCGAACGTTACACCCTGATCGTCTCTCGCGTGCAGTGGAGCGCCGGCCTGTTCGCGGTTCTGATGGCCGCTTGGATCATCGTCGATGCGCTGACCGTGAGCTGGCCGTTGTGGGGTGTGATAGGGATCGAACGTCTGTTCGCGGCGGCCGCTTTTTTAATGCTGGCGCGCCATCGGTTCGCGGCTGGACCGGCCAGCGCCGCGCTTTGGGCTGTCGCCACATTCGTATTTGTCTTGGCGGGCTTTTTCTCATTGTCATACGTCATGTTTTGGCACTTTCACGATACCGGGCAGCCGCTCTTTGCGACGACCGCATACTTTTACGCGCCATTCCTCATCAGCGGTGGCTTGAGTATTTTACCGTTGACCGCGCTCGAAAGCGCGCTGCTCACCATGCCCTTGTTCGCCGCGACCGCATTGTCGCTCGTTTTGTCGCCTGAACCCGTGGGCGGAGGAGCCCTCGCGACGTTGTGGCAGCTCTTTCTCGTCGCCGGCATTTCCAATGTGGCAAGTATGAGCCAACTCCGTTTTCTGATCGCCCTGGTCGAACAGTTTACACTCGATGCGATGACGAACGCGCTCACCCGGAGTTCCGGCGAACATGTCATCGATTCGCAATTTGCCCTTGCCGCGTCGAAGGGCAGTTCTCTCGCCGTCCTGTTCATCGACCTCGACAGATTCAAAACGGTCAACGACCGGTTTGGGCACGAGGCGGGCGATGCCGTGCTTCAGCGAGCAGGAAGGTCAATTCGTGCGAGCCTGCGCGATCAGGACACTTTGGTGCGATGGGGCGGCGAGGAGTTTTTGGCTATTCTGCCAGGACTTAATGCCATCGATGCCGAAGCTGTCGTTAAGCGGATGGGCCGTAACGGCTTTGGAGTTAGGCCCGATGGAACGCCGGTGACAGCGAGCATCGGAATTGCGGAGCGGATCAGCGACAAAACGCTTGGTTGGGCGGAACTCGTCGATTTGGCCGATAAACGCATGTATGCGGGAAAAATGGCAGGGCGAAATCGCTATATGAATGCTGGCGGCAAGACAGCGTGTTTTGTTGCGAGGAATGCGATCCACGCAATCAAGGACAGACGCGCTGCTTGACCGGAGCGGTATTTAATCGTTTGCCGCGACACCCAGGCGGGCAAGGTCCGGTGTCTCTCCTCTCCGAAATTTAGGAGTTTCGAAACAGGCGCGATTTGACGTAATGGCCTCATGCGGCCGTGGAACGCCCGGCCGGGACGCTCAGTTCGAAGTCTCGTTTGATGGGGCACTCCGCGCATGAACATTTTTTAATCGAGGCGAGCGCCGTGGCGACGCCGGTTTGAACGACGGTTTCGCCCTCGGAATTTTTCACCCGGATCAACGTCTTATCCCCGTTTTGGATGCGCAGAGCCAGAGCTTCGACATAGCACCAGACGGACTGTTCATCGGACAACATCAGAACCTGAGCAACGACCGATGCGTTGCTTTGCCGGACGATTTCGAACGTGAATACCGACATCCAACATCCCTGGCTTCCCCCACATTCATATAGTCGAAATTGATCGAACACCCCCTTGCACTGCAATATAACGCCGCCGCATTGCGAATGACTTGATGTAAAACGAGTCCACCGGGATTTTAACTGGTCAAAGAGGAGATGATGATGCGAGTATCCAGTCGTCGCCGCTCATTAATAAAGGCGATAACTTATCGTATTCTTATCATGTGTCTCGATTTCATGGCAATCTATTTTTTTACGGGAGCCGTGCATATTGCCATCGGTTTTATGATCGTCAGTAACGTATATACATCGGCCTGTTACATCTTACATGAAAGATTCTGGGCGAACATCCAGTGGGGAGTCGACGAAACCTAAGAAGTCATCCCGTTTGATCGCTCGCACAACATTCTGGAAAAATGTTCGACTTGGAAACGACCGCGATTTAAAAGACAGGATCTTGTGGCGGAGCAGCCGCCTTCAATCGTCGCAAGCAGCGGGACGTTCATACAAGTGAATGGAGGCTTCTCAAGATCAAAAAAACTAGTAAAAATATAATTGTTTAAATGATTCGACTGCTGAGTCGCGTATCCGGCAAGACCCAAACTGGCGCGGGGAGCAAAATGGTTTCGTCCTACCTTCTTCGGCCTTTCATTTCGCTTCGTAATGCCTGCCGCATGTGTTTCCCCGATCGGGAGCGGCTTGGGCACTGTTCGATCTGTGGCAATGGCCACATCTGTTTTCCGGCGGAAAACAACAAACAGCGTACAACGAAAACGACGAAACATTACCCTCGAGCGGCATCGGACTCTCGACCCCATGGCGCCCCCTAATTTCCGTCCGCTAGCTGTCGAAGCCATGAAGGTTGTTCATCCGTGGCTTGGGGGGGAAAACTGGGGTTGCGAACCCATAATCCGCGCCGCGCTCGCCTTGGATGCCAGTCCCAGTCTTCTATCTCACTTCCTCGTTCGGCGGAGCCGCCAAAAAAAACGGCGAGACCGCACCCCATCGGATCTCGTCCAGCAGGCCGGACTCCCGGAGGATTTCGTGTTTGGGATCGCGCGGATCGGCGGTCCGATGCAACGCCGGCTCGATCGTCAGAGCGCCCTTCTTGAACACCGAAGCGGCGCCGCTAAAGCTGTGATTGCGTTCGATCACACAAACCTTGCGCCCGGCCTTCGCCATCAAGGCAGCGGCCGTCAGGCCTCCCAGCCCGGAACCGATGACGGCAATGTCAAAAGATAATTCCCCTATAGTATATTTATAGGCATCAATGCAAACTGGCCGCTTTGATCTATGTCAAAACGTACGCCGACGTGGACGGGCCCGAAGAAATACGGAATCGATGGTCTGCGGTGAGTATTTCATTAACCTCGATGCTATATCTGCCCCCAATAACATGTTTTTACATCAAGGCACAACCTAAATGACTGGTATTCGACACCATATGTTCATTACAGGACTTAATTCGCAACCGCCATTCCCTCGATGAGCCCCGCATCAAAACGTTCAGCCCCCGGCAGCCACTGACCGGAGATCAAGTCCGTTCGCGGACGAAAGGAAGATTATGTCGATTGGACAGCGGATATCGGTGATCGTGATCCTGCCGATCATCGCCTTGATGGGCTTTTCCGGATGGATATTGTCCGAGAGGTGGTCGGAATCGGTGCAAATGCAAAATGTGATGGCGGGGAGCGGGATCATCGCGACCGTGAACGACCTCGTCAGCAATTTCCAGCGAGAACGCGGTCGTTCGGCGCTATTTCTCGGTTCGAAGGGCACCCAATACGGTCAAGAATTGACTGCGCAGCGCCAGACCACGGACGACAAGCGCGGCGTCTTCATCGCCGCGGCGCAGCCCGCGATCCTCGCCCAGCTCCAGCCCGCCGTCGCCAAATCGATTGAAGAGGCGAACGGCGCTCTCGTAAGCTTGAACAAATTGCGGGAGGCCGTATCGAATCAAAGCATCGCGGCCGGCGATGCATCGAAGACGTATTCGGCGATGATCGACCGGTTTCTCACCGTGTCGCTTGTCATCGTCCATGACATTGACCGCTCGCAAGTCAAGAACGCCGCGCTTGCGTCAAGTCTTCTGCAGAGAGCGTCCGAGCGGGCGGGTATAACGCGCGCCACCGGTTCGAATGGATTGGCGGCGGGCGGATTCAGCGTCGAGCAACTCGTCCGGCTTGCCAACCTGGAAGCCGAGGAGGCGGAATTCATAAGCCTCTTTAAAGAGTTCGCCCCTCCCGAAATCCGGGCGGCCTACACGGTCGCGGCGAACTCGGCCGGGGCGGTGGAAGTCTCCCGGTTGCGCCAGACGATCCTGGCGGCCAAGCCCGGCGAGCCGGTCACGGACATCGACGGCGCGCAATGGTTCAAGGCGGCCACCGCCCACGTCGACATGCTCGTGGGCATTCAAGACCAGCTGCTGAGAACCGTTGTCGCGGGAGCCACGGGCGGGCGCGACGAGGCAAACTGGCAAGTGGCCACGACCGCAGCCATCGCGGCCATTGTCATGGCCGTCATCCTCGGTCTCGGCATTGTGACGACGCGCTCCGTCACGCGTCCCATCGTCGCCATGGTATCGGCGATGCGGCGTCTCGCGGCGGGCGACCTGAGCGTCGAAATTCCCGCCACGCGGCGCAAGGACGAGATCGGCCAAATGGCCAAGGCCGTGCTCGTGTTTCAGCAGGCGGCGGTCGAGAACGCGCGTCTGGAACGCGAGGCGGCCGGGCATCGCGCGCGGGCCGAAGGAGAGCACGCCCGCAACGAACAGGCTCAGCGGGAGGCGACCGAACAGGAACGGGCGATCGTCAAAAGCTCTATTGGCACCGCCTTGACCAAGCTGGAGGCCAAGGACCTAACTTATCGCATGACAGGCGACATACACGAAGCGTATCGCCAGCTGCAAACGGACTTCAACGCCGCAATCGGCCAGCTTGAAGACGCGATGCGGAGCGTGACCGGCAGTACAAACATGATTTCCTCCGGCTCCCGGGAGATTTTGACGGCCTCCGACGATCTGTCGCTCCGTACCGAACAGCAGGCCGCGAGCCTCGAGGAGACCGCGGCGGCGCTTGATGAAATTACCGCGACCGTCAAGAAATCGGCGGAAGGGGCGAGCCATGCGCGCCAGGTCGTCACCACCGCCGACCAAGACGCCAAGAAAAGCATACTGGTGGTGCGCCAAACGGTCGAGGCGATGGATGGAATCGCGAAGTCTTCGCAGCAGATCAACCAGATCATCGGCGTGATCGATGAGATCGCCTTCCAGACCAATCTGCTCGCTCTGAACGCGGGGGTCGAGGCCGCGCGCGCGGGCGACGCGGGCAAAGGCTTTGCCGTGGTGGCTTCCGAAGTGCGCGCGCTGGCGCAGCGCTCGGCGGAGGCGGCCAAGGAAATCAAGGGCCTCATTTCGGCTTCGACGACGCAGGTCGATTACGGCGTCAAGCTGGTGGCCGAGACCGGCAAGTCGCTGGAGCGCATCATGGCGCAAGTGTCGGAGATCAACGACGTGGTCTCGGCGATCGCCGCGGGCGCGCACGAACAAGCGGAAGGACTGGAACAAATCAACACGGCGATCAACCAGATGGATCAGGCGACGCAGCGAAATGCGGCGATGGTCGAGGAATCGACGGCCGCGAGCCATTCCCTGTCACAGGAGACCGATCAGCTTGCGGGACTTGTCGGACAATTCCAGGTTGGCCGGCCGGGCGGCGGCGACACCCTGCGCGCCCAATTACAAAAGGCGGCACCGCATGCCTTCCGGCAGCCGGCGAAAACCCAGCTTGTTTCGAGGACGGGAAACCGCGCTTAGGCGCAAGCAGCCGGCGCTGCGATTCACGCAATGAGGCGACGCAGCCGGTACGCCCATGGACCGGGGATGGTGAATGGCGATCCCTCCGGCGGCGATCCCGGCGGTTGGGAGGAGTTCCGGGCCACCCGCCCATTCTCCACCGTTATTTTCGGCCGGCCTTCACGGCCACGGCGACCGCGCGGCTCCGCCTAGCGGCTGCGCGAAGGGCGCGGGCTGATCGATCTCCACGCCATGGCGCGCCGCAAGCGTCAGAATCGTCTGCGCGAGGACATGCGGGCGCTGGTCGAGCAGAAGCAGCGCGATCACCCGCTCGCGATACCGGCCCCGCCAGCGCGCGCACCAGTCGCCGGCCCGGAACGGATTGTAAAAACTTGGCCCGTCTTCCCTCAGGGTCAACCGGACCGCGCAAGCGCCCGCTCCGCTCGTCACTAATTCCGCGCGCGAGAAAGCCGTCCACGCGATCCACTCGTTCCCCAAGCGCGCGTCGTGCAGGCCTTCGCCATCCACCGCCAAACACGCGCGGCGGTGCTTTAAATCCCGAATGGCCGTGATCACCACCCCGGCGGGCACGCCGGCAAAGCCCGCAAAAAGTCCCGCGGCCCCAAACTTAAAGGCATATTGGCCCAAACCGGCGGCGGGACTGAGGAAAAAAGCCACACCGAGGAATAAACAGGCGCCGGCAATCAAAAAAGCGGCGGCGCCAACGACCCCGAGCCGCCAGCCCGGCCGCGCCTCGAGCGGCAGCAGGACCCGCTCGAGCCTCTTTCCCGGGGGCGCCAAAAATCCAGCTTCGACTGGAATGTGCAGGGCTCGATCGAAGATGCTCATGCCATGCCTCCACGGCGCGGGAGAGGAAAAAGCGAACCGGCTATCTCCGCTTTAACGTAAAACCATCCGGACCGTTCAAAAGATTGTCCGCGACAGAAAAGCCGCCACACCCGCGGTTGCACGAAATTAATGCGCACTCACACTTGCTCATGAGAACAAATCATGTACAGTACCTCGGACGAAGCCATATTGCGCTGCCTGCCCACCCCGTGCCAGAAGGATTATGAAGTCATGAGTCAAGCCAATCTCCGCCTCGTGGAAGGATCGTCCGTGGATAAGACTAAGGCGCTGGAAGCAGCGCTGTCGCAGATCGAGCGCTCCTTCGGGAAGGGCTCGATCATGCGGCTCGGCAAAAACCAAAAAGCGATGGAAATCGAGACGATCTCGACGGGATCGCTGGGTCTCGATATCGCTTTGGGCGTCGGCGGCCTGCCGCGTGGCCGGGTCATCGAGATTTACGGGCCGGAATCCTCGGGCAAAACGACGCTGACGCTGCATGTGATTGCGGAAGCGCAGAAATCGGGGGGCGTTTGCGCCTTTATCGATGCCGAACATGCGCTCGATCCGGTCTATGCGCGCAAACTCGGCGTCAATCTCGAGGATCTCTTGATCTCCCAGCCCGATACGGGTGAGCAAGCGCTCGAAATCACGGATACCTTGGTACGCTCGGGCGCGGTCGACGTGCTCGTGATCGATTCGGTCGCGGCGCTGACGCCTCGCGCCGAAATCGACGGCGAAATGGGCGATAGCCAGCCGGGCCTCCAGGCGCGTCTCATGAGCCAGGCTTTGCGGAAGCTCACGGCGTCCATCTCCCGCTCGCATACGATGGTGATTTTCATCAATCAGATTCGCATGAAGATCGGGGTGATGTACGGCTCGCCCGAGACCACGACCGGCGGGAATGCGCTGAAATTTTATGCCTCCGTCCGCCTCGACATCCGGCGCATCGGCTCGATCAAGGATCGCGAAGAGGTCACGGGCAACCAAACCCGCGTCAAAGTCGTCAAGAACAAAGTGGCGCCCCCCTTCAAACAAGTCGAATTCGACATCATGTATGGCGAGGGCATTTCCAAGCTCGGGGAATTGATCGATCTCGGCGTCAAGGCCGGCGTGGTCGAGAAATCCGGCGCTTGGTTCTCCTACGACAGTCAGCGGCTTGGACAAGGCCGTGAAAATGCAAAAGCCTTCCTCAAGAGCAATCCCGCGGCGGCGGAAAAGATCGAACGTTCGATCCGGGAGAATTCCGGCCTGATCGCCGATAAGATTCTCGACCAGGTCGACGAAAAGGACATCGAGGACGCGGACGAGGCCTGAGGCGTCCGGTTTTCGCAAGGTCAAGCTCGAGCAAGCTTCGAAAAGCTTGCTTGACGCCACGCCTGTCTCGACAGCCCTCGAGCTCGCCGCTAGAAGGAGCCTGCATTTTGCTGCCGAGGCGGGATCATGCGGGCGTTTTGGCTGGGGCAGCCGGGCATGTGCCCGGCCATGGAAGAGTGGTTTGTAAGCGACATGAACGGGAACGGCGTCAACGAAATCCGGTCGGCCTTTCTCGATTATTTCGGGCGTAATGGGCATGAAATCGTGCCCTCGTCGCCTCTGGTCCCGCGCAACGACCCGAGCCTGATGTTCACCAATGCGGGCATGGTGCAGTTCAAGAATGTCTTCACCGGCCACGAGCGGCTGCCTTACACCCGCGCGGCGAGCGCCCAAAAATGCGTCCGGGCCGGCGGCAAGCATAACGATCTCGACAATGTCGGCTATACCGCGCGGCATCACACTTTTTTCGAGATGCTCGGCAATTTCTCCTTCGGGGATTATTTCAAGCCGGACGCCATCGAATTGGCGTGGAATCTGATCACCAAGACCTATGGCCTCCCGGTCGATCGCCTGCTCGTCACCGTCTATCACGACGACGAAGACGCCTTCGATCTCTGGAAGAAAATCGCGGGTTTCCCGGATTCGAAGATTATCCGCATCGCGACCAGCGATAATTTCTGGTCGATGGGCGATACCGGACCCTGCGGTCCCTGTTCCGAGATTTTCTTCGACCAAGGCGACAAACTCTGGGGTGGTCCGCCCGGCAGCGCCGAGGAAGATGGCGACCGGTTCCTGGAATTCTGGAACCTCGTGTTCATGCAATACGAGCAAATCGGGCCGGGCGAGCGCCGCAGCCTTCCCCGTCCCTCGATCGACACGGGCATGGGGCTCGAGCGCATCGCGGCTTTGCTCCAGGGCGTCACGTCGAATTACGATATCGATCTCATGCGCGTCCTCATCGGCGCCATCGCGGATGCGACCTCGACGGACCCCAAGGGGCCGCTCAAAGCCAGCCACCGGGTGATCGCCGATCATCTCCGGGCCTGCTCGTTTCTCGTCGCCGACGGCGTGCTTCCTTCGAATGAAGGGCGCGGCTATGTGCTGCGCCGGATCATGCGGCGGGCGATGCGCCACGCCCAAATCCTCGGAGCGGCCGAGCCGCTGCTGTGGCGCATGGTTCCAGCGCTCACGCGCGAAATGGGTCAGGCCTATCCCGAACTGCTGCGGGCCGAGGCCCTCATCATAGAGACCTTCCGCCTCGAAGAAACCCGCTTCCGGATTACCCTCGCGCGGGGGCTCTCGATTCTTGAAGACGAGACGCGGACGCTGGAGCCCGGCGGCACTTTGCCGGGGGAAGTCGCCTTCAAGCTCTACGACACCTACGGCTTTCCCCTCGACCTGACGCAAGATGCCCTGCGCGCCCGCGCGCTCGGCGTCGATACCCAAGGTTTCGAGACCGCGATGGCCCGCCAAAAGGCCGAGGCGCGCAAAGCCTGGTCCGGATCCGGCGAGGCGGCGACGGACCGGCATTGGTTCGCGCTGCGCGACGCAATTGGGGCGACCGAATTCTTGGGCCATGCGACGGAGCGGGTCGAGGCGAAGGTTGCCGCCATCTTGAGGGGCGGCGTCGAGGTTGACCGGCTCGAGGCCGGCGAGACGGCGGCCATCGTCTTGAACCAGACCCCGTTTTACGGCGAATCCGGCGGCCAGGTCGGCGATACCGGAGCCATGCGCGCCAAGGACACGCTCTTTACCGTCACCAATACGCAGAAGAAGCTCGGCGATCTCTTCGTCCACGAGGGAACCCTCGTTTCCGGCGCGATCGCCGCTGGCATGACGCTGGATTGCGCCGTCGATCATGACAGGCGGAGCGGCATCAGGGCCAATCATTCCGCGACCCATCTGCTCCACGAGGCGTTACGGCTGACGCTCGGCGATCATGTCGCGCAAAAGGGTTCGCTCGTCGCCCCCGACCGGCTGCGGTTCGACTTTTCCCACCAAAAACCGATTTCGCCGGAAGAGCTCGCTCGAATCGAAGATATCGCCAACCGCGCCGTGCTCGACAATACACCGGTGGTGACGCGTCAAATGGCGGTGGATGCCGCCATCCAATCCGGCGCCCGCGCGCTCTTTGGCGAAAAATACGGCGATGAAGTTCGCGTGGTCTCGATGGGGATCGCGCATGACCCGGAAATCACCGGGCGCCCGTTTTCCGTCGAGCTTTGCGGAGGCACCCATGTCACGCGCACCGGCGACATCGGGCTGATCACGATCACGGGGGAAAGCGCCGTCGCATCGGGCGTGCGCCGCGTCGAGGCCAAGACTGGGGCGGCGGCGCGTCATCACTTGAATGCGCGGGCCGCCCGCTTGAACGAACTCGCCCAGCAGCTTCGCGCGCCGGAAGAAGAGGCAGCCAAGCGCCTCGCCGCGCTGATCGAAGAGCGCCGGAAGCTGGAACGCGAGCTTGCCGACGCGCGCAAGACGATCGCCTTGGGCGGCAGCAAAGGCGCCGCCGCGCCCGCGGCCATCGAGATCGACGGGATCAAATTCCTCGGCAAAGCCATTTCCGGCGTCGAGATCAAGGATTTGAAGGCCATCGCCGACGAGGCCAAGCAAAGCCTGGGATCGGGCGTCGTGGCGATTGTCGGAACGTCCGGCGACGGCAAGGCCGGCGTCGTCGTGGCGGTCACGCCCGATCTGACCGGACAGTTCGATGCCGTGGCGCTTGTGCGCGCCGCCTCGGAACAACTCGGTGGCAAAGGCGGCGGCGGCCGCCGCGACATGGCCCAGGCCGGCGGCCCCAATGGCGAAGCCGCGCAAGCCGCCATCGATGCCGTCGGCGCTCTTTTGCGCGCGCACGCGGAAGCGGGCTAAATCCGGGCCGCGCTTGATGGCTTGCCCGGCCTCGAGCGCTTGTAACCGGGGCGGAATCGCCCCGGCGATCGCAAGCGCTGGCGTTCAAACGGCGCGCATTTCCCAAAAAGCCGGCGGGTTCTTGCATTCGAAATAACGCAATCGTGCAACGCCGAATTTCAATCCGTCCCAAATCACACAATCCGGTTGCAGACGCCACAATATGATTAAAATAAAAAAATTACCTGACGTTCGAATGACAAAGAGTGCCTAAATCCAACTTGTGACAGATTAAATATTTCCCCTTCGACCCTACCAAAGGGACACAAAAGTCACGACATCGTGCTAACTTGAGCAAGTATGGATTTTGGCGTTCCATGCGCGATCCATCGCTTTAGGGAGATCGTTATGACTGACAACAATAGCGTGAATGATGCCGGTGAAGCGCTCGGCGGCTTTGGCTTTGCATCGAAATCGATCCAGACTTTCGCGTCCGAAGTCGCGCGTCTTTCCAAAGAGACCGTCGACGAGACGACCCTGCTCGTGGAAAAGCTCCGGAGCGCGAAAACGCTTGACGAGGTCGTTTCGCTCCAAACCTCGTTCGTCCAACAATCCTTCTCGAAATATGCCGATTACACCCGCCGCTTCGGCGAGCTTTTCGCCGCCGTGCCGCTTGAAATCGCCAAGCAAAGCCATGCGGCGTTGCAGAAGACATCGGAAGCCGTGACCAAGGCCACGGAACAAGTGAGCCAGCACTTGCAGCATGGCGCGGAACAAGCGAGCCAGCAGGTTCAGCACGCGGCCGGGCAAGCCGCCCAACACGTCGAACAAGCTCCCGCGCAGTTCAACCAAAACTTCCAGAACAACGATCAAAACTACAATAACAATCAGAGCTATAATAACGATCAAAACTTCAATAACAACCAGAACTACAACAATCATAATTACTAGAGCGCGTTTCGCACGGGTGGGATCACCCGTGTGATATGAACCCGACCTCTTTATAAGAGGTGAGAGCATGTCCTTGATCGCGGAAGTTAGCAACCGTGGTGGGGAATGCTCTAATCACGACCGGCTCAAGGCACGCATGGCGTCATCGAGACCGCCGAGCGTCAACGGATACATGCGGCCGGCGACAAGCCGCCGCATGAGACCGGCCGATGGGCTATAAATCCACTCATCCTGGGGAACGGGATTGAGCCAGGCGATCCGGCGGTAGGCGGAAACGATCCGCTGCATCCAGACCGCGCCTGGCTCCTCGTTCCAATGATCGACAGCGCCGCCCGGCGTCGTGATTTCGTAAGGCGACATCGCGGCATCCCCGACGAAAACCACCCGGTAATCCGAGGCATAGGTGTGAATAAGATCATAAGTCGAAATCTTGTGCGCGCGGTCCCGCGCATTGCTTGTCCAAACGTGATCGTAAATGCAGTTATGGAAATAAAAGGTGTGGAGGTGTCTAAATTCCGACCTCGCCGCCGCGAACAGAGTTTCGGCCTCGGCGATATGGGCGTCCATCGATCCCCCGATATCGAAAAAGATCAAAAGCTTGACGTTGTTGCGCCGTTCCGGCCGCAGTTTCAGGTCGAGAAACCCCTGCGCCGCCGTGCCTTGAATGGTGGCGTCGAGATCGAGTTCTTCCGCCGCGCCCGTGCGGGCAAACCGGCGCAACCGCCGCAGCGCGAGCTGGACGTTTCGCGTGCCGATCCCGGCCTCTCCGGTCAAGTCTTTAAAACGGCGCTCGTCCCATACTTTGGCCGCGCGAAAATGGCGGTTGCCGGCTTGCCCAATCCTCACCCCTTCGGGATGATAGCCATCGGCGCCAAAGGGTGACGTGCCGCCCGTCCCGATCCATTTGGAACCGCCTTGATGGCGCTCTTTTTGGTCGCGCAGACGCTCGCGCAAGGTCTCCATCAATTGATCCCAGCCGAGTTTTCGAATCGCGGCACGCTCCTCCTCGCTCAAATATTTTTCGCCTAGGCTACGGAGCCAGTCCTCCGGGATATCTTCGGGGTCGAGCGCCGCGCTGGGCGCCTCCAACCCTTTGAAGCTCGCGCCAAAAACCCGATCGAAGGCATCGAGATGACGCTCGTCCTTGATGAGACACGTCCGCGCCAGGCCGTAAAAGGTCTCGACGGAATCCTGGGCAAGGCCTTGAGAGAGCCCCTCGATCAGGGTCAAATATTCCCGGACCGTGACCGGAACGGAGGCTTTGCGCAGATTGGTGAAAAAATCGAGCAGCATGACCCCGTCCTGAATCCGGCCCCGGCGCGCCGGCTCCCCAAACCCCACGGACCCATTCCCGTTCCCGCGAGACATTGCCAGCGCGCCCTGGGGATGGCACATCCACAAGGTTCGAGCCCCAGGGTACTCCATGCGTTTTTCCGGCACCAAGTCTTATATCGCGACCGAAGACCTGACGGTCGCCGTCAATGCGGCCATCGTGCTCCAGCGGCCGCTGCTCATCAAGGGCGAACCGGGGACAGGCAAGACCGTTCTGGCGGAAGAAATTGCCGCGGCCCTCGAAGCCCCGCTGATCACTTGGCACGTCAAATCGACGACCAAGGCGCAACAGGGTCTCTATGAATACGATGCGGTCTCGCGGCTGCGCGATTCGCAACTGGGCGATGCGCGGGTCTCCGATATCTCCAACTACATCAAGCGCGGCAAGCTTTGGGAGGCTTTTACCGCGCCCAAGCGGCCTGTCTTGCTGATCGACGAAATCGACAAGGCGGATATCGAATTTCCCAACGATTTGCTGCTCGAACTCGACCGGATGGAATTCCATGTCTACGAGACCGGCGAAACGATCCGCGCGCAGGCACGTCCGGTCATCATCATCACCTCGAACAACGAGAAGGAATTGCCGGACGCCTTCCTGCGCCGCTGTTTTTTCCACTATATCCGCTTCCCCGATGCGGAAACCATGGCGGCGATCGTCGAGGTGCATTTTCCCGGCATCAAACGGCGCCTTGTCGAGGAAGCTTTGCGCATCTTCTTCGATCTCCGCGAGGTTCAGGGCTTGAAGAAAAGACCCTCGACCTCGGAATTGCTGGACTGGCTCAAACTGCTTCTCAGCGAAGAAATCGGGCCGGAGCTGCTGCGCGAGACCAATTCGAAAAAGCTCATCCCGCCGCTGGCGGGCGCGCTTTTAAAGAACGAGGGCGACGTTCATCTGTTGGAACGGCTGGCGTTCCTCACCCGCCGCGAAGGACGCTAAAATGCTGACGCTGATCCTGCTGCGCCATGCCAAGGCCGTTCCGCACGGCGGCGACGATTTCGCGCGCGAATTGACGGACAAAGGCCACAAGGACGCCGGACGCACCGGCGCCTTCCTCCTCGTGAATGATCTCCTGCCGGACCTCGCCCTGGTCTCGCCCGCCGCGCGGACACGCCAGACGTTCGAGGATCTCGCGGTCGCATCCCGGCCAATCCGCGTCCATTACGAAGACGATCTTTACAATGCCGGGGCCGGCGAATTGCGCGAGCGGCTCCGGCACGCCGGCAGCAAAGTCAACACGTTACTTATCGTAGGCCATAATCCCGGAATCGTCGAGCTGGCCCTCAAGCTCGGCAGGGACGGCGACATCAAGGATCTCGAGGCCATGCGCGCCCGTTTTCCGCCGTCCAGCTTCGCCATCATCGAGTTTCGCGCGGAGAATTGGGAGGATGCGGCGGCGAGCGGCGGCCAGCTCGTCCAGTTCGTCACGCCCGATGATTTGAAAGCGGGGAGGTGAGACGCGGGGTCGAAACCGCGCGGTCTGGGCTTGGACCGTCTCGACGTCCAAAGACGCCTGGTCAACATTTCCGCTTGCAATCTCTTACCCGCCGGGTTGGCAAGATCGCGCCGCCTCGCAGCATGCCGCCCAGTTTAGAATTATAATAGAAAACGCTTTCTCGATTATCCCGGCCAATCAGATCCCATGCTAGATTAGAATAATTATGATCTTCACACGGCGACTTGCGAATTAAAACTCATTGTCGTATCAAATTTTAGCCAAACGGCCTCTCCTCGATCATGTTGAGCCCTTTTGAAATGACGAATACTAACATCGCATCACAAAACTGTAGGGTTTTTCTCATTTCATTTGCTGTCTTTGCTACAAATGCCGTGATTCCTACAAAATCTTGGGCCGCGGAGATCCCCGCGAACGACGCGGCGCCGGCGGTCGACAGTTTTCACGAACTCGAAACGAAATATATTTTCGGCTTTACCTCGGGCGCCGATATTGGCGTGCCAGGCGAACAAGCCGTCGAATTCGAGACGACGACCGCGAGCGCCCGGCGAGGCGGTCATTACAGCAACGTCGAGCAGGAAATAGAGTTCGAGCATGTGCCTACAGCCTGGTTCGGCTACGAGTTGAGCGCACATGGAACGAGTCATACAATCACCGGAGTCGAGGGCCTCGGCGATATCCACCGCACCACTTTTAGCGGGCTTTCGGCCGATCTGCGTTTTGCCCTTGTCGATCGCGTTCCCGGCTCGCCTATCGGTCTCACCTTCGAGGTCGAGCCGGAATGGGAACGCGTGGACGGCACGAGTGCAGGCTATACCGCCAATTACAGCACCGGCTTTACGCTGATCGCCGATACCGAACTCATCCCCAACCGGCTCTATGGCGCGATCAATGTGAATTACACACCCGAAATCGACCGGCCCGTAGGGTCGCTGGCCTGGCAAGGTGTCTCCTCCACGGGTCTAACTGGCGCCATTGCCTACCGGATCGCACCAAAGATCACGATTGGCGACGAGCTGGAATATTACCGGGCCTATGGCGGCGCCTTGTTCAATTCCTTCGATGGGCAGGCACTCTACGACGGGCCGACACTGCACATTCAGTTCAACAGCAAGATGATGCTCGCCTTGGCGTTTTCGACGGAAATCGCAGGGCATGCCGTTGGCGATGCCCGGCCGCTCGATCTCACGAATTTCGAACGTTACCGCGGCAATATGAAATTCGAGATCGAATTTTGAGATATTTTACGATGTTAAGGAGACTGGATATGCGCATGACGACACGCGATAGACTGAAAACCGTTAGCTGCCTGTTGGCGGCAGTCCTTGCGATTGCACCTGCTTCCGCATGGGCGGAAACGCTTCAAATGTCGCTGCAAAATCATAAATTTCATCCGGCGGAAGTGGCCGTTCCGGCGAACCAGCCACTGACGATCGAGATCACCAATCTCGACGCGACGCCGGCCGAATTCGAGAGCAAAACTCTGCGTGTCGAAAAGGTCGTGGCCGCACATGCCAAGATTTCCGTGCAGATCCGGCCGCTTCCGCCCGGACGCTACCGGTTTTTCGACGATTACAACGAAGACACCACCGAGGGCTTCCTCGTCGTAAAGTAAGGGAAAGTGTCATGTTAGGCGCGCTGATCATTGTCTTTCGTGAGGTCATCGAAGCCGGGCTTATTGTCGGCATCGTGCTGGCCGTGACAAAAGGCATCCATGGCCGGGGCCGCTGGATCACGGCGGGCGTGGCGGGCGGTATTGCCGGTGCCGCGTTGCTGGCCATCTTCGCCGACGCGCTCGCCAACGCTCTGGCGGGCGTTGGCCAAGAGATCTTCAATGCCAGCGTGCTCGGCCTCGCCGTCTGTATGCTGGCGTGGCACAATATCTGGATGGCGCGACATGGCCGCGAAATGGCGGCGGAGCTGCGCGACGCCGGCCTTGCCGTCAAGAACGGATCGCGCTCGCTCGCCGCGCTGGCCATCGTCGTCGGCGTAGCGGTCTTGCGCGAGGGTTCGGAGATCGTGCTCTTTCTCTATGGCCTCGTGATTTCGGGTGGCTCGTCGGCTTTGGGCCTCCTGGCGGGCAGCGCGCTCGGCCTGGTGCTCGGCTGCGCGGTGAGTGCCCTGACGTTTTTCGGCCTGGTGACCATCCCTCCCAAGCATCTTTTCCGCGTCACGACTACGCTCATCACCTTTCTCGCGGCCGGGCTCGCCGCGCAAAGCGTTCTGTTTCTCCAACAGGCAGGTTTGATCACGCAGCTGCAAGCCACCGCTTGGGACAGTTCCGCGATCCTCTCCGACACGAGCCTCTTCGGCCGGCTTCTACACACCTTGATCGGCTACAGCGATCAGCCCTCGCAAATGCAGGTGCTGGTTTACAGCGTGACGCTCGCGGCGATTTTCACTCTGACCAAGGTCTTGGAGCCGGGGAAGCCGTGCGCCGCGACAGTGGCGCATAAGGCGGCGTGATAATGACCCCTGACACCGGCGCCAAGGTTGCCTACATAGGAGGCTTCTCCAAGCGGACCTTCCCTTGTCTTTTTTCTCCGATCTTCTCTTCGAGGCCCGCGCTTTCGCCCAGACCCTGAGCGAGAGCGCAGGCACGCCCGTCGTGCGTCTGGGCGTCACCGGGCTGTCCCGCGCGGGCAAGACGATCTTCATCACGGCGCTGATCCAGCATTTGACGGAGCTTGGCGCGCCGGGCTCCGGCACCAAATGCGCCCTGCCCGTCTTCCGGGTCGTGGCGGAGGGGCGGCTGACCAAGGGGCGGCTGGAGCCGCAGCCCGACGACACCGTGCCGCGCTTCGCCTACGAGGCGCATCGCGCGGCGCTCCGCGGTGGCGAGGATGGCGCGGCCCGCGACTGGCCGGACTCGACGCGCCAGATCGCCGAGGTGCGGATCAAATTGGAATTCGAGCGCGCCACGGGTCTTCGCCCGGGGCCCGCCAGCCTGATTCTGGATATTGTCGATTATCCCGGCGAATGGCTGCTCGATTTGCCGCTGCTCGATAAATCCTATGCGCAATGGTCAAGCGAAACCTTGGAGGCCAGCGCCCGCGCGGCACGGGCCCCGCTCGCCGCGGAATGGCGGGCTTTCACGCTGGCAACCGATGCGGCGGCGGCCTTCAACGAAGCCAAGGCCCGCGAGGCGGCGGACCTCTTCACAGCCTATCTCCGCTCGTGCCGGGCCGATACCCATGCGCTTTCCACCCTGCCGCCGGGACGCTTTCTCATGCCCGGCGATTTGGAGGGCTCGCCCGCCCTCACCTTCGCGCCGCTCGTCCTCAAGCCCGGAGAGGCCTATCCCGAGGGCACGCTGGCCGCGATGATGGAGCGGCGCTACGAATCGTATAAAGCACAAGTGGTGCGACCGTTCTTCCGCGATCATTTTTCCCGGCTCGACCGGCAGATCGTGCTGGTGGATACGCTCGCCGCCCTCAATGCAGGCCCGGCGGCGCTACGCGATCTCGAAACCGCTCTGTCGGAAATCCTGCAAGCCTTCCGGGCCGGGCGCAACACCCTGCTCTCCGCGTTGTTCCGTCCCCGGATCGATAAAATCCTGTTCGCCGCGACCAAGGCCGATCATCTCAACCACACCAGCCACGACCGGCTCGAGGCCATTTTGCGCACCATCGTCGCCCGCGCCATCGCCAGGGCCGACGATGCCGGCGCCGAGATCGATGTCATCGCCTTGGCGGGCATCCGCGCGACACGCGAGGCCCGGATCGGAAAAGATTCTCGCGCGCTGGACGCCGTGGCAGGCATTCCGGCGGCCGGCGAGGTCATCGACGGCCAGACATTCGACGGCAAGACCGAAGCCGCCATTTTCCCCGGCGATCTCCCTGCGGATCCCAAAGCGGCGCTGCGAGGCGAGGGTCTCTATGCCGGTCCCGCCGAGGCCGACTATCGCTTCGTCCGCTTCCGGCCGCCGCTACCGGAATTGACGGTGGATGGCACGCCGAAACCCCTGCCCCATATCCGGCTCGACCGCGCCTTACAGTTTCTTCTAGGAGATCGCCTGACATGAGCGGCAGGGAACCAACTCCGGAAGAACGGCGGCGTCCGCGCGCGGTGCGGATCGAGGCGGAGGATGCGCCTCGCCCCGCGCGCGAGCCCCGCGAACCCATCGTCGAGATCACGCCGGATCCGTTCGCTTTCGAGACCGTCGCGCTCGAACCGGGCGAACAGGCCGTGGAAACGGCCCAAAAGCGCGGCATCTTTCGCCGGAGCTTGTTGTCCTGGGGCGGCCTGTTCTGGTCCGCCCTGGGCGGATTGGTTTCGCTGGCCCTCGGACTCTGGGTCACGCAGATCGTCGACGGGCTTTTCGCGCGATCCATGGCGCTTGGCGTCATCGGTCTTGGCCTCGCGGCCTTTGCCGTCCTCGCCCTCTTGGTCCTCGGCACCCGAGAGTTCCTGCGGGTGGCGCGGCAAAAACATATCGCCAAACTGCATCAGGATTTCGCCAAGGCCCATGCCGCCGATGACCGGGAACACGCCCGCAAGCTCGTGAGCGAGCTCGCCGCGCTCTATACCGCCCGGCCTGAAACGGCGCGGGCGCGCGGCGACATCCTGGCCCTGCGAAGCGAAATCGTCGATGGCCGCGATCTCGTCGAGATTGCCGAGCGAACCCTCGTCGCTCCGCTGGACGGCAAGGCGCAAGCGGCCATTGCCAATGCCGCCAAACGTGTTTCGCTGGTCACCACCATCGCGCCGCGCGCCTTCATCGATGTCGCCTTTGTCCTCTTGCAAGCCGTCCGCCTGATCCGCGAGATTGCGGAAATCTACGGCGGCCGGCCGGGACTTTTGGGCTTCGTGAAGCTCGCGCGATCGGTCGCGGCCCATCTCGCCATTACCGGGGGCATGGCGGCGGGCGATAGTCTGTTGCAGCAGGTCGTCGGCCACGGCATTGCCGCCAAAATTTCGGCGCGGCTCGGCGAGGGCATGCTGAACGGGCTTTTGACCGCCCGCATCGGCCTCTCCGCCATGGCGGTCTGCCGCCCCATGCCCTTCGCGGCGCAACCGGCGCCAAATCTGCGCAGAGTGGTGCCATTCCTGTTCAAGCAGGAGAAAACGCCCGCCCGCGATTAGCGCATGCCCCCCCGAAAGTTACGGACTTTCGTGATCAAGGGCCTTCGCGATCTCCGCACCATGTGACTGATTTCCCATCCCGTGAATGCTTCTGCCCAAGGGATGAGCGCCCGTGCGCGCCCGAAGCGTGTCACAGCCGCTTCATAGGATTTTGGCAGAGGTAAAGACAGGCATGGACGAGCAGCCCAACGAAATAGCCTAGTCCGAAATGGAACAGGCCGCCCGGCGCAGGAGAACCGATGTCACGGATCGCGACTGTCAAGGAAACCGGCTTAGAGCTTAGCCAAGAAGAGTGGATGCGATTCGAGGAGGCTGTCGCCGCGTCGCTTCCCGGCAGGCCGGAGCCCTGGCCTTTTGCCCGGAGCTTCAAAACCACGGGGACGGAACAGCTCCTGCCGCTGTTCCATCATACAAGCCGGGAAAGCTGGGACTTTTGCTTTGACGAGCAGCCCGCTCAGCCTTGACGCGTGGGTGTCGAGACCTTCAGTCCATCGAGAGCGGCCGTCACCTTGATTTGGCAGGAAAGCCGGGAGTTCGGCTTCACGTCGAAGGCAAAATCGAGCATGTCTTCTTCCATCGCTTGCGCCTTGCCGGTCAGCGCGATGAAAGCCTCGTCCACATAGACATGACAGGTCGCGCAGGCACAGGCGCCACCGCATTCCGCAATGATTTCCGGCACATTATGACGAATAGCCGTTTCCATGACCGTCGATCCAAGTTCCGCTTCCACAGTGCGGGCGGTGCCTTTCGAATCGACGAAAGTGATAGCGGGCATGAAACGATCCTCTAGAAATAGCGCCTGTCCGGACCATGGCGGTCGCGTGAAGTGATGGTCTTTTAGAGAAAGCCGCGCGCGATGAATAGAGGCTCGCGGCACCCTTGCCCGTGTTCCATCTGCGCCAATTGAAATTCCGCCAGGAAAACATGCCCATCCCATTGAAATAAAAAAAAGATTCTCAACATCGCAAGAGAGTCCGCCGGGATGAGGAGCGCGCAATTGCCGCGCAGGCCGAGAATCATTTGGCGCATCCGTCCGCTCCCGCCCGCGAGGTGGGACGAAAGGCTCCGCGGGCCTCAACGGGGCACATCTCCGTTTTTATCCCGCAGAAGCGCGAGCCGGGTCTCGATCGCGGCTTCCGCCTCTTGAAAGGCCGCCACCAATTCCTTGTAGAGAGGTCCATCCGCGTGCCGCGCGTGAGCGGCGGCATCCCCGTAGGCCCCCGCGGCAGCGGCGATCCGGGTCGCCCCGGCCGCAAGCGCGGAGCCTTTCAGCAAATGCGCCGCTTCGTCTTGCGCGCGCCTCTCCGGCAAATGGGGAATCAGACTCCGCGCTTGCGCGAGAAAAAGTTCCAGCAGTTCTGTCTCGAGCCGGTGATCGCCGAAGGTTTGACCGGAGATATAGGAGAAATCCATTGAATCAGCCTTGCCTATCGGTCCGGAAAAGCCCTAACCGTCTCTGGCGAAGAACTGGTAAGGGCTTGTGCCAGCGCATATTTACCCCAGTTTTAACCTCACGGCCAAGCCGCCGTTAACGACGTTTCGCGATGCATTAGCTATACGAGTTTCCATAGATTGCTTCAGACTGTAGAGTGGATATTGGTTAACAGTGTGTATCCCGGCTAGATGACGCCGGGCGGGCGCTTTGTGTTGCCGGCGGTGTATCGTTCAAGAGGCGAAAATGGCCAATCCAGGCAAAACTCGTGATCCGGCGGCCGAAGCGCTGTCGGCCATTGAAGAGGCTTTGAATCTGGCGGACCCTCTGCAAGCTGGCGGCAAGACGCCGGACACCGGCCGGACCGAACCAAAAGCCGACGACCGTCTAGCCAGCCCGATTTCGAAGAGCAGCGGCGAAATGCAAAAACGTGATCGCGGCAATCGCCCCAAACTTCCCGATATCGACGACCGCGCGCTCTTCGCGCAGGCACCTCGCCAACCGGCGCGCCCCGCCGCCCCGGCTTTTAGCGAGAGACCCTACGAGGACAGGCCGTTCGAGGAACACCCCTACGAGGAGCGGCCCTATGTGACCCCGAATGGGTTGCCGGCCAACGACGACCGCGAATCGGTCGGTCAAATCCTACGGGCTTTGCAGGCCAAACCAAGCGGTACGCCGATGCTCATCGCGGGCCTCGCCGCGTTGGCTTGGCTGATCCTTTGCTCGTTTTACCTCTATTCCGATCGCGCCAATGCGATCACGGAGGGCGGCTTCTTCCAACCGAAAGCCGCGCTCGGCCTGCTGGCAATCGCCGGTCCCATGCTGTTTTTCTTCATGACCGCCGCGCTCACCCGCCGCGCGCAGGAAGTGCGCATGACGGCGCGTACCATGATGCAGGTCGCAATTCGTTTAGCCGAGCCCGAAACGATCGCGACCGAGCAGATGGTCACTCTCTCGCAGGCCATTCGCCGCGAGATCGCCTCGATGGGCGATGGAATCGAGCGCGCTCTGGCGCGAGCCGGCGAGCTGGAAATGCTCGTGCGCTCCGAAGTCTCGAACCTCGAACGCTCTTATGGCGACAACGAACGCCGGATCCGGTCCTTGATCGATGAACTGTCGTCGGAACGCGAGGCGATCTCGTCGAACGCGGACAAGGTGCGCATCGCGATAACCGGGGCGCATGAAGACTTTTCTCGCGATCTCGACATTTTGTCGGGCCGTATCGTCGCGACGGTCGGAAGCGCCGGGAACGAAGTCACCCGGTCCCTTGGCGAGAAGGGCGAGGACATCCGTGCCGCGCTGCTGACGGCCGGCGAGGCCTGCACCCGCAATCTCGATGAAAGCGGCAGCGAGATCCTCGGCAAATTAACCAACGCCAGCGACACCTTGGGCTCGGCGATTGCCGGGCATACGGCGGAACTCGAAACAAAAATCGCCCAAGCCGGGCATATGCTGGTGACGGACCTTGGCTTGAAAACCAGCGAAATCGTCCAAAGACTCGACGAAACGGGGACGCGAATCTCCGAAAATATCGTCACGAAAGGCGATGTTCTCGCCGTCCGTCTTGCCGAAACCAGCGACCGGCTACACGATGTCGTCGCCGTCCAAGGTAATACCCTGCACGGGAATCTTCACGACATGGCGGACCAGATCGCCGATCTGATCGCCGATCGCACCCGCGCGGCGCAGACGGCCTTCGAAACGTCGGGAATAGCTCTCACGACGCTTCTCGACGAGAATCACGAGCGGATCAGGTCAAGCTTCGAACAGCATAGCGCCGATCTCCATCGCCGCTTCGTGGAAACCTCCGGCGAGGCTGCCGCTATGCTCGCGGAGAATACCAACACGCTTACGCAACAACTCGCGGATACCGCGGACCAGACATTATCTGCTCTGACCCAGCATCGCGAAACCATGCACGAGCGTCTTGCAGCCGTCTCGAATGAAACGATTTCGGCCCTGACGTCGCAAACCGGGCTGCTCACGGAACAGCTCGCCACGACGTCGCAAGAAACCATTTCCATCCTCAACCAGCACGGCGAATCCCTGCAAGGTCAGATCGCGATCGCCGCCGCCGAAACGGTCGAGGCCCTGGCTGCCCATACGGAGAGCATGCACGAGCAGCTGGCCGTAACGGTGAATCAAACCATCGACGCCCTCGCCTCGCAAACCGACGCCGTGAACGAGCGGGTGGCCACGGCGGCGAGCCAAGCCATCGACGCCCTCGCCTCGCAAACCGAGACCGTGAACGAGCGGCTGACCACGACGGCGAGCCAAGCCATCGACGCCCTCGCCTCGCAAACCGAGACCGTGAACGAGCGGCTGACCACGACGGCGAACCAAGCCATCGACGCCATCGCCTCGCAAACCGAGACCGTCAACCAACGGCTGACCACGACGACGAACCAGACCATCGACGCCCTCGCCTCGCAATCCGAAACCGTCAACCAACGGCTGACCACGACGGCGAACCAGACCATCGACGCCCTCGCCTCGCAATCCGAAACCGTCAACCAACGGCTGACCACGACGGCGAACGAGACCATCGACGCCATCGCCTCGCAATCCGAAACCGTCAACCAGCGGCTGACCACGACGGCGAACCAAGCCATCGAGGCCCTCGCCTCGCAAACCGAAACCGTCAACCAACGGCTGACCACGACGGCGAACGAGACCATCGACGCCATCGCCTCACAATCCGAAACCGTCAACCAGCGGCTGACCACGACGGCGAACCAAGCCATCGAGGCCCTCGCCTCGCAAACCGAGACCGTTAACGAGCGGCTGACCGCGACGGCGAACCAAGCCATCAAGGCCGTCGATACGCATACGCAGGCCCTCAACGAGCAGTTCGGCGCATCGGCGGCCGGCTTCATCACCACGATCGACAGCCACGCCGAAGCGATTCATGACCGCCTAACCGGCACCACCAGCGAGACCCTTTCGGCCCTGGATCTCCATACCGACGCCATGAACGAGCGGCTCCGGGCGACGGCGATGGACGCCGTCACGATGCTAGGCGGCTATATCGACGACATGCACAATAAGCTCGGCGTGAATGCCGAAGCGACGTCGAGTGCGCTCATCCGTCATGCCGAAGCGCTTCAGAAAAACTTCATCCTCAGCGCCCAAAAAGCGATCGAACATCTGACCGGCCAGATCGGCAGCCTGAATTCGCGTTTCTCCGATCTGGCCTCGGAGGCCGTTTCGGCCATCGCAACCCATGGCGACCGGATCAACGAAGTTCTGGCCGGCAACCTCGATGCCTTCAACGAGACCTTCGCTCTTCAAGGCAACTCGGCGACAGCCCAAATCGGCGCCCATGCCGAGCGCTTCACCGCGACGCTCACCGATCGCCTCGACGCGATCGAAAACACGATCACCGTCAAGGGGTCGGACCTCAACGGCAAAATTGGCCAGCGCATTCAAGAAGCCGCAAGGCTCCTCGACACGCAGATCGGCGACTTCGAAACACGCGCGGTCGAACGGGCGCAGAATGTCACCTCGACTCTTTCGACCCTGGTGACCCGGATCGACAGCGGCCTGGAGACGCGCGCGAGAGCCGTCAGCGAATTGCTGGCAAGCCGCGCCTTGGATATCGCGCGCGCGCTAAGCGAAGGCGGGCGAGATATTGTGCAGTCTCTCGAGACACAAGCCGTCGAGATCGAGACGATCTTCACCAACAAAACGGCATCGCTCTCGGAAAAACTCGAAGGCCATGTCGAACGTATCGACTTACAGGTCCTGGGCCGGCTCAGCGTCATTTCCGACGATCTGGCGCAAAAAGGCCAAGCGGTCTCCGATAATCTCGCCAAGCAAGCCGCATCGATCGACCGGGTATTGGGCCGGCAAACCCAGTCCTTGAGCGCCACGGTGGAGCGCGAAACAAACGAATTGCGCCAAATCGTGGCCGCCGCGATCAACGAAATCGACACCGCGCTCGCGAGCCGGGCGCAAGAAGTCGGGGGCGCCCTCGAGATCAAAGTGGCTCATGTTTCCGGGACTCTCAACGGTCTCCTGGGCGAGATCGAAAGTGTCTTGGACATAAAGGGCCAGTCTATCCAAGACGGGATCGCGGCACGGTCCGAGGAACTTCAATTGGTCTTGGACCAACGGGGCAATCAGCTCGTCGAGCGCCTTGGCCAAACGAAGACCGAAGTGACCGAGGCCCTGGACCGCTCGGCGGAAGATCTTCGCGACGCCATCGAAAACAGCGTGATGGCTTCCACGAATTCGCTTGTCGTCACCAATGATAAGCTTCGATCCGAAATCGTCGCGGTCGTCGACCGGCTCGGCGCAAGCAGTGCATCGCTGCAGCGTATGATCAGCGGCGCCAGCAGCAATTTGGCGATTATCGACAAATCGCTCAACGAGCGGATGTCCGATTTTAATGGCACCATCACGAATATCGCCAGCGAGATTAACCGCTTGACGGCAACGGCCGGAAGAACGATCGCCGATGCCGGCGACGTGGCCGCCACAATCTCGAATTATCACGATACGCTGACCACCTCCGCCTCCGCCGTGGCGCGGACCCAGGCCGAGCTCGACGAAAAGTTCGAGACCCGTTTGAAATCTCTCGACCGGGTGCTCGAAGAGGTTGGAAACAAGCGCAACGATTTCGAAGCGATGATGGAATCATTCTCGATCCTGATCGGCGAAACGCTGGGGAAAGCCGAATCGCGCGCCCGCGATGTCGGGACTTTGCTCGCGGGATCCTCGCATGCCGCCACGACCGAGATCGAAGCATTTTTCGGCAAATCGATGGAGCGGTTCCAAGCGACGTCCACGGCCATGCGCGGGATCGCCAAGCAGATCTTCGAAGAGATCGAAGCCACGCGCGAGGAAGTGCGCCGCAGCGCCGGCGAGATCCCGCGCGAGACCGCCGAGCAAGCCGCCGCGATGCGGCGCGTGATCGGTGACCAGATCAAGGCCCTGAACGCGCTGACGGATATCGTCACACGTTCGGGCCGCTCGCTCGATCTGTCCGAGCCCGTGATCGACCAGTCCCCCATGAAGGCGGTGGCAGCGGCGCGCCAATGGCGCTCCGCGCCTTATTCCGCCGAAGAACCCAAGGCCCAGGACAGCGGCAGGCAAGACGCCGGCCGGCAAGAGACCGGCAGACAAGAGTCCCGGCCTGCCGGGCAAGCCTTGCGGAACCAGGCTCCGCGGACCGAGGAACCCTACGGCGGCGAATCCGCGCGGACGCAAGCCCCCCGTCTCCCGCAATCAAACCGGCCTGACGCCGCGAAACAAAAATCGGAGCGCCAAGAGCCGGTCCGGCAAGAGCCAGTCCGCCAAGAGCCAGCCCGCCAAGAGCCAGCCCGGCAAGAAACCTTGCGTCAAGAGCCCGCGCGTCCAGCTCCGGCGAGGCGCGAGCCCGCCCGTCCAGCGGCCCCCCGTATCGAACCGCCGATGCAACGGCACCTCCCCCCCTCGGATCGCGGACAGGGTTGGCTCTCGGATCTTCTCGCGCGCGCCTCCCAGGATGAAGAGGAAACGCAGGCCAATTCGGAGGCCGCGCTGCCCGCGCCCAACCGGTCAGCCGAACCGCTCGAAGCGATCTCGCTCGATATCGCCCGGATGATCGTTCCGGCGGAGGCAGCGGACGCCTGGGACCGCTATCGCGCCGGCGACGACAATGCCTTTCAGCTTCAGATCTATACGTTGCGGGGCGCTCAAACTTTCGAGGACATCCGCAGGCGCTATCGCACGGATCAAGATTTCCGGACGACCGTCGATCGCTACACCCAGGAATTCGAGCGCCTGCTGGCGCAAATCCAACAGAGCGACCCCGACGATCAGCTGACCCAGGCCTACCTCGCCTCGGATAGCGGCAAAGTCTATACGATGCTCGCGCATGCCTCGGGGCGGTTGAGTTAAACAGAGTCCGGAAAAGGGGATCCGGTTTTCCGGTGGAGCCCCGCGCCAAAACAAAAACCGAAGCGGACTTGCGTGGGACACCCCCCGCAAGTCCGCCGTAAAAACAGCTCGCTATTTCATCAAAACATAATGGCTAAGCCGCCGGCGCTGGCCGGCCGCTTAACGGTGAACGTCCAACCCTCGAACTCGCCAATTGGGCCTCGTGCGTGCCGAATTGACCTCGCTCCGAATTGACCTCGCTCATTGAGTCCGGCGAAGAGCCGGCTAAAATGACGAAGGTACGGTAGAGGCGGCAAATGGGCGCCGGACAAGGCCGTACGGGGAGTGAAGCGATGCGTAAAGTAGCAATTGCCCTCACTGCGACGGCGGCGATCTTGTTTGCGGGATCCTTGACATGGCAGGCCAACGCCCAAACAACGCGGGGTGCCGCGGCGATTTCCGGCACGTCCGAAAACTTCAGCCCGATTGAAAAAGCCGCTTGCGGTCCTTTTTGGGGCCGGTGGTGTGGCCCCTGGCATCAACGGGTCTGTACGTGGCGTGGATGCTGGTGCGCGCGCTGCTGACTCTAAAGTCCGCCGGTACGGTAGCGTGAATCTATTCGCCATGGAGGCCGCCCCAATTGGCGGCCTCTTCACTTGGGCAACCCCGAGGTCCCTCCGTAGTTTCAGGCGAAATCCCACGAAAGCCCACTCGGACATTCATCGAACACAAGCTAAAGTAAAAACTTAATCAAAAAGATGCGCATCGTCCCGCGGCAAAGGCCAAACCGGTTTTCGCGGAAGGCGCTCCAAGATTGGCACCTTGCGATGACCATGAACCCGCAACAAATCGAAGCCGCCGGCCACGCTCTCGCCCATGCGCGCGAAAACGGATTGGTGATCGATCTTCGACTTCAAGACATCGCCTCGGACGAAGACGCGGAGGCGATTCAGCTCGAAGCCGCCGAAGCCATGGACGATCAGCCAAAGGGTTACTCGACCCTGACGTTTCGCGAACAAATTGAAAGTTCGAAACAAGCCGACAGTTTCGTCCACGGCCTTCTGATGGCCGGCACCATTTTTGACACAGGCTCGGTTTTCCGCGTGCCCCAGGGATTGATGGGCGCTCGCTCCGCGATGCTCTTCACCTTCGGGCGGTCGTATCCAGACAAGGAGGAAATAACGCGATCGACCGTAACCAGCGCCATCATACAATGCGATTTCGCGATCGAACTTCTGGGACGCCGGGTTCCCGGCTCGGTGCCTTTGACCGCCCGGATCGCCACGGCGGATTTTGCGCTGCATGTCGCGACATTCCGCGGCTCGCCGGTAGCCGGATGGTCCGATGTTTTCTGGAGTGAAGAGCCCATCGTCCTCAGCATCGACGGCCATCCTCTCCAGAAGATCGCCTCGGCCAAGTTTTTCGCTCATTGCTTGGATTGCCTGGGTCTTTTAGCGGACACGCTTGCTCAAGGTGGCGACCAGCTCAACGCGGGCGATCTCGTTTCGGCGGGTTGGAGCCTACCCGCCCTGCAAACCCGTGCCGGACAAAACCTCCGGATTGATTTCCCTGGCTTGGAACCCGTGGAAGTCCGGTTAGAATAATCCCGGACGACAGCAGCCCTCCGGCCGTGGGGGCCAATATGAGGCTGCCGCCACAAGCCCGGCCCTCATCGCCTGAGTGAATCCACCCAGGCGATAAGATGTTTCGAAGTGCCAGCCGGCCTTTAAGCCGGGTTCTGTACGGCGCGTGGTTGCCCACGCACGTGACGGCCATTCCTCTGGGACGGCCGTTACCGGCCGCCTCGAGCAACCAACCCGGGCGACGGCTGGAAGACGAGCCTTGCACGCATTCCACGCGATAACTCGCGTAAGAACCGTACCGTGTCGCCCCTATTCGGTTTTGCTCCCGGTGGGGCTTGCCGTGCCGCTCCTGTTACCAGTCGCGCGGTGCGCTCTTACCGCACCGTTTCACCCTTACCGCCGGCCTGTCGCGTTCGCACGCCCGGCCGGGGCGGTTTATTTTCTGTGGCGCTATCCCTGGGGTCGCCCCCGCCGGACGTTATCCGGCACCGTGTCTCGCTGGAGCCCGGACTTTCCTCCGCCTCACGGCGGCGGCCGTCCGGCCGGCTGGCCAGGCGGTCTAGCCCATTTCCAAGGAGAAGCGTTAGGCTTTTTACGGCAAACCGCCCCACAAACACGCGGCTTTGAGCCAGCGGCCAGATATTTCGTGACCAAAATGCTGCGTGTTCAGGAAATACTCACCTTCCCCAGGGCACCATCTTTATGATGCCACAAGCCGCTTGTTAGTGAAAAGTCCGTTCAGCAAGGTGCCAAATTGAGACCATCCATGACAAAACTTATGACCTCGATCGCCCTCCTCGCAGGCCTTGGCCTGGCCGGTTGCGGCTATACGCCTGAGCAAAGGGCCAGCAGCGGCGCGCTCATCGGCGCTGGCACCGGCGCGGCGGTTGCCGCGGCAGCGGGCGGACACCCCGGCGCGGTCATTGCCGGCAGTATCCTCGGCGCAGGCGCGGGCGCGGTCATTGGCGCCAGCACGGCACCACCGCCGCCGCCGCCCGGCGCTTATCCGCCCCCGCCCCCGCCGCCTGGAGCTTACCCGCCACCCCCGCCGCCTCATTGCGCGCGTTACGGATATGACCCCTACGGGCATCCCATCTGCGTCGCCTATTACGGCTATTGAACCGGGATAGCCTCCTCGTCCGCGATCTCGCGCCCTCGCCCAATCATGGCGAAAGGTGCGGGAAAGCGGTGGATTCGCTCATTCTCCATTACACCGGGATGAGCACGGGCGCCGCTGCCTTGGCGCATCTCCGCGATCCGCAAGCCGGCGTCTCCTGCCATTATCTCGTCTGGGAAGATGGCCGGATCACCCAGATCGTCCCCGAAGCCTTGCGCGCCTGGCATGCCGGCGCCTCCTTTTGGGCCGGCGAGAGCGACATAAACTCCGTCTCGATCGGCATCGAGATCGTGAATACGGGCCATGACGGCGGCTGCCCGCCCTACCCCGCCGCGCAAATCGCGGCCTTGATCGCCTTGTGCCAAGATATTTGTACGCGCAACGCCATCCCCAGGCGCCGCGTGCTGGCTCATTCCGACATCGCGCCCGGCCGCAAGATCGACCCCGGCGAATGGTTTCCGTGGGCAGACCTCGCCGCGACAGGCGTTGGCCTCTATGTTCCGCCCGCGCCACTCGTGCCGGGGCCGGTGATGCGCCAGGGAGATCAGGGACCGGAGGTCGAAGCACTGCAACGCAACCTCGCCGCGCTGGGCTATGGCATACCCGTGAGCGGTGCGTTTTGCGATGCGACCGGGGATGTCGTGGCCGCCTTTCAGCGCCATTGGCGGCAGACGCACGTGGACGGCGAGGCGGATGTGTCGACGGTGGAGACGCTGCGAAAACTAAGTTCGTTGGCGGCGCTAGGCGCATGAACTCCCGAGCTTCCAAAACCCCGCGACGTTACCTATCAAACAGGCCCTGCGCCTCGTCGCCGAAGCGTCGATCTTTTAGGCCGCCGTCTGAAACGGGCGCGCGAAAATGGGCAAAGTCGAGCTAAATCCGCAGGGAAATTAGACGTTCGGAAAACATTATGGCTTCCTGCATGCTATTGCATGCCCGTACTTTCTGAATTAATTGAAAATGAATAGGAAAACTACTCCCTTCCAAACTGAATACGAGGGTTCGATTCCCTTCATGCGCTCCAGAAAAATCAACAAGTCAGAAAATTGGCCGGTTCCCACGGAGTGGTCCGGGTTTCACGTTAGCGCCCGTCAGGAAACAAACGCTTCACGTAATTGGGCTGAAGGAGCGATCGTATAGTTCCATTCGCCGTGGAAATCGGCGCGTTGGATGTTGAGGCTTTTCATTTCGTCGTTTGAGACG